>PLDK01000029.1 GCA_003135135.1 Deltaproteobacteria bacterium
AGTTTTCGGGGTGCAGGCCACTCCCTCCTGACCTTCGGCGCGCCCTGGCAGCGCTCCGCGTCGGACCGCGTGGTGACAACCGGATTTGTCGGCGTTTCCGAGCGTCAACTTCCAGCGTACAATCAAGCGATATGCGGTTATTTGGTCGCGACGATAGACGCATGCCAAATAACGCTATCAGCGATTTGCTCGAACGCATCCAGCGACTCAAGCGCGGACGAAACTCCGCGCCCAAGTCGAAAGGCGAACGTCAGCTAAAATACCGCGAAGAAATCGGAGCGCCTCCTTATGCCACTGCTGAACTTTTGGAAGAACAATCGAGAAGATGTTCTAAAGCTTACTATTGAGCAAATCGTCGCCAATTCAGGCGACGGTAATCTCCGCGACGGAAGTGAGTCATCGCGAGAGCTACGAGAGTTCCTGACTTTCATTCCCAGTGAGTTTCTTTTCGGATACGCGCGCCATTGTCTTGAGAACTCATTCACTCACGGCGGCTACGTCTTACAGGACATCGTAAATGAATTGGGCCAGCGTCTAGACTTCAAAGTGGAGCACGGACTCTATCAGGGCAAGCGTGGCGCTATCGGGTTCGACGGGATATGGCGCTCGCAGAGCGAGCCCGACCTGATAATCGAGGTCAAGACAACTGACACTTACACGACTGCGCTTGAGATATTGGCAGACTACAAGGAAAAATTATCCTCGGCAGGCCGGGTTCAACGGAACGCATCCGTCTTGGTCGTGGTGGGGCGCGACGATACTAACGCCTTAGAGGCTCAAGTTCGTGGTTCGCGATACGCCTGGGAAATGCGACTGATCAGCGTAGAGAGACTCAACAGGCTGGTTCAAATCAAGGAAAAGTCGGACGACCCCGAGACTCTCAACCAGATTCGGCAACTGCTACAGCCCTTTGAATACACTAAGATCGACAAGATCATCGATGTTGTATTTACCACGGCAAGTGACGTCGAGAGCCAGCAAACCGCAGAAAACGAGACGTCGATCGACGGCCGGGAGGAAGATGGCTCTGGTCAGATACGTACCGACCTCGACCTATTGAACGCTAAGAGGCAAGAAGCCATAGATGCTTTTTCCGACCTGAAGGGCACAGAACTCGTCAGGCGAAGCCGCACGCTATTTTGGAGTCCCGACAAAGAATTTCGTGTGTCTTGCGTAGTATCGAAGCGTTACGAGGGCGACTATCAAGCGTATTGGTATGCGTTCCATCCTAAGTGGGATAAGTTCTTGGCGGACGGTAAGAATAGCTACTATATACTGTCGTGTATGGATCGCGAAGAAGCTTTTGCGGTGCCGTACTCATGGATCGTCCAGAACAAGGGGAACCTGAGCGTGACCGATCGGGGCGAGCGCTCCTACTGGCAGATCCCCGTGACAACTTTCGAAGGGGGCAAACTCGCGATCAATCTTTCCAAAATTGGAATGAAGACCCCGCTCGAACCTTATAAATTTCTACTCAAGCCAAGTCGGCCCTGAAGGCTTCACTGCTCAGCGAGGGGTAAGCGCGCTCGGGGCCCACGGCGGCGTGTAGGTGCAGCCATCACGATGCTTGAGTCGTCGATCGTCGGAAGCGCCTATCCGCCAATAGTCAGCGAGATCGATTCGAGCTCGACTATCGATCGGCGTTGCTTATCTTCGGTGTCCCGGCAGTTTAAGGTTGGTCAGCCGACCGAAGTTGAGCCTGTGGAACGCGGAACACACCCTTGATGCAGTCGGGGTTCCGGACCGCAATCTGGATGTGAGTCTTTTCGTAGAAGCCGGAGCCCTTGTAAACCGGCTGGCCTTCGATGAAGACGCCCTTCACCGAATCGATCGGCTGATCGCCCCGCTCTCGGCGGATAGTGTGGACCATTTGAATCACGGCGCAATCCAGACGGCGCAACAAGCCCCCGGGCGCATTTTCGGGTAATTTGCGGCCCGCTGCAGCCACGAACTTCACCAAGCTGCTATGGGCAGCTCGAACCTGCTCAATCCCAGCAGTGGTCGTCAGGTCCAGGCATAGGCCCAGAGAGATTACCGCGCCGATGACGAAGGGTTTCTTGATGTTCGGGGCGCGACGCTCTTTGGCCTCGCGAGCGAAGTCGAGACCGCGAAGCGGGTTGGCTTCCCAGAAATAGATTCCCCGACCGAGCCAGTCGTAATCGTTGTTGCTTTGCTTGAAGAGATCGCCTTCCAGGATTCGTTCGCCAACGGCCTTATCGCATCCGTGGTAGCCGAGAATGAAACTCGCAGCCAGCTGATGCAACTGAGCGCGGTCAACGAGTGGTTAGGACCGGTAATTCTTGGTGAGCTTGCCGGATCCCGTGTAGATACCCGACTCAACCAGCACCTTCATCGCCGATTCCTTGGACCGCGTCCCCTTTTTCGTGAACTCCGCGGCTGCTTCACGGAAACGCTTAACCGCTTCACGGCTGCTCAGGTCCGCTGGAATCTCTGTTGTCCGTTTCTTTTCCTTCACACGCATATCTCGAGTATCCTTCGACCCGGCCCTTCTTTCAAGACCGCAACTCCAATTCCGCGCGGGCGCGAGGGTTTTGCGATTGCGCCGACGCGGGTTATAAACGCCGACGAGAAATCTCAAGAGGCGGAGCGCCGCGGCAATTCGCGTTCGCGCGCCAGCCACCCATAGCCGGTCTTTTCGCTGCGATCCCCCAAGCCCCGGCACAGCTCGCGCCGGTTACTTCCCGCCCGCGCACAAACACTGTCCACGAGACCGGGGCAACTCCGGTTGTTTTTTTCGGAAAATTTAGGCAGCTTCACTCGAAATCGAGAGCTGCCCATCCATCCGCCTCTTTCTTTGCGCGCAATCCGCATTGCAAAATGAAATGTTGTTTTTTTCGGAAAAGTCAGGCAGGTTCACTCGCATCTGAAAGCTGTGAAGGCTGATCGCCAAGGCTCTCGCAAGCTTGGAGGCTTCAAACATGGCCCCGAAATCGATCCGCTCGCTCGCGCGCAACCCTGTCGTGCTGAGCGTGGCATTGTGTCTGGCGTTCGCGTCGCCCGCGGCCGCGGCAATTCCCGCCGCGCCAAAAATCGAAGGCGCCGACACCGCATGGCTGCTGCTCTGCTCCGCGCTGGTTCTGATGATGACGATTCCGGGACTCGCGCTCTTTTACGGCGGGATGGTGCGGCGCAAGAACGTGCTCTCGACGTTGATGCAGAGCTTCATCCTGGTCGCGATCGTGTCGATCCAATGGGTGCTGTTCGGCTACAGCCTCGCATTCGCGCCCGGCAGCGCTTTAGTCGGCGCACTTTCGTGGGCAGGACTCCACGGCGTCAGCGCCTCACAGCCGTATGCCGCCTATTCGGCGACCGTGCCGCATCAGGCGTTCATGATTTACCAATGCATGTTTGCCGTGATCACGCCCGCACTGATCACCGGCGCGATCGCGGAGCGAATGTCATTCAAGGGGTTCCTGGTTTTCAGCCTCCTCTGGATCACTTTGATTTACGATCCGCTGGCGCACTGGGTATGGGGCGTCGACGGATGGATTCACCAAATGGGCGCGCTCGATTTTGCCGGCGGCACTGTCGTTCATATCTCGTCGGGCGTCGCCGCACTGGCCGCCGCGCTGATGGTAGGTAAGCGCCGCGGCTTCCCGCACGAGCCGATGCAGCCGCATAACCTGACGCTGACCGTCACCGGCGCGGGATTGCTGTGGGTCGGATGGTTCGGGTTCAACGCGGGGAGTTCGCTGGCGGCCAACGGCCTGGCGGTGTCCGCATTCGTCGCGACCCATCTTGGCGCGTCGGCCGCGGCGCTGACGTGGGTGTTGGCGGAATGGTGGATCGGCGGCAAGCCGACTGTGCTGGGCGCAGCGAGCGGCGCGGTGGCGGGCCTGGTCGCAATAACTCCGGCGTCGGGATACGTCGGCCCCATCCCGGCGATAATCATCGGCGCGGTCGCAGGCGTGCTCTGTTACAGCGCGGTCCGGATGAAGTCGCGGTTCGGGTACGACGATGCGCTCGATGTGGTCGGCGTGCACGCGGTCGGCGGAATATGGGGCGCGCTTGCGACCGGGCTGTTTGCCAGCGTGTTGGTCAACGCGGCCGGCGCCGACGGTCTGTTCTATGGAAATCCGCACCAGCTATTCGTACAGGCGACAGCCGTCGTCGCGACCATGGCGTTTTCGTTCATCGGCAGCATGATTCTGCTCAAGGTGACGGACGCACTGGTCGGGATTCGCGTAGCGCCCGAAGGCGAGCAGGTCGGACTCGATCTCAGCGAGCATGAGGAGGCTGCCTACGCCTTCGAAGCGTAACCGCACTCGCTAGCGCTGCATCGCCTGGAAGATGAGCGGGCCGGCCTCGGCCATCATCTCGCCCAGAATTTCGTGCAGCGGCTTGCTCGGCATGGCGAGCTTTTCGGTCAGCGATTTCATGATCGCCAGGTAGCGCTGCTTCATCTCGGGGCTGATCGTTTCGAGCCTGATCGTCTCCATCACCTCGACGAAGCGGACATGAATTTCGGTAATTTCGATGTCGGTCGGATCGGTGAACTTTTTTTTGTGAGCCACGTGCTTTACCTCATCGAAAAAACTCAGAACAGGTAGCGGCGGGTATTGATGCTGATGAGAATGCCCATCGCCGCCATCATCGCGATCAGCGACGAACCGCCATAACTCACCAACGGCAACGTGATTCCCACCACCGGCAGCATCCCGGTCGCCATCCCGATGTTGACCGCCACCTGCCAGAAGACGATCGCCGTCAATCCGACCGCGAGCAACGCGCCGAAGCGGTCGCGCGCGTGTCTGGCGATCCATGCGCCACGCGCAATCACGCCCGCATACAATGTCAACAAAAGCAGCGCGCCTGCCAAACCGAACTCCTCGGCAAAAACCGCGAAAATAAAATCGGTGCTCTGCTCGGGCAGAAAATTCAGCCGCGCCTGCGTGCCTTTCAGAAATCCCTTGCCGAAGGGACCGCCGGCGCCGATCGCGATTTCAGACTGTATGATGTGGTAGCCGGAGCCGAGCGGGTCGGCCTGCGGGTTGATGAAGCTGACCAGGCGCTGGCGCTGATAAGGCTTGAGATAGTGCCAGCTCAGCGGAGCCGCGAGCATCGCGGCCATCGCCAGCACCAGCATCGTGCGCAAATTCAGGCCGCTCACGAAAATCAGCGTAAGGGTGATCAACACGAGGATCAGTCCCGTGCCGAGGTCGGGTTGCTTGAGCACGAGCGCAGCGGGGATGCCGAGCAGGATGAACGGGATGATCAAATGGCGCAGGCCCCATCCGCCTTTCGGCGGTTCCTCACGCAGATAACGCACCATCACGAGCACGACGGCGAGCTTGGCCAGCTCGGAGGGTTCGAGATGGAAGGCGCCCAGATTGATCCAGCGGCGCGATCCGCCGGTGGCGTGGCCGGAGATCATCACGGCGATCAGGAGTCCGATCACCAGCACATAAAATGGGTAGGCGTAGGCCTGCAGAGTTCGATAGTCGACAAGGACCGCGATGAGCATCGCGACTATTCCGGCCCCAATCCAAATCAACTGGCGAATCACCAGTGGGTCCAAGGTCCGATGCGCACTGGTGTACGACGCGCTGATGACGCTGACCAGCCCGATTCCGGCCAACGCGAGGACCACGATGAACAGCGTCCAGTCGAAATGAAGTATGAACCTGCGATCGCCGCCCGCCATCAGGGCCGCACTCCTGTCATTGAGATGGCGAGGCGTCTTCGAGCACGCGCGCTATTTCAGGTTTGGGCGGGGGAGGATTGAGCTGGAAGTAGCGCTGGAAGACGTCGTGAATCACCGGCGCCGACGCGCTGCCGCCATGACCGCCGTGCTCTATGATGCAGGCTGCGGCGATGGTCGGATGATCCTTTGGCGCGAACGCGATGAACCACGCGTGGTCCTTGAACTGATCGGGCGTCTTGTCCTCTTCCTCGCTCTCGCCGACCGGAGCATTGTTGCCGACGACCTGAGCCGTGCCGGTTTTGCCGCACACGACGACATTGTCGAGATGGGCTTTGTGCGCGGTACCGCCGGCGCCGTTGACGACGTCGGCCATCGCATCCTTGACGACTTCGAGGGCGTCGGGATCGATCTTGATTCGGTTTTCGATCACCGGCGGATATGACTTGGCGATATTGCCGTCGAGTCCCTCGACGTACTTGACGAATTGCGGCCGATAGCGGATGCCGCCGCTGGCGACCTGGGCGGCGACCTGCGCCATCTGGAGCGGCGTGGTCGCGACGTAACCCTGGCCGATGGCGACCGAGAGCGTTTCCGCGGGATACCATCGCTCGTGGAAGCGCTTCTGCTTCCACGCCGACGACGGGATGGTGCCGGGATTCTCGTGATCGAGATCGATGCCGCTCTTGATTCCGAGTCCGAGCTGATTGGACCATTTCGCAATCCGATCGACGCCGAGCTTTGCTCCGACGTTGTAAAAATAAACGTCGCACGACCGCACGATCGCATCGTGCAGCTCGATGGTGCCGTGGCCCTGATGGCGCCAGCAATGATACTCGCGTCCGCCGAACCACAACCCGCCGGGGCAATTGTAGGCAGTTTCAGGATTCAGCGTGCCTTCCTGAAGTCCGGCGATCGTATCGACGATTTTGAAAGTCGAACCGGGCGGATAAATTCCCTGGATGACGCGATTTTGCAGTGGATGGTTCGGGTCGGTCGTCAGTTCGCGCCACGCCGACGCTTTCACGCCGCCGCCAAAGATGTCGGGGTCGAAGGCTGGATGCGAGACCATCGCGAGCACGTCGCCGTTTCTCGGATCGAGCGCGACGAAGGCGCCGTTCTTCCCGGCCATCGCCTGCTCGGCGGCCTGCTGGAGATTGAGATCGATGGTCATGACGATGCTTTCGCCGGGCTTGTCGGGAATTTCCTTGAGCACGCGCAGGCGGCGCCCGACGGCGTCAACTTCGATCTCCTGTCCGCCGGCGTCGCCGCGCAGAGAACTTTCCCACACGCGCTCGAGGCCGAATTTTCCGATCTCGTCGCCCATGTGGTAGTCGGCCTTCTGGATCAGATCGTTCTTGGTGACCTCGCCGACGTAGCCGAGCAGATGCGCGGCGAGCTGGCCGTACAGGTAATGGCGCGCGGGGGTGATTTGGAGACTGACGCCGGGCAGCTCGAGCTGATGCGCCTCGAGCGCCACCACCTGTTGCCATCCAAGACGCTCGGCGACGGTGACGGGCTCGTAGGGCGGGCGGCCTTCCTCGTCGGCGTCGGAAATTTTGCCGGCGATTTGATCTGCGCCGGTGTAGCGCTCGAGCCTTTCGATCGTGAGCGAAAGATTGTCGGAATCCTCGGGCACGAGCTGCGCGTCGAAGGACGGCTTCGTATCGACCAGCGGACGGTGATTGCGATCGAAAACCAGCCCGCGCGGCGCGGGCAGGCGTTGGATGCGAATCCGGTTGCGATCGGCCAGCTCGACATTTTCCTTGTGATGCAGAACCTGCAGGTAGTACAGGCGCACGGAGACCAGGCCGAGCACCGCAAACATCACGGCGGTCAACGCCGCGATTCGCGGTTCCAGGAGCGGAACGGGCCGATTGCTTTTAGGGATGTGGAACTTCGCCACTGATGCGTTCCCGTGCTTACAATCTATTCGCGCTTCGCTCTCACAGGCAATCCCGTCATCCGCTTGCTTGCGGCCAGCATCGAAAAGATGAACGGGGCGACTATCGCGGAGACGGCGGCCTCGAGGGTCAGTCCCGGAAGCATCGAGCCGGTGTCGGAAAGCGCGTTGAACCCATCGGCGAAGGCAACGGTGGCCAGCGCGGTTGCGATCACACCAAAGAACACCACGGTCGCGCCGACCAACGCGTTGGTCACCATCAGCCGGGTCGAAATTTCGTAGCTCACCAGGAAGACCATCGTCATCATGAAGGCGTTGAGGCCGGGATGCGAGCCGGCGAGTGCGTCGGTCGCGTAGCCTATCGCGAACGCCAGCATCGCGGGCACGACGCCGTGATGGCGCAGGCCGAGATCGACAACCAGTATGATGATCAGATTGGGAATCAGCGCGCGAAACGAAACCAGGTGCGGGACCGCGGATTCAAACGCCAATCCCAGCACCACGAACGCCGCGAACAGCAGGGTGAGGCGCAAATCCGTCAGTCCTTGGCCGGGTCGTCGAGGTGGGGCGGCGGTTGGGTGACGATCAGCACCTGTTCGAGTTCGCGAAAATCAACCGCCGGTTCGATCCTCACGCCAAGGAACAAGCCCGGCGCTCCGCGGTGCACGCTTTGGATCGTTCCGACCAGCAGGCCACGCGGGAAAATGCCATCGAGGCCCGAGGTCACGATAGTGTCGCCGATGCGGATGTCCTGCGAGCGATCGGCGTACTTCAGTATCAATCCATCATCGACCAGCCCGGCGACGATTCCGCGCGCGCGCGAGCGTTGATCGAAGCCGTCGAGCGCGGAGTTGTGGTCGTCGATCAACAGCACTCGCGAGGCGTGCGGACTGATGGCGATGATCTTGCCGACCACGCCCTGGTTGGCGAGCACGGCCATGCCGGGACGAAGTCCGTCGCTGGAACCCGAGGCGAGCATCAGGGTGCGTGAAAGGCCGGTGGCGTCGCTGCCGATCACGTTGGCGGCAACTGCTTTGGCGCCGAGCACGTCCTTGAGTTCGAGCAGTTCGCCGAGGTGGCGATTTTCGACCTCGAGTTCGGCCAGGCGCGCGCGATCGCTGTTGACCCGCGCCAGCTCGTTGCGCAGGCGGGCGTTTTCCTCGCGCACGTGAAGCAGGTCAAGGTAGCCGGTGGCAATCGATGAAAGGCCGTCGCTGAGACGGGTAAACGCAGCGTCAACGGGACTGATGATTTCCAGAAATGCGGACTCCGGGCGCGCCGCGAGATCGCCGGGATGGACTCCGGTCGAGATCAGATGAAGCGACACAATGAGGAGCGCGCCGCTGGTCAGCAGCACGCGATTACGCCAGAGAAAGCTGCCTCTCACGTCAATAGGGCCCGACGCGCCGGCTCAAGTTTCGAGAGATATCCGGCGGGTCGATCAGTCAACGGTCACGTCGCGCAGCAGCGACAGTTCGTCCAACACCTTGCCCGCACCCATCACGACCGCGGTCAGCGGATCGTCGGCCAGCGTCACCGGAAGTCCGGTCTCCTCGCGCAGCAATACGTCGAGGTTGCGCAGCAGAGCGCCTCCGCCGGCCAGCACAATTCCCTTGTCAACGATGTCGGAGGCGAGTTCCGGCGGCGTGCGCTCGAGCGCGATGCGCACCGACTCGACGACCTGGCGCACCGGTTCCATCAGTGCCTCGCGAATCTCCTCGTCGGTGATTTCGATAATCTTGGGCACGCCGGCGACCAGGTCGCGGCCCTTGATCTCCATGGTCTGAATCTCGTTGCCGGGGTAGGCCGAACCGATGGTTATCTTGATCAGCTCGGCGGTGCGCTCGCCGATCAGCAAATTGTACTTGCGCTTGATGTGCAGGATGATCGCCTCGTCCATCTTGTCGCCCGCCACCCGCACCGAACGCGAGAAGACGACGCCGGCCAACGAGATCACGGCGACCTCGGTGGTGCCGCCGCCGATATCGACGATCATGTTACCGGTCGGCTCGGTGATGGGAAGGCCGGCGCCAATCGCGGCCGCCATCGGCTCCTCGATCAGATAGACCTCGCGCGCGCCGGCCGACTCGGCCGATTCGCGCACCGCGCGTTTCTCGACCGCGGTGATTCCGAAGGGCACGCAGATGACGATGCGCGGACGCGGACGCACCAGCGTCTTGCCCGAGTGAATCTTCTGGATGAAGTAGCGCAGCATATTCTCGGTGATCTCGAAGTCGGCAATCACGCCGTCTTTGAGCGGCCGGATGGCGACGATCGAGCCCGGCGTGCGGCCGAGCATTTTTTTCGCCTCGGAGCCTATAGCCAGCACGCGCCGCGAGCCGCGCGAATCTTTCTGCACCGCGACAACCGAGGGCTCGTTGCAAACGATGCCTTCGCCCTTGACGTAGATGAGCGTGTTGGCGGTGCCAAGATCGATCGCGAGATCGTTGGAGAACCAGCCGAAAATCGAATTGAGGATCACGAATTTTGCCCCTTGCCTGCCCGGTTCAGGCTCAGATGCCGCAACCAGGACCCGGCCCGAATACCACCCCAAGACGCGGCCCAAATGTTGAAGAATTCTTTGGCGGAGACGTTTGGGTCCGTCGAACTACCGCTGCGCGACACGCTAACAGAGGACGGGCGGCCCAGGCAAGTAACCGGGTGCAATTGCGCATCGAAAAGGCGGTCAAGTATGATATCGCGGCAATGTTAGAAGGAATCCGCCGTTACCAGTACTCGTGGCAAGTGCAAGTCACGTTCGCCTTCCTGGCGCTCATCATGGCGTTTTGGGGTTTCGGTGGCGGTGGATTATTCAACACCGTCCATCCCATCGCGACCATTAATGGCCGGCAGATACTTGGCGACCAGGTCGATCGCGAAGCCACGCAAATCCGCCAGGCCGTGCAACAGATATACGGCGCCAACGCGCAAGCCGTGCTCAAGAGCATCAACGTTCGCCAGGAAGCGATGGACCGGTTGATCGAGCAACAACTGATCGGCGAGGAGGCGCGCCATCTCGGCATCAGCATCAGCGACGCGGCGCTGCAGGATAAAATCGCCAAGGAGCCCGCTTTTCAGCACGACGGCCAGTTCGACTTCGATACTTACCAGGACGTGCTGCGCAACAACAATCTGCAGCCCAGTGAGTACGAAAACGGTGAGCGCGACCGCATGCTCGCCGACACGCTGCGCAACATGATCGACACCGGCGTGCAGGTGAGCGACGACGAGGCGCGCCACGCCTACAATCTCCGCAACGAACGGATCGGATTGCGCTACGCCGAGATACCCTACAGCGACTTCACCGCAAAGATCTCGCCTACCGAAAGTCAAATCGCCGACTACTACAAAAAGAACGCAGAGCAATTCCGCGAGCCCGAGCGCGTCAAGCTGCTCTACGTCCATTACGAGCCGCTGGTGCTGGCCGCCAAGTACACGCCGCCCGACAAGGAAATCGAGAGCTACTACAAGCGCAACGCCAAGACCCGCTTCAACCATCCCGACCAGGCTCACGCGCAGCACATCCTGATCGCGGTGCCGGCGGGCGCGACCGACAAGGAGAAGGCCGCGGCGAAGACCAAGGCGCTCGACGTGCTCAAGCAGGCGCAATCGGGGGGCGACTTCGCAAAGCTGGCGGCGAAGTATTCGGACGATCCATCCAACAAGCTCGAAGGCGGAGACCTCGGGACGTTTGGCCGCGGCCAGATGGTCAAGCCGTTCGAAGACGCGGTGTTCGCGATGAAGCCGGGACAGATCGCGATGGTCGAGACGCGCTTCGGCTTTCATGTCGTCAAGCTCGAGGAGTTCAAGCCCGCGCATACCGACACCTTGGCCGAGGCGAAGCCAAAGATAATTGACGAGCTGCGCACGCAGGCTGGAGCGAAGCTCGGGCGCGCGGCGGCGCAGGAGGACCTGACGGCAGGGCTCGCGGGCGGCAGTTTGCAGGAGCTTGCGAAGAAGCGGGGGATCGACGCGGTCGAGACGCCGCTGTTCGCGCAGGGTGAACCGGCGGGCGGCGCCGAGCGGGACCGGGAACTGATGGAGGCGGCGTTCAAACTCGAAGCGGGACAGGTGGCGATCGTGCCGGAGAAGGGCGCGCCATACGTGATCAAGCTGCTGGTGAAGCAAGCGTCGCGAATTCCCGCGCTCAAGGAGATCGAACCGCAGGTGCGTGAGGCGCTGATTCGCTCGACGGCCGAAACCGACGCGAGCCAGCAGGCTGAAAAAATACTCGCCACGATCAAGAGCCCGGCCGACTTTGACAAAGCAGCAGCCGCCAACAAGCTCACGATTAAAAATGTCGATCCGTTTCTGCGCGCCGACCACAGAGTCCCCGGTATCGGCGAATTTCCCGAGGCGACCGACGCCGCCGCGGTGGTGCCGGCAATTCCGGGCGTGATCGATCGCGCGATGGAGAACGGCGGCAATTCGTACCTGCTCGAAGTCGCCTCGCGCGCCGAGCCGGCCGACGACGAATGGAAGAGCGCGCAGAAATCGTTCATGCAGGAATACGTCGAGCAGCGCCGCGCGGAGGCATGGACGCGCTTCCTCGACGAACTCAAAGACCAGGCCAGGATACAAATCGACTCCGACCAGCTCGCAGCCGCCGGGTCGTCAAGCTGAAGGAGCGCGCCGGGCGCGCGGCAATAACAGGGATGAGTTCCGATTCCGACGAGGCTGCATCGCGCAACTCAGCGGGCGTCGATACGCACGAGTTTTTCCTACCCGGCGCGGGCGTGAGCGCGCTGCTGATCCACGGTCTGACCGGAACTCCATACGAGATGCGCTACCTCGGCGAGCGGCTGGCGGCGCGCGGCGTACGCGTGCGAGGCGTCAAGCTGGCGGGTCACGCGGGAACGCCCGAGGAGTTGGGGGCGGCGGGCTACGACAACTGGTACGAAAGCGTCGTCAACGGCCTGGAGGAGCTGCGGCAGTTCGGCGAGCCGAACGTGGTGGTGGGACTGTCGATGGGAGCCGTGCTGGCGGCGCGGCTGGCCGCCGATCAGGGCGAGGCGGTCGCGGGACTCGCGATGCTTGCGCCGGGGTTTTTTCTGCCGGCCTCAACGACCATCATGCTGCGGGGCGCGCGCGGGATACTCGGCTCGTTGGTGGACAGGATCTACCTGTTCAATCCGGGCGGGTCGGATATCCACGATGCGGCTGCGCGGTCGATCCATCCCAACTGCCGTCTGATACCGTTGTCGGCGCCGCTGAAGCTGCTCGATTTAAGCGCGATGGTGAAGCCGATGCTGGCGCGTATCACGCAGCCCGCGCTGGTGATGCACGCCAGGGGCGATCACACGTGCCCGATGCGCAAAAATGTCGACTACGTGATGAAACATCTCGGCGGTCCCGAGAAACGCGCGGTCGAGCTCGAGGAGAGCTACCACGTGATTACCGTGGACAGCGAGAAAGAGCGCGTCGCCGGCGAGGTGATCGAATTCGTCCAGCGGTTTCGCGTCGCACCGCAAAAGCGCGCGGCGGGCTAGAATCGCGGCTGCGCGCGCCGGCTCAGCTCTGCGCGTCGTAAAATTCTTCGAGCAGGTACTTCACGTCGGGACGGCCAAGCACCTCGATGAAGCAGATCTCGTCGTCGGCGTTCAGATCGATGATGACCTGTCCTTCCATCGATTGCAGCTCGACATAGTTGGCGACCTTGACTTCGGCGGCGGTCGCGAAGCTCGCACAATTCTCGTCGCCACAGTCGCAGACCGACTCGATTCGGAGAGCGCGCAGCTTGGATTCCAGCGGATCGGCGCCCTGTTGCTTGAGCAGATAAACTATCTCCTCGAGCAGGTCGGGCAATACGTCGTTCATCATCGGTGCAGCCATGGCTTTCCAAGGGTAATGGATTCGGCGCGCGGATTCCAAGTGAAAAATGAAAGGTGCAAATCACCGTGCGCACGATTTACGCTCGCCGCGCTCGAGCGATCGCGCCTTACCTGCCTTGACTGGGTACCCCACCGTACTTATGTTCAAAGTGCGACGAGCCCAGCAGGAGATAAGTTCCGATGTCCAGCGACAAAATCGTTCATGTTACCGACGCGAGCTTCGACGAGGAAGTTCTGAAATCGTCCACTCCTGTTTTGATCGATTTCTGGGCGCCGTGGTGCGGACCATGCCGCACGATTGCGCCGATACTCGACGATCTTGCGGGCGAGTACTCCGGGCGCCTCAAGATCGTGAAGATCAACGTTGACGACAATCCGCAGACGCCGGGACGTTACGGCGTCAGGGGCATCCCCAACCTGCTGATCATCAAGGGCGGCCAGGTCAAGGAACAGATCATCGGCGCGGTGCCCAAGGGCAGACTGGTCCAGGCCGTGGACAGCGCTATCGCGTAAGCGCGAACAGCGAAAACGAATCTCCCCGATCACTTCGTGGAGGGTGAGGGCGACGCAGCCGGCGACGGCGCGGAGTTCGCGCCCTTCATCGCATTCTGGACCCAGTATCTCATCAGGTCATCGCGATTGCGCTCGTAGGCGAGTCGCGCGTCGCCGGGGATGTATCCCACCAGCATCTCGTTGTAGGCCAGCAGCATCGGCACCAGTTGCGAGTTGCGCAGGATCGCCGCGTCCGGCGGCATCACGGCTGCCATCAGCATCACGGCCAGACCCGCAAAGAAAGCCGCGATTCCCGCGCCGAGCAGGCCGCCGGCCAGGCGATCCAGCGGGCTCAGGTGAACGATCTGCATCAGCCGGATCGCCGACGTGCCGATTATCTCCACGGCCGTGAAGATCAAAGCGAAGATCGCGATGTAGCCGATTACCGCGCCGACTGAGTGCGAGGATCCGAACTGCGCCTGGGCGAACGCCCCGGCCCTGGGGTAATAGAGCGACGCGAAATAGACGGCTGCGGCCAGCGACACCACCGACGTCACCATCCTGAGTGCGCCCCTTTGCAGTCCGAAGATTGCCCCGACCGCGAACAGTACGATCCCAACGTAGTCGAGTCCGTTCAGCCCGTTCATCCGCCTCCTCTCCCGTTATCGAGCCTAGCTGATGAACGCAAAGCGCGCGACGCGTCCGGGCTCCTGTACTTGCGCGGCGATATGCTTAAATGGGCACATGACGCGAGTTTATATCGAAGAACTATCGCATCATGCGGGAAACCGGGTCACGCTCAAGGGCTGGCTTGCGGGCAAGCGCTCGAGCGGCAAGATACATTTTCTCCAGGTGCGCGACGGCACCGGGATATGCCAATGCGTGGCGTCGCTCGCCGATCTCGGCGCCGACCGTTTCGCGGCGGCCGATCACATGGGCCAGGAAACGTCGCTCGAAGTGACCGGGATCGTGCGCGAGGACAAGCGCGCGCCGGGCGGATTCGAACTCACGTTGAAGTCACTCGAGATCGTGTCGCCGGCGACCGACTATCCGATCACGCCCAAGGATCACGGCGTGGCGTTTTTGCTCGACAACCGCCATCTGTGGATCCGCTCCTCGCGCCAGCACGCCATCCTGCGCGTCCGCAGCGAAGTGGAATCGGCGTGCCGCGATTTTTTCCACGAGCGCGGCTTCGTCTTGTTCGACGCGCCGATTCTGACTCCGACTTCATGCGAGGGGACCACCAACCTGTTTGAGCTCGACTACTTCGGCGAGCGCAAGGCGTACCTGACGCAGAGCGGACAGCTCTACGCGGAAGCGGGCGCGCTCGCATTCGGCAAGGTGTACTGCTTCGGCCCGACGTTTCGCGCCGAGAAATCCAAAACGCGGCGTCATCTGACGGAATTCTGGATGGTCGAGCCCGAAGTGGCGTACTGCGACCTCGACGGCGACATGGAACTGGCCGAGCAGTTCGTGTCCTACATCGTCGGCCGCGTGCTCCAGCGCCGTGGCGCCGAGCTCAAGACGCTCGAGCGCGATACGACCAAGCTGCAGTCCGCGGCGCAGCTCCCCTATCCGCGCATCAGCTACGACGAAGCGATCGAGCGGCTGAAGAACAAAGGCGTCGCGGTCAACTGGGGCGACGACTTCGGCGGCGACGAGGAAACCGCGCTGTCCGAGGAATTCGATCGCCCCGTGATGGTGCATCGCTACCCGACCGCCTGCAAGGCGTTCTACATGAAGCAGGATCCCGCGCGTCCCGACGTTGCGCTATGCGTCGATATGCTCGCGCCGGAGGGCCACGGCGAGATAATAGGTGGCGGGCAGCGCGAGGACGATTACGAAACGCTGCGCACCAAGATCACGTCGCACGGGCTGCCGCTTGAGCCCTTCGAATGGTACCTCGACTTGCGCCGCTACGGCTCGGTGCCGCACGCGGGCTTCGGGATGGGCATCGAGCGCATGACGGGGTGGCTGTGCGGGATTAATCACATTCGCGAGACGGTGCCGTTCCCGCGCCTGATGGAGCGCCTGGAGCCGTAGCGTGAGTTGCGGATTGGGGCGCGCTTGCGCGCGAGATCCTTCGCATAGCTCAGGACGGCGGAAAGAGAGACTCCGCTCGGGTTGATGACAGCTAGCGGCCGAGGTCCACGTCCAGGCTCTCGACGCGGACGCCGGCTTGCTCGAAGCGAATCACTATCTGGCATCCGCTGGTCTTGAGCGTGAGTGCGTACGCGCCGGGACTCCGCTGCGTGGACGTTATCTGCTCGACGGTTTGGCCTTTGAGTGTTGCCAGCGCCTTGTTTAGTTCGGCGAGTGATTGAGCTACTTCGCGGCCGCGCGGCGTTTTCATGAACAGTGCGTTGAGCGACAGCTCCGCGCCGGGACCGAACAGCCGCCTGACGCGGCCGCTGGTCAGCGCGACCTCGACGATCGCGCCGAGACGAAGCTGGAGGTCGGCCGGCACTTCGAGCGACTCGATCGCCGACTTGAGCAAGAGATAGACCTCGCACGCCTGCGGATCGATTGTCGCGTCGAGGAACGCCTGAATTTGCGCAATGAGGATGTCGCGCTGGAGACTATCGAGCGTGATCGATTCGCCCGCTTGGGGCTGGTCGTCGCTCGCCATCACCGTCTACGATTTGTGTCCGCCGTCGTCTTGACCGAGCAACGCCGCCAGCTCGTGCTCGAAGCCGCCCGTCTCGATCGAGCAATGCATCCCGCATTCTTTCGGCGCGCCTGTTTCCCACCACCACCTGCCCGCGCGAGCATCCTGGCCCTCGCCTACCACGCGCGTGCATGGCGCGCACCCGATCGACTTGTAGCCCTTGTCGTAGAGCGCGTTGTACGGCACGTCGTTGGCGCGGATGTAACCCCAGACCTCGTCTTCAGTCCAGTCGGCCAAAGGTGCGAGCTTGACGATACCGCCGTGGTCGTGATCGATTTCAACTTTGCGGATGTTCGAGCGCGTCGCCCACTGATCGCGGCGCAGCCCCGTCACCCACGCGCCGTAATTCATGAGCGCGCGGCGCAGCGGCAGCACCTTGCGCACCTGGCAGCATAGCAGGCGCAGGTTGACGTCGTTGTAGAAAAGATTGTTGCCGTGCTTGGTAACCATCTGCTGCACGACTTCAGTATCGGGCGTGAAAATTTCGACCTTGATTCCGTAGCGCTGGCGATACTTGTCGATCAGGTCGTAGGTCTCTTGCGGCATACGCCCCGTATCGATCGTAAAGACGCGGATGTTGGGATCGATCTTGTGCGCCATGTCGATCAGCGCACAGCCGTCGGCCTGGAAGCTGCAGCATATCGCCAGCTCCTTGCCGAACCGATCGATGGCCCAGGCCAGAACTTCCTGAGGTTCTTTGTCGTCGAGCTCCACTGCCGCTTCACCCGCTTCGAGTTCATCCATGATAAGACTCTGCGCGGGGTTTTCAAGCGGTTGGTTAAATTGGGGGCCTGCGGCCATGACGGAGTCCTTGGGGCGATTACCCGGTTCAGGCGGCGGCGACATCGGCGCCGGTTGCGTCTCCACTTGCGATTGAAATCAGGTCAGCGTCGGAAGTGCGCACGCAAAAATGCGTGAAGCTCTCGTTGGTGTTGCGCCGCTCGAGGTAAGTCCCGAACAGCCGCGACACGTAGTCTTCGACCATCGCCGACGGCACGCGCCGTATAATCGGCTTGCCGATCGCCGCGTCCTTGCCCAGCCCGCCGCGCAATATAATGTCGAAAGCCGCGAGCGGCTCGCCCGCCGGTCCGCGGCCTGTCGTGCCCTGCAACCCGATATCGCCGGTCCAGTGCTGCGCGCACGCATGGGGGCATCCGTCGAGATTCAGCTTGAGACCGCCGACCTGCTCGCCGAACTGATTCACCAGCCGCTCGATGATTGTCGCGAGCTTGGTCTTGGTCGGAGTGACGGCGTAGTTGCAATGCGGATCGCCGATGCATCCGATCGACGACGCATAGAGGCCGTTCGCATTCAGCGGGAAACCGATCGCGCCGACTTGTGCGATCACGTCGTCGAGCTGCGCGGTCGGAATCCCGGTGATGATGAAATTCTGGCGGCGCGTGAGGCGGATGTCGCCGCCGAATGAGGCCGTGAGCGCCGCAATCTCGCGCATCTGCCGCCCGCTCATCAGGCCCAGGTAAACCGGAAAGCCAACATAGTTGAGCCCCGGCTGTCTTTGCTCGCGGATGCCCATGTGATCGCTCTCGGTCTCAGGGAGCGGCATCGCGGCAAGATTCTCGAGCGCGAAGCCGAGCCGCGCTTCGACCAGCCGGCGAAATTCCTCCGGCCCGTAATCATCGATCATGAACTTGAGCCGCGCCTTGACGCGCGAGATTCGGTACTCGGTCGTCCCCTGCCACACGTCGATGATCGCGCGCATCACCGGCATCGCCTGCTCGCGCGTGATGAACACGCCGAGGTGCCGCGACAGGCGCGGCGTGGACGACTGTCCGCCGCCGACGCGCACCGCAAAGCCCTCGCGTCCGTCCTTCACCATCCCGACCAGCGCGACGCAGTTGATCTCGGGGGCGTTGCACTGATGCCGGCATGCGGCGATCGATATCTTGTGCTTGCGCGGCAGGTCCGAATACTCGCGATTGCCGAAGAAAAATCCCGCGGCCTCGGCGACCAGCGGCGTCACGTCGAAAACTTCGTCCCGATCCACGCCCGCGACCGGGCATCCCGTGATGTTGCGCACCACGTCGCCGCATCCGCCCATCGTCGTTAGCCCGGCGCTCTTGAGCTTCTCCAGAATCTCGGGGAACTTGTCAAGCGTGATGTAATGGAGCTGGAAATTCTGGCGTGTGGTCAGCTCGCCCTGGTTGCGCCCGTAGGTCTCGGAGATTTCACCGATTACCCGCAGCCCCTCGGCACTGAGGATGCCGCTGGGGATTTTCACCCGCATCATGAACGTTCCGATCTTCGGCTTGTCATGGTACATGCCGAACCACTGGAGCCGCACGATATCTTCTTCGGGAAGCTTTTCATACGAGGTCTGCGCCAGCCGGTCCCATTGACCCGCCAGTTCAGTCGGAAACAACTCGTGCTTGAGGCGCTCGACTGAATTGCGCTTCAAGACCATTTCCCAAGCCGGCGGCTCTCTCTTCGGCACTGATCGAATCTCCTGTGGAGACAAAAGATAACTTAGATTACTGACTTAGTCAATTAAGTAGATGACTAAGCTAGTAGCCTATTCCATGTACTAACTCATTATGCTAATAAGAATAAGCGGGGAGTTGCGGAAAAAATGAAGTTCGGCGTCGGCGTTGACTACTCCTTGAAGGCCCTTCTGCTACTAGCAGAGCGTTATCCTACCACTTTGCCCATTCGAGTCGAGGAAATAGCAGCGGTCCAGGGCATCCCGGAAAACTACCTGCGCCGGCTCCTGATCGAACTCAAGCGCGGCGGTCTGGTCGCCAGCCAGAAAGGGCCCAGCGGCGGATACATGTTGGCCAAGCCGCCGGCGCGAATCACGATGGCGGACGTGGTCGAAATAATCGAGGGCGACTACACCCCGGTTGAATGCCTGGAGGAAAGTTCGTCGATGTGCCCACGCGGACAGCCGTGCGCGATGCGCGACGTATGGAGCGAGGTCCGCGACTGCGTCAACGGCATCCTGCGCCGAGTGACGCTGCAAGCGCTATCGGAAAAGCACAAGCTCGCAATCAACTACAGCATCTAGCACGAGAGGTCTTTGCGCCATGCACGCATGCGCCGCGACCGGGGCCGGATTTATGATCGCAGTATTGTGGTTCGACCTTATGTTCGATGTGCAGACGCGAAAGCACGCCGGCGACATGCTTCCAACCGAGGCGTTGGCGTCAATCTCGGCCTACTATCGGCGCGTCACTATCGAAGCATGGCCGATGAACCGGCTGATCGCGGTGGTGATGGGGCTGACCCTGTTGGCGATCGTGGCTGAAATTGTGCAGAACGCGGATCATTGGTGGATCGGATGGATCTCGCTTGCCGCTGCCGCAAGCGCGATCGGACTAGCCCGGGCGCGCACCCTTCCAAACGCCGTGCGGCTCGGAGGAGCAGCGGAATCACTCGACATGCAAACCCGTCTCGCCCGTGCGATCTATCGGGATCATCTCTACTGCCTCGCGGCCATTGCCGTTGTGCTCGGCCTCCAGCTAAGCGCGGCGCTTTGACATTCGCGAATAAGAATATCGCCTTCAGTCGTGCGCGATGCGCGACGCATGGAGCGAGGTCCGCGACTGCGTCAACGGCATCCTGCGCCGAGTGACGCTGCAAGCGCTGTCGGAAAAGCGCAAGCACGCAATCAACTACAGCATCTGGAACGGGTCTCGCGATGAGCTGTCGCGATCCAAGTCGTCAACGTCGATGCAGATTTGAAAATCCAAAGCGCGTGTGCAGGAGATATTCCATGTTCTGCTTGGCGGGTGTGAAGTTTGGATCCTCCCGCAGCACCCCCGCATAGAGCGACATCGCTTCGTTCGTGCGTCCCGCCTCCTGGTCCAGGACGCCGAGGTCATAGCGGGCAAATTCATTCGACGGATAGAGCGAGAGCACCACGGCATAATCTTCCTCCGCAGCCACCGCGTGTCCCGCCCGCTGCTCCGCGAGCCCGGCATTGAGCAATTTGTATGCTTGGATGCTGGGAGCTTCGATGACCGGGCGGGCCATCGCGAACCCGAGCAAAATCGGCAGCACTGTGGCCGACACGATTGCGATTGGAAGTGCGCGCGAGCTGCGGTTGGCAAGTTGCGCTTCTGGCGCCCGCAAGTACTGGAGTATCCGCCGACTGCCGAGCCACACAATCACAACCAGGATTGTCAATAGAAACAGCGCCGCGTCGGGAATTGACAACGCCCGGATTGCCCAGGGACTCAGATTCCTGCCGGCGACGAGTTCTCTAAGATCGTAAACAATCGGCGAGGCGCTCGGAACAAAGACCCATGCGTTGTTGGCCACGATTCCTGCGGCGGTACGATCCCACTCGTTGACGGTAACGTACACGGCGACGCCGATTAGTTGCACCACGAATCCCAGGGACACCACTGCGGCTACCGCGATCGCCGCTCGCCGCGATGCGAGATCGGCGGCCATCTCGAAGGCAGGCAGCGTCAGCGGCATCAGCAACACGATCGCCTCCAGCATGTACCTGGGTCCGTACGATAAATCGCCGCCCCAGGTCTTGTTGGACGAAATCATCAATAGATGCGCCGTCGCCGCCGACAGGAGAGCCACGGTCTCCAGTGGCCATCGGCGGTAGGCGCGGCGTCCTAGCGCGAGCGCAAGAATTAGCGGCGGAGCGAACACAAAGATGCTTAGCGCGGGGCTGACAAGGTAACCGCCGATCGCCTTTGCAATCTGGCCCGCGTCGAGCACGAAACGCGCTCGGTCCTCCGTATATCCGAACTGAATCACGCTCCCAAATCTCAGGTAGTTGAAATACATAGAGCCGGCCACTGCGCCGAGCGGGCCGACCGTCGCGAGCACCGCTTGGCGTATCATTCGCGACCATCGATCACCCAAAGTCCGAACCAGCTTCCATGCCACCGCCGCGCCGTACAGCCATAAGACGACCGCGGCGGGAACGGCGTCCGGACGCGCCAGGATAGCCACCCCAAGGCTCAAGCCCCCGAAAATAGAGCCGCTCGAGAGCTCACCGGGGTTTTTCACTGAAAAGAACCAAAACGCCAGGATTACCATCAGCGCGTCCAGCGCGTGCTGATAGAAGTGGGTCGCCTCCGACATGACCAGGGTCGCAAGCCCCGCCGCTATTGCCATCAACAGTACGGCCCGCGGCTTCGGCGAGAGTTGCGTCCCGACCATGAACAGGACGGCGACAATCGCGCCGCCCACCAGCGCGTTGACAATCAGTGAAGCCGAGATTGCCAGCCGTCCGCCCCAGCGTAGCGGATGCTCCTCCACCCCGATCGGAGGCCCCGCAAGCTGACCACCGTTCATCGAGCCAAACGCATCGTCGAGTTTCAGCCCGAGATATACGAACGGAAGTGAGACCAACGGAAGGCCCGGTCCCTTTACCGTATAGAAGGTCGGCCCGCGGCCGAACCGTGCATCGGGCATAGCCGGGATGTCAATCGTGCGTCTGAGGATCAGCGCCTGCGCCGTCTCCTGCTCCATTGCCTCGTCGACCGCGAAGTAGTTGCCGGGTCCGATCGCAAAATAGAAGCTCGCGAATGTCACCAGCAGCACCGCCTGCGGCGGCAAGCGGCGGAACATGCGATACAATCGCGTCTTTGCTTCGACCGCGTTCACGCGGCTTCCCCTTGAGCCGAGCGCGCAAGGCTATCGATACATGCGCGCTTGCTCACACGTGCGCGAGGACGTCCTCGTGCAGCTTGCGCATCAGCTTTTCGTCCTGCGCGACCTCGCCGGTAAAGATAACCTGCGACGTGCCCCAGTCCTTAGCGCGCCGCTTCAGCTCGACGATCAATTCCTGCGCCGTTCCGATCAGCATCATCGGCGAAGCCAGCAGATCATCGGCGGTCTGGCCGAACATCGGCGCCATCATCTCGGCGGTCTTGCGGGTAGCTTCGCGGGAGTCCGCAATAATCGTCGAGAAAATGAAGTTGCTGACGCGGATGGCGTCGGGTTTGCGGCCCAGCCGCTTGGCTTCCTCGCGGACGAAGCGCACCTTCTCGCGGAACGAGTCGTCGGTGGTGCGCTTCACGACCTCCATCGAGATGTGGCCGCGCTTGCCCGCATCCGGAATGATGTTGATGTAGTCCGCGTACTTGGCCGCCAGCCGCAGCAGACCTTTCCCACCGCCGCCAAGGATTATCGGCGGATGCGGCTCCTGTATCGGCTTGGGCCACAGGATCGCATCTTTGAAATGGTAGAACTCACCGTCGAAAGTCGTGCGTTCGTTCTTCCACAGCGACAGGATGCAGGTCATCGCTTCGTCAAGCATCCGCAGCCGCTCGGTGATTGGCGGGAACGCAATCCCGCTCATCTTGAATTCCGTCTCGGTCCATCCGGTGCCGAGTCCCGCTACCAGCCGGCCACCGCTCAGTCGGTCCAGCGTCATCAGGCTCTGCGCCGTGATTGCAGGATGACGAAACAAATTGCACAGCACGAGATGGCCGACGCGGATCTTTTTGGTGGCTTCGATAACTGCGGCAGCCATCACGATATGGTCATACGCCAGCGACTTCGGATCGTATTGCCGCTCCGGACCTTCGTTAACGAGATGGTCGGGAAAGACGATCAGGTCGTAGCCGAGCGCCTCCGCGGCTTGCGCGTTGGCCCGATACTGGGCCGGCTCCATGTTGCCAAGCTGAATTCCAAACTCCATTTGTACCTCGCAAAAAAACCGGGATTTGAGTCGGCTAGGCTAGCAAACCGGCCTGCCCAAAGAACACCCAATTGGGCCCGAACTGTTGAGCTCTCTCCAACGCACGACGCAACGTTTCCCTGGTGAAAAATCGCGGCACATTCTGTCATGCGCGACGAGGCTACGCGTCGGCGCTGCCGGAAAATAAAACAGCGCTTTAGCAAGCTTCAATAGTTTTTTTCACTCTTAGGCGGACGGTTGCCGCGTCAGTGCGCAAGCCGTTGGGTACCGTAAGCTGCCGATGCCTACGAAATCATCAAAAGCTGCATTAGAGATCATTGAACGCTCGGTTAAGAAATGTTATCTTACATCAGCGGATGAATGGGATGACGAGGTTGCGGTTTCGCCGTGCATGCGCCTGCCATTTGAGACGTTGCCTGCGCGAACTGCCGAAAAAGGAGACAAATGACTCCAGGTAGCGCGCAGATTTCTTCGCGAAACACCCCGCAACCACAACGGCCCTCACTGCTCGACGCCCTTGGCGAGTTCCGACTTCCGCTCGAGGCCTCCATTTATTGGCTCGGCGCACTCACCCATCCCTGGCCACACGTACAGCCGCTCAACAGCAAAGTCGTCATGCTTATTCCGGGCTTCATGGCTGGCGACGTCACGCTTGCGCCATTGGCGAATTTTTGCCGATGGCTCGGCCATCGCGCAGTCCACGCGGGAATCTGGTCGAACTCCGAGTGCCCGCGCGAAACGATGCAGAAATTGAACGCACGGATTGCTCTCACCCATGAGAAATTCGACCAGCCGATCGTTGTGATCGGCCAGAGTCTCGGCGGCGTTTACGCGCGCGAGATTGCCCGCGAGCAGCCCGAAATGGTCGAGCGGGTGATCTCGCTTGGATCGCCGCTGAGACAACCGCGCCACGCGGCCAACCTTGCCGTGCAGGCGGTTGCGCGATCGATCGCCGCACTTCGCGGCAAGGCTGACGGATGCCTCAGCGAGTCGTGCAAGTGCGGACTTATATTGAGCGACGAATCGCCCGCGCACGTTCCAGCCACCCACGTTTACTCGCGCACCGACGGTGTCGTGCATTGGCAAAGCTGTGTCGATTTGAGCGGCGCGCCGACGGTGGAAAACGTCGAGGTGACGGGCAGTCACGTCGGGATGGGATTGAACGCCGATGTGTACCGCGTGATCGCGGATCGGCTGGCGATGCCGCATAGATCGCGGCTCCGTTTGGTGGATTCACACGCCTCGGCCGCGCAGGCCGCGCAGAGTTGAATCCGGCGCGCGCTCTTATGCGCGTCCGTAAACACGGTGTTCAGGCGCCGGGTTCGCAGGTCCAACCAAACGGCACGGTGCCCTCTCCAATCTTGAGCGTATTGTCGTCGGCCACAACGATGAGGTCTCCTGGCGGGCAATCGCCTTGAACAATCGGTTGATCAGTGCACGGAACGGTGATCGTGCCCGGAACACTGCCCGCAGTCACCGTACTATTGCAGACAATAAAGTCGCTATCGCTTCCTAGGGTCACAACGAGGTCGCCGCTTGGAATAGCGCATTTGACATCGACCGTGACGCTACCGGTACAAGTGTCGAAGGCGCCGAAGCCGGACCCAGAAACTGAGCAATCTGCACCTCCGCCCAGATAGGACACCTTGCAGCCGTTCACGCCAATCGATATGGGCGTCGGAGTCGAGGTGGGCGTCTGCGTCGGAGTGCGCGTCGGAGTTGCGGAGCGTGTCGGAGTCCCAGTCGCGGTGCGCGTCGCAGTCGCGGTGGGCGGCGGCGGCGTGGCCGTCCCCGTGGGCGTCGGAGTCATGGTCCTTGTCGCGGTTGCGGTCGCCGGCGCGGTGGAAGTCGGAGTCGGCGAGGCGATCTTGGTCGGCGTCGAAGTAGGCGTCAGAGTCGGGGTGGGGGTCGCGTTGACCTTTCGGACTTTGCCGGTGCCCTTAAGTGTCACCGAAAGCGACGGGTCGGTCGCATTGCTGGCGATGACGAGCTGCGCGGTGCGATGACCGGCGACGGCGGGGGCAAAGGTGATCGCGGCCTCGCACTTGGCGCCCGCGGCGAGCTGACCCAGGCAGTTCCGCGAAGCGGAGAACTCGTCCGTGCTCGGCTGGATCGACGTGATCGTGATGGGCGCGTCTTGCTTCTTGTTCTTTACGTCGATGAGCGCGAGCTTTTTGGGCTTGCTTGTCACCCCAACGAAAACCGTGCCGAATTTAATCACCTGCGGCTCGGCCTTGAGCGCGGCTTGCACCGGGGTTGGCGTGGCCGTCGGCGTGATGGTTGGAGTCGGCGTCGTGCTCGCCGTGGCGGTCGCCGTCGGCGTGGGGGAAGCCGTACCCGTCGCTGTGGCGGTTGCCGTAGCCGTTGGCGTTGCGGTGGAAGTCTCAGTTGGCGACGCGGTGGCCGTGCCGGTTGCAGTTGAGGTGGTAGTTGGTGTCGCCCTGGGAGTGGGTGTCGGGGTTGCGCCGGTTGGGGCGGCGGTTGGAGTGGCGGTTGGCGTAGGGGTCGGGGAGGGCGAAACCGCCGTGTACTGTTCGTTGGTCCCGAGCGCGCCCCCACTATTGCTGCCGTCGATCACATATAGCTGCGAGTTGACCACACTCCCGGTCGTGGCGCTCCGAGCGGTGGGCATCGAGGTGCGCTCCGTCCACGTATCGCTCGGAGGGTCATAGCTTTCATTGACTGCCAGCGGGAGAGTGCTGCTTCCCCCGACCACGTAGATGTCTCCATTGATCACACCTGCGGCCGCTGCCTGCCGCGAAGTCGGCATCGCCAAACCCGTCGACCAACTGTCGGCAGTAGGGTCGTACACTTGCACGTTACCTACCACGGCGTTGACCGAGCCCCGTTCGTAGCCTCCGATCGTATAGAGCAGTCCGCCTGCGACAGCACCCGTCATGAGGTCGCACGACAGCGGGATTGAGGCGCCTGTTGTCCAGGTGTTCGTGATCGGGTTGTAAATCTCAGTTGTGTTCGTGTTAGCGCATGGCGGACACGCCGTCGTTCCGCCGGTGACGTACAGCTTGCCCCCGATGACACCCGCCGCGGCTCCATAGCGCGCCGTCGCCATCGACGCCCCGGTTGACCACGAGTTGGCAACGGGGTCGTAGATTTCAAGCGCGTTGGTGACGCCGATTCTGCAGTCCGAGCTCAGGCAGCCGCCGACCACGTACATCAGGCCGCCGATGACGCCGGCGCTTACGTACGCGCGAGTGAGACTCGGCGCCGCCCCGGTTGTCCACGAATCCATTGCTGGGTTATAGATGCTAAGCAGAGGGCCGGTGGTGTCGTACCCATACACGTAGATGAGCCCGCCGATCTCGCCGCTGGCGACACTGGCTTGGGGGTTCGGATCCGAGGTCCGGCTCGCCCAACTATCCTGGGCGCACGCGCGACCTGCCAAAAACATCGTCAGAACCACGACGATCGCCGCGTATCTTGCCGCACTTCCTGTTCTGTATGGTCTCAAGTTAGGGGGTTGATATAGTTGACACACAAGCATTGTGTGTGTAGTATCTAGGGTATGAAGACGCCACGAACATTGATTGAAGCGATTCGATATTTCGCGGACCCGGAAATCTGCCGCAATTATCTGGCCGAATGCCGCTGGCCGAATGGCGTAACCTGCCCGCGTAAGGGTTGCGGATCGAAGGAAGTATGGTTCATCCGAACGCGGGCGATCTGGCGCTGCAAATCCAAATCTTGCAACAAGCAATTTTCCGTCAAGGTTGGGAGCATCTTCGAGGATTCCCCAATCTCATTGGATAAATGGCTCCCTGCCGTCTGGCTGCTCACTTGCTCGACAAAGGGTTATAGTTCCCATCGGTTGGCAAAGGCGTTAGGGGTCACACAGAAAACCGCATGGTTCATGCTCCATCGTATCCGGCTCGCCTTGCGTGCGGGCAGTTTCGAGCCACCCATGTCAGGGCCGGTCGAGGGCGACACTACTGGCATCGGCGGACTAGAAAAGAACAAGCATCGCAGCCAGCGATTACATCGCGGAACGGGTAACGTCGGTAAGGCTGTAGTATTCGGCCTTCTCGCTCGGCACGGCCAGATTCGAGCGAAGCGCGTACCCAACGAGCGAGCAGAGACACTTCAATCTGTCATTCGCCATAACGTTGAATCGGGCGCGATTCTCTACACCGACGAAGCAGCGTCCTTTCGCGGGCTGAACGCGGATTACGCGCACGAAGTCATCAATCATTCCGAAGAGTATGTGCGCGGCGCGGTCCATACGAACGGGATCGAGAGCTTCTGGGCGAACTTCAAGCGGACGATATACGGTACGCATCATTTCGTGATGCCGTGGCAGCTTGACCGATACCTTGACGACGCAACCTTCCGGTTCAATCAGCGAAAAATTGGAGATGGGGATCGCTTCGCTCTGGCGCTTGCACAGTCCGATAGTCGAAGGCTCACGTATAAGGAATTGACCGCCAACGAGGAAATTTAATGAAACACTATTTTTCTGAATTGCGCCGATGGGTACGAACTTCTCTTCTGGGCGCGACTAAAACCCAAGAACTGCCCGGAGAAGAAGTTGATCAACTTCTTGCGAAATATCCGTCGGAAGATGTGACAAAGGAACTGTTTGATTTTGGGCAAATGCTGCTTACAACGGATGACGAGCGTGTTGGACTTATCGATTCTAAAGCCACTACTCTCATCGGCTATAGCAGCGCGATACTGGCGTTTTTGCTCATGCGCGGCGCTAGTTGGACTCATTCATGGATTGAACTGATTGCAATTGCGCTTGTGGCCGTCCTCGCTGGCCTCGCATGTGTCGCTGCTTTTATGGCAGTACGCGGCGCACAGAATTGGAGCCAGTTAAGCGAAGCAACTTGGTTTCCGCGCGATCAGGTATTAGCAGGCCCCGATCAACTCAAGAGGTTTTATATCAGCGCGATGCATCAAGTTCTCCAAGACAATCATCGGATCGCAAATCGCAAAGCCGATCAAATGATTGTAGCTCAAATCCTCGTCGCGGCAGCGGGCGTGCTTCTGGCAATTATACTGACCGTGGCCATCGCAACCACGCTCATTCGGTCCTTCACTTGCCGCCCTTCTGAATTATATTCAGCGAGCGCCGCGCCGGTGACTGCTCATTGTGTTGCGATGTATTCAGGGTATCGCGGGCTACTCCCTTTTGCTCGGTGTTCAATGTCTCCCGAGGAGCAACTACGGGGACCACGGGAACTACAGGAACTACAGGAACTACAGGAACTACTACAGGGACCACCACGGGAGTCGCTACAACAGGCTTGGCACCTTGCCCTTGCTGCTGTTGATTTCCCTGTCCGGCACCGCCGCCCGTGTTCCCTGTGTTTTGATTATCGTCAGGCATCTTGAAGGTATCTCCCTATGAAAAAGTTAACTTCGATCTCGCGCGCACATAATCTCAGAACGGTGCTACGACGCGGCACTACCCAAAATGCAGCGCGCCCGGAATTGGGATTCGCTGGCAGCAGCGAGATACCTGACGGTCTCAGGGAAGTCATGCGGAAAAACTCATTGGCGCTGAAGAAAATCACCAAGAAAGTTCCTTATTGATATTGGCGAATACGAATTGAAGGTTAAGGCTCGTGAAGAAGGGATGCCATTGATGCGGTGCTATAAATGCCATGCGCCCACCGGCGCCGTCCCACACGGGAACGACGATACCGGCCAAGCCAGCCGACCGCGAATGTATTTGCAGATCGGCGATGATCGCTTGCTGGTCTTGTGAGGATTTACTGCCGAATGATGATTCGAGCGGAATTATGACCATATCTTGGCCTTGCTCGCGAAGATGGGCGACCTTAAATCGAGGCATATAAAACCGTCCTATGAAGAAAAAATCGTTACCCCTATCGAAGTTTCGCGATGCTCTCCGGCGCATTGCCGCCGTTCCCAAGGACGAAGTGAAACAACTGCTGGCCGACGAACGAGCGGCGCGCAAACGGCGGAAATCTTAAAATTCGTGGCACTAAATTCACCATATCGCAGCGAGGCTCTGTGTGTCAACTATATCAACCCCCAAGTTAGCCTGCTTAATCGTCTGAGAGACATTCGAATCGATGATCCCTGGTTTTCCGGATAGCCAAATGGCTGGAAATTCCCCGAAAAGAAAAAACACAGAAAGCCTGAAACCTCACCAAGGTTTCAGACTTTCCGGGGCACTCCTGTTCGCGGTCTGGAAAGAAACGAACTACCTGATAGCGCGAGTTCCCTGAAGGCGGGACGCCACTACCGGTATCCAATGGCAGCGTCAAGGCCTAAATGAACGACAATCAGCGACAATCAGCCAGACTCTTCGCTCAAGCCCGAGATTTGATCATCGCCACTGTTGACTACTTGAAATTCGCGTTTGCGAAATCCCAGTTGGCCAGCTCCCACCACGCTTCGACATACTTGGGACGCGCGTTGCGATAGTCAATGTAGTACGCATGCTCCCAAACGTCGCAGGTGATTATCGGCGTATGGCCCTCGCGTATCGGGCATCCCGCGTCATGGGTCGCGATCACTTGCAACGAGCCGTCCTTCGCGCGCACCAGCCACGCCCATCCGCTGCCGAAGTGGCCGGCGGCAATCTCGCTGAATTTTTTCTTGAACGCATCAAAACTGCCGAAGTCTTTCTTGATCGCGTCGGCGACTGGTCCCTTCGCTTCGCCGCCGCCCTTCGGACTCAAGGATTTCCAGTAAAAGGAATGATTCCAATGCTGCCCCGCGCTGTTGAACAGCGGCCCCGGTTCAGCCGTCTTCACAATCTCTTCGAGCGAGGCGCTCGCGAATTTGCCGCCCACGATCAGTTCGTTGAGCTTGGTGACGTAGGCCTTGTGATGCTTGCCGTGGTGATACTCGAGCGTCTCGGCGGAGATATGGGGTTTCAGCGCGTCCAAACTGTACGGGAGGTTCGGAAGTTCAAAAGCCATGGCGAAATATCCTTTCGGGTGCGGACGCGAAATGCGATGCGCCGCCACCCTGTTGCGGGTAAAAGATCGATCCCTAAATTGGGCTACTAAGCTTACGCCCGATTCGGAGTTAGCGCCAACCGCGGCTGCTTCATTTCTTCTTCGCCGCCTCGGTCTTCGCTGCGTCGCTCTTTGCCGCCTCGTTCTTCGCTGCCTCGGTCTTCACCGGCTCGTTCTTCGCCGCGTCAGTCTTCTTCGCGGCCTCGGCCAGAAAAGCCACCAGGTCGTCGATCTTATTCTTAAGCTGAGGCTGCGCACGCATGTTATGCGTCGTGCGCTTGGGTTTGTACCCGGCCGGATACTTGAGATACAGAATGCGATCGGCAACCAACTCGCGCGACGAACCCGCGATCGGCGGTCCCTTGCTGCCGGCCAGATTGGGATCGCGATTATGGCAAGCCATGCAGGTGGTCACGTACGCGATTCGCCCCCTCTGTGCCGGCGTCATCGGCTTCGACGGACCGCACGCCGACACTGCTATCGCGAACATCGTCGCGCATACGCCGAGCCGCAATCGCCGTTGCGATCGCGCCGCGGGTCCTGAGCTGATGGAGCGGCCGAAGATGGTTTGCACGTGGACTAGAGTTCGCGGCGGCCGCTCAGCGCACTGGTCAGAGTCGCAGAATCGCTGTATTCGAGGTCTCCGCCTGCCGGCAGTCCGCGCGCCAGCCGCGTCGTCTTCACGCCGAGCGGTTTCAGTGCGCGCGCGATGTAAAGCGCGGTCGCCTCGCCCTCGACCGTCGCATTGGTGGCGATTATCACCTCGCGAACGACCGCGGGCGGACTCACACGCGTAATTAGTTCCTTCATCTTGATGTCGTCAGGGCCGATGCCATCCAGCGGCGCCAGCGCCCCATTAAGTACGTGATATACGCCGCTAAAAATACGCGCCCGCTCGATGGCCATCAAGTCCGCCGGCCCCTCCACTACGCAAATCACCTCGCGTTCCCGCCTCTCATCGTCGCAAATCTCACAGCGTGGATGGTCCGACAGCCCGAAGCATCCCGAGCACAGACCGACACGCTCTTTCATTTCGAGCAGCGCTTCGGCCAGCGCGATTACCTGGTCGCGCGGCCGATTGAGCAGATTGAACACCAGCCGCGACGCTGTCTTCTCGCCGATTCCGGGCAGTCGCGACAGTTCTTTGACAAGCCGCGTCATCGCAGGCGGCAGTCCGTCCTGACGCTTCAGGTTTTCCGGCATCCCGCGCTCCGTCATTCGGCGCCGAAGCCGGGAATCTGCAGACCCTGGAGCGGACCGAGCTTGCCCATCTCGTCGGCGAGCATCCTCTGCGCGCGAGCCAGACCGTCATTGACGGCGACCAGGATCAGGTCTTCGAGCATCGACTTGTCGTTGGCCGCGACGATCGCGGCGTCGATTTCTATTTTGCGCAGGCGCAGCGAGCCGTCCAAGACCACCCGCACCATCCCGCCGCCCGATTGAGCCTCAACGGTTCTGGCTGACGCCGTTTCCTGCATCTCCTTCATTCGCAACTGCAGCTCTTGCGCCTGTTGCATCAATGCCGACAAATCTATTTCTGCCATTCTGATTGCTCCTTGCCGCTGGCTCCCCTGCGCGGCGTACTACTTTGGTTCCGGGCCGCCGCCTTCCTTCGCCGAAGCGGGCGCGAGATTCGGTATCCTGAGTTCCACCAGCCGCGCGTCCAGCGTATCGAACACTCTTCGCACTGCGGGATCCGCAAGCACCGCTTGCCGTTCCTCGGGTGTCGCTGCGCGCAGCCGAGCATTCATCGCCGGCGGTGTCGGCGCGGTTTCTCTGGTTGATTCAACAGGCTTCGATCGCGCAATCGCTTTTTGCGCGTTCTCGATGGCTGCCTTATTAGTTGTGTCCGCCGCCGCCGCAGACGGCAATTCCCGCGTCCGGCCGTTGCCGCCGAGCGGAATCGTAACGCGGCCGGCATCAGCAAGCTTCGCCGCTCCGTTGGTCGCAAGCTCGACTCGAATCGCGCGGCCGAGATGCTCGCTCGCAAGCTCCGCGATCACCAGCTTGTTGTCGTTCAGATAGCGGACGTAAATATCGTTTCGCGCCGTGACCGTCAGCAGGTCGCCGTCGAGCGCAAGTCCCGCGCCCTGCTCCATGAAACCGGCCAGCGCGGCGCGCCGGCCCCGGATAAAATCGCGCAGCTCGGGAAGCTCGCGCGGGCTGTCGTCTTGAACCTCATGGCGCAGCGGCGCATCGGCCTTGACTTCGCCCTCGACGCGCAGCCGCCGCGCACCGCTGGGTTGTTCCTTCGATGAGGCCTCCGGCTTCGCCGCGCCCAGGCTGCTCGCGCCGCCGCCGGACGGCGCGGGTGGAGTCCCCGAGCTTGGCGGCGCCGCAGTCTTGTCCGAGCCGATCGCACGCAGCAATTCGTCGGCGTCGATCACCGCCGCCAGCGACGCCATCCGCACCACCGCCATTTCGAGCAGCAGGTCCGGGTACGGCGAGCGCAAAATCTGTTCCTGCGAATCGGCCATCAGACGAAACAGCCGCATGATGTCGCGTGAGCTCGCGCCCGCGGCCAGCCGCTTGAGCTCCGTCACTTCGTGATCGGGAATATCGTCGAGCGGGCTATCCGCGTCGCTGGCGGGAAGTTTCGCGACCGCGAGATTTCTGAACGTTTCGAGCAAATCGCGCCCCAGCGATTCGAGGTTTGCGCCGCGGCTCTTGAGCTCACGCACGTGCGCCAGCGCTGCGGCCGCGTTCTTCTCCAAAATCGCGTCGGCCAGTTTCAAAACCGTAGTCCGGCTCGCGACCCCGAGCGACGATGCCACCGCGGCCTCCGTCACCTGCTCCGGCGCCGTTGCCATCGCGGTCTCGAGCATCCGCTCCGCATCGCGCATGCTGCCGCCGGCCTCGCGCGCGAGCAGCCGCAGCGCGCCCTCCTCGGCCTCGATCTCTTCGCGCCGTGCGAGATCCTTCAGCCGTTCGAGAATCGTCAGGTACGGGATGCGCCGAAAGTCGTAGCGCTGCAGCCGCGACAGGATCGTCTCAGGCATCTTCTGCGGCTCGGTCGTCGCGAGGATAAACTTGACGTGCGGCGGCGGCTCCTCGAGCGTCTTGAGCAGCGCGTTGAAGGCCGAATCGGTCAGCTGATGCGCCTCGTCAATAATGTAAATCTTGAAACGGTCGCGCGCCGGGCGGTAGCTCAGGTTTTCGATTATCGCGCGCGCGTCCTCGATCTTGCGGTAGGTGGCGCCGTCGATCTCGCTGACGTCGAGCGAGCGGCCGCCGCGAATCTCCACGCACGCCGCACATTCGCCGCACGGCTCCGCGGTCGGACCTTTCTCGCAATTGAGGCATCGCGCGAGAATTCGCGCCGCCGTGGTCTTGCCGACGCCCCGAATCCCGGTGAACAGAAACGCGTGCGCTATTCGGCCCCGCTTCAGCGCCTCGCCGAGCGTGCGCGTCACGTGCTCCTGGCCCACCAGCTCCGAGAAGCGCTCCGGGCGCCATTTGCGCGCAAGTACGAGATGTGTCGTCTGGGATTCGGCCATCGCGAAATCTTTTCGCACTGGAACTGCCCGTCGAATGATAGCCAGGCACCCCTGCGGCACAGGGTGGCAGCCGGTACCGTTGCTTCCTTCCGGACCTGGCGGGGTTCGCGGCCTTCCCTTGCGCAGGACCCGGCTATCAGCGGCGGGCAGTCCCGATAAATTGCTCCAGCGCGCGTTCCTGGTGCGCGCTCTATTAGAATATCACGGCGCCGCTCATGCAACTGCTGATTAAGAAAATGTTTCGTGCCGCATGTAACTCGATTGTGCTGCAACGACGCGAGTCTTCCAGTGTCGCAAGAGGCTAAGGGTGATGGCGTGCGCCGCGCCCGGTTGCTATCACAATATTGTCATGGGATCGCACGCCGACAAGGTCACCATTGGCCTCATCCAGATGAGCTGTGCGCCCGAGCCACGCCTCAATCTCGACAAGGCAATCGCCAAAATCGAGGAGGCCGCACAGCGCGGCGCGCAAATCGTCTGCACCCAGGAGCTGTTCGGCGCGCACTACCCGTGTCAGACCGAGGACCCGAAATTTTTCGATCTCGCCGAGCCGATTCCCGGCCCCACCACCGAAGCGCTCGGCGCCGTGGCGAAAGCGCGGAAAATTATCATCGTCGCGTCGATCTTCGAGCGTCGCGCGGCGGGCGTCTATTACAACGCTGCCGCCGTCATCGATGAGGCCGGGAAAATTGTCGGCCGCTACCGCAAGATGCATATCCCCGACGATCCCCGCTATTACGAAAAATATTATTTCAGCCCCGGCGATCTCGATTTCGTAGCGCACACCACCTCGCGCGGCCCGCTCGGCGTGCTCGTATGCTGGGATCAATGGTTCCCCGAAGCCGCACGGCTCACTGCGATGGCTGGCGCGCAGATCCTGTTCTATCCGACCGCGATCGGATGGTGGCATGGCGAGCCGGAAAAAGTCCGCCCCAAACAGCAAAACGCCTGGGAGACGATCCAGCGCAGCCACGCCATCGCCAACGGCGTCTTCGTCGCTGCAGTCAATCGCGTCGGCGTCGAGGGTGAACTCGAGTTCTGGGGCGATTCTTTTGTCGCCGATCCGTTTGGCGAAGTAATCGCGCGCGCCAGCACCAGCGCCGAGGAAACCCTGGTCGTCGAATGCGACCTCGCCAGGATCGAGGAAGTCCGCCGCAACTGGCCCTTCCTGCGCGATCGCCGAATCGACGCCTACACGGACCTGACGCGCCGCTTTCGATCGTAGCCGTGAATCCCATTTCACCTGAGCATCGCCGCCTGCTCTCGGCCTATCGGATGCCGCCCGAATGGGCGCCGCATCTCGCCTGTTACCTCGCATGGCCGCACAATCTCGACACCTGGCCCGGCAAGTTCGACGTCATCCCGCCGATCTATGCGGATATGGTCGCGGCCGTCGCGCGATTCGAGCCCGTCCGCCTGATGGTCAACAACGAACCGCAGATCGATGAAGTGCGCGCGATGATTCGCGACGCCGCCCGCCGCCGGGGCGATAGCGATGACGCCGCGAATCGGGCTGTCGATATATTTTATCTGCCCACCAACGACGCATGGGCGCGCGACCACGGCCCGATTTTCGTCAACCGCCTCGCAACCGATTCGTCTGTCGGCCCAAATCAGATCGCGCTCGACTGGCGCTTCAACTCGTGGGGCCAGAAGTACGGCGCCTTCGATCTCGACGATGTCGTCCCGCAAAAGCTTGGGGGCCGCTACGGCTTCGATGTGATCGAGCCGGGAATCGTGCTCGAGGGCGGCTCGATCGACGTCAACGGCGCCGGCTCCGTGCTCACCACCGAGTCATGCCTGCTCAACCCCAATCGAAATCCCGCGCTCAGCCGCGCCGGCATCGAGGATTACCTGCGCACGTATCTCGGCGTGACCAACGTGCTATGGCTCGGCGACGGAATCGCGGGCGACGACACCGACGGCCACATCGACGACCTCGCGCGCTTCGTCGCCCCCGACACTATCGTCACCGTCCTCGAGGACGATCCCGCCGACGTGAACTACCCTGTCCTGCGCGACAACCTCGAGCGCCTGCGCGCGATGCGCGATCAGGACGGCCGCCCCTTCAACATCGAAACTATCCCGATGCCCCCGGCTGTCATCTACGACGGTACGCGCCTGCCCGCCTCCTACGCGAACTTCTATATAGCCAACCGCGCAGTCCTGATGCCGACCTTCGACGCCGCCACCGATACCGTCGCGGCCGCGACGCTCTCCCGACTCTTGCCCGGCCGCCGCGTCGTCGGCGTCCCGTCGACGGACCTGGTCTGGGGCCTCGGCTCCGTTCATTGCCTGAGCCAGCAGCACCCTGCGCCCCCAACCACCTGAACCCCTGCTCGCTTCGTCAGCCCGTCCGTTCATTCTTGTGTTAATAATCTTAAGTTTAGACTTGACAATCTTAATATTTGGGTCAATATTCTCCTCCATGCGGCCAATAATTCTTAAATGCCCATCATGCGATGGAAATCTGACAGTCGCGCGCCTGCGATGCCCTGATTGCTCGATCTCCATCGACGGCGAATTCGCCCCGCCCGCCCTGCTCAAGCTCAGCGGTGCGCAAATCGATTTCGTCGAGGTCTTCATCAAGAACCGCGGCGTAATCCGCGAAGTCGAGCGCGAACTCGGCGTCTCGTACCCGACCGTGCGCGCCCGACTCGACGAAGTCATCACCGCGCTCGGCTACTCCGTCAAGTCCGCTCCCGAGGCCGCGCCTTCCGACGACGACGGCTCGCGGCGCCGCTCGGTCCTGGCCGATCTGAAGGGCGGCAAGCTCACCCCCGAAGAAGCGCTCGCTGCGCTCAACGAGCCCCGCGCAAAAGACGACTGAGCAAGTGAAAAACTAAAAAAGTGAAAAATGAAAAAATCAAAGGAGGAAATCCGCCATGGCCATCTCGACGCTCGAAGGAGTTGAATCAATCCGCATCCTGCGCGCAGCCGGAAATCTGAAAATCACCGGCGTCGGCGCCGATCATGCCGCCGTCGAGATCGATTCGAACACCGCGCCGGATATCACTCGCGACGCCGGCGTCGCCGAAGTGACGCTGCGCGACAACGCCGCCGTCACGGTCCCCGCCGGTGTCGCCGTCGAAATCGAAGATCTCGCCGGCAACCTCGACGTCTCCGATCTCGCCACCCCCTTCGTCGTCAAGCGCGTTCGCGGCAATCTCCACGCGCGCCGCCTCGGCGCCATCTCCATTGGCGACACCGTCAGCGGCAACGTCTCCATCAAGGAAGCCGGTTCGGTTGAAGGCCTCAAAGTCCGCGGTGCGCTCTCGGTCGAATCCGCGCGCGCGGTCACCTTCAGCCTGGTCGCCGGCGAATTCGATTGCCGCGCCATCGACGGCGAAGTCGCGATCGAAAAAATCGCCGGCGGTGCGCGGCTGCGTGGCCTGCGCGCGCCGTTCATCGCCCGCGTCGTCGGTGGACATCTCGAAATCGAAGACGCCGCCCACGTCGAAGCCGGCGTCGTCGGCGGCAAAGTGCGCGCCGCCAACCTGTCCGGCGGAGTCCGGATTGGCAAAATAGGCGGCAAGCTCGCGGCCGACAGCGTCGCCGGCGAAATCGCAGTGGGCTTTGTCGACGGCAGCGTGCGTATCGCCCGCCTCGGCGGCGCGCTCAATCTCGAGGATGTGGGCGGCGCGGTCTATCTCGCCGGTCCGTTTCCGGCCGATAAAACCTGGAGCGTTAGAAGCCGTGGACGGGTCAACGTCGAGGTGGACGCCAACGCTTCGCTCGAGCTCGACGCCGCCGCGGGATGGGGCCGAATCCGCACCTACGGCGTCGACGCCGCGGGGCTTGAGCGCCTCGGCCGCAATCACGTTCACGGTCCGATCGGTCCCGACCCGATCTTGGGCGCGCGCCTGAAACTTGCCGTCGAGACTCGCGGCGCCGACGTGATTGTCGCCAGCGCCGACGCGCGCGAGCGCGATTTCTCCGGCCGCGGCTACCGCTCGCGCATGGGCGGCTCATTCTCCGCCCCGTTCGAGGATCTCGCCGGCGAGCTTGGCGGCGAGATTCCCGCCTTTGTGCGCAGCGTGCTCGACGCCGCCGGCCAGTTCGTTGCCGAGAGCGGCGGGATGTCCAGCACCATCGTGCGCGAAGTTACCCGCGACGTGAAACGCAGCGTCAGCGAGGGACTCCGCGAAGTCGAGCGTGCGGTCTCCGAAATCCAGGAGTCGATCCCCGGCGATGTCGGCGATCGGCTCGGCAAGCTTGGCAAGGAAGTCGGCGACCTGGTGGCCGACGCCGTGCGCGGCGGTTCGCGCGAGGCCCGCCATGAGATGCGCGAGCGGGTGCGCCAGGCCGCGCGCGAGATGCGCGACAAGATCCGCGAAGCCGCGCGCAACGTGCGCAACCGTTCGCATGATCAGGCCGGCGGCACTACTCAGTCCACTACTCAATCAACTACTCAGTCCACCGCTGAAAAGCCGGCCTCTGATAGTCAGGCGGCCCGGTTCACGCCAGGCGCGACTGAAAAACTCGGTCGCGACGACGCGATCCTTGAAATTCTCGCCGCCGTGAAAGATGGCCGCCTCGAGCCCGACGAGGCCGACGATCTCATCAACGCCTGGATGGAGGTTTCCCGCGACGCCGACGCCCGCCGCTGACGCGGTCCAGTCGCGCCGGTGCAACGGGCGCTTGGCCGGCGCAGGCCCCCCTCGTGGCGCTTTGGCAGGGATGCGTCTTGCGCTAGATTGCCCGCAGCGGAGCCGATCCTCGTCGATTGCAGTTGTGGGGGAGACTCGCGCGCAGCTTAGTGGGTAGTTCGATACTCGACTTCTTCAGACGAGCGCCGTGGCTCACACGCCGGCGCCTCGTCGTATATCCGAAACTGTTCCTCACGGTTTACCTCGTAAGCGCCATCGCCTGGCTGATGTCGAGCAAGGGTCTCGTCGATCCCGCCGGGCATCCCATCGGCGCCGACTTCATCGACCCGTGGTCTGCCTCCTGGCTGACGCTCCACGGCGCTCCGGCCGCCGTTTACGACGTCGCACGCCTGTGGTCCGTCGAACGCTGGGCGGTCGCCGACCCGGCGGTTGGCTTCGCCGGCTTTCACTACCCGCCGATGTATCTGCTGGCAATCTTGCCGCTCGCACTTGCGCCGTACGTCTGGTCTTTGCTCGCATGGACCGCGGCAACCTTCGCCGCTTATCTCGGGGTCATGTGGAAGATCGATCCCGAGCGCGATTCGCTTTGGCTGGCGATCGCTTTTCCCGGCGCGATGGTCAACCTGACCAACGGGCAGAATGGATTTATCACTCTCGGCTTGCTCGGAGCCGCCCTGCTGACGCTTGAGCGCCGCCCGATTCTCGCCGGCGTGATGTTCGGGCTGATGAGTTACAAGCCGCAATACGGCGCGCTCGTGCCGATATTTCTGCTCGCCACCGGCCGCTGGCGCGCGATCGGATCGGCGTCGCTCACGGTGGTATTGTTCGCAGCTCTGTCGCTGGCGATATTCGGTGAGCAAAGCTGGCAGGCTTTTTTTACCAGCGTCAGCTTCACCCGCCATGTCGTGCTCGAGCAGGGCGGCAGTGGATTCGAGAAACTGCAGAGCGCGTTTGCGGCCGCGCGCCTGTGGGGAGTCGGCGTCGCGACAGCTTATGCCTTCCAGGCCGCGGTAAGCTTGACAACCGCGCTCTCCCTCATCTGGATATGCCGCCGAACCGCCAAATTTGAGCTTCACGCCGCCGCGCTCGCAACCGCCATTTTGCTGGTGACGCCCTACATGATGGACTACGACCTGGTCGTGCTTGCGCTGCCCATTGCATGGGTTGCCATTGAAGGGCGGCGCTCGGGTTTCCTCCCGTGGGAAAAATCGCTGCTCGCATTCGTATGGCTCCTGCCGCTGTTCGCGCGCTCACTGGCCGGTCACGCGATGATTCCAATCGCACCGCTTGCGATGCTGTTGCTGATGGCCGACATCGCGCGGCGCGCGCAGTTGCCCGCCCCCGCACCGGGGTAGAATGTCGTTGAGCTTGGACATTTCGGCTCATCAAGGTCCTTTGGCGGCGAAGTTCCGTTCTCTATCTTTATCCTGTCGGGATTCCGATAATCGGCTGGGCGCTGATTGGCGCGATTGTCAGTGAAGGAGGGCGCGTGCGTGGCGGAGGATAAGAAACTTTCGGGCGTTGTAATCGGCCTGATGGCGTTCGGGCCCTTCGTCCTCTACGGCTTTGCTTCCGGCGCCAATCACTGGCGCGTGGCGACCGGCGGCGGGTTAATCCTCTGTCTGGTATTTATCGCCGTGCGGCTGCGCCACCGTATCCCCGTCAGACTGATGGACTGGACCGGGCTCGGCTTCTTCGCGATCGCCTCAGTCCTGGCGATAGGGCTGCACTCGGCCGCGTTTCCGATTTACAACGTGGTCGTCATCTGGTCATGCTTCGCGGTTGCGGCGTGGAGCTCGATCGCGATCGGCCATCCGTTCACCGCCGCCTACGCCCGCGAAAACACGCCGCCCGAATTCTGGGTTCATCCGGTCTTCATCCGGCTCAATCTGGTGATGACTCTTGTCTGGTGCGGATTGATGACCGTCAACGTCGGCTTCGCTGTCACAGGTGTCGTCATCGGCGGCAACTTCGGCAAGCTGGTACCAGGATTTGCGCTGCCGACGGCATTGTTGATTGCCGGGTTCGTCTTCAACAGTCGTTTTCCCGCCCGCTACCTGGCGCGAGCCGGTGACCTCGGCGGCGGCGCAAGCCCGGCGGTTCCCGGGTAGGGAGTTTCGCTTTCGGGTAAGCGCGGGCGAAGCCGGCAAGCGCGATCGCCGCGATGAGAATTCGCCCAGTGGAGAAATTGTACGGCGCCCGGGCGGCGCGGCTACAGCTTCACAGTTTTGAGCGCGTCCAGGATTCTTGCCGTCAGCTTCGGGTTCATCGTCTGACCCTTGAGCGTCATCGCTTCGAGGATCAGGAACACGATTTGCGGGATCAGTTCGTAGTCGGCGCCGGCCGCGTCGGGACTCGGGAACAGTTCCTTGTAGGATTGACCGATGAATTCCGACATCCGGTCGTTCGCTGCGCGCACCGACTCGCGCAGATACAAATCGGTACGGCTCGCGACCACCAGTTCGAGCCACGCGGTCGCCAGCCGGCCGTTGGCAATCTCCCACAGCAAATCGATCGCCATGGCCCGCCGATCGTTCTCATTGGTCAGCCGGCTGACCTTCTCCTTCATCTCGCCGAACATCAACTCGAAGAGGTGCTCGATCGCGCTGGTGAGCAATTCCTCTTTCTTGGGGAAATGGTAGAGCTGCGCGCCGCGCGAAAGGCCGGCGCGCTCCGCGATTTCGGAAGTCGTCGTGTTCGCATAGCCGCGATCGATCAGGCACACAATCGCCGCGTCGAGCAGGCGGCGCCGCGTTTCCGCGGTTTTCTCTTCCTGCGTCAGTCGCGGCCTGAAACTGCTTCCGGTTGGTGAAGAGGCGCCCATCGCGGCGACAATCGTAGCAGACCCGCAATCGCGATCAAGGAAGCTCTGTCCGAATCGAATCGATCGTCAAGACGTTTACCCGCGATATCGGCATTTCAGGCGATCTGAAGCCGGCAGCGCACGACGCCGCGAAAATCCGCCGTAGACGCGCAAGCAAGCGGCAAATGCGCAGTTGGCGCCCACCTGCGCAGGCCGGAGCCGGACGCGAGCGTCAGCCGGATCGCGACTTGACGATGGGTTGGGTAAGCGACTACGAATCGGATGTTTGCAAAGTCAAAATGGAAATTCCGGGGATCTGATACCGTGAGCACACCTTCGAAGCTTGAACTCGAGCGCTTCGTCTCGACGTTTCCATATTCGAGCGAGGCATTCCTGGTCGACGAGGTGCTGTCTGTCGACCTCGCGCAGCGAGAGATCGAAGCGCGTATGGACACGACGCGCTCGCTGCCCGTCGGGCGGTATCAAGTGGGCGATCCGGGCGTCCATCCTCGGCACGTATCGGGGCCCGACCTTATACTGCTGACCGGCAACCTCGGATGCCTTCACGGCTACTTCCTGCACGGCTGTCGTTGGGAGGAGGGATGGGTCGGGTTCGGCAACCGCATCCATCGTGCTGATTTCCGAAGTCTGGTAACCATTGGACCGCCGCTGCGGCTCCATTCCAAAGAGACCAAGGTCCGCGAAGGGCCGAAGCGGGTTGTGCTGCGCTTCGAGTTTCGCTTCTGGCAGGAGGAGCGGCTGGTCTACTTTGGCGACCAGTCGGCAATCTTCGTTAAAGGTCGGGAGTTCGAGGGAGATTAGCCGGCGCTCTTATTAACCCTGCCCCGCAGCACGCCCTGGCACGCCGGAACCATCGCATCACCGCTTCCGCGCGTCTTGCGTATAACCTAATTCACCTTGAGGTCGGCGGCCGCGACGCACCGTTGCTGCATCGACGGCGGACCGGGGAATATAGGGTTATCTTCCTGTAAAAGATTTTTGCCGCGCTGAGCTTCACACTGCGGATAGGTATCGAAAACGCCAATCCCCGACCACTGTGAAAACGGCGTGTCGAAGTCGGCGACCTTGCCCCACTTGGTGCAATTATCCATACGCTTATTGGATCCAATCCATGCGTCGAATATCCGGCCCTCAAAGCCTCCAGCGCAGCTGCAGGAGGTTTTCGCAAGGTTCGGCGGCACCATCAGATACCAGCCCACAAGCGCGATAGCGACGGTGTGGCGGACATTCATACCCACGATTTAGCAGACTTCCACCCTGCCGATAAATGGCGGAGCGCATCTTCGACAGCTGTGCTCCGGCAGGGGTGACCCCTGGCCGTTGGCACGGCTGGCCACTATTAAGACCCGTTGGCACGGGAGGCCAGTATTAAGAGAGCGCGCGCGACAACGGAGCGCGGCGTTAACGGTGGGTGCAGGGCTCACCCCTGCCGGCGCGTTGGCGACTTTTCTAAGCGACATTTGCCACGTCGCTTGCGTCGCTCGAATCTGGCCGACTATCGGAGACACTTTGCAGACACCATCGCGAAAAACCCTGCGCAGATGCGCGACTAATGTGGGGCTGCCAGACTGGCAATCTGGTGGCGGAGCCGATTGCGCGTGATTACGAGCGGATGGCGCGCGAGAAGGCGGCGGTGGGCCGCTCCAGCGCGCAGGCACTCCATCACGGAGAGTATAGCTCCGTGCTGCTGAGACTCCCGTCAACGCCAGGGTTGCCATCGAAGCCGCCGGCGATCAGCACGTTGCCGTTGGGCAGCAGCGTCGCGGTAGCAATACTACGCGCGGTGTTCATCACCGGCGTCGATGTCGATGGCGCGAAGCTGTCCGAGATTCTTCGACTTCGTTCGCGGTCGCTCACTTCGCTCAGAAAGACAAACCCCCAGTCAAGCGCGTGGTGGGCGGCTTTAAGGCGACGGTCCGCGGACCTAGGGAAATCGCGCGCGGATAGGTTTTGCCAGATTACTTAGAGGTACTTCGTGCAAGACCCGTCCCCACTGCCGGGACAAAGACTTCGACTGCGTTGGTGGCGGTATCTCCCGCCGCGTCAATCGCTCCTCCAATCGCCCAGATGCCCGTAGCGAGGGAGGTGTCCATCTCAGACGCCGGAGCGACGAGGGCCGCCAAACCCCATCGCGCCGTCGGCATCGGAAGTTGCGGCGTCCAGCTATTGGTGGCCGGGTTGTACGCCTCGACTGAGGCCAGCGGATTGCCGTCCGCGCCACGGCCACCGATCGCGTAGAGCAAGCCGTTTAAAGCCACGACGGCAAGGTCAGCCCGCGGCGTGAGCATCGGCGCCTCCGTTGACCAGCTATTGGTTGCGGGATTGTAAGCTTCCAGCGTCGCCAGAGTTTGACTGGAGGCATCGATCCCGCCGGCGGCGTAGATGATGCCGTCGATCACGTCGGCGCCGAGATCCGAACGGGGAGTAATCATCGGAGCGGCGCTGGTCCAGGAATTCGAGGAAGTGTTGTAGACCTCAAGTACGCCGGTCAGTCCACTGCCGGTGTTGCCGCCCATCACGTAAAACAGTCCGGCGTTGAATGCGCCGGCGGGAGCGCTTCGCGCCGTCGGCATTGCGGTCAGCGTCGAAAAAGAGATTGGCCAGATCATTTCGGTTAGCGTTGCCACCGGGCCCGAGCCATCATCACCCCCTGCCACGTAGAGCAAGGCTGAATCGCCGGGCCCGGGGGCATAGGCAGGGAAGGATTGCGGACTCAGCATCGGGGGCTTCCCCTCCCAGCCGCCGCTTAACGGCCAGTCGGGGAGTGCCGGCGTACACAAGAGACAGGCGTAGGCCGCTTCCGAGACTCCGCTGCCGGGAATGTAGCCGCCCGCGGCGACAACCTCTCCCGGGCTGCCCGCCGCCAAGCCGTAGAGCGAAAGCGGCATTGGCCGTAATTCGAGCCACGCTGGGCCCGGGGTTGGCGTTGGCGTCGGCGTCATGCTCGGCGTCGGGGTTGCAGTTACCGTGGCAGTGGCAGTCGACGTCGCCGTGGCAGTCGGGGTCGGCTTCTTCTGCGTGGCTTTGCCCTTCAGCTCGACGGTCACCGAGGTCGGCCCGGTGGTCGAGCCAGTGCTGATATTGGCGATGCTGATGCTTGCGTCCAGCTTCTTGTCGGCTCCGGTGGGGCTGAACGAAACGTCAACCTCCTGGGCTATCCCGGCCGGAAGCGTCAGCGTTCCGCCCGCGCCATGAGAAAGTATGGGGGGGAATACAATCGTATAGTCGGAAGCGTCGGTGCCGGTGGACGCGCCGACGGTTACGGTCATCGGCAGCGTACCTTTGTTGGTGATGCTGAAATGCTTGGTCTCGTAGGTAACTTTGTCGAGGTTGACGTTGAAGCTCAGCGAGGTGGGTGAAACAGAAAGTTTACTTACTGCTGTCTTGCTGTCCGGCAACGCATCATCCGAATGCGCCAACGCCGGGCGCGCAAACGCGGCCAGCACAAACAACAGCGAGAAGCTCAAGGTGGCGATGGACCGCGTGAACGAATTGAAGCGCATTGTAAACTGAAAGTTTCCGATTATACGTTCGGTTCGTCGTGTTGGCAGCTTATATACGCCCACAGAGCAAGTTTTCCAAGCGTCTGTTCTCGCGCGGGACGCGGTCTGCTGCCGAAGTGTATCTGGCCCGAAACAATCGCCCCGCTCGTCCGAAAAAAGTGTCTCGAGAGTGTCTGAGGCGAGCAAATCCGATACGATGCGAGGGCTCCACGATTTGGGAAACCCTCGCATTTCCTATCCAATCCGATGCGAGCCGATGCCGTAAGATGCCCCCGACCACCTTAGCAATCTGGTGCCTTCGACAATCTAATATTGCTCCCGCGAGGGACAGCGGACCACGTGAACACCGCTCAGATCGCTGCCAAACGACTGCCGATCACGACCGAACAGGACCGGACCGGCAAAAAAGAGCATGGGGCTGATATGAACTCAGAATCGCACGACGCCGTGGCAATCCGGCGCAGATGCGGATGGAAGCGGCAAATGGGCAGGTGTTGTGATACTGTCCTCGCCGAGAGGAGCATGGAGAGCGGATTGGCGAAGCCGTATACCTCTGCGGGACCTTCGTAATGAGCGCAAGCCTCGGGGCCGATGCGCCGGCTGCCGAATCGGCAAACGTCGAACCGGCGGCGCCCTCGCCGCTCAAGAGGGTCTCACTTTTCCATTACTCACCCGCCTTAATCTTCTTAGTCATCGTCGTTGCGGATATCACGCGACTGGCGGACCCGGACCTATGGGGTCACGTGCGATTCGGACAGGACGTGCTCGCGCAGCGCCACCTGATTTTTTACGATCGGTATTCGTATTCGGCGCCGGGACATCTGTGGCTCAACCATGAATGGCTGAGCGAAGTCCTGATGGCCGCGATATACAACGCCTTCGGCACGGTCGGACTCAAGCTGATGAAGTTCGCCTGCTCGGCTGCGACGATCCTTTTCCTCGCGCTGGCATTGGAGGAAACCGAATCGCCGGCGCGCGTCCAGTTCGCAATCCTCATCGCCGCAAGCGCGCCCCTGGCTACCCACCTCCAGTTCAGACCTCGGATCTTCACCTTCGCCCTGATGAGTTCCATCCTCGCGATTCTTTCCCGCTACAACTACCGTGGCCGCGCCCCCGTGTGGCTCGCGATTCCGATTCTCGCGCTGTGGGCGAATCTGCATGGCGGCTTCATCATGGGGCTGGCCGCGCTGGGCACGTTCACCGCCGTGGTATTCGCTCAGGACCTGGCGGCGCGCCGCGGGATGCGGCGCGCGATGTGGCTGTTGGCAATCACCGCCGCTTCCACGATCGCGACGCTCGCGCGGCATACGGCGTTGGCGCTCAGGGCTCGTCGCGAGCGCTTGGGGTTGCCGGTGGCGCATGCGAAAGACCGCTCTCCAACGATAAATCAGTTGGCGGTCGCGGTTGCGGCGTTCGAGTTGCTGATCCTGACCGGGCTTTTCTCGAAAAAGATGGCGGCAGGCGATCCTTATCCGGTCGGCGCAATCTCTTACATGGGGAACATCGCTTGAGCGGCAACATCCTGGCCGACTTCCAATGGGGCGAGTACGTCATCTGGCACATGCCGCCCGCCAGCAAAGTATTCATCGACGGGCGCTACGACACCGTGTATCCGCCCAGGGTTATTGACTATTACCTGCCGTTCACCAACGGGGAAGCCGCCGGCAAAGAAATTCTGGTCAACTATCCGCACGATTTCGTCCTCGTTGGGCAAAAGAACGACCCCGCGTACAAACTGATCGTCGCGCAACCCGGGTGGAAGCAGATCTATCGCGACGATTCCTGCATCCTGTTCGCCCGTGACACTTCGGCCGCGGCAAAGCTTGCGCCCATAATCGTTTCGGTCAAAGACACCCCTGGGAATTCTTTCCCTTGATTTCCCCGCCTTCGCGGCGGCGACCGTAGCAGCCCGCAAATCGCGATTTTATGTGCGATCTCGGCATTTCAGGTGATATGAAGTCTCCACGGCGGGATTACAGGGTGTGACAACAGAAGCAAAGGACATGAATCCCTGGCGGCATTCGATCGCGGATTACACCGATCGGCGCGTGCTGCTGATCCTGCCACTCGGCTTCGCCAGCGGCATCCCACTGCTGCTGACCTTTTCGACATTGTCGGCCTGGTTCGCCACCGCCGGCGTGAGCCGTGCCGCCATCGGCGCCTTCGCGCTGGTCGGCACACCGTATGCCTTCAAGTTCCTGTGGTCGCCGCTGATCGATCGGCTGCCGCCGCCAATTCCGCTTGGGCGACGGCGCGGCTGGGGCATTACGATTCAGCTCGCACTCATTGCCGCGACGCTCGCCCTGGGCTCTTGTCAACCAAAGTTCGATCTCGCGCTCATGGGGGCGCTGGCGCTGCTGGTCGCATTCCTTTCGGCGAGCCAGGATGTCGTTATCGACGCGTATCGGGTCGAGATCCTCACGCCCGAGCAGCAAGGGCCCGGCGCCGCCATGATCCAGACCGGGTACCGGATCGCGATGCTGGTCTCGGGCGCCGGCGCGCTGATCGTTGCGGCCCGCTACGGTTGGTTTGCGGCTTACGCCACGATGGCGGCGCTGCTGGGCGTGGGCATGCTCGTGTTCATCTTCGGGCCCGAGCCGCCGCCGCCGCCAGAGGCGGCGGCGCATATCGCAACCGGAGGATGGGATTCGATCCGCGATTGGCTCGCGACTGCGGTTACGGGGCCGTTCGCCGACTTCATGCGGCGGCCGAGGTGGCCGGCGATCGTCCTTTTCATCATCGGTTACAAGCTCGGCGAAGCGATGGCGGGCGTGATGGCGATGCCGCTCTACATCTCGCTCGGTTACTCACTCAACGAGATCGCCGCCGTCTCCAAACTGGTCGGATTCTTCGCGACCGTTGTCGGTGCGCTGATCGGTGGCGTGGTGACCTCGAAGCTCGGCGTGATGCGCGCGCTCATACTGTTCGGGCTGCTCCAGTCGGCCGGCAATTTGTTCTATGTGCTGCAGGCAGTCGGCGGCCATCGGCTCGACTACCTCGCGCTGTGCGTCGCCGCCGAGAATCTGACGGGCGCGATGGCGGGCACCGCGCTGGTGGCCTATCTCTCCGGCCTATGCTCACCGGCGTTCACCGCGACTCAGTACGCGCTGCTCTCTTCACTGGCAGCGGTGGGGCGCACGATGGTCGCGTCTTCGGGCGGCGTGCTGGCCGACAAGCTCGGTTGGGTGCCGTTCTTCATCCTCACGACGGTCGCGACGATCCCGGCGCTTGTGCTGCTGATCTGGATCGCGCGGCGCGACGCCGGGCCCTTGGCTGGGAGCCGGAACACTACATTTGGGTGATCCGCACAGCCATTGAGCATCAGCGCGAATTTGTTACATAGATAACAGAATTCGTCGAATGAAGTTTATGTCGCGCGCGTTATTCTGCTCGTGCATCAATCCGTCTGCTAGGGTGACTGGATGCGCCCTGTTCGAGCATCCGGTATCCGAAAACTGCGGGGCCTTAAAAATATCTCCTGGCTCACGGCGCGCCAGCTCGAAAGGCTGGCCAACGCGCTGACGGTCAGCACGGTCGAAAAACGCGGGATCATTTTCGACGAAAAACACTCACCCGATTCCGCATACATCTTGCTGGCAGGAGTGGCGCGAATCACCTGCCGCAATCGCAAGGGTCAGCGCACATTGGTGATCATGGTCGCGCCCGGCATGATCCCCGGCTTCCCGCCGCCAGTTCCCGGCATCAGTTACAATTTTCGCTGCGAAGCGGTTACCCCTTGTCATATAGGGGCGATTGACCTCGAGTCGTTCGTCGAAATATCGCTGGGAATCGCTTCGGCAGACTTCAAACGGATGGCGGCGAGCTACATGGGCCGCTGGGATTTGGTTCAATTGCGCTGCGCAAATTTCATGAACTGCACTTTGGAAGAGCGTTTGGCTCTGATTCTGCTCGAATTGAGCGAAAATTTCGGCGTCCCCGAGGGAAAATCGGTACGGCTAACAATGCCGGCCCGCCACCGGGATCTGGCTGAACTAGTCGGCGCCTCGCGGCCCCGAATCACCGAACATTTGAGTATGTTCGAGCGCAAGCATCTGATTTCGCGCGACAATCGTCAACTCCTTGTCAATCGCGATCGATTGGAAAGTTTTCTCGCGCAAACTCATATTTCTGGTGATGGCCAGGAATTCCGCAAAGCCGCCACCCGGTAGTTTGCCTTAACCGATATTTGCCGGCTGATTACGATGCGCCGGTTTCTCTGTTGCGCCGGGGTCTGTCCTTGCGCAGACCAGGCAAAGGCATGGGCAGGGCTTATTCGAGTCTATTTGTATTTAAGCTATGCTAATGTTATATTAGCTCCCAGAGCCGAGGTGCGCGAACCAGCTGTACCAGAACCAGCAGGTTCTTTAGAGCACCGAGCATTCGTTATGCGGGTAACATCGCGCTTCTCTTTTCGGCGCCACTGGAGTATGGTCAGCCCTCTTCCCGGTGCGGCTCTGCACGAGGTGCGATTTTGAATGAAAGAACTACTTCCCGTGAAACCGACCTCGACAGACTGAGCAGGCTCAAGGCTCTGGCGTGGCTCTCTGCTCCTGAACTTGCGCTTCTCGTCAGCGCACTTGCGCTGGTCAATTATAAACGACACGCCGTCATTATGCGCGAGGCCGCGATGGCCCAGGATGCTCACATCCTGTTAGCAGGAATCGCGCGTATCACCTGCTTGAACGCCCGCAATGAACGGGTCACGGTGGCGATGCTCGCGCCGGGACCAATCCCCGAATTCCCTGCGCTGCCGCTTAGCCAGTCCGTTTTTCAGTGCGAGGCTTACAACGATTGCCGCGTCGGCACTGTCAGTTGGGATGATTTCGACGGCATTACCGCAAATGCTCACGAGTCCGCCTTCAAGCAATTCCATCGCAACGATTTGAAGCAGTGGTATCGCCTGCTGCTGCGCAGCTCGAGTTTCCTGAACCTTGGCCTGCACGAACGAATCGCCGTTGCGCTGCTGGAACTGTGCTCAGACTTTGGAATCGAGGAATCGCGCGGCACGCTGCTGCGCGTATCTTTCAGCCATAAGGATATCGCCAACCTGGTCGGCGCCTCGCGGCCCAGAGTGACCGAGCATCTGGCACGATTGGAGCGCGAAAAGTTCGTCATTCGCCAGGGACGGCAGATGGTCGTGCAGGTGGCCAAGCTTTTCGATTCCATGAAGGATGTGCAAGCTGCCGCGCAGCTGACTGGTGCGCAAATAGCTGGTGCGCGTCAGAATTGAGTGACGACCACCGACAAACAGGTGGCGGCTTAAAGGCGTACGATCCGAAATCGCTGACCGAGGGCGTCGCAAAAGGAATCGCAAGACTTGGCTCCGTGTGATCTGCGAGTTTACCGGGTGAAGCTTTGGAAACTGGCCCCAACTATGTACGGGTCGAGTTGATCGACGATCCAGCCGCGATTGCTGAGTTCGGGTTCGAAACCAGCTGCGAGGGCGACGACTTGATTTGCCGTCGCTGTGGCGATGCGAAGCTGTCAATCGCGGCGATCCTGGTTGTGCCGGCGGGAGGACACGCGCGATGGGCTCTGTGCTCCAAGTGTTTGCTCGATATGCCCTGAAGCAGCGCAGTCTCCGAACGGTTCAGATTTGAAAACTGAAATCTTTGTATCGTCAGTCAACCTCCAGGCAGAGTGCATCTTATCGAAATGAAAACGGGATTTATCGGCAGTCGGAAAGTGATGCTCCTTGCAACGCTGCTCTTCGCAACTCTGGTGTCGGGTTGTTACGGCCCTGGCTGGGGAGGCGGGGGTTACGGCGGGGGTTACGGCGGAGGCGGCGGTTGGTGGGGTGGTGGGCCGGGCTACTACTCGAACAACGGCTATCGCGGCTGGGGCGGTGGCGGTCGGGATTACGGTGGAGGCAGAGGCGCATTTGGCGGCTCTGCTCCGGCTCACGACACCTTTGCCGCGAGCAGTCGCGGGCGCAGCAGCGTTGGCGGCGGAGGCGGTGGACATGCCAGCGGCGGCGGAGGCGGTGGACATGCCAGCGGTGGCGGAGGCGGTGGACACGGTGGTGGAGGAGGCAGCAGTCATGGCCGCTAATCGTCGATGGCAGGGAAAAGCAATGCGTCAACCAATAGATGGTAATCGAATAAGCACGACCGGTCGGCTGGCTCTGTGGGTCTTGTCGGTCAGCCTCGTACTTGGCTTTGGGATCGTTCCGGCAGCCTTGGCGCAAGCGCCCGGCCAGAAGACCTTCGGTTCGGCTACGGAGGCGACCGACGCTTTCGCCGCAGCCGTACAGAATCACGATGAAACGGCGATGCTGGCGATTCTGGGCCCATCCGGACGCGACGTGATTTCGTCGGGCGATCCGGTCGCCGACAAGGACAATCAGAATGCCTTTGTCGCCAAGTATCGTGCGTCGCATCAGTTTGCCAGCGCTCCCGATGGACTGACCTTCCTTTACATAGGCGACGAGAATTGGCCGACTCCGATACCGCTGCAGCACAATCAATCGCAGTGGTACTTCGACACGGCTTACGGCAAGCAGGAAATTTTATATCGGCGGATCGGCTTCAATGAACTGGACGTGATCAAAGTCTGCGCTGCGATCGCCGATGCCCAGCGAGACTATTTCAACGCGCTGCACGACGGCGCCTCGGAGCATCAATACGCCCAGAAGTTCCGCAGCACGGCGGGCACGCAGGACGGCTTATACTGGCAGGTCAAGGGTTCGCAGGGCGAAAGTCCTCTCGGTCCCCTGGTCGCGGAAGCGGCTAGCGAAGGCTATCAACACACCAGCCAGCCGCATCCCTTCCACGGCTACATGTACCGGTTGCTGACCAGTCAGGGAGCCAACGCGCCCGGTGGCGCCAAGAGCTATATCGTCGCGGGCAAGATGACCGGAGGATTCGCGCTGGTTGCCTATCCTGACAGCTATCGCGACTCCGGAGTGATGACTTTCATCGTCAACCAGGGCGGTCAGGTCTATCAAAAGGATTTGGGCCCCAATACCGCCCAGCTAGCCGGCGCGATGACGGCGTACGATCCGGATGCGACGTGGCAACCAGCGAGCAAAGCGACTGTTGCCGCGTCACAATAAGCAAAGGATCGCGAGCTACCAGCCAAGCCGCATGCTGGCCCATAGTTCGTCGGAATTATCGAGCGCGAGCCGCGCTCGGATTGCCTTGGCCCACGACAGCGTCAAGCATCACCATCCCTGTGGAGCGTCCGGGAACCAGCACAGACCGAGCAGGGAGTCGCCCCGGTTGCGGTTGACCGGGGCGAAGACCTCCCACTCTTCCGGTCGGACATCCATTTCGATTCTGGGATAGCCGATTGGTGTGCCACTGCCGACGCAAACGAAAGTCTCCGGATCGAAGTCATGGACGCCGTACGCTTGGGCGATGATCGCGCCAATTTCCCGCTGCCAGGGCGTCGGCCGGATGTGACGCTTTGGGACGTGCGTCGGATTGCTGGTCAAGGTGCGAAAGCTTGCAGGATGCGCCATGCGTCCGCAGCTCAATACGCGTGACCCGGACGCGAGGCCCGCGGCCATAAACGCACGCCGCTCGAGTTCACGGAATAGGCCGTGGCGCCGCAACCTGGCATCGACGCAACACATGCCCGCCAGCGCGACCGCCTGCTGCGCCGCGCGCGGCAGATCCATGATGCGCATCTCGCCTAACGCAAAGCCTGCCAGTGCGCCGGCCGACGTTGCGGTCGCGATGAAGCGCAGCCGGGCAAGCGAGCGCTCGAGATACGCCTCGTTGGCTTCGCGATACGACGCGCGGAACAGCGCCATGATGCGCGCGCGGGCTGGCTCTCCGAGAGTGCTCGTCGCTACGACCTCGAACTCTAAGTCTGCGATCCTGTCGCGCCCGGACAAATACTGACACTCCCGCGATAGCCTGAGCCGGAATTTCCGTTTTGGCTCACGGTTACTCGACGGGTTTAGGGCAAGCGGCATCTCTTTTCAAGCGCGTGCTCCTTGATATGCTAAACCAGAGTCGTGAAGAGAATCATTTGCTTGGGCGTGATCGCCTGCCTGTTTTCATGCAGCAGCGCGGCCGGGCCGGCTGCGTCCGGGCCATTTGGCGATCCGTCAGCCGCGGTAATCTCGGAAGTCAAACCCAATTGCGGCACAGGTGAGTTGATCGGTCCGTGGAAGGACGCGGACCGCATCGACCGCTACGCTTGCCTCTACCAGCCCAAATCCGCAGGCGCAAATCGCAAGCTGCCAATGATCGTTTACTTGCATCCGTCGCTGTTTTCGGCCGGATGGATTACTCAGACCAATATACTTGACCTCCAAAATTCCGTCTCACTCACCGATGATCCGAACAACGTCGGATACATCGTGTTGGCTCCCGAGGGGCGCAAGACGACGCACTACTACCCGTTTCCGGACAACACGGGAGTTGGGTGGGATAATTGGTATCGCCAGTTGAACCCAGGCGGTGACGTAAAGATCGGAGACACCACCTGGCGTGAAAATGCGGATGCGGCCGCGATCGATCATTTCATTGCAGCCGAGCTCGCGACCGGCAACGTCGATGCCGCCCGCATTTACGTCTCCGGATGGTCCAACGGAGCCGCGATGGGTCTTCTGTATGCGGTGAATCGTCCGAACATCGCGGCGGCGGCGGTTTATTCGGGACCCGATCCGTTCGGCGCCTTCGACGATCCTTGTCAGCAGCGGCCGGTCGCCGGACCGCCCGGCAATAACGCGCAGCTTCAAATCTTCAATCCGGCCGCGCGAGTCATGCATATCCATAACAGCTGCGACGTCGGCGGCATCTGTCCCAATGACGAGCGGCTGGCGACCGAATTAAACGCAGCCGGAGTAGTTGTCGATGACGTGATACTCGACGATCACCATCGCCGGGTTCACTCATGTACCGATTCGTGCGGAACTGATCCAAAGGCTCCCGATAAATCAACCGCCAGTATTATGGGATCGCTGATTGGCCTTGGTAATCACATGCGATGGCCCAAAGAATCGACGACTGCGATGCTGGACTTTTTCCGGCAGCATCCGCTGAAGCCTACGCCCTAGGAGACCGCGCGCGACAGCGGAGCGCGGCCTTAACGGTGGGTGCAGGGCTCAGCCCTGCTCACCCGTGCCTGTTGGCTCTTCCATCGCGTAGTCGCGAAAAGATGCGCTGCGCAGATTTTCGCGTCTTCTCACTACTGGGTGCAGGGGTCACCCCTGCCACGGTGGGTTTCGCATTCAATTAAGTTCTCCTGTCGCTCTGTTGAATTCTTGATCCCAAGCCTTGATCGACTGCGCGATTCCAACTTCCAGGCTCGCAAAGGGCTCGATGTACCCGGCACTCCTCAGCGCGGAGAGCTCGGCTTGCGTGAAGCTTTGATACCTGCCCGCCAGGTTCTCGGGAAACGGCACATACTCGATCTCACCCGCGCCGATCTGCGCGATTATTATCCTGGCGGCGTCGTTGAAGCTGCGCGGCTGTCCGGTGCCGACGTTAAAGATGCCGTTGCGCACGGGACCTTCGGCAAGCGCCAGGTTTACGCGAACGATGTCGTCGACAAAAATAAAATCGCGCCGTTGCTCTCCGTCGGCGTATCCATCGGTGCCCTTGAACAGCCGTGCGCGTCCGCTCGCCTTCAAATCCCGGTACAACTGATACACCATCGATGCCATTTTGCCCTTGTGGGATTCGCGCGGACCATAGACGTTGAAGTATCGGAGACCGGCCACCGTACTCTCGGAACTGGCGGCAGCGCTGCGGACATGATTGTCGAAAGCGAGCTTGGACAGCCCGTAGAGGTTGAGTGGGCGTTCATTTTCGGGTGACGGCGCAAACGCATTCGATGAGCCGTACACGGCTGCGCTTGACGCATACACCAGTGGCACTTTGCTCGAGAGGGCAAACTGCAGAATCGACTTCGAAAACGTGAAGTTGTTTTCGATCATGTAGCGGCCGTCGTCGCAGGTGGTGTCGGCGCACGCGCCCTGGTGAAAGATCGCTTCGATTCGGTCGGGCAGAATCCCGCGCTCGATTGCCCGCACGAATTCCCCGGGCTGCATGAAGTCCGAAAACCGCAGATCGCAAAGATTGCGGAAATTATCGCCCAGCCGATCGACTACCAGCACGTCGGTGACGCCCTTGGCATTCAGCGCGCCCAGGATATTGCTGCCGATAAAGCCTGCCCCGCCGGTTAGTATGATCATGGCTTGCCCGCCCGCAAGCATATAATGGATTTCGCCATTGCACTAACTGGCGCGGTAAAGACGGGAGGCTACAGCATGGCGCTGCGCAATTTCCTTGCGCAAAGACGCAGGCTTGAGCACCTCGATCCACGGCCCCATGCTCATTATCCAGTTCGCCAACTCCGTCGTGCCCCTGACGGTCATCGTCATGATCGTCGTACCGTCGCGGCGATGCGAGAAACGCTGGCTGCGATGAATCGTGCGCGAACGGACGTACGCTTCGGTTTGTTCGCTGTGAATCTTCAGCTCGACCCTGGTCTCGGGGCCTTCGACAATTCCAAAAGTCCCTTCGGTGTGCGCCGCCGGGTCGAAGCCGCGCGGATAGATGAACCGCGTCGAGCTCCCGTCGGGTTGACGAATGAATTCGACCGAGCGGATTCGCTCCACCGCGAGATAGATGATTGCGCTGACTCGATGGCTGTAGCCGAGAATGTAAAGACCGCCGCGGTAGGCGATCAGCGAGTATGGATCGAACTCGTGACGGCGCCCCTCGCCGGTCAGACCGGCGTAATCGACTTTGAGCCGAACCTGATCCAGCAGCGCTCGCAAAATTACGTCGAGTTGCTCGCTGAACTCACCGTAGTCCTTCGGCGCGTAAGGGACCGCGTAGAACTTGCGCTCGAGGTCGGACAGCCGCGTCTGCTGGGTAAGGCTCAGGTTCTGATAAATCTTCTCCCACAGCCCTTCAACGCCCTCTTCCAACACCGTGCCCTCCAGGAACTTGAGCACGGTCAGCGAGAAATACAGCAGCGCGACCTGGTACGAGGATGCCTCCGCGGCTTTCATCGAACTGACCAGCCGAAGTTTGCGCTCGCCGCCCGTGCCGGCAACTTCAACGATCGGAGCGCCGCGCCAGTCGAGCAGATCGCTGCGGATCACCGACACGTAACGGGCAAGTGTGCGCTCGGAAATTTCCAGGCTTTCCTCGATCGCCTTGAAACTCCAGCCGTATGGTTTCGAGAACAATCCAACGGCGATTCGTGCCAGCCGAATCGCGGCGCCGTAGGTGGGTTTGCGGCCGGGTTTCTTCATGATCGCATCCTCTCCGAAACTTTGCCGATCGAATTATCCCGCCCATCCCATGTCAACCGTTGTCAGCACCACAATATATGTTCCTAAAAGCTGATCCGCGATCCATAGTTGTGCCGCGATGATTCGTCTTTACTATTCCAATCGCCTCGAAAACCTGATCGCGCCGCTGGCCAACGCGGTAGCCGCGCATCAGCGCCACGAGCCGCTCGACCCCGTCTCGATTGTCGTACCCAACCGCATCGTCGAGCAATTCGTCCGCTATCGGCTGGCCGAATCGATCGGCGTCGCGGCGAATCTGAAATTTCCGTTTCTGCGAAATTATCTGGCCGAACTTCTCCAATCGACCGATAAGAACCTGAAGATCCTGGACGCCGATGAGCTCCAACTGATCTTGTTCGAATGCCTTCGAAGTTCGAGCCATCGCGACGACCCCGACTTGAAGCCGGCGCGCGATTACATCCAGGCGGGATCCGGGACCGACGCCGACGTCGAGCTCAGAACGATCCTGCTTGCCTCACAGTTGGCGCGGTTGTTTCGCGAGTATTCGATTTCGAGGCGGCGCATGATCGAGAAATGGCGCACTGCCCGCCGATCTGACCTTGATGCGATGGGCGAGACTGAGCGATGGCAGCGGCATTTGTGGCAGTCGGTATTCGATTTGCACGGCCGCGTGCGCGAGGATTGGCTGTTGGAGCGCGAGACTCGATTGATGATGCTGCCCGATGCGTTCGAGGCGGGCGACAGCCGCCACCTCAAATCTGCCCTGCCGGTGGCGCTTCACGTGTTCGGCGCGTCGTACGCGGGAAATGCTTATGCGGAAATTTTTGCGCGACTCGGCGCACTCGGCGATATTCGAATCTACGCGCTCAATCCGTGCCGCGAGTTTTGGGAAGACCTGGATACTTCGCGCCGCGGCGCGCTCACCGCATGGGCTCATCGTCAGGACAAAGTCGGAGAAAAACTCGCTGAATCCGAAGACCCGTTCGCGTTGAATGAATCATCCGACCCGCCTGCGCTGAGGCTCTGGGGGCGGCCAGGCCGTGAATACATTCGGCTGCTCAACGAACTCTCTCAATGCGATTTCGCGCCGCTCTTTTACGATCCGGCTTCTCGCGAGCCATCGACCCTGCTCGAAGCTCTTCAGCAAAACATCCTCGATCGCGAACCGCAGACCCCGGACGTCGAGGATGGCAAGGGCAGACCATACGAAGCGCGAATCCGGTTCCTTGCGGCCCCGGGGATTCGACGCGAGGCCGAAATCGTCGCAAACGAGATATGGTCGATCGTTCGCGACAACGAGAAACTCGCCTCCAGCGGCGCCGCCGGGCGCATTCGGTTTCACGAAATCGCCGTGCTGATTCCTGACGCGGCGGTTGACGACTACCTGGCGCACATCGAGAGCGTTTTTCGAAAGCAGCACCGAATACCAATCGACCTCGTCGGCCGCAGCATCGCTGGCGCGAGCCGCGTCGCCGAAGCCGTCGATTTGCTTCTCGATCTGCCCCGCGGGCGCTTTTCGCGCGCGGAAATGATCCGGCTGCTGACACATCCCGCGTTGAACAGCGAAAGCGAAACCCGAATCGACGTCAAGATGTGGCCTCGATGGAGCGAGGCGCTGGGCATTTTCTTCGGCGCCGACGACGACGAACTGGAAGAAACGTACATTCCGCGCGGCCTCTATCACTGGGATCAGGCGATCAAACGCCTCGCGCTGGGCGCCATGCTGACCGGTCGGAGTGGCGGGAATCCTGCATTCTATGAGACAGGGGCGACAGCGCCGAGTTACCTGCCGTTTGAAGTGGCGCAGGATGAACTCCAGACGGCGGCGCGATTCATGCGCAGGGCACGCTCGCTCATCGCCGACGCGCTCTCGATGCGCAATGCGCGGCTCACGCCCCAGCAATGGTCGCGAATGCTCATCGAATTCTTGAACACATACCTTTGCCCAGCGAGCGCGCTCGATGAACGGGTTAGGGACACTTTCCTCGAGGCGATCGAGGCTATCGGGAACTCAGAACTGAACATCGGTCCAATGTCGTACGAATCGGCGCGCGAGATGATCGCAACGCGAATCACCGATCTCGAATCGCGTCACGGACAATTTTCCTCGCGGGGTGTTGCGGTTGGATCGCTTTCCTCGCTTCGGTCGATCCCATTCAAAGTCATCTTTGCGCTGGGGCTGAACGAAGCTGCCTTTCCCGAGCGTGAACGTCGCGACCCGCTTGATTTGCGGATGCTCAAGCGCGGCGCGGGCGATGTCACTCCGGCCGAGCGCGACCGTTATCTATTCCTCGAAACGATCCTGGCCGCGCGCGAGCGGATTTTTTTCTCCTACATTGCTCGCGACGCGAAAACTGGCGACGCTCTCGAACCCTCGTCCGTCATTCGCGAACTGCAATACATACTGCGGGGATTCATCGATGAAAAGACGCTCGCGACGCTGACGGTGAAACATCCAGTCAGCCGTTATGATTTGAAATATTTTCCTGAATTCGCCGATCGCGCAACTTCAAACAGCGATCATGAATTAGCGAGCTTCGATCCCGACGCGCGTCGCGGCGCACGGATGCTCGCGCTACGGCAAAAACTCGATGCCGCTGCGACGCATCGAGCAAAGCCGCAGCATGAGCGCCTGCTGGATCGTCTCGGCGAGAAGTTGCGCGATCGCCTGCAAGGGGATTTGCAATTCGCCGAATTCGAAACAACGCCCGCCGCGGCACTCCACGCGCCGGTGGAAGAGTGCGCGCTTCCGATAGCAGCGATTCGAAAATATCTCGAATGTCCCTTGCAGGGCGCTGCGCGTTATTCGCTCGGAATGCTGGAGGACGAAGATGCGCCTGAGCAGGCGGAAGACGAGCCGGTCCAGCAGTCGCGGCTCGATCGTACGGTGATGCTGCGCGAGGTCTTTTGGCGCGCCGGCGCCAAGCCTGAAGCGCTCGATGAAGAGTACGCGCGCCAGGTTCGGATTGCGCAGGCCAATGGGCACGCGCCTGCGGGACAGTTTGCGGAGATCGCTGCAAAGGCTGATGCTGCGGCGGTTCATCGATGGATCGCACAGGCTTCCCAAGCCGGCGTCACCGATTTCGGCGGATGGAAGGACATCCAGATCGGACGCGCCGACGAATTCGCCGACGCCGCAGAGATTCTTGCCCCAATCGCGCTGAACGCCAATGTCCGCCACCGCGACGCAGCGATAGTGACGCAGCGCGCGAGTCTCTACGGCACGATTCGGGGCGCGTCGCCGGAGGCAGGCGCCGCGATCACCTGCGTACTTCACAAGAACGTCAAGCCGAAAGATTTTCTCCCGGCTTTTCTGAACGCAATTGTCCTTGCCGCCAGCGGAGCGAAACTGCCGGAAAGATTTCGCGCAATCGTGATCGGAACACAGTCCACGAAGCAGAGCGAATTTATTCGCGAGTTCGCGCCGATGGACCGGGATTCGGCGCTCGGCTTCCTGAGCACGGTCGTAGGTGATCTGCTTTCGACGGGCAATGAATATTTTTTGCCGATCGAGGCGGTTGCGGAAGTCGTCAAGGAATCGCGCGAGCCTGTGGATCGTCGCGACTTGGTCGAAGCTGTCGAGCGCATCCGCTTAAATGAGTCCTCGAAGAGCAGCTCCGAATACGGACCAGTGCGCAACGCGACCCGTTTCGAACCGCCGGACGAAGAAGAGATCGCGAAAATCGTCGCGCGTCGCTTCAACCCAATCATCGGGATATTCAAATGAGCGCGACTTCAGCTTCGGCAAAGATTAATTACTATCGGCCCGCGATTCTCGATGAAATTCTCGACGGCGGGCACAAGGTTATCGACGCGTGCGCCGGTACCGGCAAGACGTTTACGATCGAGCATATCGTCGTCGACCTTCTCCTCACCGGCGCGGCTCTGCTCGATCAGATCCTGGTCGTGACGTTTACCGAAAAGGCGGCGGCCGAGTTGCGCTCGCGAATCCGCGCTACGATCGAAGGCGTCCTGTCCGGGCATAGTGCGGACGCCACGCACCCATCGCAGCGCAAGCAATTGGGTGGCGACGAGCGGGAAAGACTGAAGACCGCATTGTTTTCGTTTCATCATTCGCCCATCCACACGATTCACAGCTTCTGCCGCCGAATGCTTGTCGAACTCGCTTTTGACAGCGGAGTGCGTTTCGGAATTGACCTCACCAGCGGCCGTCTCGAGTTCCACGAGGCGCTGCGCGCTGAATTGCGCGAGCGGCTGAAGTCGGACGTTCGAGTCGAGCGGCTTATCGGTGAATGGCTCTCGGATGAGAGACGCACTTCAGATGACCTCGAGGAACTGCTCTGGCAGGCTCACTCTCAACGCTACTTGCGGACGGCGGGGCGCGAACTCAGTAAGCAAGCGTTGACCGATCTGGCGAACGCGTTCGATGCAAGCACTTTGATGGACGCATTCGAGAGCGCAGCGATTACAGATGATGCCCGGCGCGACGCGATCGCCGCGACGGGTGAACTCGAGCTGCTCGTCAAACGCGCCAATGGATCGACCGCGATGCTGGCCGAAGGCTTGTGCGGCTTCGATCTCGATCGCATCTGCCGTCCCAGAAACGCACGCCGGACGCGATCCGAAACGCGGCCGATTTTCCCCGGCGAGATGCCCGAGCGCGTGCGTGCGATCGTCAGCGCGGGGGATCGGGTTCAGGCAGCGCTGACTATCGAGCAACGCGTGGTTGACGAACTGCTGCTCGCTATCGCTACGCGAATGGACGCGCGAAAACGCGAGCGCGGGACACTGGACTACGAAGACATGCTGGCGTGGCTTGCAGACGCACTTGACGGTCCTCGCGGCAAATCGCTCGCGGCGACTTTGCGCGAGCGCTATCGGGTGACGCTGATCGACGAATTCCAGGATACGGACGAACTTCAGTGGAAGATCTTTCGGCAGGTGTTCATCGAAGGCGGCGCCAGCAACACTGTCTACGTAATCGGGGATCCCAAGCAGGCGATTTACGGGTTTCGCGGCGCCGACGTGCACGCTTACCTGGAAGCGCGCGAGCAGCTTTCCAAGTCAGGAGCGACGGTTGTTCACTTGCGCGAAAATTTCCGTTCGACCGGCGCCGTGATCGAGGCGTGCAACCTGATATTCGATCAGAATGCTGCGGCGCCATTGTTTACCGGTCAGATCACTTACAACCATCCGGTAAAATGCGGGCGTCCCGCTCTGCGAGCCATCGCGGCGAATAGCCAGCCGATCGCACCAGTGACGCTCATGAAGTTCCTGCCGCTTGACGATCGCTACAAGTCTTCGCGGCCGATGCGCGAAGCGATAGGTCCGCGAATCGCGCAAGCGATACGGCGAATTATTGCGGACCCGGATCACGCGATTGAAATTTGTGATGACAAGCAGGAGCCGCGCAAGATTACAGCCAGGGACGTTTACGTCCTTACCCGGACCAACCGCGACAGCGCGGAAATTGGTAAGTACCTGCGTCAGGCGGGAGTCCCGTTTGCCTTTTACAAGCAGGACGGGCTGTTCCAGACCCGCGAGGCCGCCGACATTCTCGACCTGCTCAGAGGAATTGATGAACCCGGGCGCCGCTCGAACCGGCTTAAGGCGTGGGCTTCGCCTTTCTTCGCGGTCGAATACGGGGAACTTGCGCGGCTTGACGACGAGCGCAACTCGCATCCGATGCTCGAAAGACTGTTCGAATGGCGCGCACTTGCGGAGGCCGGGCGTTTCGCCGACTTGTTCGACGCCTTGCTCCATCAAAGCGGACTGGTCGAACGTGAATTGCTGTTGTCAGACGATCGCCGCGAACTCACCAACTACGAACACATCTTCGAGATTTTAACTCAGGATGCATCACGGCAAGGAATCTCGCTCGCGGAAATAATCGAACTTCTCGACGCCTACATCACGGGGCGAGCGACTCCGGCAGGCGACGATCCAGATGTGCAACGCCTGGAAGACGATCGCGACGCCGTGCAAATCATGACGATCCACAAAAGCAAAGGGCTCGAAGCCGACGTCGTAGCTCTGTACGGAGGATTTTTCGCAAACAACCGACCTGATTGGGTCAGCGTCTACCACGACGGAAATCAACGGCGTCTTGCGATTGGCAAACCGGCGCGGGACGTGGAAAAGACGGCGCTCAACAAAGAGCAGGACGAGGAGGATCAGCGATTGCTCTACGTCGCGCTGACCCGCGCGCGCGCCAAACTGATACTGCCCTACGTCCCGGATGGAGCGCTGAATCGAGACCTGTCGGGCTGCTATGCGCAACTGAACGATCGGCTGCGCGCCCTCGATCGCGAAGTTCGATTGGATACGCTCTTCACGACGGAAGCTGTAGTCGCTCCGGCATCGATCGATTCACAAGGTGAAAAAGACGACGAAACTGGGCCTGACGAGAATGCCTTGTGCGACTGGCTCGAATCGACGTCACAGACCGCCGGCCTTGACCGCGAATTCGCCGAGCTGGGCGCAGGGCATCGCGCCTTGATGATAGAATCCTACACCTCGCTTCAGACGGCGCGCGAAACTGGGTTGGCGACCGCTTTCGATCCCGATGAATTCAAAACCAGCGTCGATGCGATCGAGTCGCGTGCCGACAACGTCGATTTGCCCGGCGGCCGCCACGTCGGCATTTTCCTCCATGAGGCGATCGAGAAGCTCGATTTCAAGTCCTTTGGCGATGCTCCGGATCTGAAATCCTGGATGGTGCGGGACGACGTGCGCGAGTTGTTTGCGAGTGCCATGCGCCGCCACGGCGTGAATGATCCGCGATGGCTGGTCCGCGGACGCGAGATGGTTTTCAACGCGCTCACCTCACCGGTCGCGCTGGGCGAAACCGTACTCGAAAGCGCACTGTACCGGCTGCCCGCGGTCCGCGAAATGGAATTCGCGTATCCAATTCCCGAGAAACATCACTCGTTGCTCGGTGAGGGCCCGGACGGCGCGTGGATCGTCGGACGGGGCTACATAAAGGGTTTTATCGACTTGGTATTCCGCCGCGACAGGCTAATATACTTCGCCGACTGGAAGGGCGATCTTCTGCCTTCGTACGAGCCTACCGCAGTCGCACGGCACGTCGAACGCCACTATCGGTTGCAAGCGCAAATATACTCAGTCGGTATCGTGCGCCTGCTCGATATACACACCGAGCGCGACTACGATTTGAGGTTTGGCGGTCTTTTGTACGTCTTTCTTCGTGGCGTCTCGCAGGCTGGCGATGGACGATCTGGATTTTACTTCGCAAGACCATCGTGGAATGAAATAGTCACTTATGAATCCGAGCTATTGACTCGCGAACCAGACTCCGAGCTACGCGTTTGAAAGAGAAATACTCATTACTCGGAATGGATACCGCGTGGCAACGCTTTGATTCAGCCAGCGGCGGTGGCCGCTGCGCATTCAACGCTCGCATGCGCGCGCTCGAAGCCTCGGTATCCGGGCTTAATCTAGCGCCTGAGTCGGTTCACTTGGCGGCCGAGCTCGCGGCCCTTGAACCGGCTCTGAAAGACGACGACCGAATCGCACTCATCGTGCTCATCCTCATCTCGCTGGTAGCGCTTCAGGACGGAAGCACCCGCTTCCCGGTAACGGGTCCGCTTTCGCAAGCGCCGATGCGGAGCGTGCTCGGTTCGCTCTGCGCCAATGGCTTTGGTGATGACGCCATCGCTACGATCGCGACTTCGATCGAAGCGCTTATACAATCCGACCGCGCATCAGCGGTGGTCGGCCGGCGGGAGGATGAATACAAACCCTTATTATATATTGCGCCTTACATAGTTCATCACCGCATTTACCACTACGAATGTGAACTGGCTATTCGGCTTGCCGCGCTATTGACTACGGATACACAAGCGCAGGCGGACGCGGAGAAACTCAGTCGCGCGCTTCAGAGTGTGATTGCTCGCCCGGTCATTGTGCAGGGCAAACAGATTGTGATGTCTGATGAACAGCGCAACGTCGTTGCCGCTTCGGCACGCACGGGACTAACAGTTGTTTCAGGCGGCCCGGGCACCGGTAAGACTTCGATTATCGTTGCGATCATGCGTCTGATGGTGCGGCTCGGCGTCGATCCCTCCCAGATTGCTTTGGCTGCCCCGACGGGAAAAGCCGCCTATCGGATGGGCGAGTGCATCGGCGAGTCGCTGACGCGAATAGGACGGCTCGACAGTGTAGACCAGGCGCTCCTGGATGCGCATCTCGAGCCCGCGACGATTCATCGCATGCTCGGTTACTCACCCGAATCCGGGCGCTTCCGCCATCATCGCAACAACCCGCTTTGCGCGAAGGTGGTGATCGTCGATGAAGGATCGATGCTCGACGTCACCTTGATGGAACGACTGACGAACGCGATTGCGCCCGGAGCGCGGCTGATCCTGCTCGGCGATGCGAACCAACTGCCGTCGGTCGCCGCGGGTTCCGTGTTCCGCGATCTCGTCGCGTCTGCCGGGGACGATACCGGTCCGCTCACCACGGCATCGGTGCGGCTCGAAGTGAGTCATCGGATGAAGAGCGAAGGCAGGGCAGGCCGATCCATTTTGCTCGCGGCCCGGTCGATTAACGACGGCGATGCCAAGCTTCTGAATTCAATCGACGAATCGAATACTCCGATTGTAGCGCGGCGCTCATCACCGGACGAACTCACGTTCGCCGGCGTCGAATTTATTACAATCGCGGCGCGCGAACTCGGCCCGTTTCTGGATCGCTGGTACATCGATCGAGTGCGCGGCGGCCCGGAAATCGCGGAATCGGTTGCGCATGATTACGTCGAACGCGATGGCGGTTTCGATGACGCCGACTGCGAGCGATTGCGGTACCTGTTCACGCACGCCGGAAGATCACGCATCTTGTGCGTGACGCGCGTTTTCGAAACCGGCGCCGAGCGAATAAACGCGCGCCTTCATTCGCGCGCCGCCGAATCCGCCGGGGTCGCGGCAGAGCGCGCCCCATTCGTGGTTGGTGAGCCGCTGATCGTGCTGCGCAACGACTACGAACGCGGACTTTTCAACGGCGACAATGGAATCAGGCTGTGGGTCCGACGCCGCAATGGCTCGCAAGTCCCGATGGCGATATTTCCGCGCGGCGACAACTTCGTCGCATTCCGATTTGAGGCGCTACGCGAATTCGTCGAGCTCAGCTACGCGATGACGGTGCACAAGGCGCAGGGCTCCGAGTTCGATTCGATCGCCATCGTTCTTCCCGAGAAACCCGTCGCGGTTTTGACCCGCGAGCTCCTCTACACCGCCGTCAGCCGGAGCAGAACGTCGGTCGTCATAGTCGGCGACGAATCGACGCTCAACCATGCGATTACCGCTCGCGTGGAGCGATTCTCCGGACTCGCCGATCGGATCAAACTGGCGCTCGCCGGTTAAGTCTTCGGCGTGTGCGAGATCAGGAATTCTCTCGCGCGCTTCACGATCGCGCCAATCACGTCGGGCGTCTTCCAGTTCTCGATAAGTTCGGCGTTCGGTGCGAGCGCGGCGATTTCCTTCGAGGTGTCCGTCGGATGATAGTCGTCGTTACCGCAAAGAATCAGCATCGGCGTTTTGCACGAGCGCACAAATTCTCGCGAAACGTTGAACACGAAATCGCCGCCGTACATCCGGTCGCGGAACTGCCGAAGCGCCCGGTCGTCAAGCTGTGGACGTTGCGCCTTCAGCGCTTGCGCCCATCCGTCGAACATCGCGAAGAACAGCTCGCGATTGCGCCGGCTGAGTCCGATTGGATTTTGCAGAATCGCGGCGCTGACCCGTAGCGGCGCAGCTTTGATCATTCCCAGGCAGAACGACGACCCGATGCATCCGCCCATCAGGTGGCATTGCTTGATCCCAAGATGATCGAGCAGCGCAATATGATCGCCCGTGTAAGTGTCCCATCCATCCTCAGCGCCGATCGGCCCGGCCGATTTGCCGGCGTTGCGCTGGTCCATCGCGATCACGCGGAAGTCAGCCGCGAATTCTCTGGTCGGATCGAACGGGCTGTTGGCCCAGAACTCGATACTCGAGCGCATCCCGCCGGGCGCAAACAGCAGAATCGGATACCCTGTGCCGTACTCCTCGTAGTATATCGATACATCGGCGCGCTTGAACGTTGGCATCTTCAGACTCCTTGCAAATGCTTAGAATGATTCTCCACGCCGAATCAATCTCCCGGTAGCGGCGCCCGTTGATGCCGCCGCCGGCGAGAGCAGATCCCGCCAGTGTCCACTCCTGATATTTTTACACGGCATGCTATGTTGGCAGCGGAACCGCTGAAAAAAAAGTGAAAGAGGCCGGGAGGAACTACTATGCTTCGGAGCGAGGGCCGCATTCTAACCACGCACGCCGGCAGCCTGCCGCGGCGGGAAAGCCTGGTCGCGATGCTGGTGAAGAGTAGTCGCGGTGAAGAGGTGGACCGCGCCGCGATGCTCCGTGAGATCGAGATATCCACTCGCTACGTTGTACAGAAACAACTCGAAGCGGGAATCGACGCCGGCAACAACGGCGAGCAATCACGCGAGAGCTTCTTCACCTACGTGCAGCATCGAATGACCGGCTTTGGTGGACGAAGCGAGCGGCCCATCATGCGCGATCTCGTCCGCTACCAGAGCTTCAGCAAGCTGATCGCGCCGATGCTTCAGCGCTCGATGGTCGATCTGCTGCACGCGCCGAAGGCAATCGGCAAGGTCGAGTACCGCGACTGCGCCGCCGTCGATCTCGAATGCGCCGATACCCTGCGTATCCTCGCCGATCAGCCGGGGAAATTCGCCGAGCCGTTTATGACTGCACCGTCGCCGGGAATAATCGCGTCGGCAATGCTCAATGAGTATTACGAGAATTATGAAGAGTATGTAATCGCAGTCGCCAAAGCACTACATACCGAGTATGAGTACATAGTATCAAAGGGATTCGTTCTGCAGGTCGATTGCCCGGATCTCGCGATGGAACGGCACACGGCGTACGCCGACCGTCCGCTCGCCGATTTCCTCAAGTACGTCGAACTGAACATCGCCGCGATGAATCGCGCTCTGCATGGAATCGCGCCCGATCGGGTCCGCATGCACGTATGCTGGGGTAACTACCAGGCGCCGCATGACCTTGATGTCCCGCTTGCCGAGATTCTGCCGCTGCTCTATCGCGCCAACGTCGGCGCTCTGGTTTTGGAAGCTGCCAACCCGCGCCATCAGCACGAATATCGCTGCTTCAAGGAATTCCCGCTTCCCGATCGCATGAGCCTGGTCACCGGCGTCATCGATACCAAGACCAACTACGTCGAACACTACGAGGTTGTCGCTGACCGCCTCGAGCGCGCCGCCAATGCGATCGGTGATCCGCGCCGCGTGATGGCGGGGACCGACTGCGGCTTCGAGACCTCCGCCGGACTGGGCGAAGTCGCCGAGGAAATCGTGTGGGAAAAGTTGCGCGCGATGCGCGCGGGCGCCGATCTAGCCTCGCGCCGCCTGTTTCACTGAAGCGCGCGCTCGCCGACGCCCGGCCGCTCAGCTATGCCACGGCTCGACCAGGATTTTCGCGTGGGTCTCCGGTGACGCGAGGTCCTCGAACGCCTTCGCCACTCCTTCCACGCCAACCTTGCCCGTGATCATCGGGTCGCAGTTGATTCGTCCCTCGGCGAGATGGCTCAGCGTTACCGCAAACTCTTCGGGCGAATAGCCGAGTACGAACTGGATATTGAGCTCTTTGCTGATTCCGGTGAGCGGCTCGATCTGGTCGCGGTCCATGCATACTCCCACCACCACGATCCGCGCATTGCCGGGCGCCGCCAACATGATCGAGTCGATCACGCCCGGCAGCCCCACGCATTCGAAGATCACCGCGGGCCTGACCGCCGGCCCCGGCATCCATGGCGGCAGCATCGGCGCCTTCGCGGGATCGCTGTACGTAGCCATCTGCCGCCAGCTGTCGTAGGGCGACTGCTCTTTTGGATCGACGACGAAGTCTGCGCCCATATCCCGCGCCAGGTCGCGGCGTAGCGGCGAAAAATCTGCCGCCACGATCGGATGCACACCGCCGAGCTTGAGCGCCGCAATCACCGCCAGGCCCACCGGCCCGCATCCGATCACCAGCGGCGCGTCATCTCTGTCCAGCCGCGCTTTCTGCAGAGCGTGATAGCCCACCGCCATCGGTTCCGTCAGCGCCGCGCGCTCGGTGGAAAGTCCGTTGGGCACCTCGAGCAGCAGAAACTCCGTCAACCGCATCAGTTCGCCGTAGCCGCCCGGATTTTCGTTCGAGTAGCCAACCGGCTCGACGCCGCCAGCCTTGATCAGCACCGGCATCGCACACACGCGCGTCCCCGCTTTCAATCGTTTTTGCGTCTGCGGTCCGTAATCGACCACCTCCGCGCAGAACTCGTGACCCATCACGACATCGCGAGTGAGATCCATCACGAATGGCGCTCCGGATTTTCGCGACGCCGCGACAAGCTTCTCGGCATGCTTAAGCGTGTGCAGATCGGACCCGCATATTCCGCACGCGAGCGTTTTAACCAGCGCTTCGCCCGCTCCAGGAACGGGAGTGGGGATGTTATCGACGACGAGCCTTTTGCCTCGCATTACGGCAGCGCGCATGACTGTTCTCCTTCAGCTCCGACTACTCTAGCAGGGTTGTTCCATCGCTCGTAAAGTCCCCGCTGCCGCGATTCTGCTGCCGTTGATCGTATTTGCACTGAGACTGTAACATCTCCGTCCGGGGATACAGCGATGGGCCGCAAAATTCTTTTCATCACCACCGATCAGCAGCGTTATGACGCGCTCGCCGCGGCGGCCAGAGGGTGGTTCATGGCTCAAGGCTCTGGGAGCCGGGGTGGTTTCAGTTCGCGCGGCAGGTGGACGTGCGCAGTCTCGTCGCGTACACAATAGCGAAGGCTCGCGACGTTTCAGGCGGCGGAGCAGCAGCGCTGATGCCAGCAAAAATCAAATGCGTGATCGCGTTGTCAATTGCTACGTGTGCAATTGCGCTTGCGGGATGCTGGCCGTTCCATTCCAATCAGGGAACGCAGCAGCAAAGATTTATCGAAGCGTTGAATCGCGGCAATGGCGCGCAGGCCAGCCAGATCTGGCTCAACATGGATGCTAACAGCCGCGCCGACCTTTCGCACAGCCAGGGAATGCAACCGAACTTGTCGTCCGATGAAGCGCAGAAGCAAGTGATGCAACACTACCAGGACAAAATGGGCGCCGACGACAGCGAGGAATCGATCGAACGGCCGACCCCCTACCTCGATCTCGGCGGGCTGAAGAGTCTGCCAGGGTATGTCGGCCGGTCGGGCGCGCCGGCGCAATCCGTGACGACGCCGGCACAGAACGCGCCGTCCAACTGAGGCTTGCGACGATGGAGTTTGCCCTCACAGCCGAGCAGAAGTTGCTGCAGGAAACGCTGCGTGAGCTTGCGCGGCGCGAGCTGCTTCCCAATTACGCGTCGCGCGACGCGGACAAAGATCTGCCGGCGGCGCTGGTGAGGAAACTCGGCGAGCTGGGAGTGCTTGCGCCGATGGTCGATGCGCAACTGGGCGGTTCCAGCCTCGATTATGTGTCGCTTGGAATCGCACACGAGGAAATCGCGCGCGGCGATTTCAACGCCGCGTACGTGATGCTGCTTGCGGCGCTGGTCGCCGCAATAATCTCCCGCAGCGGGGACGCGCGTCAGCAGGCCGCGTTTCTTCCTCCGATCTGCCGAGGCGAAATTATCGCGGCGCTGGCTGTGACCGAACCCGGCGGCGGCTCCGATGCCGCGCATGTCATGATGCAAGCGCGTCGCGACGGCGACAACTACGTCTTGAGCGGTGAGAAAACTTCCATCTCATTCTCATCATCGGCCGGCGCGGCCCTGGTCCTGGCCCGAACCGGCACGGCGCAGCAGTCCGCTCGAGGCGTGAGCGCATTTTACGTCGACCTCAACTCACCGGGCGTATCGCGCACGCGCTTTCGCGATCTGGGCTCGCGCGCAATCGGGCGCGGTCAGCTCTTTTTTGACGGCGTCCGCGTGCCCGCCGCCGCTCGCATCGGCGCGGAGGGCGCGGGTTTCGTCGAGGTGATGCAGGGATTCGATTTCAGCCGCTCGCTGATTGGCCTGATGTGCATCGGCGCGGCCGAGCAGAGCGTCGACGAGACTTGCGCCTACGTCGTTGAGCGCCAGGCGTTCGGCGCCCCGCTCGCGCGGTTCGAGGGGGTATCGTTTCCGCTCGCAGAGGCGGCAGTTCGGCTGCGCGCCGCGCGTCTGCTCTGCTACGAAGCGCTATGGCTCAAGGATCGCGGAGAGCCGCACGGATGGCTCGCGGCCGGCGCCAAGTGGCTCGCGCCCGAGTTGGCCGCTAACGTTTTGCATCAATGCCTTCTGCTGCACGGGCATCTCGGCTACAGCCTCGACCTGCCCCATCAGCAGCGAATGCGCGACGTGATCGGACTGGAGATCGGCGACGGCACCGCGCAGATCATGAAGACGATTGTCGCGCGCGAGATTATCGGCAAGACTGCTCGCCCGTACTAGATGGCGGCGTTTAGATGGCTGGATCGAAATGGCCGATTAGCTGGGACGCGCGCCCCGGCAGCGGCAGCAGATGTCACGCATGGTCCGCGACGCCGACCTACGATTTGACCACCTGGGTTCTCGGCGTCAGGCCGGCCGCTCCCGGCTACTCGCGCGCGGAAATCGCGCCGCGCTTCGGATCGCTCAGGCATCTCGAAGGCCGCGTCCCGACTCCGCACGGGCTCATCGAGGTGAACCTGGATCGCGAAGGCGGCGGCGAGGTCGTGATTCCAGACGGCGTGGCTGCCCTCGTGCGGTTCGACGACGCGCCTCTCACCGGCGGCGAATTCGGCCCCGGGCGCCATCGCATTTCCCGTTGACGCCGGCCCGGAATGGAAGCTCTTTGCGTTGCATCAATTACGGCTAATTTCGCGAAAATCGCGTTATTTCCCAGGATCCGGACACGAATGTTTCACGTGAAACATTTTTAGTTCAGGAGAAAGGAATACGAAACAGATTCTCCCGACCGGCATCCGCACGCTTGCCCGCGCGTTGGCGTCGGCGTCGCCATTCCCGTTGTAGTACTATCGCGACTCGCGATGCTTCCCTCCGGTAAAATTCCTCGCGTCGTCATCGCCGCGACCGCCAGCGGCGCGGGCAAGACTACTGCGACCGTCGCGCTGATCGGTGCGATGCGCGCGCGCGGCCTCAAGGTCGCGGCGTTCAAGTGCGGCCCTGACTATCTGGATCCCACCTATCATGAACGCGCCGCCGGCGTTCGCTCGCACAACCTCGACGGCTGGATGATGGATCGCGATGCGGTGATCGCGACTTTTACGCGCGCGTCCGCCGGCGCCGATATCGCGGTGATCGAAGGGATGATGGGTCTATTCGATTCCGCGACACCAACCGGCGACGAGGGCTCGAGCGCCCAGATTGCGAAGTGGCTCGGGGCGCCGGTTATTCTCGTCACCGACGCCTCGGGCATCGCGCGCACGATCGCCGCAGTGGCCGCGGGTTTTGCGCGCTTCGATCCCGCCGTTGCGGTAGCCGGCATGATCTGCAACCGCGTCGGTTCGCGCGGGCATCTCGATCTATTGCGCGCCGCACGGCCCGAGATTCCCATTGTCGGCGGATTCCCGGCCAGTACCGATCTCGCTTTTCCCGAGCGCCATCTCGGTCTGCTGATGGCCGATGAATCGAGCGTGCCGCAACGGCTGATCGACGGATGGAGCCGGCTGGCAGCCGATTGGCTGGACCTCGACGCGATTGTCGAGATTGCGCGCTCGGCGCCCGTACTCGAAGCCGGCCGCGTGTCCAGCGCGAGTGAAATGGATTTGGCTGCGCGGCCGCAATCCCGAATCGGGATCGCATACGACGCCGCGTTTCATTTCTACTATGAAGACAATTTGAATCGGCTCCGCGCGCTCGGCGCGCAGCTCGTCAACTTCTCGCCAATGGGCGATCGCGAGCTGCCCGAAAGCGACGGACTCTACTTCGGCGGCGGATATCCCGAGGTGTTTGCGCGCGAACTGTCTTCGAACGGCTCGATGCTCGCGGCCATCGCCGGCTTCGCGGCTCGCGGCGGAGTGATTTACGCTGAATGCGGCGGACTGATGTACCTGACGGACGCCATCCGCACGCTTGACGGCGCGCTGTGGCCGATGGCTGCGATCGTTCCCGGCGTCGCCGTGATGTCCGCCCGGCTCCAGGCGATCGGCTACGTCGAGGTCGAGACCAACGCTGACTCGATCCTCGGTCCTGCGCAGACGCGATTTCGAGGCCATCAGTTTCGCTACTCGACTCTCGAGGGTGCTCGGGGCGGGGATCGATTCGATGCCATCTATAACGTGGCGCCGCGCTGGGGCGGTGCGCCGTTCGCCGAAGGCTATCGCATTGGAAATGTTCTCGCTTCATACGTTCACGCGCACTGGGCATCGAATCCCGCGGTTGCGGAGGCTCTCATCGGTTCGTGCATCCGCTCGCGCGCATCAAGACAACCGGCTGCGTAGCGTCTAGAATTGCCGCCATGAGTATCGACAGCACAGAGCAAAATCGAGGCAGGGACCGGTCGAAGATCCCCGGCGATTTTCCGGCCGCACCTCTGACGCTCGAAGGTTACAGCGTTCTCCATCAGATGTTCCGCGTGCGGCGCCGCGAATTGCGGATGCTTGACGCCGCGAAACGCAACGCTGCCCTCAACGACGCGTCGAAGCTGTTCGGCGAGATGGCCCGGCGCGAAGACGGTGAAACCGCGCTCTTCTCCGCGCTCGGCCACAAGGGCGACCTGACCATCATCCACTTCCGCCGCAGCTTCGAGGAACTCGGCCACGCCGAACTCGCTGTCGCCGGGCTTGAACTCAGCGACTACCTGGAACCAACCACGTCGTATCTGTCGGTGATCGAAATCGGCCTCTACGAAGCGACGGTCGCGCTCTATCGCCGGCTCGTGGAGAACGGGGTCGGACCGCGCTCGCCGCAATGGAAATCTGAAATCGATTCCGAGATTGCGCGACAGCGGGAGAAAATTTCGCCGCGCTTGTTTCCGAAAATCCCTGCGCGGCCCTACTTGTGCTTTTATCCGATGGACAAGAAGCGCGAAGGCGCCGACAACTGGTATCGCCTGCCGATCGAAGATCGCCAGCGTCTCATGCACGACCACGGCCTCGTCGGGCGGCGTTTCGGCGGCGAAGTGACGCAGATCATCTCGGGCTCGATTGGATTCGACGATTGGGAATGGGGCGTCGATCTTTTCGCCGACGATCCGCTGGTGTTCAAGAAACTCGTTTACGAGATGCGTTTCGACGAGGCCAGCTCGTCGTATGCGAAGTTCGGCCCCTTTTACGTCGGCATCCGTCTCGAGGCGGCCGACCTCGGCAAACTGTTTTCGACCTGATCGACCACCGCATCTCAATTGATACCGGGAGACAACGATGATCACTCAAGGCGATGAATATCCGATCCATCAGACTCCGGAGCCGGTCCAGGAGGTCTTCACCAGCGACCGCAATTTTTACGATCGATTTTTTTTCAACGGCTGCTTTCGCGAGGGCGAGCCGTACTTCGCCGTCGCGATGGGAATCTATCCGAACCTCGGAATCATCGATTCCGCATTCAGCGTAACTGTCGGCGGCGTGCAACATAGCGTGCGCGCGTCGCGGGTACTCGGCGCCGAGCGGATGGACACGCGGGTCGGCCCGATCTCAATCGAGGTCGTACGCCCGATGCGATCGATGCGCGTTCGCGTCGATCATGAAGCCGTAAAGGCCGACCTGATGTTCGAAGCGCGCGCCGCCGTAATCGAGGAGCCTCGTTTCACCCGCCGCGCCGGTCCGCGCCTCGTGATGGACATGACGCGGTTCACTCAGCACGGCGGTTACAGTGGCAGCCTGACGGTCGCCGGCAAGACCTACGACGCAAAACCGTCGCGAGTGTGGGGAGCGCGTGATCGCTCGTGGGGCGTGCGCGGAATCGGGCCGCAGGATCCGGCGGGAGTGCCATCGCCCACGATGGGTCAGTACTACTGGTTGTGGTCGCCGGGCAATTTCGAGGATGTCTGCACGCTTTGGGACGTCAATGAAAACACGGACGGCTCGCGATGGCACGAGCACGGCGCTGTCACCCGCGCGCAACCCGACGCCCCGCTCGATTTCTCAACCGGCGGCCTCGAGATCAACATCAACTATGCTTCCGGAACGCGCCACGCCAAAAGCGCCGAAATAATTTTGCACACCCCGCAAGCCGGCGAAAGCCGCATCGAACTGAAGACGCTGTACAACTTCTACATGCAGGGCATCGGCTACTTTCATCCGAAGTGGGGGCACGGAATGTACGTCGGCCCCGACGTCTCGACCTACGACTCGGTAAAAATCGCCGACGTCGACGAGCGCGATTTCTTTCATCAGCACATCGAGGCTGTATGCGAGGCGAAAATGGGTTCGCGCCAGGGGATGGCGGTTCTCGAGATGTTAATCCTGGGCCCGCACGATCGGAGCGGCTTCAAGGAATTCCTCGACGTGCATCCGTAGCGGATTGAATTTTTGCCGGGACGGTTTGCGGCCGGCGGCGCGTTGCGGAACGCTGGCGAACTACTTGCCGTTGGGGATATCGACGAACACCGCCGCGGCGACCACCGACGACCACAGCCCGTCGCGATCGCCTATCGCCGACTGCGTGACGTTGCGCGTCGTTACGATTTTGTCCGACATCCGCCACAGATCCTTGCGCTCGTCGTAGCTCAGATTCGGATCGAAATCGATGCCGAGAATCGTCGCCAGCATCATCGCCGCCAGATCCTCCGCGTAGTCGCCCGCCTTCTGATCCGTCTCGCCCGTGCTGTGATGCTCGGACAGGTATCCGTACTGGGCGGGATTGCTGGGAAGCGCGACGCCCACCGACGACGCTATGAGCCGATGCGGTTCGTTGGTCGCGTTATCGCTCATCACGGCAAAAACGATCTGCCCCGGCGTCAGGTACTTCAAGCCTTCCTGCTGGCTGAGCAGTTTGCAGTTGGGCGGGAAAATCGATTTGACGCGCACGAGGTTGAACTCGGCGATTCCCGCGGAACGCAGCGCCAGCTCGAAAGAAGTCAGCTTCTCGCGGTGCCGGCCCACACCCTTGGTCAAAAATGTCCCCTTCGGGATCGGCCCCATTTATTTTCTCTCCGATCGGTTGCGCGGTTCGCCGCGGTTAGTTGTCATAATTCCAGTTGCTTTGCGACGCCCGCGAAATCCGCCACGCGCCGCCCCCTTTGCGACTGCGCTCTGCTCGATATGAATCTGCCCGCGCAACGCCATGCTACACCGTATTCACCGGTACGTACTCGCCGAACACCTTGCGCATCGCGTCCGAGATTTCTCCAAGCGTGCACCATCCGCGCACCGCATCGATTATCGGCGGCATCAGATTTTGCCCGTCGCGCGCCGCCGCCTCGACCCGCGCGAGTGCCTTCGTCGCCGTCTCCGAGTTTCGTTGCGCCCGCACGCGCGCAACGCCTGCCTTCTGTTTCGCCTCGAGCTCCGGCTTGACCCGCAGAATTTCCCCCGGCGGTTCGCCGCCCCCGGTGAACTGGTTGACCCCTACGATAATTCGCTGCCTGGTTTCAATCTCGCGCTGATAAATAAATGCGGCGTTCTGAATTTCGCGTTGCATGTAGCCGCGCTCGATTGCGGCGACTGCGCCGCCAAAGTCGTCGATCTTCGACAGGTACTCGACCGCCTTTTTTTCGAGCTCTGTCGTCAGCCGTTCGACGTAGTACGAACCGCCGAGCGGATCGATCGTGTCCGCCACGTCCGACTCGTGCGCGATAAGCTGCTGGGTGCGCAGCGCGAGCAGCACCGAGGCTTCCGTCGGCAGCGCGAGCGCCTCGTCTTTGGAGTTGGTGTGCAGCGATTGCGCTCCGCCCAGCACCGCCGCCAACGCCTGCATCGTCACGCGCACGACGTTGTTCTCCACCTGCTGCGCGGTCAGGGTTGAGCCCGCGGTTTGCGCATGAAACCGCATCATCATCGAGCGTTCATCCTTCGCTCCGAAGCGCTCCTTCATTATTTTCGCCCACAGCCGCCGCGCCGCCCGAAACTTTGCGACTTCCTCGAAGAAGTTGTTGTGCACGTTGAAGAAGAACGATAGCCGGCTCGCAAACGCGTCGATTTCCAACCCCACCTTTAGCGCGGCATCAACGTATGCGATCCCGTCGGCAATCGTGAATGCGAGTTCCTGCGCCGCGGTCGAGCCGGCCTCGCGGATGTGATAGCCGGAGATCGATATCGTGTTCCAGTTGGGAACTTCCTTCGTCGCAAAACTGAAAATGTCGGTGATGATCCGCATCGAGCCGCGCGGCGGATAGATGTACGTCCCGCGCGCGACGTATTCCTTCAGCACGTCGTTCTGGATGGTGCCGTTGACCTTGTCCCAGCCCACACCCCGGCGCTCCGCCGCGACCAGATACAACGCCAGCAGGATCGACGCGGTCGAGTTGATCGTCATCGAGGTGGAAATCTTGTCGAGCGGCAGTTCGGTGAGCAGCGTCTCCATGTCGGCCAGCGAGCATATCGGCACGCCGACGCGTCCGACCTCGCCCTCGGCCAGCGGATGATCCGAGTCAAGGCCCATCTGCGTGGGCAGGTCGAACGCGACCGACAGCCCCGTCTGACCCTGCTCGAACAGGTAGCGGTAGCGGTGGTTCGATTCCTCCGCGCTGCCGAAGCCCGCGTACTGGCGCATCGTCCACAGCCGTCCGCGATACATCGTCGGCTGCACGCCGCGCGTAAACGGATACTCGCCGGGAAAGCCCAGCTCGCTGACAAAATCGAAGTCGTTGAGGTCTTCGGGATCGTACGCCCGCTTGATTTCGATTCCCGAGCTGGTGACGAACTTCGGCTTGCGCTCGGCGCCGCGCTTCAAGGAAGGATTGAGCTTGCGTTCCTCCCAATCCTTGCGGGCGGACGCGATTTTGCGATCGTCTTCAGGCATCGTAACTCGCCTCTACCAGTCCAGTCCTGCTGGCTCGCCTATTCGATGACAATCATCAGTTGGCCCTTCTCGACCGCCTGGCCCGCGACCACCTTCACTTCCACGACTTTGCCGGCCTTGGGCGCTTTGACTTCGTTTTCCATCTTCATCGCTTCGACGATGATGATTCCCTGTTCGGCCTTGACTTCGTCTCCCGGCGCGACCAGCACATTGACGATCCGGCCCGGCAGCGCGGATTTTATTTCCACGCGGCCGCTGACCTCGCGCCGCTTGCCGGCCGCACGCGCCGTCCGTCGCGCCGGATCTGCGACCGTGAGCCGCGTCGATCCGATCCGCGATGCGACGACGGTCTCCTCGCCGTCGCGCGCCACGTCAAAATCGAACGAGCGATTGTTGATAATCACCGAAAAGGACCCGGGGCCGACCCTGCGCAAATCGGCTTCGAAACGATTCTCACCGAAACGAATCGCGAACGAGTCCGCGGCGAGCTCTTCGATCTCGATTTCGTGTTCCTGGCCGCCAAGAGTCGCGAGGTATCGCATCGATAAGAGTCCCGGCTATCTCCGCAGTGTGTCAAGCCGGCCGATCATCCGCCATGCGGACGCATTCGGCGCGGCCGCCGGCTGCGTGCCGGCGCCGTTGCTGTGGTTGGCGTTTTTTTGCGCTGCGATCGCCGCGAGAAAAATCGCCGCCAGCTCCGCGCCGTGCGGCGCGGCGCCGTTTTCATTCGGATGGTACTCGCGGTCGATAAAATAGGTATCGAAATCACCTTTCAAAAACCTGGGATTCGTCATTAGCCAGCGATGGAAGTCGAGGTTGGTGCGCAGATCTCCGGAAATTACGAAGTCGCCGAGCGCGCGCCGCATCCTGTCGACCGCCTGCTCGCGATCCGCGCCCCACACCGCCAGCTTGGAGATCATCGGGTCGTAAAAGACCGGCACTTCGGCGCCCGCATAAACACCCGCGTCGTTGCGCACGCCCGGACCGTCTGGAAATCTGAGCGTCTCGATCTTTCCCGGTGCCGGTGCGAAGCCGGCCGCCGGATCTTCCGCATAGATTCGGCACTCGATCGCCCATCCGCGCTGCGTGAGATCCTTTTGCTTGAACGGCAGCTTCGCGCCCGCGGCGATTTCGATTTGCGCGCGCACCAGGTCCACGCCCGTCACCAGCTCGGTCACCGGATGCTCGACCTGGATGCGGGTGTTCATCTCGAGGAAATAAAAGTTGTGCTGCGCGTCGACCAGGAACTCGATCGTTCCCGCACTGACGTAGTTCACCGCCTTGGCCGCCCGCACCGCTACCTTGCCCATTTCCGCCCGCATCTTCGCCGTGATGAACGGCGACGGCGATTCCTCGACGACCTTCTGATGGCGCCGCTGAATCGAGCATTCGCGCTCGAAGACATGGACAATGTTGCCGTGCGCGTCGGCGAGCAACTGCACTTCGATATGGCGCGGCTGCTTGAGAAATTTCTCGACGTAAAGGCGCCCGTCGCCGAACGACGACCTGGCCTCGCTGGCGACCGTGCGCACCGCTGACGCGAGGTCTTTGGCGTTCTCGACGAAGCGCAGACCCTTGCCGCCGCCGCCCGCGGCCGCCTTCACCATGATTGGAAACCCGATCGTTTTCGCGAACGCGGCTACTTCCGCTTCGGTCTCCAACGTCCCCGGCGAACCCGGCACGACCGGCACTCCCGCCGACGACATCAATTTGCGCGCCTCGACCTTGTCGCCCATCCGCTCGATCGCGTCGGGCGGCGGCCCGATCCAGGTCAGTCCTGCGCGCTGCACCGAGCGCGCAAACGCGGCGCGTTCGGAGAAAAAGCCGTAACCCGGATGAACCGCGTCGGCCCTGGAAGATTTCGCGGCTTCAAGGATTTTCGCGGTGTTAAGATAGCTCTGGGCCGCGGGCGCCGGACCGACCGGGTAGGCGTGATCGGCTTCGCGCACGTGCAGCGCGGCGCGATCGGCGTCGGAGTAGACGGCGATCGATTCGATTCCCAACTCGCGGCATGCGCGGATGATCCGTACCGCGATCTCTCCGCGGTTGGCGATTAGAATCCGCTTGAACATCAATCTTCCCTGGCTCCCGGCCATCTTTCAGACCGGGCTCACGCTCTCCAAATTGTATACAGAATCCAGCCCACGCGAGCTAACCGTGCGCGACGGCCGGTCCCGACGCTCTTCCTCAAAGCGGAATATTGCCGTGCTTGCGCGGCGGATTCTTGTCGCGCTTGTTCGCGAGCGCCTTCAGTGCGCCGATCAGCCTCGGACGCGTGTCGCGCGGCATGATCACTTCATCTATATAGCCAAGCTCAGCCGCCTTGAACGGATTGGCAAAAGTTTTGCGATAGTCCTCGGCCAGCCGCGCGCGCTCGGCGACTGCGTCTTTGGCCTTGGCGAGCTCGTTGCGAAAAACAATGTTGATAGCCTGCTCGGGTCCCATCACCGCGATTTCGGCGCTCGGATACGCAAAGTTGAAATCGCCGCGAATATGCTTTGACGACATGACGTCGTACGCACCGCCGTAAGCCTTGCGCGTTATCACCGTCACCTTCGGCACGGTGGCCTCGCAGAAAGCGTAGAGCAGTTTCGCGCCATGCCTGATGATTCCGGCGAACTCCTGCGACGTACCGGGCAGAAAGCCCGGCACATCCACGAACGTGACGATTGGAATATTGAACGCGTCGCAGAAGCGCACAAATCGCGCCGCCTTCACCGACGAGTCGATATCGAGGCATCCCGCCAGAAAGGCCGGCTGATTCGCGACCACGCCGACCGAGTAGCCGCCGAGCCGCGCGAACCCGATCAGCATGTTGTGCGCGTAGTCCTTCTGCACTTCCAGGAACTGCCCGTCATCGACCACGCGCCGGAGGATCTCGCCCATGTCGTAAGCCTTGTTGGGATTTTCGGGGACGATCGAATCGAGCGCGCCGTCGCAGCGTGCGGGGTCGTCGCCGCTGGCCACGAATGGCGGGTCGTCGACATTGTTCGACGGCATATATGAAAGCAGCTCGCGGATCATCGCGAGCGCGCCCGCGTCGTCGTCGGCCTCGAGATGGCACACGCCCGACTTCTGGCTATGCGTATCGGCGCCGCCAAGCTCCTGCATCGTGACCTCTTCGTGCGTGGTCGCCCGGATCACGTCGGGCCCGGTGATGAACATGTACGACGTATCGCGCACCATCACGACGAAGTCCGTCATCGCCGGCGAATACACCGCGCCGCCGGCGCACGGCCCCATGATCGCGGAAATCTGCGGGATCACTCCCGACGACATTACGTTGCGCAGAAAAATATCCGCGTAGCCGGCCAGCGACACGACCCCCTCCTGGATTCGCGCGCCGCTGCCGTCGTTGAGCCCGATCACCGGGCATCCGGTCTTCATGGCGAGGTCCATCACCTTGCAGACCTTCTCCGCGAACGCGCCCGACAGGCTGCCGCCGAAGACCGTGAAATCGTGGCTGAAGATGCACACCTGCCGCCCGTCGATCGTGCCAAAGCCCGTCACGACGCCGTCGCCGGGGATTTTTTTCTCCGCCATGTCGAAGTCGGTGATTCGATGCGTCTTGAACTTGTCGATCTCGACGAACGATCCGCGGTCGAGGAGAAACTCGACCCGCTCGCGCGCGGTCATGCGGCCCTTGGCGCGCTGCTTCTTGAGCCGATCCAGGCCGCCGGCCGTTTCCGCCTCGCGCGTGAGTTGCTGAAGTCGTTCGAGATTTTCTTTAAGGCCCATTTTTCACAACCACGATCAAGCTGGATAGACGCCGGACAAAGACGCGCCCGTCACGCGCCACCGGCAAGCATAGATACCGCATGTTCGCGGCGGGTTAAAGCGCCCGATTATTCCGAGGCGTGGGTTGAAAATCCCGAGAAATCCAATCGGTCGCCGGCCTTGACTGCGTTTTTCGCGCAGAAACCGCCGTTCACTTCGAGCACATACTCCGAGTCACCCTCGACGCCGACCGGCTTGTCGGAAAACGGCTCCGCGTTCGCGACGATTCCCAGCACCCGGCCCGCCGCGTCCGCAAAAATCATGTCGAGCGAAATCACCGTATTGTGCATCCAGAATTTCCGGCGCGCCGCATCCGGAAAAACAAAGATCATCCCCGCATTCTCCTCGAGATGCTTGCGATACATCAGGCCGAGCTCGCGCTGCGCCCCCGTGTTCGCCACTTCGACCGCAACTGTGGCGCGCGGCTTGCCGTCAGCGCCGACTATGGTGACGCATGGACCGCGCGCGCATCCGAGCAACGCGAGCATTATGACCACGATCGCAAACGGGCCGAATCGGACGGGCAAGCGGCGATGCAACGTTGCTCCCATGCTCAGGCGCAAATCTAGCGCGTCGATGAGCCCTGCGAAATCAAATCGCATTCGCTTCCGGCGAGATTTCCTCGAGCTCTCGTCCCGAGGTCTCAGGAAAGAACCAAATGATCGCCGGCGCGATTATCCAGAAGACCGTCAGGTAGCAGACATCTCGCGCATGCGATCCGGTGATATTGAACAGCACGCTCTCGAACAACAGCCCCAGTGCGCCGCCGGTCGTGCCCGCCACCGCCAGCGCGCTTCCCGCCGTCGAACGATACGAGGTCGGAAACAACTCCGCGCTGTACGCATTGAGGATTGTGACCGCCGCGATGTCGAAAAATTCTTCCAGTATCCATGCCGGAACAATTGACCAACCCGGCGCCGTGTACATCCAGATAGTCAGCAGAGGCGACAGGAACATGAACGCCGCGCCCATCACGCGCCGGCCATAGCGGTCGCTCAGGCGGCCCGCAATAATCGAGCCCAATATTCCGAGCGCACCCCCGAAGAAAAACAACGACGAGACGTTGCCCGGCGACCAATGATGCGTATCCTGCAGAAACTTCGGAAACAGAAGCGCCGCCGCGCTGCCGCCCATCGAGGCAAGAGACGCGACCGACACCATCATCATCAGCCGTCCCGGGTACGCGCTATATAACTGCACGAGCGGCTGCCAGACCTTCACCGGCCGCAGCCCTTCGAGTTCCTCTTTCTCGAAGCGCGCGCTTTCAGGCAGCACGCGGCGCAGCGGAATGATCAGCACCAGCGGCACCAGCGCGATCGCGTATAGCCCGCGCCATCCGTACGGAATTACGTTGATAAACGCGAACACGATCGCGGCCAGGCCGTAGCCGATCGACGACACCGCGCCGAGCAGCCCAATGGCCCATCCGCGATGCGCAGCGTCAACTTCCTCCGCCACTATCACCATCGCGACCGCGGCTTCGGCGCCCGCGAACGCGCGCGCGACAATCTGGAACATGACGAACGTCCGCTCTCCCGGCGCGACCGCACTCAGCCCCGTGAAGACCGTGTAGCCCATCACCGTGTAGAGCAGCAGGCGGCGGCGCCCGAACACGTCGGCAAAGGGCGTGAGCAGCAACGTCAGCAGGTAGCCGAGCCGGATCACCGAGAGCACCGCGCCAAGCTGCGACTCCGCGATCTTGAGCCCCGCCTGGATCTGCTTGAGCGCGAGACTTAACAGCGCGCGATCGTACTCGTTGAAAAATCCCGCCGTCGACGCGATCAAGAACACCCGGCGCTGCCGCCTGGTGAACGGCGGCGTCCTGCCGAACAGCCCAAGGTGGATACTCTTGCCCGCTTCCTCAGGCGCAGCCGCGGTTTCGGATTTCAAATCCGGCGCGACGCGGGATCGATCATCGGGATTCAATCGATCGCTACCGGCAATGACTCGAGACCGCGCAGAAAGTACGACCCCTTGTAAGCCGGTTTCATCGCGGGATCTTTCAGCCGCAGCCGCCCAAAGCGCTCGAGCATCGCGCCGATCGCGATCGCACCCTCCATCCGCGCCAGCGGCGCGCCGATGCAGAAGTGGATGCCCTCGCCGAACGCGACGTGGTCGCGGGGCTCGCGCGTGATGTCGAAACGATCGGGATCTTCGAACTGCGCGGGATCACGATTTGCCGCGGCAAGGATTATGAAGCATCCCTGGTTGGCCGGCAGCTTGGTCCCGCCCAGATTTATGTCTTCCTTCGTGAAGCGAACGGTGGACTGCACCGGTCCGTCGTAGCGCAGGATCTCCTCGATCGCCCTGGCCATCAGCTCCGGCCTTTGCCTCAGCAGATTCATCTGCGCGGGATTGCGCCCGAGCGCAAGCATCCCGTTGCCGATCAGATTGGTCGTGGTCTCATTGCCCGCCAGCAGCAGGAGCAGCACGAACGCCAGCAATTCGTCCGCGTTCATCGCTTCGGCGTCGTCGTGCGCGGCGACCAGCGCGCTTATCAGGTCGGCGCCGGGATTCTTGCGCCGCCGGTCAATCTCTTCAGCGAAATAGCTGCGCAGCGCCTTGATCGCCGTATGAAATTCCTCCGGCAGCGGAGTCCCCGGCAGAGTGTTGTCGCCCGATACCACCGTGTCGGACCAATGCTTGAACTGTTCGTAATGGTCCGGCGGCACGCCGAGCATCTCTGCGATAACCATCACCGGCAGCGCGTTGGCAACCCCGCTCATCACTTCGAGCTCGCCCTTGCGCTGGGCATGGTCGATGAGATTTTTCGCGATCTCGCGGATTCGCGGTTCGAGCTCGCGGATTCGCCGCGGCGTGAAATCACGCGAGACCAGGCGGCGCAGCCGGGTATGCGTCGGCGGATCGGAAAACAGCATCGTGCGTGCGCCGGCAAACGGTCCCTCGTTCGGCGGTTCGGCGGGATCGCGCGGCCGCTCGCTCGAGAAGTGCGCATGGTCGCGCAGCACCGCCATCACGTCGGCGTAGCGAGTGACCATCGCGACCGGCCCGAACAAATCGATAATTCGCGGCCCACCTGCGAGCAACGGCTTGTAATGCGGATACGGATTGGCGCGAAAGTTCTCGTCCCACGGATTGAAGTAGAAATTCTGCGACGCCCCGGGCGCGGTTGTTTCGCTCATCGTCAGATTACCTCCCGCTTCTCGATTCGACCCGATAAATCCAGCTGCTCAGCGGCCCCTGAAATTCGGCCGGCGCTTTTCCAGAAATGCGCGCACGCCCTCGCGATAGTCCTCGCTGTCGAAGCATCGCGCGACCATCGCCGAAACCGCCTTCACGTCGCGCTCCTCGCGATCTTTGAGGCTCTCTCCAATCGCCAGCTTGGCCGCAGCCATCGTCAGCGGCGCGTTGCTCGCCATCTTGAGCACGTAGTCGCGCACGTTTTCCTCGAGCTTTTCGGGATCGACTACGCGGTTGATTAACCCCATCTGCAGAGCCTCTTCCGCGTCGAACAGCCGCGCCGACAGCAGGATATCACGCGCGTTGGCGGGGCCCACCGTATGCGCGAGCATGATGACGCCTTCCAGCGGATACGCCAGTCCAAGCTGCGCGGCTGGAACCCCGAAGCGCGTCCCGCGCGCCGCTATCCGGATGTCGCATGCGAGTGCGACCTGCACGCCGCCCCCGATACATACCCCGGAAATCATCGCGACGATCGGCTTGCGGCATTCGACCAGCGCCGCGATTGCATTGTTGGGCGCGTCGCGATACGCACGCGCCTGCGCCGCATCGGATCGCAGGGCAGGGAACTCCGAGATATCCGCGCCCGCGATAAACGCCTGCGGCGTCCCGCCGCGCATGACGATCACGCGAACCGCGTCGTCGCTCGCCAGTTCCGCGACACCTTCCGCAATCCGCTGCCAGGTCCTAAGATTGAGCGCGTTGCGGACTTGCGGCCGGTTCAGCACCAGCCATCCAAGCGGAGCCTCGCGGCGAACTATCAACGGATCGACTGAAGTTTCATCGTTCATGGATATTCGTACCTCTGGCGAGAATCATGACGATAATCGAGCGGGCTTCCAGTCAGGATTTTGCGCACATTTGCGCGCTCGACGAAACATACCTGTTCTAACAGGGCCCTTCGACTTCGCTCAGGGTATACTCTGTCCCCATCCCGCGGCGGTGCCGATTTTCTTATCTTAATACTGAGTGCAGGGGTCACCCCTGCCCGTGGCGACGGCAGCGCAGTATTAGGCCATTGGCAGGGGCCGCGCCCGCCANNCAACGGCGGGCGGCCTTAATACTGAGTGCAGGGATCACCCATGCCGCTGCCTTGTTCATTTTTCTCGGACGCGTTACTTACTAGAGCCATGGATATTGGAAAAGTCGGAATATGGTTCTTCCTCGACGCGATGCCCGCGGCGGACACCGCCGAGTTCGCCAAACTGGTCGAGAAGAATGGCTACAAGGCGCTCTGGATCCCCGAGGCCGTCGGCCGCGAGCCGTTCGCGCACGCCGCGTACCTGCTCAGCCATACCGATCGCCTCGCCATCGCAACCGGCATCGCGAACATCTGGGCCCGCGACGCGGTTACGATGGCGGCCGCGTCGAAAACCGTCGCCGAACTTTCCGGCGGCCGCTTCGTGCTCGGCATCGGCGTAAGTCACAAGCCGCTCGTCACCAACCTGCGCGGCCACAGCTACGACAAGCCCTACAGCTACATGAAAGAATATCTGCCCAAGATGAAGAACGCGCTCTACCTGGCGCCGGCGCCCAAGGAGCCGGTGCCCGTGGTGCTCGCCGCGCTGCATCCCAAGATGCTCGCGCTGTCGGCGGCCGAAGCTAACGGCACGCACACCTACTTTGTTCCGCCCGAGCACACCGCAAAGGCACGCGCGCAAATCGGGCCGAACGCGATGCTATGCGCGGCGCAGGCCGTCATCCTCGAAACCGACGCCGCCAAAGCCCGCAGCGCGGCGCGCGAGTACATGAAGACCTACGTTCCACGCCTGCCCAACTACACCAACAACCTCAAAGCGCTCGGATGGGCTGACAAGGAATTCGAAAACGGATGCTCCGATCGGCTGGTCGACGCCATCGTGGCGTGGGGCGCCGAGGACAAGATTCGCGATCGTATCGCCGCGCACCTGAAGGCCGGCGCCTCTCACGTCTGCCTCCTGCCGATCCGGGCCGACGGCTCGCCACTGCCCGACCTTCGCGTGGTTGCGGCGTTCGCTCAGCGCTGAGGAGTGTCGTCGATGCGCCAACTTTTTTCCATATTGCCGGTCCTGGTCCTCGCGATCGCTGTCGCCGGATGCGCGTCGCAAGGCGAGCAGCAGGCGGCGCAGGCCGAAGCCGCGGCCGCCAAGGCTGAGCAAGCCGCCGCGCACGCCGAACAGTCCGTGGCCCAGGCAACCGAGGCCGCAAACAAAGCGACCGAGGCGGCAGATCGCGCGACCAGGGCCGTTGAAGACGCGACCCGGGAAATCAACCGCGTCGCCGATCATCTCGATCAAATGCGACGAGACCGCGCCGCGGCAACTCACGGGCGCCGGGCCTCGCACGTGACGAAGTCTGCCCGCAAGGCCGCGTCCGCGTCGGGGTCCTCCGCCTCTGCGTCTGCCTCTTCGGGCGGTGCCCCGGCGGCGCAGGCCTCCGCGTCGCCCGGCGCGTCCGCCGGCGCATCCGCGACTTCCGACGGCGTCACGACATCGGCCGTGGCGCCGGCGCCAGCGCCGCCGCCGAAAAAATAGCGCGCCTCGATCGAACGCAGTGGCTGAGCCAATCAAATCGCAACCAGCCCGCACGCCGACCGAAGCCGACATTCGCGCCGAGAATCTCACTCCGCAAGTCCGCCGCCATACCTGGATCAATATCGCGGGCCCGCTGGCCGCCATTTTTCTCGGAATTTTCGCGGCTGCGATGTACCTGCGGCCCATCGATGTCCTGCGCTGGATTCAGATCTCGCGCCTGGGATGGTCCGGGGTAGCCGAGAACGATCTTGCGCTGAAGGACGGGCTGATCACCTACCTCATCACCGGCGGCTATTCGGAACAGGAGCCGGTCGTGATGATTCACGGGCTCGGTCCGAACGCCGCGCTGGTGTGGCGCGGGATCATGCCGCTGGTGGCAGACGCGCACTACAAAGTGATCGCGCCCAACCTGCCCGGCTTCGCCTCATCCGATCACAAGCAGGTCAAATATTCGATCGCGTACCAGGCCGAGGCGGTTGCGCAGATGATCGACGAGATGAAGCTCGATCACGTCAACCTGGTCGGCAACGATCTCGGCGCCGACGTCGCGCTCTACTACGCCGTCGAGCACCCCGACAAAGTCGAGCGCATGGTCCTGGTGTCGGGCGGCCTGGTGGGTGCGCGCGGCGCTGAAAAACTTCGCAAGGGGATGCTGCCGACGACGCCCGACGCGATCCGCGCGCAGGTCGAGGCGAGCTTCTTCGATTTGCCCCCGATGCCCGAATTCATTTACCAGCGCATGATGGGTGAACTCAGCAACGACCTTCAGGCCGAGACCGACATGATCGATTCCGTGCCCCGCGACGAAGCGCACATCCGCTCCAAAATCGGCCAGGTCTTCAACACGCTCACGATCATAATCTGGGGCGCGAAAAATCCGTTCTTCTCGGCCGCCGAGGGCGAGGCGCTGCACGCTGCGATGCCTGGTTCGGCCACGGTAGTCTTCAAGACCTCCGGTCCCTACCCTCAACTCGAGCATCCTGACGATTTCGCCGAGTCGCTGATCTTCGTAATCAAGCAAGAAGAAGGCGGCCGCTGACCCCGCGCACTAAAGCGTTCCCGAAACCTCACGCAGGTTTCGGACTTCCCGTCTATAAAGAGGCGGGCATCGCCCTGTTAAAAAGGGGAGGGCGAAGAGGCGAAACCATTCGCCATCGGTGTCATCGCTGACACGCCGCTGTGCCGAACGAAAAACTTGGCGCCGATGGCGCGGCTCGACGCTGGCCTACAACAGAGACATTGAGCCATTCACTCGAAAACCGGAGGCCTAACCGGCCGCCAGAATTTCAGAAGCTGAGGGTGCTTTCATTCGCTGAGGCGGCGCGGTTCTGTCGAAGAGTTGGCGTAGCCCATCTCGTCCAATCGCCGCATACATATATCTTTCGGCCGAGAGCATTGCGCGTTTGTTCAGCGCACGTGCCTCCTGGCTACGAACTCGAATAAGTGGAACGTCGATCGTTGGTCCCAATTCCTGCTCCGGCTTTGCATAACAGTACAGCGCAGTATGCGAGCCCACAGGAAAATAGAGATCCGAGCCGCCTAAGCCCAGTCCATGATTGATAACCACAGGGTAGTCGGACGTAACGAAGTATTCATATGGCGACCGGAGTATTACAGGGCGCTTGACGCCTATCGCATCTACGAAGCGCCGTGCGAATCGGCCGATATTCCGGAGCCAGTAATCTTTGGCCGATAACTGTTCAATGATTCTCTGGCTTGCGCTCTCCCAGAAATGTAGAACTTCGTCGTCTGGAGGCGTCACGCCAATTTCGCGTCTGAGGAGTTCCTTCATTTCTTCTAGCTTTACGCACGTTCGGACTTTGGCCGCCATATCGGCGTCGAACCGGTAAAGATCGTCTCGAAACGCTGGGGTTCGGACCAATTGGAAGGCGAGAAACACGATCAGGGTTTCCGCTTCCGCGCGATCGAGCCGCACCCGTAATTGCTCTTTATTCAGCTTCTCTACGATGGGAAGAATCCAGGTATCGAGCGGTGCGAACACCTGGATTTCGATGGTATCGTTGAACTGGCCGGAAGGATCCTTAAACGAATAGAGATGCCCCTCCTTGGCGACGTTCGCAATGCTGGTAAGCACCGGTTGTTTGCCGCGCTGATACAGATAAATTTGTCCCCTTTTGCTCGGCCGACAGAAAAAGCGCAGATGCGCCTGCCTAGCGAGGAAGTGTTGTCCTTTCGGTCCGCTCATTTCGCACCGCCACCTGCAGCCCCGAGCACGAATGTCCCCGATCGGGTACTTAAGAGAAAGTGATTGGGATCAGCGCGCCGTCGGGCATGTACCTGGTTCAGGGCAGGCGTGCGCGCACGACGCAGTGGCCATCAGTCGAATCAAGCTTGCCCTTGGTCCATAGGCGGTCCCAATGTAGCAGACTAATATCCCGGTTAGGGTAGGGTGGTACTCGGACACATCGGCAGTTGGCATCTTTTAGCGGCACGTTCATCACCATATATTCGGTGACCACGGACTGTTCGAGCGCTTGGGCGGCGGTGAGGGGAACGTTTCCTCCTTTGCTTACGAGGTAACTGTCTTCGACTGAGTAGCCCAGGCCGGAAAAGGCTGGCCCGATCCCGTACAGATCATAGAGAACGTTGGCCCCCGTGGTGCTGGTAGTGGGTAGGAAGGGAGTGCCTGTAAATTGAAAGATGGTGGCGCCGGTATCGACAGCGTTTTGCAACACCAATGGGACCTGTGTGTTTTCCTGGTCGGAAAAACCCTGAGAAGCACAGTACACCCGTTGGTCAACCGGATAGGATGAGTCGAGGTCAGGCGTGGGGCAGTCGGCGGGCGTGTATCCCATCAAGTCCGCCAGATCCGAAGTTGCCATCGCGAATACATTCGGCCAGCTGGCCATTCTCGGCTGCACCTGGCTGGGGTCCGAGGGTTTGCAGCGCATTGCCACCAGATCGTAAGTGCTGGAACCGGGATCATCGCTGCCCACAAAATGCGCGTCGTCTATCGCCGGCAGTGCCGGCTGGTAGAGTTTGGTTGCGCTCATGAATGCGCGAGCCTGAACGAGTTTGCCCTGGTAGACTTTGTCCGTCCTTCCGATGTTGGTCACCGGGGCGGGTTTGTTGGTGAACAACACTCGCGTGAAATCGTCGTTAATGGCAAAGCCGGTAATGGGATCGGAGACCCGCGTGTTGTCGACCACCGTCGCGGGCGGCGGCGCTGCCTGCGCCTCGGCTGTGAAACCCGGACTGCAGGGTGTGGTACCAAGCGCAGCCGCGGCGATAAACGCAGCCAGCAGCGCCGTCGCCCGTCGTTCGCTTCCGGGGCGCCGCTGAGCGATTAGAGGCTTACAACCAGCGCTGATCTTCCCTTTTGCTGTCTTCATGGTTTCCCCCTTTTAGAACTGCGCAACTGGCTAAGCAACCACTGGGCCATCCACCGGACTTGGGGAAAGCTTGAAGAAGCGCCCGGAACGAGGAGCCGAAAGTTGCGGAACCGTCACTTGGGTGTCGCAGTCTGGGGCATGGCCGCCGCGGCTTGCGCGGCCCGCGGTCGTCTGCGATAAGCGAGTTTGAAATTCAAGCCCGCGAGGAATTGACGACGATGAAGCTCTACAACATGAATCTCTCGAACTTTGCCACCAAGTGCCGGCTCGTCATCTACGAAAAGGGACTCAACATCGAGATGGCGCCGATTCCCGGCGGCGATCTTCACTCCGCCGAATACGCGAAGGTCAATCCGCTCGGTAAAACCCCGGCGCTCGACGTCGACGGCCTGCTCATCCCCGAGTCCGAGGTGATCAACGAGTACCTCGAGGACAAGTACCCGACTCCGCCGCTGCTTCCCAAGAGCCCCGAGGACCGCGCCAAAGTGCGAATCCTGACCCGATTCCACGACCTCTACTTCGAGCCTCCCCTGCGTGCGCTGTTCAGCCAGATGGATCCGAAAACTCGCGACGAAAAACTCATCGGCGAAAAGGTGGCCGAGTTCAAAAACCGGCTCGACCAGCTCGAAAAGATGCTCGCGGGCGGCGGCTTCGCCTGCGGCGCCAACTTCACGCTCGCCGATTGTGCGCTCGTGCCCACGATGTTCTTCGTGACCAACCTGATGCCGGTCTTCGGGGTCATACCGCTCGACGGACATCCGAAGCTCGCGGCATGGTGGACCCACGTCCAGACCCGCCCGTCGGTAAAGAAGGGGCTCGCCGAGATGGGCGAAGCGCTGGCTGTGATGCAGCGCGGCGGCGGTATCCACTAAGGATTCGTCTCGCGATTTTTTATCGGCCAAAAAAGCGGGGGCATCCGCCACGATGCTCCCGCTATCGTCACAGCACGAGGATGAACTGACTATGGCTTATCTCGATCGCGATGGCGTGCGCATCTACTACGAACAGCGCGGCGCCGGGCCCGCCGTTTTGCTCTCGCACGGCTACAGCGCCAGCGCTCGCATGTGGCAGGGTCAGATGGATGCGCTGTCGGACCGCTACCACCTGATCGCCTGGGATATGCGCGGCCACGACCGCTCCGACTCGCCCGACGATCCAGCGCTCTATTCGCACGAGGCCACCATCGCGGATATGGGCGCAGTGCTCGACGCTTGCGGCGCGAATCGCGCCGTCATCGCAGGCTTGTCGCTGGGCGGCTTCATGTCGCTGGCGTTTCATCTGGCGCATCCCGCGCGCACTTTAGCGCTGATGCTGTTCGACACCGGTCCGGGCTACCGGAAAGACGATGGGCGCGAGGGATGGAACCGGCTCGCCGAAAGCATGGCAGTGGCGTACGAGAAAAAAGGACTCGCTGCCGCCGGCGCCAGCGCCGAAGTGAGCGTTGCCCGCCATCGCAGCGCGCAAGGGCTTGCGCATGCGGCGCGCGGGATGCTGGCGCAGAAGGACGGCCGCGTGATCGAATCGCTGCCGGCGATCACGGTGCCGACGCTGGTGCTGGTCGGCGAAAACGACAAGCAGTTCCGGCCGTCGGCCGATTACATGTCAACAAAAATTGCCGGCGCGGAAAAAGTGATCCTCGCGCAAGCGGGTCACGCCGCCAATATCGATCAGCCCGCCGCGTTCAACGCCGCCGTGCGCGCATTCCTCGATCGCGTGACCGCGTAGCCGCAATCGTCAAGCGTCAGTTCGCTTCTTTGTCGGTGACCTGCTGGAGAACGGCGCCGCGAACCGGCATTATGTATGCGTTGCCGATATTGGTGCCACGATCTGATTGGCGACAAGTTTGCAAACCTGATTGATAATCCAGGAGGCTGCTCCGAGATTCCTCGAGGACCCACGGGACCGACTCAAGAATGACTGTTCCGCCACTTTCCGAAATCAATCGCAACCTGTTCGACAAGCTGACCGATCATCACATCCGTTTCTCGATGGCCAAGCGGCGGAGCGAGTTGTCGAAGCATGACTGGTATCGCGTGACGGCGATGGTGGTTCGCGACATGCTGGTCGAAAAGATGCTGGCGACGCGCTTGCGTTTCGATCGCAACAATTCCAAGAAGCTCTATTATCTGTCGCTGGAATTTCTGATCGGCCGCTCGCTGGAAAACAATCTCTACAACCTCGGCATCATCGACACCTGCCGCGATTTTCTGGCCGAGAACGGAATCGACCTGCAGATCCTGTTCGATGAGGAGCCCGACGCGGCGCTGGGCAACGGCGGCCTGGGCCGGCTGGCTGCATGTTTTCTCGATTCGTTGGCGACCCTCGATCTGCCCGGCTATGCGTATGGCATCAACTACGAGTACGGGCTGTTCCGCCAGGAGATTCGCGACGGTTACCAGGTCGAGCGGCCCGACGCATGGCAGCGCGAAACCTCGCCGTGGCTGGTGGCGCGCCCCGAGCAGTCATGCCGGATTCCGGTTTACGGGCGAATCGATCATCGCATCGATCGCAACGGCGAATACAATCCGGCCTGGGTGGATCGGCGCGTGTTGGTCGGCGTGCCGTCCGATCTGCCGATCGCGGGATACGGCGGACGCACGGTGAACTTTGTCCGCCTGTATTCAGCCGGCGCATCAGATGAATTCGATATGCAGATCTTCAACGCCGGCGATTACATGAAGGCCGTCGAGCAGAAGATGCTTTCGGAGACCATCTCGAAAGTGCTGTACCCATCCGATTCGGTGGCTGCGGGCCGCGAGCTCAGGCTACTGCAGGAATATTTCTTCGTGGCCTGCGCGGTGCACGATATTGTAGGGGGATTCGTCGCTCGTGGTGAAGATTTCAGTGCCTTCCCGTCGCAAGTGGCTATTCAGCTCAATGACACTCATCCCGCATTGACTATTGCGGAGTTGATGCGCGTTTTCATCGACGAGTACGATCTCGAGTGGCCGATGGCGTGGGAGATTACGCGCGCCACCGTCGCATATACTAATCACACTCTTCTGCCTGAAGCGCTGGAACAATGGCCGGTGAGCCTGCTGGAACGAGTCGTGCCGCGCCATCTGCAGATCATTTACGAGATCAACCGGCGCTTTCTGGCGGACGTGGAGTCGGTCTCGCGCGACGATCCGGAGCGCCTCAAGCGCCTGTCGATCGTCCAGGACGGCTACGAAGTCCAGGTCCGCATGGCGCATCTGGCGATCGTCGGCAGCCATTCGGTGAACGGCGTGTCAAAGTTGCACACGGAACTTGTCAAGACGCGCCTGGTGCCCGATTTTTATCAACTCTGGCCCGAGCGGTTCAGCAACAAGACCAACGGCGTCACGCAACGGCGATGGCTGTCGATGGCGAATCCGGGTCTGGCAAGCCTGCTCGACGCGACGATCGGTGCGGGATGGGCGATCGACCTCGCGCAGTTGAGCGCGGTCGAGAAATTCGCGGACGATGCCGAGTTTCAGCACCGCTTCAGGGCGATCAAGCGCGCCAACAAGGAGCGCTTGGGCAGAATCGTGAATCGGCTCGCCGAGGTGGACATCGATCCTGCCGCGATGTTCGACATACAGGCCAAACGTATCCACGAATACAAACGCCAGCTCCTGATGGCGCTGGGAATCGTGCATCAGTACCTGCGGCTCGTCGATGACGGCGTCGAACCGCCGGTGCCGCGCACCTACCTGCTCGCGGGCAAGGCGGCGCCCGGCTATTGGGCAGCGAAAATGATCATCAAGTTGATCAACAACCTCGGTCAGGTGATCAACAACGACCCGAAAACACGCGAATTGATCAAGGTCGCCTTCCTGCCGGATTATCGGGTCTCGCTCGCCGAAAAAATCATTCCGGCGGCCGACGTTTCCGAACAGATTTCCACCGCCGGCCGCGAAGCATCCGGCACCGGCAACATGAAGTTCGCGATGAATGGTGCGCTGACGGTCGGGACTCTCGATGGCGCCAATATCGAGATTCGCGAAGCCGTCGGCGCGGAAAATATATTCATTTTTGGCCTGACCTCCGATCAGATCGAGGAACTCACGTTGAAGGGTGGATACCAGCCGCGCGCCTACTACGAGGCTGACCCGCGACTCAAGCGGGTGCTCGATGAGTTGGCGTCCGATCGCTTCTGTCCCGGCGAGCCGGGGCTGTTCAGGTGGGTTCGCGACGCGCTGGTCAACCGCGATGACTATTTCCTGATGGCGGATTTCGGCTCGTATATTGATATCCAGTCAGAGGTATCGACTGAGTATCAACATCCGGAGATCTGGACGCGAAAGGCTATACTCAATCTAGCGCGGATTGGCGCGTTTTCGAGCGACCGCGCAGTTGCGGAATACGCTCGCGAGATATGGCATCTCGGCCAGTCATGACTTAACCGGCGCCGAATCGAGCCGCGCGCGAAGCAACCCGTCAGGCGTCTGCAATCAGCCTCAAGCCCAGCATCGCCGCGGCGCCGTTGAGACAATGTGGTCACATCGCGCCATGGCGAAGGACGATCTCCAGAGTCTACTTCCGGATCGGCCGCAGAATTTTTTGCAGCCATTGGCTGCCGATCGGGCCGGTCATCGTCGGCCTTGCGCCACGCGGCGCCACCGGCTCAGGGGTGGCACGGTGGCCGGTAATCTCGACGATGTGAATGCGGTAGAAGAACGCCGCCAGCGGGCGTTCTGTGTCGTGCAGTATGGTTTTCGCGTAACCAGGCTCCCACCAGATGGCGTTGCGTTCCAGCAGTTTATTGCGGGCGTATTCGCGAGCGCCGCGCCATTCGGGGATGTTCGGCAGTTCCTCGTAGCGGCCGAAGACGATCACGCTCATCCACTGCTGCGGACTTACCACCTCGTCTGCTTCGACGCAGACCTTGGGGTTGGCGCGCATCCACTCGATCTTTTGTCCGACGGTGGAGAAGCTGTAGAGGTATTCATTGTCGTAGGCGAAATAGACCGGCACAACGTATGGCTGAGTCTTATGGGCGCACGCCAGTCTCCCGAGATGCGCGCGGGCCAGCAGGTCCAGACTCTCCTGCCTGCTCAGTTCCTGGATCAGCACGACTATTACTCTCCGGCGCCGTCCGCTATGAGGCGGCATTTATTTGCGCTGCTAGCGAATAAGAATACACATACAATTGGTTCACTACTCGTGCCACGGGAGATTGGCAACCTGGCGAAAATTTTCATCAAAAATCGGACGCGCAGCGCGTTGCAGACCGTCTGCGTCAGCGTCGAGGCGCTGAAGTGTATCCGACCGCGCCATTTGACTGCCGCTGTGAAGCCAACTTCTTTGGCAGGCGGATTGCAATAGTAAGAAAGTTCGAAAAGACGATCAGGTTGCATTGAAAGGGGCGATAAAACTGCCAGCCGCGGCCACTGACCAGCTCGGCGGCCTGAGTCACGACGAGGCGGCGCGGCGCCTGAAGCGGTACGGGCCTAACCGCTTGGTGCGCGCATCGCGCGGCGCTGCAATCCTGGCGTTTATCAGAACCGCCGCCGACCCGATGGCAGTAATGCTGGCCGCGGCCGGCGCGGTTTACTACGCGCTGGGCGAGCGGATCGACGCGTACGTCCTGTTCGCAGCGATCGTCCCGGTGCTTGCCGTCGATGTAATCCTCGAGGCGCGATCGCGCACCGCCCTCAAGAAGCTTGCGGGCGTCGTCGCGCCGCGTGCGCGAGTGGTTCGCAGTGGTGTCCAGACCGAGACTCCGACTGCGGACCTTGTCCCCGGTGATCTGCTGCTCCTGAAAGAGGGAGACATCGTTCACGCCGATGCGGTTGTGCGTTCGAGTTCCAATCTCGCGCTCGACGAATCGCAGCTCACTGGCGAAGCGGAACCCGTTTCGAAGCGGCCGTGCGAAACACCCGGAGCCATGCCGGATGCCTCGGAGGACAGCCGCGTGTATGCGGGTTCGCGCGTGCTCGAAGGCCAGGGGTTTGCCGAGGTAACGGCGACCGGGGAGCGCACCCGCTATGGCGATCTGGCGCGACTGGTCGCGGAGGTCGGCCCGCGTCCGACACCGCTTGAGCGCAAGACCGGGCGCATGGTGCGCTGGATGGTCGGCGTGGCGATTACCGTTTCGGCGCTGCTGTTTGTCGTGCGCATGCTCGGCGGTGCGCCGGCGGGCAAGGCGTTTCTGTATGCGGTCAGTCTCGCGATGTCCGCCGTTGGCGAAGAGTTCCTGCTGGTGCTGACGATGTTCCTGAGCATCGGAGCGTATCGCCTTAGCCAGCACGGAGTCCTGGTGCGTCGCTTGGCCAGCGTCGAGACGCTCGGCTCAACCACCGTCATCTGCCTCGACAAGACCGGCACTCTGACGGCCGGCGAGTTCGTGCTCGAGGAGCATCTGCCGCTTGGGCCGGAGATGCCGGAGGATGCGCTGCTCGAGGCGGCCGCGCTCGCCTGCGAGCCTCAAGCCGCCGACACGATGGAGAGAAAGATTCTCGCCCATTGCACGGAGCACGGGATCAACGTCGATGCGCTTCACTCGCGATGGCATCTGGTGCACGACTACGCGTTCGACCCGGTCGGCAAACACATGTCGCACGTCTGGAGCAGCCGCGAAGGCGACGGCGCCGAGGGCGCACAGCGAATCGTGGCGAAGGGCGCACTGGAGGGGATAATCGAGCATTGCGATCTGACGCAGGCGGATTTCGCTCGCGCCGAGAGTGCCAATGCCGAGATGGCGGGGCGCGGCATGCGCGTGCTTGCCGTCGCCGGCCGCGATGCGCGGCCGGGCGGATTCAACGGCGTGCGCGCGTCGGACGAGCGCGGGCTTCGTCTGTTCGGCCTGCTCGGCTTTCGCGATCCTCTGAGAGCTGCGGTTCCCGACGCGGTGGCACAATGCCAGCGCGCCGGGGTGGAACTCAAGCTGATTACCGGCGACCACGCGCTCACCGCGCACGCAATCGCCGACGCCGCCGGAATCGCGCACAGCGACGACGGCATCGTCACCGGCGCGCAACTCGACAGCGTTGACCAGCCGGCCTTCGAAGGGCTGGTTCGCCGCTGCAGCATCTTCGCGCGCATCCGCCCCGAACAAAAATATGCGATCGTCGAGGCCCTGAGGCGCGCGGGCGAAGTCGTCGCGATGACCGGCGACGGGATAAACGACGCGCCGGCGCTCCGCCGGGCGGACATTGGCGTGGCGATGGGCCGGCGCGGAACGGAGGTCGCACGCGCGGCTGCGGACATCGTGCTGCTCGAGGACGATTTCTCCGCGATGGTCGCAACGATTCGCGAAGGCCGCATTCTGCTCGACAACATTCAGCGCGCATTCCTTTATCTGGTCGGCTTCAAGGTGATGCTGGTATCGCTGACGCTGTTGGCGCCGGTCTTTGGCCTTCCGCTGCTGCTATTGCCGGTGAATTTGGTGTGGCTCGAGATGATCGTACATCCTGTCTCCGCGCTCGCATTCGAGGGAGAGCCCGCCGTCGATGACGTGATGCGACGGCCGCCGCGTCCTCCCTCATCGCCGATCGTCGAGCAACCCGCCGCTTACCGTGCGGCATTATCCGGGGCGCTGCTGACGGTGATGGCGCTTGCGCTCTTCGCGCTTCGACTCCGCGACGGCGAGAACTACGCTCGCAGCGTCGCGATGGTCGTCGCCGTGGTGGGGAGCCTGTTTCTCGTCTGGGCGGAGTACGCAGGGACCCGTCGATGGTGGCGGGTTCGCGCGCCGGAGCAGCGGCGATTCTGGCTTGTGATCTTTGCCGTAGCTGCCAGTCTGCCGGCATTCATGCTGACGCCGCCGATTGCCACGCTGCTGATGATCCGCCCGATTGCTCCCGCCGATTGGGGGATCGCAATATTGGCGGCGACGATCGCCGTCGGTTGGCGCGCGTTCGGTACCCGCAGCGTCAGCCCTTCGGCAAGCCCAGCACGCGCTCACCGATGATGTTGCGCTGGATTTCGCTGGTGCCGCCCGCGATCGTAAACTCCCGGGCGGCGAGTATCCGGCTGGCCCATTTGCCGCCCTCGACAGTTCCACACGATCCGCTCTCCAGATTCGCATAAGCACCGAGCATCTCGTCCGCGAACATCGCCATGCGCAGGCTGAGTTCCGTCGCGCAGAGTTTTCCGATCGAACTTTCCGCGCCGGGCACTCGCCCCTTGAGCTGTGCAGTCATCGCGCGATAACGCCCAAGCCGGATACATCGCGCCTCCGCGGCAAATTGCGCGAGCTTCTGGCGGATGTACGGGTTGTTCCACGCGGGCACGGCGTCAAAAGCGACGGTCTTCGCCAGCGCGATCAATTCGCCCATCGTGCGTTCCACCGGATGGCGCACTCCGCCCGACGCCCGCTGAAACATCAGCGTCGCGATCGACACTTGCCACCCTTCGTTCAGCTTGCCGACCAGGTTCTGCTTCGGCACTCGCACGCCGTCGTAAAAGACCTCGTTGAATCCCATCTCGCCGGTGATCTGCATGAGCGGCCGGATCGTGATTCCCGGACTGCGCAGGTCAACCAGCAGATACGAAATTCCTCGATGCTTGGGCGCGGCCGGATCGGTGCGGACCAGCAGCACCTGGTAAGCCGCGCGATGCGCGTTGCTGGTCCATACCTTCTCGCCGGTGACCACGAACGAGTCGCCGTCGAGCACGGCGCGGGTCTGAAGTCCCGCCAGATCGGAACCTGCGTTGGGTTCCGAGTATCCCTGGCACCAGATTTCTTCGCCCGTGAGCATCGGCGCCAGGTACCGTTTTTTTTGCTCCTCGGTGCCGAGCAGCATTATCGTCGGGCCGATCCGATCGACCGCAAAATTGTTCGCGCCGTACAGCGGCAGCCCCAGCCGCAAAGCCTCGTCCTGGTAAATCGATTGCTCGACTACCCCGGCTTCGCTGCCGCCCCAATTCTTCGGCCAGTGAAGCGCGAGGTATCCGGCGTCGTGCAACCGCCGATGGTACGTGAGGATCTTCTGCCAGAGTTCGTCGTCGCGGCTGTAGAGCAGGCTCTCGATTGTTACGCTTGGCGACTCGACAAGACCGCCAAATAGTTCCGACGCCGTCGCCTCCATCCATGCGCGCAGCCGGCTGCGGAATTGCTCCTGCTCTGGTGTGTAGTCGAAGTCCACCGAACTAGACGTTTGCAAGCCGCCTGCTGGCGGCTGGTCCTGCGCTACGCGAACATCATCCTTCTCAGCGCCGGCAGCAGCCGCATTTCCTCGCTATCGATCAAATCGTCGAGCTTCACCGCGAGCACACACAGAGCTTTGCCGGCCACGGCGACAACTTTGTCTGCGTCTTTCTCGAACGACACTCCGTTCAGCTTGGCTATCAGCGAGCGCATTTCGAGGTGGCTCTGCTTGATTCGCTCGATCACCTCGGGAGCAAGGCCGCCCGCAATTTCCGCCCACGGCAGCACTGTTTCATCTTGGCTCAACAGATGCTGATTGAGTCGCGGCTTCAGAGTTTCCCAACAGCGCTGCGCCTGCGCACGCATCTCGCGATCCGACGGCTTGAAGCCCAAAATGGCGCCCGCCACCGCCGCGTCCAGCAACCGCATCCCCAGCCGGAATTGTTCACGGTCCAGTTCTTCCGTCAGTTTTCTGATCTTGCCCGTGCCGGGGGCCTTTTCGGCCCCGATCGCTAATGGCTTCTTGGCGGTAGTCATATTCATCGTCCTCACAATTGCACGCCGACTCTAGCAGGATGTTGAAAAATTTGGGATCAATCGTCGTTTTCGATTTCAAGCTCTTCAACACCCGCAGCCGCTTTTTGTGCCGTGCGATCCCCGTGATGCAACGCCTGACATCCAGCTGAATTCGAGCATCCATCCCTGCCTGCCGCTGTATCCTTCGAACACACAGCTTGTTTCCCTTGGCAACACTATCGATTGCGCCGACGGATGTAGCGCATCTTTAACTTAATACTAAGATGCATGGGTTACCCCTGCCCCCCCCCTGCTCTTAAGTATTGGGTGCAGGGGTCATCCCTGCACATAAGAACGTCTGATAACCGATCGCACCGATACTTGCGGCCACGCAATCGTTATGGCAGAAGTTCCCGGAGATATCGTCCGACGCTCCGTGATGCTCAGCGCGGGGGACGGCCGATCTTCTGGGCACAAATGTTGCTCCGCGACGGTTGTCGAACGTTTCGACGTTGATTGGGGGAATTATGCCAGGCAGACGAATCTTCTCGATATTTCTCCTCGCATTTGGCCTCGTGGCGTTATCACTGGTGGGTCTGGCGCGCGCGGCCGACAGCGACGGCAGCGCCGCCGATCTCAAGGAAATCAAAAGCGAGATGCGTCAGCTACGCGAGGAGCGCAAGCGTGACCGCGAAGTAATTCACTCGCTCGAGATCAAAGTTCAGCAACTTGAGACGAAGGATTCAAAGGTCGAGACCACCACTCAGCAGTTGCACGCCACCGATCAGAAGCTCAAGGAGACGACCGTCGAGCTTCAGCAGACTAACGCCCAGGTGCAGACTTTGCAGACCAAGGTCGATGCGCCGATCGCGGCGTCGGAGTTTGGCGATGCCATCAGTCGATACCTCGGAACCCACTCGTTCACTGTGGCCGGTGCCGCCGGCGGCAGCTTCAACTATGACCAGCAAAGCGGCGCCCTCGACGGCGTTTCTCATGTGTCGCAGAATTCGTTCTTTTTCGATTGGGAGCCGATGTTTCTGTACCGCCCGACTGACTGGATCATGTTCGAGGGCGTGATCAGCACGGCCTTTGGAAGTACCGGGACGGGAGCCGACCTCTCTACCGCTGATTTTCAGATTTTTCTTAACGACTATATGACGGTCGTGGCCGGCCTTTTCGATCAGCCGTTCGGTGACTGGTACGAGAGCCAGAGCCCGATGTGGGTGAACCGGTTTGTCACGGCGCCGCTGCCCTTTGGAGCTGAGGCTGTCGTTCCGGGCGGGGAGATTGGAGTCCAGCTTCGCGGCGGCATGCAATTCGGCGCGCTCGGCCAGGATGTCGACTACACCGTCTGGGGCGGAAACGGCCCCAACTTCAGCTCCAACGTCCTCGGCGCCGCAGTCTCGAGTCCAACCGCGGTCGCAAACAGCCAGACCAACGGCAAATCGATCGGCGCGCGTTTTCGCATCTATCCGCTCCCGGTTGATTCTCAAATGGGCCGGCTCGAGCTCGGAGCGTCCACCTACAACGGCAAGTGGGCAAATGGAAATTGGTTCAATTCGTGGGGCGTCGATTTCAACTACTTCATCGGCAACTTGCAGGCCCGCGGAGAATGGATGGAATCGTACCGCCAGATGCCCGAGGGTATGGGCTCTGACAATCGCCAGGGATGGTACGTGCAAGCCGGTTACTTCCTCAACGATCTCAATGTCCCGGGCTTTCCCGACAAGCTCAACGGCTATCTCCATCGATTCGAGCCGCTCGTGCGCTATTCGGGAGTCAACCAGCGCGCCGTTTCAACCGACGACATCGCCGGCGCTACCGGCGTCGGTCAGGGCGGCTTCCAGACCGGTCTGGTTCCCGATTTCGGCATCAACGGGTCGCCGGCCACGTACGCGCCACACGCTCGCGAAGTGGCGTTGGCCCTCGACTACTGGATCACACCATCGATCGTTTGGCAGAACGAATTCGACCTCGAGTTGCCGCAAAATGGAGGAGCATTCGTCTCACCCAGCGGCGCGGTGACACCCGCGGGTCCAATTCCCAACGATCGCGCCTTCCTCAGCCAATTCACGATCGGATTCTGAGCGGAGTCATGGCCATGAGAAAAATATTCGCGGCAATCGTACTTGCGACTCTAACGATCGGATTTGTCGGCGCTCCCGCTTCGGCTCAGGAGAATATTTCCCCGGCCGAGCACAAACGCCTGTTCCGGGAGGGTGCCCAGCTATGGCCGGTTTACTGCAACACCTGTCATAATGCACGACCGGGATCCGAGAAGGCGCCCTATGAGTGGGATCTGATCATCATGCATATGCGTACGCTCGGAAATTTGCCGGCCGGCGACGTCAGGGCGCTGGTGGAATACCTCAAGGCCCGTTAAATCGGCTTGGGGCCGCGTGAACATTGAGACGGAGGACAGCGACAAAGTGAACCGACTTATCTCGACCATTGGTGTGTGCGCGATCATCGCATGCGCGTTTGCGCCTGTGCGCGCGGCCGACATGGCTGCCGCCAAGCAGAGCTACGATACCTTTTGCACCAAGTGTCACGGCCCCGGCGGCCAGGGCGATGGTGCTGCCGCCGCTACCCTTGCCACCAAGCCCCGCAATTTCACTGATTGCGCCACGATGGGCAAGATTACCGACGATACAATGTTCAACGTAATCAAGAACGGCGGCGCTTCCGTAGGCCTCAGCAAAGACATGGCGGCGTGGAGCACCGGTTTCGGGGACGATGAGATCCACGACCTCGTCGCCTACGTCAGGGCCTTCTGCAAGAAGTAAGCGCGGCCACGATGCCCGATGGAAATATGATCGACGCGCTGCCGCGCGACTTGTGGTGGTTTCGCAAGAACGTGCCATGCCTTGAAGCGTGCCCGGTCAAGACCGACGCCGGCCGCTACGTTCAACTGGTCGCCGAAGGACGCCTGGCCGAAGCATATCGCGTTGCGCGATCGCCCAATCCGATCGCGTCCATATGCGGCCGCGCTTGCGGCGCGCCGTGCGAGGACGCGTGCCGCCGCGGCAAGATTGACGCGCCCGTGACGATTCGCGCGCTCAAGCGCTTTCTCACCGAACAATTCGGCCCCGAAGCACTCTCGGCCCGCGGAATCCGTGACATGATCGCCGGTCCATCCGGCGGCGGCAGCGTCACTCCCGGGCATCTCGATATTCTCGGCGCGCGGCCCGACGCCGGCGCGCCCAGGCGCAAAGTCGCAGTCGTCGGCGCGGGGCCGGCCGGGCTGGCATGCGCACACGATCTGGCCGTGACGGGTTACAACGTCACGGTTTTCGAGGCGATGCCGCATCCGGGCGGGATGCTTCGTTACGGAATTCCCGCCTACCGCCTTCCGCGCGACGTGATCGACTGCCAGGTCGGCGAGATCGAAGCGCTGGGTGTCGAGTTTCGCTACTCGACGCCGCTTCGACCCGGCTTCGGAGTTCAAGAACTCAAAGAGCAGGGCTATGAAGCTATCTTTCTCGCCGTTGGGGCGTCGCGCGGCCGCGCAGTGCCGATCGAGGGGGTCGATACCGACGGCGTGATCAAGGCGATCGACTACCTGCTCAATATCCATCGCGGCTTCCGCGTTCCGCTGGGCGGCAAGGTGGTCGTTATAGGCGGCGGCCTGGTCGCCATCGATGCGGCTCGAACCGCGGTTCGCACCCTCCTGCCCGGACTCGTCATGTCGCAGGAGGAAGAACAGAGCGTCGCGGCCGGCACGATGCGCGTCGCGCTCGATGCGGCGCGCGAGGCGGCGCGGCGCGGTGCGCTCGAAGTTACGGTCGCCAGTCTTGAGTCCGAGCCCGAGATGCCCGCGATGAAATCCGCGCAGGGCCGCGAGGAACTCGATATCGCGCGCGACGAGGGCGTCACTTTTCTCCCCGGTTGGGGCCCCAAGCGAATCGTCAGCCGCGACGGCCACGCGGTCGGAATCGAATTAGTCAAATGCGTCAGGGTATTCGATGACGCGGGCCGCTTCCGGCCGCAATTTGACGAGAATGATCGCCGTATCATTGACGCCGACGGCGTGATCCTCGCCATCGGGCAGGCGCCGGACCTGTCGTTTATCAAGCCCGAAGACGGAGTCACCATCACGCCCGCCGGAACGCTCAAGATCGACCCGGTCACTCTCGAGACCGGCATCGCCGGCATATTCGCAGGTGGCGATGCGGCCTTTCCCCCTTCCCTGCTGATCACCTGTGCACAGCACGGCAAGGTCGCCGCGCGCGGCATCGACGCCTATCTCCGCGGGATCCCGCTCGGCCAGCCGCGCATGCACGTCACCATCGAGGAACTGCCGACCGACACCTACACGATGGTCGAACGTTACGAGCAGAAGCCTCGCGAGGTTCCGCTGGTTCCTCTCTCGCGCCGCACCGGAATCACCGAAGTCGAGTCCGTGTTAAGTCCGAGCGACGCGCGCGAGCAGGCCGAGCGATGCCTCTACTGCCATATCCATCCGATCTACAACGGGTCGGCATGCATTCTGTGCAATCGATGCGTGGACATTTGCCCGGAGCATTGCCTGCATTTCGCCCCCGCCGCCGAGATCGCCGATCAGGAGCGGGTTGCCGGCGTGATGACGGAGGCGCCGACGCGCAGCGCTTTTCTCTACGACGAGGCCAAATGCATCCGTTGCGGCCTGTGCGCGATCAGGTGCCCGACCTCGGCGATTACGATGGAACGCTTTCAGTTCGAAGAGACGGCCGTCTGATGGACAGCGATCGGCGAAAAATTCTCCGCTTCATCGGCAAAGGCTCGGTGTTGGCCGCATTCCTGGGCCAGATCGGCGCTGCCGGCAGGGCATTCTATCCCAACGTGCTCTACGAGCCGCCGAGCCGTTTCAAACTCAAGCGCCCCAACGATTACCCCGACGGCTACACCTTTGTCGAAGCGCACCGGCTGTTTGTGATTCGTCAAAAGGAGGCGTTCCACGTCATTTCCGCCATCTGCACGCATCTCGGATGCACCGTGCAGTGGAAAGACACCGAGTTCGATTGTCCCTGCCACGGCAGCCGCTTTCTTCCCGACGGCACGGTGATTTCGGGCCCTGCGCCACGTCCTCTCGATTGGTTTGCGACGACCGTTTCGCCCGATGGGTTCCTCGAAGTTGACAGCGCAAGCGACGTTGCGCGCGACTTCAGGCTGCTCGTCGGAAAAGGCAAGGCTTGATCCGTGGGCGATAAGATCAAGGCGCTCTGGCGCAAGACTTTGTGGGCGTGGTCGCCTGAAAGCGAGCGCGAATCGTCGGAATCGATCGTCAAGAACTTCTGGCTCCACTGGTTCCCGGCTAAAGTCGCGCGCGCCAGCATGGACTGGAACTACTCCTTCTGGCTCGGCACCGCGTCGGCATCGCTGCTGATGATCCTGACCGTCACCGGCGTGATGCTGATGTTCTATTACGTGCCGTCCACCGAGCGCGCCTACGGAAGCATCAAGGACCTGGAGTACGCCGTCAGCTTCGGCCGCCTGCTCAGAAATCAGCATCGATGGGCGGCGGAGGGGATGGTTGCGGTTGTTTACATCCACATGGCGCGGGTGTTCTTCACCGGCGCCTACCGCGGCACCCGGGCGATCAACTGGGTGGTCGGGGTAATCCTTTTCCTCGCGACTTTGCTTCTGTCCTTCACCGGTTACCTGCTGCCGTGGGACCAGCTCGCATTCTGGGCGATCACCGTGGGCACCAGCATCGCGAAACAGGCGCCTGTTGTCGGCCCGACGATTCAATTCATTCTTCTTGGCGGCCATGAAATCGGACAGCAGACCTTGCTGCGTTTCTACGTGCTGCACGTTTTCTTCCTGCCGGTCTTCGTGTTGGTGCTGTTCGCTTATCACATGTGGCGCGTGCGCAAGGACGGCGGTCTGGCGGCGATCGAGGGCGTCCGCCATGAGCGCGCGATGGCGCCGAAGGCGACTCCAAAGACCAAAAGTTACTCGCTGTTCGGAATTACGCCGGGCACCTCCGTGCAGGTGATGAGTTCGACCGGTCTCGAAGAGTCCGATCAGGTCTTCTCGTCGCCGAATATGTCGCGGCGAATCGCGCTGGTCTTCCTGGTCGTGTTCAACATCACGCTGCTGGCCGCGTTGCTGTTCAATGCGCCGCTGGAGGGTCTCGCCAATCCATCGGTGACGCCCAATCCGGCGAAAGCGCCATGGTATTTCGTCTGGCTGCAGGAGTTGGTCGCTTCAACGACTGTTCGCATGGGAGGGTTTACCGTCAGCGGCGCGTTACTGGGCGGAATACTGCTGCCCGGATTTCTCCTCGCCGTGCTTTCGCTATGGCCGTTCATCGATCGTTCTTCACTTCGCACCGAAGGGCGATGGCTCGCACCCGAGCGCAGGCGGCAGAACGTAACCTTCGCGCTGGCGACGCTCGCGATCATCGTGCTGATCGTGGTCGGGGTTTACTTACGCGGTCCCTACTGGCGGATCTACTGGCCCGGCCAGCCGCGCCCCGAGATGCCGCGCCTTTATTGAAATGGCTGAAATCGGCAACAAGAACGAATCGTTCGAGGCGAAGGACTTCGGCTGGCTGGTCGCGATGTCGGTCCTGTTCTTTGTGCTCGTCGTGGTTGGCTTCTGGTTTGAGTTCAGCACCGATTGGGGAGCTTATCAGCGGGAGTTTCCTCAACTGCTCAGCCACTACGGTAAAGTCGAAGACGCGCGCGACTTCCGCGAGGGCATCAAACAGATCTGGATACCCAAAATCGGCGTCACCGATCGCTGCATCACGTGCCATCTCGGCTACGAATGGTCTTCGGTTCTTCCGGCCACGATCGCCGAGCCGCTGAAACCGCATCCGATGAACGATTGGCTCGCCAAGCATGAATTCGAGCGCTTCGGATGCACGCCATGCCACGGCGGCGACGGATCGGCAACGACTCTCGCCGGATCTCATCAGGGCGGAAAGGGATGGGAGGATCCCATGCTCTCGCGCGCACTGGCAGAGCGAAACGGGCTCACGATGAACGAGATGATGCAGATGCGATGCAATTTTTGCCATCGCCATGATGCCGCGACGCCGGGGATGGAAGAGATCAATCTCGCCAAACACCTCATCATCAAGAAAAAGTGCCTGATCTGCCATGCCGTCGAAGGGCGCGGCGGCAACACCGGGCCCGAGCTGACCTACGAGGGCGACAAAAACCCCGAGTTGCTGAGCTTCGCGCACGTGAACGGCGAACGCACGATGTTCAATTGGAACGTGCAGCATCTGACGCAGGCGAGCGTAGTCTCTCCGAACACGCAGATGCCCGATTTCAACATGAAGCCCGAGGAATCGAGAGCGCTGACGCTCCTGCTGCTCAGCTGGCGGCGGCTGCCGTATCCCCCGGAATACATCCCGGATCCGGAAGTGGCCGCAGCGGCGATGCAACCGTCGCCTGCCTCAAGCGCGACTCCGGCTCCGGCCGCGACGCCTATCGCGCGTTGAGCATTCCGAGTTAAATATCGTTTGGTGAATCGATGAAGCTGAAAGTCTTGGCGTCAATCTTTGCGCTAGGCACCGCGCTGTCCGTCGCGCAGCCCGCGCTGTCTGCGGGCAATGACGTGAGCGACGGGCACCGCTATTTCATTCGTTACTGCGCATCATGCCATGGCCTGGACGGTCTCGGAAACGGTCCGGTGGCCAAGAGCCTGTCCACGCCGCCGACAAGTCTCCGCAAGCTCGGCGACAAATATGGCGTGCCGCTGCCGGCGCATCGCATAGCCGAACTGATAGACGGTCGAGATACACCCAGGGCGCATGGGACTCGCGAGATGCCTGTATGGGGAGAGCGCCTTTACGAGCTTGGCCAGGGTGAAAGGGGCGAATACGGGATCGGGGAAGTGATCGGCAAAATTATCGCCTACCTCAACACGATTCAGGATCGCCGAATGGCGGAGCGATAACGCTGCGCACGCCTGGTCTCAGCAAATGGATTTCGTTGTGGGCGTGTGCTAGATAGCCCCGGAAGTGCCTCATCACCGGTTCAGCCGTATCGCGCCGCCCGTCCTGCTCGTGGCCATCGCGACCGCCTGCGTTGGTTTTGCGCTAGGCACGAAAGCTCGCGCGGCCGCTCTAAATCCGACAACCGATCAGACCCTGCTGGAACCGCCGGGGAGTCCTGGTGCGCCAGTGCCGGTGAAGGTCGGTTTGTACATCACCAACCTCGGCGACATCGACGAAGTGCGCGAGCGGGTCGAGCTGAATGGCTATTTGATCGTCAGCTGGAAAGATCCCCGGCTCGCCGCCGCGCCCGCCACCAGTAATGGCAGCAACCATTGGCAACGCTATCGCGAAGGGCAAATCTGGATGCCCTCGCTGGAACTCGCCAACGCAGCGACCCGTCGCGAGCGCTTGTCTTTCAGCATCCTGGCGAACGCGCAGGGTTCGGTCCGCTATGTCGAGCGCTTCGACGCACAGGTCTCCTGCGATTTTCTCTTGAGACAGTTTCCCTTCGACAAGCAGAACCTGCAGGTCATCGTGCAACCATCTCTTACCGACAGAACTCAGCTCGAGCTGAGCGTGGACCTCGGCTCTTCCGGCGTCGGCGAAGACACCTGGGTGGAGTTGCCGGAATGGAAAATCCGAGGCCTGGCAGCGACCGCGGAGCCGCTCAGGATTCGAAATGTGGTGGGCAATATCCCGCAGATCAGGTTCGATTTGAAAGTGCGACGCAGGCTGGCCTTCTATCTGTGGAAAGTGTTTCTGCCAATTCTGATTATGGTCCTGGTATCGTGGTGTGTGTTCTGGGTCGATCTGTCGCAGTTCGATTGGCAGGCGAAGATTGCGGTGATGACCATGCTGACTCTGGTCGCGTTCTCATTTGCGATCGAAAGAAATCTGCCGCGGATCGGCTACCTGACTTTCTTCGATGGGGTATTCCTGGCGAGCTTTGTCTCTATGTTTCTAGTAATGATCGAGATAACGGTCATTCATGTGCTGCACTTGCGCAAGAGGGAAAGCGCCGCGGCCGCTATTCACTCCGCTTCGCGATGGGTATTTCCGCTCGTCTACTCTGCCACCATTGCGCTGATGGTCCAGATCTTTCTCAGGTGAAGCAGCTCTTTAAGGAGTTTCATCATTCGCGATGTGCGCAGGGTGCACGATGCAGCAGGGGTTCGAGCGCATCGTCGATTTCCGTGACAAGGCATTCGCGCGGTCGGGTGGTATCGATGCGCAGGCGGTTCTGCGCCGCAATCTCGCCAAGCGGCTCGAACTCGGCGCGCTGCCGCTGGTACACCTCTGGCGTAGCGTCTGAGACTTCACCGTGTATCGATGCGCGCCGCTGCAGCCGGCGTATCGCTTCGTCTTCACTGACGACGCATTCGACGAACAGCAGTGGCACACCGTGGCGCGCCGCTATCGCCAGGGCGAGCTGCCGATCGGCAGACGCCTTGAACGTCGCGTCGAGAATTGCTCCGCGGCCCTCGCTCAGGAAGCTCTCCGCTTCGCCGAGCATCGCGTCATAGGTGATTCTCGTAAACATTCCGGAATATATGTCGGTTCCGTAATCCGCGCGGACGTGCTCGCGGGCGGAGACCGCCGCCAGGCGCTTGCGGACGCGGTCCGAGTTGATGATTTCGAAGCCTTTGCGATGCTGAAGCATGCGGGCGACGGTCGATTTGCCCGTGCCTGAAAGCCCGCACACTACGATCAGAGCCGGCGATGCGCCACGGGCATAGCGCCACGCGAGCTCGAAGTAGCTACGTGCGAGTTGGCTGGCGCTCTCGTTTTGCGCCGCGCCAACCTCGTGCTCGAGGCTTCTCAGGCTCTCGACCTTGCCGCGTACGCATGCGCGATAGCACTTGTAGAACGGGACGAACACCGCAAGCTGTTCGTCGCCGGTGATCTCCGCATAGGCCTCGACCAACTCTTCGGCGAGTCCGGGCGCGCCGAGCCGCTCGAGGTCCATCGCCAGGAATGCGATCTCCGAAGCGACGTCGCCGTAGCGCAACTGCTCACTGAACTCGACGCAATCGATCACATCGATTTCGCTTTCGTTGCCAGCAAGACAGATGTGCTCGGCGCGCAAATCGCCGTGGCCTTCGCGCACGCGGCCCTTGCGCGCCCGCTCATTCAATGGCCGCCAATGAGCGGTGATAAAGGCGCGGCAAAAGGCGTCGATCGCGGTGAATTGGTCTTTGCGAAGCGTGCGACCGATGAAATCCTGGTTCTGCGCGATGTCCCCGATCACGCCGCGCCAGATTGCCGCGGCTGAACCGTAGGTCCATCCACGATTCGACGGCGCGCTCGCATGAAACTGCGCCATACGCGCCGCAATAGCGCGAATCGTGCGGCTATCCACCTGGCCCGCGGCCAGCAGCCGATCGAGCATGCGGTCTTCGGGCAGCCGGCGCATCTTGACCGCGTACTCGACGGCTTCGGGATGCTCGACGCGAACCTCGGGTCCGAGCACGAAGCAGTCCGCACGCTTAAAAATCGCGAACACGCCGAGGTACACATGCGGCGAAAGACGCGCGTTCAGACGCACCTCCTCGATGCAGTAGTGGAACCGGCGCGCGAGCCTGGAACAATCCAGGAATGCAAAATGAACCGGCTTCTTGACCTTGAAAACCGTTTCTCCGGCGACAAAGACGTAAGATATGTGCGTCTGCTTGAGTTCGACGCGAGCGGGCGAGTCCGGGTAGAACTCCGGCCGCATCATTGCCTCGACCAGCGTCGAGACGCCGCCGGCGCGATGTCCGTCAGGCCTCGGCGTACCGCATGGTTCCATCATTTCACCCGGCTCCGCGCATCGCTCCCGGCTGCCCGCCGTGCTCAGACTCGCGTGGTCAGCGCCTCGAGCACGTCGCCCGTGGTTATCACGCCGGCGAGCTTGCCGTTTTCCAGCACTGGCAGCCCTCCGATCTTCCGGTCGCGCAGCAAGCGCGCAGCCTCTCGAATATCGGTCGACGGCGTTACAGTTATCAGCGTTTCGCTCATCGCCTTGCACGCCTCGGTTTGATCCAAAAAGCCGGTGTGCTGGCGGATGTCGCGGTCGGTCACAATTCCGACCGGGACGCCGTCATTGAGGATCGGCACGCATCGAAAGCCTCCCGCGTGCATCTTGGTTGCGATGGAGGCGAGCTTCTCGTGCGGAGTCGCGGTGACCGGATTTTTCGTCATCCAGGTGCCGACCAAGTCGCTTTGCGCCGGCGTGCAGCGCACGGTCACCACCGGGCAGATGGATTCGCGCAAGACGACTTCGGCGATGCTGCCAAGGAAAAAGCGCTTGAAGCCACGGCGCCCGTGCGTGGCCATTACGATGACGTCGGCGCTGGTTTTCTTTTCGGCGTTTAAGATGGCGCCGGCCGGCTCGCCGGTATGGGTCAGAACTTCGTACTTGAGCCCGTCCAGGCGCTTGTGTGCGATCTCGAGCAGCTTGGCGCGGGCAGTCTCTTCCTGCCCCTTATAGAGGTCAACATAGATCGGCATTCCGGTCGGCGCGAGGATCATCGGAACCACGTGCAAGACAAACACAGTGCCGTCGCTCTCGCGGGCGAAATCCGCGGCAGTATCGAGCGCCTGCATCGAGTTATCGTCGAAATCCACCGGGCAAAGAATCCTGCGGAATGGGTATGCCATAAGAATCTGCTCCTTCGAGGCCAGGCGCGGCGCGGTACTCAATGCACTAGCGAATGCCGTGCCATCCCCGGTTTTGGGTTTCCGTGGCTCGCAATGACGATTCAATCACCCCCCGCGTTGACCTGCATCCGATCGCAACACCCAGATATTTTCATGCTAAAGCATTCTTCAGCGAGCTTATGGCCGTCAAGAGATGCTCTCGTCACTCTGTAACCTTTATCGGTTCCGAGCGTCTTGCTCTTGATGACGGTATCTTACGGTTAATTTATGAAACTTATCGCTTCAATATCGTTTGCTGCGGCCCTGTTAATGCTGGCGCCCGCCCTGTCGGCGCAGGCTCAGCCGAATTCAGTAGTAGTGCCGTCCGCTAACGGCGGAACCCAGAGCGCTCCGTCCGGTGGCGAGACGAATAAACCGGCAGTGGCCAAGACCGGGAAGCCGGCGGCTCACAAGGCCGCTCACCCCAAGAAGAAAAAGACCTCTTTCATGCATAAAATGCGTGACAAGGCAGAGCAGCAAGTTCAAAAGCTGTTTGGCTCGAAACAGCAACCAAAACAGCAATAGCGCCTGATCGTCCCTCGAGAGCCGCGCTGCTCTCGCAGACACTCAGCCTGCGGAAGCGCGGCATCGATCATGAAGATGTATCGCTTCGCGTCATTGCGCAAATGTCGATGCGGCTGACGGGCAGGATGAGACAGGAGTGGCTCACCCTCGAGCTCACAAAAGGCCGCACCTTCATTGCGGCCCACACCATCGACGCCTAGCCGCCGATGGCAAGCGAATTGCACGCTCACCAACTGACTACCCCGGAGGACAACGATGCAGATTGTCAACCTGATGACCCCGGACCCCATCGTAATCAACCCTGATGACACACTGGCGAACGCCAAGGCCGTCATGGACGACGGCCGGTTCAGGCGATTGCCGGTGGTGGAGGGCGGGCAGCTCGTCGGGATCCTCACCGAGCGCGATATACGCGAGCACGTGGGCTACCTGGGATCGACGCGTGTGAATGCGGCGATGCGCACCGAGCTCATCACCGTCGCGCCGCATAACACGGTGGAAGACGCGGCCCGGCTGATGCTGAAGCACAAGATCGGTGGACTGCCGATTGTCGCCGACGGCAAGCTGGTCGGCATCGTCACCACGAGCGATTTGCTGAGGGCGTTCTTGCTGGTCGTTGCCGGAACCAGCAAGATCATGAACGGCTAAGGGCACGCAAGGAGCAGCGAATCGCGAAGAGGCATCGAATGAAGCAGACCACTGGTAACCCACCCCGCAAGGGACTCACCCGCAGCCTCGACCGCCGCGGCACGCGCTCCGACATGAGCCCGCCCGTCGCACAGAAGCAGCGCGCACCCGAAGATCCCTCCGTTTGCGACGTCTGTGGGAGCATTTATACGGCCAAAACCTGGCGGCGCAATCGGGCGCTCCCCGCCAAACTGATCAACGCGGCGGCATGGACCATCTGCCCGGCGTGCAAGCAAGCGAAAAGTGGCGAATACTTCGGGCGCGTGCTGGTGCGCGGCTCGAACGCAAGCTCAAACCTGGAGGCGATCCGCGCGCGGATCGCCAACGTCGAACGGCGCGCCGAATTCACTCAACCCGAGCGGCGAATTGTCTCCAGCAAATGGGACGGCGTGACGCTCGAGGTGCTGACCACGTCGCAAAAGCTGGCGCATCGTATCGCCCGCGAACTGCAGAAAGCTTTCGGCGGACGCGCGCGTTACACCTGGTCTGACCAGGACGGCGCCCTCACGGCCGTCTGGGAGGCGCAAACGCGTGCGCCGCGCGCCTGATCATTCGATTCCGTACTTCACGATCTTGGCGTAGAGCTTCTTGCGGGAGATCTTCAGTAGCTTGGCAGCCTGCACCTTGTTGCCTTCAGTCGCATCGAGCGCGCGGCGGATAAGCGCGTGCTCGGCATCGGCGAAACTGCCAACCGGATTTCCCCTGGCGACGGGTTCGTGTTCGGCGGCGTGCGAACCGGCGATCGATGCCGGCAGGTCCTGCAATCGGATCACGGGCGAGCGGCTGAACGTGAATGCGGTCTCGATCGCGTTGGCAAGTTCGCGCACGTTGCCCGGCCACGAATACCGTCGCATGGCCTCGATCGCTTCGTCCTCTGCCCCCGTGACCAGAACTCCCCGCATCTGCCGTGCGTTGAAGAGCTCAATGAAATGTTCGACCAGCAGCGCCACATCCTCAAGCCGCGCCCGCAGCGGCGGTATATGAATGACGCCCGCCTGAAGACGGTAGTAGAGGTCGTCTCGAAGGCGACCGGCCTTCACCTCCTCATGGGGATCGCGGTTGGTCGAGGCGATCAGGCGCACATCCACTGCAATCTCTCTGGTCGAGCCTACCGGACGCACCGCGCGCTCCTGAATGGCGCGCAGCAGCTTGCTCTGCGTGTCGGCGCTCATCTCCGTGACCTCGTCCAGGAACAGAGTTCCGCCGTCAGCCGCGCGGAACAGCCCCAGGTACTCGGCGTTCGCTCCGCTGAACGCGCCGCGCTTGTACCCAAATAGCTCGCTTTCGATCAGGTCCTTGGGTACCGCCGCACAGTTGAGCGCGACGAACGGCGCCCCCGGCTGCGGGCCGCATTCATGAATGGCGTGCGCGACCAGCTCCTTGCCCGTGCCGCTCTCGCCGACGATCAGGATCGTGCCGCGCGTGACGCCAGCCGCCTCCACCCGGTCGTACAGCTGGCGCATCGCCGCACTGGCGCCGACCATCCCGTGGAACCGGCTGCGAGAATGATTTGGAAGCGCCCCGGCTTCGCGCTCGAGCGCCATTATTCGCGCTCCGGAGACGGCGGTCTTCGAGCGGAAGTAGGTATCGGCGAGCACGATTATCCGGATATGACTTAGCTTGTCGAACGCTTGGTACGTCCGCCCCGTTAGTGGCGGGAACGACGGAAACGCGGTGGCCGCGCTCTCCTCGAAAAGGTGGATCGAGACGATCAATTCCTGGAATGGCACCCCGCGTTCGGCGAGCTGTTCCCCGATTCGTGCGACGTTGGCGGCAAAGCCGTCCATGTCTTTGCCGAGTAAATCCTTCAGCGTGGCATCGAGTTCGCTGCCGAAAATCTCCACGAATTCGGTCTTCGTCAGCGCGCGGCTGTCGGCAAAGTGCAGCACATAGAGCTGGTACCAGTGTTCCAGCACGCGGCTGCGATGCTTCTGGACGGACTCCAGGACCGGACGGAGCTCGTCGAGTTCCGTGTCCCACAGCAGGTGAAAATAGCGTGGTCCCCCGCTAGGCAGAGAAGCAGGAGCCGGTGCGTTGGTGTTTATCTTCATTCGTTAGCTTTCCGGGTAAACTGGCTCGAAAGGCGTCAATCCGATTAAAAACTGCGCTCAGCGGGGACAATTCTTTCTTAACATATGTTGCCTCAAAAACCAAAATCGTCGGATTTCAGCGGCGTTTTGCCCGAGCAGTCGCGTTGGCATGTTTCAAGCAAGAGCAGAGATACCAGATTGCCAGCGTGACAAATCAATGCTCCAGCAGCACAAACGACTGAAGCTCGCATCAAGCTCCTCGCAGGGCAAAGTAAGCCGCAAGTCTGGGCCTCGGCTTGCGCTTGCCTCACAGGCGGACCCGGCAGGAACCACGGGCGAAAAGCGCGGTGCGATAGCGGTTTTCACGCGCGACGAATCGGTCGTGAAGATAATCGCCGAGGGCGTGAGCGATGCCTGGGTCATCGAGAAATTTGCCGATCCGCATGACGGGCACGCGTTTCTGCTGAAGCCGGACGTCAAGATGGTTGTAATCGACGACGAAGCTCTCGAGGAATCGACCCGCGCCTGGCTGCTTGACCAAGTGCGCAAACACGCCCTCCATGCACTCGTTGCCTACATCGCCGCGATTCACAGTCCCGAGACCGAACGGCAAGCGCGTGCATATAGCGTCCAGTACTACACCTCGAAACCGATGGATCGAGAACGCACGCTCAGGGTTTTGCATTCGTTCGAGCACGCGGTTCATTAGGCCGCCAAATAAGCGCCGGCTTGGCGCTGCGCGCGAAGCCGCTAATGGATAAGCATTCGCGGGTCGCGTCACTTCTGCTGGATGCTCTCGACGAATCGCGCCATCGCTTCGATTCTTCTCTTCACCTCGGCATCGCTTTCGGGCGTGAACTCCTGGCCCGGTTTCTGAAGGGTTGTCCCCAAAAAAGGCATCTGGAGCCGCGCGTGCGACGGTATATTCTTGCGGCCGTCGATTGAGTCCACGACCTCATCGAAGGGAAATTTCCCGCCATTTTTCCTTGCCATCTGAGTGAGGTCGTTCGGCGGCGGGTTCATCGGAATGGTCAAGCGGGAGGGGCCGTCGCCCTTACCGGTAAGCCCATGGCACTCGGCGCAGTAATTTTGGTAATCCCGTATTCCGGACTGCGCTGCGGCGGTCCGGGCGGTAGTCGCAAGCACCAGCGTCAGCAACAGGAACCCGGTCGACCCTTGCGCCAATGCCGTGATTAGTCTGCCTGGGAGCGCAATCGCGACGCGATTATATCGGCCTGTCATGGTGCGTGATCCTTTCTGTCGTCATTTGAAATCGCCATTATATGTAGCTCATTAGGCGCGCTTTGCGTTTATTCAGCAACCGTACGGGGGCACGGAAGAGGCGCCCACGAATCATGGCGCCAACGGCACCACCGGGTGACGCGATCGGCGGCATGATTCTTCGATCTATGCTTGCCCGCCGGCGCCAAGAGCCCGAAACATCTTGTTTATGAGAGGAAGGATGGTGGAGCAAGCTGGACTCGAACTCTAGACCCCTCAATCGGTTTTGCTCGGGGAATTGCCCGCGAATTTAGCTAGGTATTCTGGCCGAGAAAAAGCAGCAGTGCTGGAGAGAATCTTCTCGCCTAGAATTCGCCCCGCATTTTCACCCTACGGCCGGACGGCTGATTCGGCTTAGCGATCTGTCGCCCATACTCGTCGAGGCGATTGTCGAAGGCCGACCGCCGCGGTTCAGATCCTCTTTTTGGTAGCGACAAGCGTCAGGATCGCAGGCTAGCCTGAATTTTTGCCGAGTCGATGATGAAACGGCGGTGTTCGCGCGTCACGATGCCCTCAGCAACGAGACTCTTGAGGCACTCGCTCACTTTCGGCCGCGAGCACTCCACTAGGTCCGCTATGTCCTGACCGCTTAGACCCAGATCGATGATCATCGCGTGGTCGTCTCGCTGACCGAACTTGCGGCCGAGGTCGAGCAAGGCGAGCATGATTTTCTCTCGAACGGTTTGACTGAGAAAGTTTGAATGGCGCTCCAGAAGCATCCACCATCGGCCGACCGTCAAATTGAGCGCCTCGTTGAACTCGCGGAATGGAATGCCAACGATGCCCTCCACGAGCGCGGTTGGGCTTATTAACCCGATTTGACAATCCGTGAACGTCTCGCAGGTGAGTTTATGATGAATATCGGGCAATAATGACGGAATCTCGATCACGTCGCCGGGTCCCAGCACCTCGAGCAGATTGCGTTCCCCTTTTCGATTGAGGCAGATAAGCCGGGCGATTCCCGAGAGCACGATGTATACGGCTTCATCTGATTCCCCCTCCTTATAGACGATCGAGTGCCTGGAAAACTGCCGAATCCTCATCCTGGCACGCAAGGCTTCCAATTTGCGTAAGGAAAGACCCGCTAGCCCTTTCAATTTCCCTAAATCTTGAGCGCTGACTGCGCGAGGTTGAGGAGGCCTGGCCCCCCTTTGCCTGATGTATCTGCCGCGTGACGAGCGTGGTGCCATGGGTGGGAAAATTGAAGCGATCTCGGTGTCCTTTAAGTCTAACTTGCGCCCGTCGAATCGCAGCCGTCGAGCGCAGTCGCTGGATGTAACGACAATCGGTGCGAGAAAACAACGGATGATTTGTCCCTTTTGTAACAGAATCGGCCTTGAACGTAACTTTATTTGGCCTAGAACATGCTCCAGATGCAGGCTTATCCGTTGTAAGCGCCAACGGTGTATATGCCCGATCCTGGGCGGTGCGAATTTGAATGAGAAAAGAGCTTCCCGCGAAACAGACCTCGACAGACTAAGCCGACTCAAGCTTTTGTCGTGGCTTTCTCCGTCTGAGCTTAAACTTCTGGCAAGTGCGCTCTCGCTTTCCGACTACAAACGACACGCATTAATTCTGCGCGACGTTGCGCAGGCCCAAAGTGCTCACATTCTGTTGGCAGGAATTGCGCGCATCACCTGCCGCAACGCGCGCAACGAGCGTATCACGGTGGCGATGCTGGCGCCGGGACCGATTCCGGAATTCCCAGCGCTGCCGCTCAGTCAGTCTGGTTTTCAATGCGAGGCTTACAACGATTGCCGCGTTGGAACTGTGAGCTGGGCTGACTTCGGCGGCATTACCCCAAATGCTCCCGAGTCCGCCTTCAAGCAATTTCACAGCAACGATTTGAAGCAGTGGTACCGCCTCCTGCTGCGCAGCTCGAGTTTTCTGAACCTTGGCCTGCACGAACGAATAGCCATCGCGCTGCTGGAGCTGTGCTCGGACTTTGGAGTCGAGGAATCGCGCGGCACGCTGCTGCGCGTATCTTTCAGCCATAAGGACATCGCCAACCTGGTCGGCGCCTCGCGGCCCAGAGTGACCGAGCATCTGGCGCGATTGGAGCGTGAAAAGTTCGTCATCCGCCAGGGACGACAGATGGTCGTGCAGGTCGCCAAGCTTCTCGATTCCATGAATGCTCAGGCCGGCCCGCATGTTTTGCGGATCGATCCGCGACGTGAATAAGGCGAGCGGTTCGGCGCGAGGTCAGTCTGAGGATGGACCTGGCAAAATCGCGCTCGGATAGGTTTTGCCAGATTCTGCGGATTCGGGCCGCCGAAAGCATTCTCCGGGTCCGCGCGCGATCGCAAATCGCGCGCTCACGCGCGCTTTTCGCGCGATTCTCCGACATGTCCGAAAATCCAGAGATTGAATGGTGGAGCAGAAGGGATTTGAACCCTCGACCCCTACGTTGCGAACGTAGTGCTCTCCCAGCTGAGCTACTGCCCCATCCAAGACCGAGACGCAATTACTATTGTGAGATAACTGACTTCAAGTAAGCTCGCAACCTCTCGGCCAGATCGGCGCGTTTCAATCCGAAGCCGATTTGCGCCGAGATGAACCCCACGCGATCGCCCAGATCATAGCGGACGCCCTCGAACTCGTAGCCGTAAATCTTGCGGCGCCCCGTCAGCGCCATCAGCGCGTCGGTCAACTGAATTTCGCCTCCAGCGCCCGGCTTACCCGCGGCCAGCAGTTCGAAGATATCGGGCGTCAGCACGTAGCGGCCCATGATTGCGAATTCGCTCGGCGCTTTTTCGGGCGCCGGTTTCTCGACCATCCCGCGCAGTTCGTATGTCCGCTCGCCGACGGCTTTCAGATCGACGATGCCGTACTTCGAGAGCTCGCTGCGCGCGACCTTGAGCAGCGCGACCACCGGCGCGTCACGGGTCTCGGCCACATCCAGGAGCTGGCGCAGGCACGGCCGCGGGCAATCGAAAATGTCGTCGGGGAGCATCACGGCGAACGGTTCGTCGGCGACCGCCTCGCGCGCTTGCAGCACCGCATGGCCCAGCCCGAGCGGACGCTGCTGTTCGGCGATCGTAATCCGGGCCGGATTGTTGCTGCGCCGGACGAGTTCGAGGATGTCGCGTTTGTCGCGGGCTTCGAGATAGCGCTCGAGTTCCGCGTTGGGCTCGAAGTGATCGGCGACGGTCGTCTTGCCGGGGCTGATGACGAGAATGATGTCCGTGATGCCGGAGGCGACCGCCTCCTCGACGACGACCTGGATCGCCGGCGTATCGACCACCGGCAAAAGTTCCTTGGCGATCACCTTCGACGACGGAAGCATCCGCGTGCCCATTCCGGCCGCAAGGATAACCGCCTTTTTTACTTTCATAGCAGTGGGATTTTCCGGGTTGGAGGCGTGCTCAGATCTTCTGCTCGCGCTCTTCCTGTGCGGATTTGCATGCGATGCAACGCGTGGTGACGGGGCGCGCCTTGAGCCGCTCGATCCCTATTTCGCCGCCGCATTCCTCGCATCGCCCGTACGAACCGTCTTCGAGTCGCGCGAATGCCTCGCTGATTTTGCTGAGTAACTTGCGCTCGCGATCGCGCATCCGCAGCAGGAAATTGCGATCCGATTCGAGCGCGGCCCGATCGGTCGGATCTGCGCAGGCCTCTTCCGACTCATGGTTCATGGCGCCGATCGCGCGCTCCGATTCCTGGAGAATGTCGCGTTTGCGGCCTTCGAGCAATTTTCTGAAGAGCTTGAGGTCTCTTTGCCTCACGGTTGAACTGTCCGTCACGAGCCGAGTTTTTGATTCTATCGACGCCCTGCTACCATGTAAAGGTTGCGGGATGAAAACGGCTTATCTCGACGCGTTCTCCGGTCTCAGCGGCGACATGATTGTCGGCGCAATCCTCGATTGCGGTGCGGACTTTGACCAGTTCGAGCGCGCGATCAAGTCGGTGCCGATCTCAGGTTATCGGCTCTCGACCCGGCGGATAATCTCAAGCGGCATCTCGGCGCTTAAGTTCGATGTCGCCGTGACGGAGCCGCAGCCGCAGCGTCATTTCGGCGAGATTCGCGCGCTGATCGACGCATCTCCGCTCGCCGCGACCATCAGGCATCGCGCGATCTCGATCTTCGAAGTGCTTGCCCAGGCCGAGGCGAAGATTCACAACATCACACCCGACCGCGTTCATTTTCACGAAGTCGGCGCGGTTGATTCGATCATCGACATTGTCGGCACGGCATGGGGACTCGAGCATCTCGGCGTCGGCGACGTGATCGTGTCGGTGCTCCCGATGGGCGGCGGATTCGCGCGCTCGCAGCACGGAGTCATTCCCGTGCCGGCGCCGGCGACGATGGAGCTGCTGTCGGGATTCCCGGTGAAAATCGGTGACGGTGCGCAAGAGATGGTCACCCCGACCGGCGCGGCGGTGGTCCGCGCGCTGGCGCGTCCGGCGGCAATCCCGCTTGGGTTTGAAGTCGAGAAAATCGGCTACGGCGCGGGCGCGAGAGAGCTGGAAGATCGGCCCAATGTATTGCGCCTGATGCTCGGGCGCGAGCGGGCCGCGTTCGACAGCGACGAGATGATCGAGATCTCCGCAAATATCGACGACCTCAGCCCGCAGATTTACGACCATGTGATGAGCCGCCTGTTCGCCGCAGGTGCGCGCGACGTGACGATTACGCCCACGATGATGAAGAAGAGCCGGCCGGCGGTGACTCTGGGCGTGATCGCCGAGGCCGCGCGCCGCGACGCGATCGCGGAGATTATCTTTGCGGAGACCTCGACGATCGGACTGCGGTTCCACGGCGTCGAGCGGCTGAAATTGCATCGCGAGATTCACGAGGTCGAGACGCGATGGGGCAAGGTTCGCGTCAAGACATCGGGCGCGCATGGCCGCGAGCCGACTACGATTTCGCCAGAGTACGATGACTGCCGGCGAATCGCCGCGGAGCACAAGGTAGCGCTGCGCGTCGTGATCGAGGAAGCGCGGGACGCCGCACGAGCACGCGGACCGGCGCATCGCGGCGAAAAATGACCTCCGAACGCCTGCATATCAACGAAATCTTTTACAGCATCCAGGGCGAATCCACGCACGCGGGCCGTCCATGCGTGTTCGTGCGGTTAACCGGATGCAACCTGCGATGCAAATGGTGCGACACCGAGTACGCATTCTACGAAGGCCGCCAGATGCCGATCGCCGAGGTCGCCGAAATAATTCGCGACTACCGCTGCGACCTGGTCGAAGTGACCGGCGGCGAACCGCTGCTGCAGGAGGGCGTATATCCGCTGGCGGATGCGATGCTCGAATCCGGCCGGACCGTGATGATCGAGACGTCGGGGGCGGTGGACGTCAGCCGGCTCGACCCACGCGTCATCAAGATCATGGACCTCAAATGTCCGGGCAGCGGCGAATGCGACCGAAATCTCTGGAGCAACCTCGACCATCTGACCCGGCGCGACGAGATCAAATTCGTAATCGCCGATCGTGCGGATTACGAATGGGCCAGGGACGCAATCGCCGCCCGCGACCTTGCCCGGCGCGTGGGCGCGCTATTGTTGAGTCCCGTGTCCGGGCAACTGGCGCCCGCCGCGCTCGCGGCGTGGATACTCGAGGATCGATTGCCCGCGCGGCTGCAATTGCAGATGCACAAGCAGATCTGGCCGGGCATTTCCCGCGGCGTGTGATCGCGCGCGGCAGGGCTGAGCCCNNTAATACTGGCCAGCCGTGCCAACGGCCAGGGGTCACCCCTGCCGCGCGGGCGCCGCAGAATGCTGCCGCACGGGATCGCCCGACAGCAACTGCTGCGATTTTCGCAGCGCCGCCTCGGTCTCGCGCAGCAGATCGGCGAACACTTCCGCCGTCGGCTTGATCTCGTGAATCAATCCTGCGCCCTGCCCGGTCGGCATGAATGTGCGATTGGGATCGAAGGGGTTGCCGCCGCGTCCGCTAAAGTTCATAACGCCGTTGTGCTGCGACGTCATCGCCTGCATGGGAAACGGTTGAATCTTCGAGGGATCCTTTTCCCACTCGAGCGCATATTCGGTGCGGATGACGCGGCAGGTCTTGCCGGTATACGCGCGCGTGCGCATCGTGGAATCCTCGTGCGCCTTTACGATCGCCTCGCGGTAGCCCGCCGCCGCCTGCGCCTCGGGCGTTGCGATAAAGCGCGTTCCGATCACGACGCCCTGCGCGCCGAGGGTGAGCGCCGCCGCGATCTGTCGTCCGTCGGCGATTCCTCCGGCGGCCAGCACCGGCAGCCTCACCGCATCGATCATCTGCGGCACCAGCGAGAGCATCCCGATCTCGCCGGTATGTCCTCCCGCCTCGGTGCCTTGCGCGACGACCACGTCGGCGCCGGCGTCCTGCGACTTGACGCCGTGACGCACCTTGCCGCACATGACGACGATCTTCATCCCGTTGTCATGCATCACCTTGACGAATTCCTGCGGTACCGAGAGTCCGGCAACGAAGATCTTGATCTTTTCCTCGATCATCACCGGTACGTGCGGGCGCATCATGTCGGGAATCGGCGCGAGCAGATCGACGGCGAACGGCTTGTCGGTCAGCTCGCGAATCTTGCGGATTTCCGCGCGCAGTTCGTCGGGGCTCAGCGACGCGGCGCCAAGAACGCCGAGGCCGCCGGCGTTGGAAACCGCGGCAACCAGCTTGTGCATCGCGACCCCGCCCATCCCGGCGAGCAGAATCGGATACTTGATTCCAAAGTAATCACAAATCGGCGTGTGCAGCATCGAAGCGTTCTCCAGTAGTGAGCCGTCTTTGCGACTAGCCCCTGATGACATCTTTAGTCTGGCTGGTGCGGCGCGATCAAGCGCTGTGGCCGCATAGGTTGGCGTGATGCATTCATCGTGGCCGGCGCTCCCGAATCCTGGGAGCATGAGCGGTTGCCTTTGGGGAAAAGTAAGCGGCCAGTATCGCTTGCGCAGCTTTGGAGAACTCGGCTACGTCGGTTCGTTCATCCCATGCCTGCTGAAGGATCAGCCCATAGAACATCGCAATCAGAACACGTGCCGCGGCCTCGGGATTCAGCGTTCGTGGCAACTGTCCGCTGCCCTGAGCTTTTGCGATTGCATTGGACAGCAGTTTTAGCGGCTGATTGATCCCGCGCCGGATCAGGCTGAGAACCTTCGGGTTGCACAGCGCCTCGGCCCACAGATGGATCTCGAGCCGCCGCTCCTTGCGAACACTGGATGCGCCAAGCAATTCGGCGGATAAGCTTCTGAACAACTCGCGCAGAGACGCGGCCCACTCGTCTCGATTCAGCGCCGCTTCGATGATCCGCTTCTCGCGTTCATGGCGCTGGTCGGCGAGCTTCTCGATGATTTGGTCTTTGCTCTGAAAGTAGCTGTATATTGCGCCGGCGCTTAGGCCCGCCTCCCGGATGATGTCTTCCATCGTCGTGCGCTGAAAACCGTTGTGCGCGAAGCACTCGATCGCCGCGTCCAGAATCTGCCGTCGGCGATTTTCTCGATGAGCTTCACTTACCTTCGGCAACTGGTTCCCTCCCGTTTGCGAACCTCCGCGATTGCGACATGGTAAAATTCATAGCCCTTCATTTCGTCCTCGCTTGCGCCCATGCAGAGCGCTCCGTACTCGATCGCTCCGAGATCCTGCTTCAGCTCAAGGCCGCGCTCGTGTAAGTACGACGCAACCTCCGTGGGATAGAAGCCGAACGTCCATGGCTCCCCCGCGCGCTGCAAATGCCGAAGCACGTTGGGACTCACCGAGAAGGCGCCGGAGCCATCGAGCAGCCCGCGATGCGTGTATGTGAACACGATCTGGCTGCCAGGCGCATTGCTGCCGACGAACCGTAGCGTGGCATCCACGGCTCGTTCGTCGAGATAGTTGCTAACGCCCTCCCAGATGAAAAAGGCCTTGCGGTCGCGATCGAACCCCGATGAGGCTAGAACCTCGGCAAGCGCCTGTTTCATGAAATCCGTCGCGACGAACACGACGTGTGGCGGAAATGGGCAAATGCGCTGCATAAGCACTCGGCGCTTCATCGCCTGCGTTTCGCGGCGATCCACCTCGAAAACCCTGGCGTCTTCGATCCCTTCGATGCGGTAGGCGCGAGAGTCGTAGCCGGCGCCAAGGATTACCACCTGCTTTATCTCCGCCATCAGCGCCTGCCTAAGCGTGCGATCGATGAAGCAGGTTCTCGCTACGGCCGATGCTCTCACTCCGGGCCAGCGCCGATCGATCCAGGCGATGAGGCGGTTTCGCGCCGCGGCGGACTTTTGCGCGATCCTGGCTGCAAGGCGCATCGATGGACTCAGGAACATCGCGGCGAATTCGTCCGCGAAGAGCCTTTCCTTTGGCGGGCGGGCGGATTCGAGCGCTCGAAAGATGGCCATCGATTGGGCGGTGCGGCTTGCCTGATTCTCTTTCATCGCGGCTCTATAAAAAACGAAGCTTTATTCTTTATTATCAGGGCAGCAGGCGGCCGTCAATCACGACAACGGCAGCACGGCGGTCCAGGTTCAATTCATCGGTTCGGGCGACGGGTTCGGCAGTGGCGGCGCTTTCAGACCTGCATTCTGATTCGAGGCATCGGCGCGAGCATACCGAGGGCGGACCCTTAAATTGACGAACTGGCCCCGCGGGTTGGCGTGATGCATAATCGCGTTCGCGTGCGGAGAGGTGGCCGAGCCCGGTTTAAGGCGCACGCCTGGAACGCGTGTAGACTCGAAAGGGTCTCGGGGGTTCGAATCCCCCCCTCTCCGCCACACAGTTTGGCATGTTTCCCTACATTTTGGAGAAGCGACGAAATCGGCGCGTGGGGCGCGATTCACGCGCGGCCGTGGAACCGGAGAATGCCACCAGCCGCGGCTGAGCGCAAAATTCGCTCAAAATTCTCTGTTCGCGATTTTGGCATGTCCATCTGCGAACCGGCCGACATTTTGCGGGGAAGCGTCCTCGGGAAGAACGCCTGACGCAAGCAACTACGCCCGCGTGAGTCTATCGGGGTTCCAGAGCTTGCTGTTGCGCGCTCCAGAGCGGGGGCAGTTCGATTCTTTGGGTCATCGCTAGGGTGCTGAGGTCCGCAGGCTGGCGGCCTTCGGCGTCCATGGCGAGTTGCTCAAGCTCGGCATCGAGGTCAGTCAAGCCACTGTCGCGAAGTACATGATGCTAAGGCGCGGCAGGCCTTCGTCGACCTGGCGTAGCTTCTTGCGCAACGAAGCTGTCGGCATCGCCGCGATCGACATGTTCGTCGTGCCGTCTGCGACCTTACGGCTATTGTTTGTGATGCTCATCCTGGACCACGACCGCAGGAAGATTGTGCGCTTCGATGTCACGCAGCATCCGACCGCAGGCTGGTTGTCGCGCCAGGTGACCGAAGCGTTTCCATGGGATACGGCACCTCGCTTTCTGCTGCGCGACCGTGACGTCTCGTACGGCTCAATCTTCCGCAAACGGGTCGAGGCGATGGGCATCACTGAAGTCCAACAGCGCCACGCTCACCATGGCAGAACGCCTACGTCGAGAGAGTCATCGGTTCGATTCGGCGGGAGTGCTTGGACGAAGTCGTCATCTTCAACGAGCACCATCTCCGCCGCGTTCTTTCATCGTACGTTGACTATTACCACCGCACCCGGACGCATCTTTCACTAGACAAAGACTGCCCGCACTCGCGACCGATCCAGCCGCCGCGGAACGGACGAATCATCGCCGTTCCACAAGTCGGCGGGTTGCACCATCGCTACGAACGCCTCGCGGCGTAACTCGTCTCACTGACCGTTGATTTGGTCGCATCGAATGCTGCGGTTTATCCGCGCATTTCCTGATTGAAGCTTGCCCATTATATCCGGATGGCAGTCGGGCGCGATTTCCATCGTAGCCGGTTCCGTTCGATCGCGGCGAACGATATTTGATCGTCGGACTGATTCAAACTTTGGTTCAGATCGAATTTTCAGTAAGCACAGGTGTGCGTCACAACCGCGGCGGACCCATCCCAATTCTCGCTCGCACTTTTTCTACTGAGCTATGCCATGGTACGCGACTCTCGAACCACCAGGTCGCGCCAGCTTCCTCGTAGGGTGCCACGATTGCGCGATCCTGTTCGGGGTTTTCGCCAGTGGTATTGCCCGATTGAACTACCTCGAATGGAGCATTGGAGGTGCGGACACTTTTTATGAACGCGACAAGATCGCGAACCTGTGAGGGCGTAAGCGAAGTTTCGATATCACCGGAAATCGGCAAGATGCCGTCGAGGCGCGCAGCGCGCCGGAACGGCGGCTTGCGAGGCCACGTGCCAGCAACCCAGATCGGAATCCGCGGCTTCTGCAGAGGCACCGGCAGAAATTGCGCATCGCGGACCGTGTAGTGCTTTCCCTCGAACGAGAACTTCTCGCCGCTCCAGAGTCCGAGCAGCACCGCGAGGCCTTCATCGAGCATCGCCGCTCGCGTTCTGGGGACCATTGGGCCGTCGAAGGTTCGTATTTCGCCGAAGACATCATCGCCGAGACCGACGCCAAGCACGACTCGGCCGCCGCTTAGATGATCCAGCGTGACGGTTTCACGCGCGAGTTTCCACGGATGACGACGATAGAGCGGCGTGACCATCGGGCCCAGGAGGATTCGACTCGTCGCCATCGCCATCGCTGCCAGCGCGATCCAAGGATCGGCGACCGCGTCCGGCCAACCAACCTGGATATGATCCCACAAGAAAAAAGCATCCCAGCCTGCCTCTTCCGCTTCGTGCGCGAGTTGAGCAAGCAGCTGCGGACTGGCATAGGCGCCGAACTGGGGCGTGTCGAATGCGTACTTCATGAGCCTCGAATACTGAAAGTCTTTAATCTCCGCAAGCAAGGTTGTGACGCAAAGGTGACCGTCAGGTAGTTTTTCCTACAGGGCATGCCGTGAAGGTTGGGTTGCTGGAGCTATGTTTTGGTTGACGCGAAAAAAGTTGTCGGGGTCGAATTTCCGCTTGATCAACGATAGGCGTTCGTACTTGTCTCCATAGGCGGCACGGACTCGAGCTTCGCCCTCGTTCTCCAGATCGTTTACATACACCGCGCCCGTCGAGAGTGGCTCCATCGCGCGATAGAACTCCTCAACCCAGTCCCATGACTTCTCACGCTCTGCGGCCTTGCGCCAATAGGAGTGGATCCAGAACTCAAAGCCCGTGCGTCGAAAACCGAAGGCATTGTCATGAGGCTTCGCGCACCACGGTCCGTGCCAGTACATCATCGTTATACCGCTCGCTTCATGCGGCGCGTTCGAAGCGTGTTCGATAATGGTCTCGACAACGTCGTCCGTGAGCCGTTTGAAATGGCCCGCTCGTCGATGACTTGAGTAATATCCCTCAGGCACGTCGAAGCCTCCTCGCTGCTCGTCGAGATAAGCTTTCGGCTTTATCGTATCTTCGAACGGTCGGAGGTACTTGCGAAGGGGGCTCAGCCATCGTTCTCCTTTTTTCTTTTCGCCCATCCAAACAACCTTGATATCGAGCATCCGTTCGCCCGGATGCGGCAGCACAGCCGCGGTGAGAAATAACTCCGCAGGAATTGTGGGCGCGAAGCCGTCAAGAAACTGCAGGACTTTTCTGGCCTGTCGAATTGGATACCTCAAACCACCCGACAGCACAGTTTCGATTGGATGAAGTCGGAATTCGAGCGACGTAGCGATCCCGAAATTCGCCCCCGCGCCACGCATCGCCCAGAACAGATCGGAATTTTCCTCTGCTCTGACTGTTAGCACCTTGCCATCCGCAGTTACAACTTCGAGGCCCACAATGCTATCGCATCCATAGCCGAACTTGGAGGTCAGAGAACTCTCGCCTCCACCAAGTGAATAACCCGCTACGCCAACTGTAGGGCACGATCCGAGCGGTACCGCCATCCGGAATGACTGCGTAAGACAATCCAGCTCGCCGGCGGTGATTCCCGGCTCGATGCGAATCGTTTCGTGAGCGGGGTCGATGTGAACGCGCTTCATGGCCGACAGATCGATGACAATTCCGTCGTCGCACACACCATGACCCGCAAAACTGTGGCCACCCGATCGGACTGCAGTCAGCAGACCTTTGTCACGAGCAAATTCGACGGCTAGCTGGACGTCTTTCCCATCAGCACACCTCACGATGATCGCGGGATGCTTATTGACCGCCTGATTACTGACGCGACGTAGTTTCCCGTAATTGCGATCGCGCGGTAACACCACTTCGCCAGTGAGAGAGCTAGCAAATGTAGCGATGCCAGAAGTACTCATCGAATGTCTCCGGAAATACCCGGTCCGACGAACCACCGAAGGTATTCGCGCTCACGCGAGCCTGCGAGCGTGGCCGCCTGATCGACGCTATCGACCAACAATGCTAAAGCCTTCGTGCGCCGACATGTGGCGGCGGTTCCCATTACGCCGGGCAAACGCACCGCTGGGCGGATTCGCAAGCAGACGCCGAACTCTTGCTTCTGCAACCCAGATTCCGGAAATCCGTCGATTTGCATTCTGTAAACTATTTCGCAGAGAGCCGCAGTGGTAACTACTGATAACCGCTGGATGAATATAGCATTTGCGGCATATCGCGACGGTATTGCCCAGTTGCTTCGCTACTTGTGTGTGGCGAATTACTGATTTCCCCAGAATCAGCAATTCGCCACACACAGGATCGTGAACATGCCGGCCAAGCTAAGCCGGCCGGTGGACAAACTCCAATGTTTAC
>PLDK01000039.1:0-25000 GCA_003135135.1 Deltaproteobacteria bacterium
AGTTCTCGTCGGCGTCGCAGTCCCCGTCGGGCTCGGGCCGAATGCCTTCACCAGGTTATAGGCGTTGACGGTCCCGATTCCGGTCGCAAAATCCCAGCCGCTTTGCGTTCCGTACGCGGGCTGATACGCCGAGTTCGACGTGGAAAGCACGCCATACGTGCCCGACGGCGTATAACAATTGTTCGAGGTCAACGAGGTCGTGCATGGCAGGTCCATGTCGCCTTGGGTCACGTCATAAAAGATGCACGAGCTGCCGACACCGTTGCCGAGTGTCGAGTTGCAGGTCGAGCTCCCGCTTGCGCCATACTCGGTTTTGGCCAGCGCGTAGTACCTGGAATTCGGAAGACCCTGGCTGCTGCCAGTGTACTGATTCACGAGCGCTTGAATCGCGGCCATGATCGGCGAGGAGATCGACGTCCCGCCGAATCCCGCCCACGTCTTCGGCAAACCCGAGCAGGACACTCCGCCATTGCCCGGGTCTGAAAAGCAGACCACGTAGTAATGGGCCCAGACGCCGTTGGCGGCGAACAGCGACACGTCGGGAATATCACGCACGCCATCGCTCGGGTTGCCGAACAAACCTGATTGCCATGTCGGTTTGGGATATCCGGCACACGTACCGCCGACGACGCCGCTTTTCGACGGCGCTCCCGTGGCGCAGCCGCTCGGGCCGCCGCTGCCCCCGACGACCGTCAGGAAATCTGCTTCGCCGGTCGAGCTGTTGCAGAAGCCGCTCGAACCATAGGTTTGACCGTAGCCTTCGGCGTCGGCGATCAGCTCGCTGGCGCATGAATCGTTCCAGGGAATTTCCGGGATATAAGATTTCGCTGAGCCATAAGTCGTCCCGTTGGTCGAATCCCAGTAAGTGCTGTTCGTGCCCGCGTGCGTGTCGCCGAAATCGGTGCCGCCCACCGACACGTCATACGGCGTCGAGGTGAATCCGCTGACTGTTATGCCATGGATCGCATAGTTCGCGCCGTAGTCGGAGCTGGCAGCGCCCTGGTCGCCCGACGACACGAATACCGCCACACTCATGCCAGCCGCCGTCTGGTACAAGCCGTTGATGTACGAGTTCTCCGTCGCGAGGAGCAGCGATTCGGACTCGCCATAGCTGATGCTCACGACCGAAGGGAGAGCGCCGCCGTTGCTCAGAATGTTTTGCAGCGCGATGAAACCTCCGAATTGGGTGCTATTCGCGCACGAGGCCAGCACGATCGCGGCGTTGGGAGCCGCGGCGCTCGCCCATTGCACGTCGATGGCCGCCTCACCATCGGCGCCGTTGACTCCAGGATCAGTGCAGGTGGGGCCGCCGCTGCCCGGGGCCGGATGGACCTGCGTGAAAGAGCCGCTGGTGTACGAACTGAGGCCCAACGTAGAACGGAAAGTATTCCAGTCCGTGTTGCCGGTGCACGTTGTGGAGTTACAGCCAGTCGGGGTGTTGTTGTACGTATCGCTGTCTTCGACGACTACGATCGTCTGGCCCTGGCCCGAATAACCCCCCGCAAACAGCGGACCCAGGTTGTAGATCGTGGCCAGGTCCGCAGGCACCACCGCGTAACAATCGGCCCCGCAGCCGGAAAAGGTGTACGCGGCGCGCGGCTGGTTCATCGCATGCGGCATGAAGTTGTTCAGCGACACCACTCCGACTACCGCCGGCGCCAGCGCCGTGGGAATCCGCGGGTCGCTCATGTTGGCGATGTGCTTCTCGCCGTTCACCTCGAGATTGTGAATCTCGGTGTGGAAGGCCTCCCGCACCTGCCCGGCCGTCCCGGAAAAGTCGATCACGTTGTTGGGATAGACCAGGTTGACGGTAAAGCCGTGCGATTGGAGCCATCCCGTGATCTTCGCCAGGTCCCCCTGCGCCAGTCCGTAGCGCGCTGCGAACTCCTGCGCGGTCAACCAGTGATGGTAGTTCGGCGATTTGGGGTCCTGGAGTTCATCGAGGTATTTTTCGAGCGCTTGCTCCTGCTCGGGCGAGCGCCGCAACTGGAGCCACAGATGCTCCATTGGAAGGCTGTCAGCGACCGGGCCGCGATCGTTGGCCACCGTCGCTTCTGGACGCGTATTGCCCACCAGTGTCACCAGGGTGCTCTCGTTTATCGCCTCGGTGATCAGCGCGCGGGGTTGCGATACCGCCCCAACAATCTGTTGGTAACCTGCGATCGCTGCGATGAATATCGCGCAGCACAAGAACACCCGAATCCGGTGCGTTGAACGGGCTTTTGATTCTTTCATTCGGCTTTTCCCTCAAGACCGTCAGAGCGAGATCGCTCCTTGCTCGCAGTTCCAGAAACAAAAAACATGTCGCGGATGATACCCGTTAGCCCCGCGTAAGCATAGCAAAATTGGACGTGGCAGCTTTTCACACGCTAAGACGTGGATCAACCTCGTTTTCGCACCGGAGCCCGCTGCGCCCTTCGTAGGGTGAAGGCTCACACAGAAAGCGACGAAAACGATAGAGCGATATTATGTGGGTCCCGCTCCCGCCAACGGCGGGCGGTCTTAACGGTGGGTGCAGGGCTCAGCCCTGCCGGGCGTCGTCACGAACGCGATCGCGCCGGTCAGACCGCCGGCCATTGTCGCCGCAAACCACAATAGTCCAAGCGCGATCGCGTCCTCTTTTCGCATCCCCGCCATCCCGAACAGCACCAGGTAGGCCGATTCGCGAATCCCCAGCCCGTTCAACGTCAGCGGCAAACTCGCAAACACGTTCGCAATCGGAACGCAAAGGATAAACAGCGAGAGCGGCACCGCCAGGCCAAGGCCGGCCGCCAGAATGTACTGGCACACGGCCAGCCCGATCTGCAGCACGATCGACAACGCGATCGCCGGGATAAGCGCCGCGGGGTTATGCAGGTACGGTGCGACCAGGCCGCCCGCGCGGCGGACAGATCGCGGCATCAGATGAATCAGGCGCGCGACGAGCGGCGATGCGAGAAATCCCGCCATCGCGAGCGCACCGACCACGACCGTCGGCGTGATGACCGAGCGCGGGAGCGGCGCGAAGTTCAGGAACATCGCCGCGATCGCCGCCAGCCAGAATAAGCTGATCAATCCCACGCCGCGATCCGCAACTACCGACGCGATCGCCTCGCCCATTCTGCTGTGCCGCCGTCCGAGATAGACGGATCGCGCCGCGTCGCCGCCGAGCAATCCCGGCACGAACAGATTCGTGAACATGCCGACGAATATGTAGGCGAGATATTCGCGATAGCGGCCGTGAACTTTCAGAAGAGCGGCCAGGAGCTGCCATCGATACGCACACATCGCCTGACCTGCGAGGTAGAGTGCGACGGCTGCGGCAAAGCAGGCCGGACGCTCACGGCTGAGGATTCGAAAAATCGGCCGCGCGTCGTAATGCGCCAACAAGACGGCAACCACCGCCACTCCCAGCCCCGCCCGTATCGCGAACGCGCGATATGGATGCGCCGGGCGGGCGGCAGATGCAGCCGCTGGCGTCGATGCGTCCGGCTCAGTTGAGGGTGATTGGTCCACGCTGCGAGATTCTTTCACGTCGGATAATTGCGCGCTTCTTTCCTTCGATTGCAATCACGTCGAAATCGCCCAAGCGCTCCTTCATTCGCGCGAGATCGCCGGCGTCGAGCACGATCACCACGCGGCCCGGCTGGTCCCATCGCCGCAACATCTGCTCGTCACTATTGAGGAACCACTCGCGCGCGTCCGGGTCCAGGCGCGCGCCGAAGTCGAGTTCCGTGCGCCCGCCCACCAGGACGACGCGGCGGCGATTGTAGAACGGTAGCGACTGAACGTAGCGATGGTAACAGATGATGGCCGCGTCGGGCGCCGTCTCGGCGATCGCGCGGCTGAGCGCGGCGTACGAACGCATCGGCTCGGTCTCCAGCCGGACCCATCCGCCTGCAATCAACGCAAGCGCGAGCGTGGCGACGATCGCCCCGAGTCCCGCGGGATTGCGGCGCGCAACGAACATCGACGTCGTCACCGCGCCGCCGGCCACCAGGATCGCGCCGATCGCGTACATCCCCGGCCGCGCCGCCATCACGTACGGAGTGCGAAATTGCGCCGCCGCGATCGCCGCGACGATCACGCCGGCGCCCAACAGCACCAGCATCGGGCCGCTCTCGATGAGTATCCGGGAATCCGGCGATCGAATCGCGGCGCGCGAGTCGGCGGCTGGCCATACGCATGACACGAGTCCGTCGGCGATCAGCACCGCCAGGGGAGGGACGGCCGGCAGGATGTACGGAATCAGCTTCGCACTCGCGCACGAGAAAGCGACCACGGTGACACCGGCCGCGACCAGGCAGAAGCTTCGCGCCGGGTTACGCGGAGCCGCGCGCCAGGTGAGGAACGGCACGAGCAACGACCACGGAAGCAGTCCGACTGCCAGCACCGGAAGGTAGAAGTAGAACGCTTCGCTGTGGCTGTAGTCGGTCTCGAACACGCGTCTGAGATGCTCGCCGACGAAGTAGAAGTCGGCGAAGCCCGGCTCGCGTATGGTCATCGCGACAAACCACGGCGCCGCGATCAGAATCGTGAGCAAAAGACCCGGTATCGCGCGGAATTTCGCGATCGCGCCGCCCAGTTCACGATTCAATGTCAACCAAAGCAGCATCGAGAGAATTGGGATCGCCGCACCCACGGGCCCCTTGGTCATCACGGCCAGCCCCATCGCGACGTATGCGATCCAGCACCATCGGCCGCCTTCATTCCAGTGGAGATAAAGCGAGAAGGTCGCAATCGTCACGAGCGCCGTGAGCATCATGTCGGTCGTGAGCACCTGGGCCATCAATGCGTACAGCGGAGTCGTGGCCAGGATGGCGGCGGCCACAATCGCGTGGCGGCGCCCGAACGCGCGGAGCGCGAAGAGGTAGGTCGCGAGTATCCCGGCGATTGCGGACAATGCGACGGGGATCCGCGCGGCAAATTCCGAAACTCCGAAGATCCAGAAAGAGAGCGTCGTCAGCCAGTAGAGGAGCGGCGGCTTTTCGATATAGGCAACGTAGTTGAGATGCGGCACGAGCAGGTTGCCGCTGTGCAGCATCTCGCGCGCAATCTCCGCGTAGCGTGCCTCGTCGGGCTCCCAGAGACCGAATGAGCCGAGATGAAACAGGCAGACGGCGAGCGAGAGCGCGACGATTGCGCCGACGTCGTATGCGATTGGCGTCGCAGGCCATCGCCGCACCGACGGCGGGGCGATGGCCGGCGAAGAGTTATCGTTGCGAGCGATCCCGGACACGAGGATTGAGTCTAACGTGCCGGGACGGTGGCTAATAGCCGAGGGCGCCGCCGCCTTTGCGCGGATCGAACGCGCCACGGACATTTCCCGGTGCGATAGTGATCGCACCGACCGCTCCGAGCGCGGGCACGAGCTTGAGTTTGTAGCCCATCTGCTCGAGCGCGCTGCGGGTCGCCGCGGGCATCGCTTCTTCAACGATCACGACATCGGGCGCGGCCTGCTCGTGAATTCGCGGTTCCGCGACTGCCCTGGCGGGATCAAGATGGAACGCGAGAATATTGAGCGCGACCTGCAACACGCCGCTGACGATGGTTGGACCGCCGGACCCGCCGGTGGCCATGACGGGCAGGCCGTTTCTGGTGACGATTATCGGCGTCATCGACGAGAGCGGGCGCTTGCCGGGCCTTATCTCGTTGGCGCGCTCGCCTTCGAGGCGATACGCGTTGGGCACGCCGGGCGCGACGGCGAAATCGTCCATCTCATCGTTGAGGATGATGCCGAGCGCTGGCACGCTCAGCTTGGCGCCGAACACGGTGTTGATAGTGTTGGTCAGCGCAACGACGTTGCCGTCCTTGTCGGCGACGAGCAGATTCGATGTGCCATGATCGTGCGCAGGCGCTGGCGGTGGCGGCGATGACTTTCTGTGCAGAGCACGCTCGCGCAATTCCTGAATGTGGGCGTCGGTCCACAGCCGCTCGATCCGGACGCTTGCGAAAGATGGGTCGGAGTATTGCTCCCGATCGATAAAACCCTGACGCATCACTTCGATCAGACGGGCCAGGTACGGCGGCGAGTCGATGCCGAGGCCGGAGAGATGCCCTGATTCGAGCGCGCCGAGCATCTCGAGGACCACGCCGCCCGACGACGGCGGCGCCATCGCATAGACTTCATAGCCCTCATAGCGGCGGTGAATGGGGTCGCGCCAGACGGGATGATAGTTGGCGAGGTCGGTGTCGCCGATCAGCCCGCCGTGCGCCTTCATGAACGCGGCGAGCGCGGTTGCGACTTCGCCGTGGTAGAAATTCGCGACCGGATCGTCGCCGAGGTTTCTGAGCGTCGCGGCGAGATTCTTTTCGACGATCGTGTCGCCGGCCTTGGGCGGGGAGCCGTCGGGCTTCAGGAAAATTTGGCTCAGTCCGGGATCGTCTTTGAGCTTCGGGGCGAGCCGTGCGATTTCGTCCGCCAGATGCCCACTCGCGGCGAATCCGCCGTCGGCGAGTTTCTCGGCGGGCGCCGCGATTTGCTGAAACTTCATGGTGCCGAAGCGCCTGAGCGCGGCGTCGATGCCCGCGATCTCACCCGGCACTCCCACCGCCAGGACGCCATCGCGCGCCAATTCCTCGTTGGGCCGGCCGTTGCGAAGGTACATGTCGGGACGGGCTTGCAGCGGCGCGGTTTCGCGATAATCGAGCGCGTAGAAAGCGTGGGTCTTCGCGATGTAGATCAGCATGAAGCCGCCGCCGCCAATTCCGCACGCGGCAGGATTGGTGACGCCCACTGCCAACGCGGTAGCCACGGCAGAATCGACGGCGTTGCCGCCGTGTTTGAGTATCTCGACGCCGGCGCGCGTGGCGTCCTCGCTTTCCGATACGACCATTCCATGCACGCCGGCCACGGAGGTATCGGGAGGCGCGGCGGCGCCGTAGGACGGCGCCGCAACGAACATCGCGATCGCGAGTGCGACCGAGACCGCCGTCGCGCGCCGACGATCGGCCCAAAGTTGAATCCGGCGTGTCATCGACATCACGGCTTTACTAACAGCCATCGCCGACGGATGAAAGTACCTATATGTCCCCTGAGTACCTATTAACCCTCGCCCGCTTGCGGGAGAGGGAACGGCGTCCGCGCCGGGGGTGAGGGTGCTGTTACAAAGCGCGCGATTCAGGATTCTGAGCCACCCGTGCCCACGGGCGTCGCAACGGGCACTGCGCTGCCGTCGCCACGGCCAGGGGTCACCCCTGCCGCGGGCCGTTAGATTTAGCGATTGGGAAGTGCTTTGATCGCAGGGCCAGGTATTTTGGATATCGCCGCTGGATTAAATTTGCCGTCGCATCGGGAGCCGGAGAAAAAATGGACTTCGCCGAAATCATTTACGAGAAAAAGGATCGCATCGCCACGATAACGATGAACCGGCCCGCGAAGCTCAACGCGTGGACGCCAAAGATGGGCGCGGAGATGCGCACCGCGATGCTGGATGCCGAGCGCGATCCGGCGGTCGGCGCGATCATCGTCACCGGTGCGGGACGCGCGTACTGCGCGGGCGCCGACATGGGCGGGCTGTCGGATGTCGCCGCGGGAACTGCGTCGGCGCGCGGGGCCGTGGTGCAGGATGAATGGCCGAACGCGCAGCGCGCCGATTACCAGACGTCGTACTCGTGGCCGCTGGCGCTCAACACTCCGGTGATTGGCGCGATCAACGGCGCGTGCGTGGGCCTGGGCTTCACCACCTGTCTGTACCAGGACATCAGGATCGCGTCGGACAGCGCGCGGATGGGATTGATCTTCACGCAGCGCGGGCTTGCGATCGAGCACGGCAGCAGTTGGATGTTGCCGCGAATCGTCGGCCTGGCGCGGGCGATGGAGTTGGCGGTTACGGGCAGGCTGGTGGATGCGAACGAAGCGCTCGATATGGGGTTGGTCAGTCGCGTCGTGCCGAATGACAAGCTGATGGCGACGGCGCGCGAGATCGCGTCGGGGATCGCGAACAAATGCTCGCCGCTCGGAGTCTCGCAGGCGAAGAAGATGATCTACCAGCATCTGTTCACCGATCTCGCCACGGCCGTGCGTGACGACGACGAATCGATGGTGATGATGACGCATTCGGAGGACTTCAAAGAGGGCGTGAAGGCCTTCCTGGAGAAGCGCGCGCCGAAGTTCGCCGGCAAATAGCGAGGCGCAGAAACGCGCGGCGGCCTGATCTTTGCGGCTACTTGTCGAGCGGGTGCTTGAACTTGCGATCGGGATGACGAATCGTAAGCACCGGGCACGGCGACTTCTGGACGACGCGTTCGGCCACGCTGCCCATCAGGACGTGCGCCAATCCGGTGCGTCCGTGAGTGCCGAGCACGATCAAATCGGCGTTCTCGCTCTGGGCCGTGCGCAGAATTTCCATGAACGGAGAACCAACCCTGAGCTGAACCTTGACCTTGAGTCCGCCCTCGCGCAGCTTGCCGGCAATCTTGTCGAGCTCCTTCTGCGCGAGCATCCGCTGCTCTTCGGCGATCCGGCCCATCGCGCCAACGTCCATCGCGGGGCCCAGTTCCGGTGTCATCATTACCGGCGCAAGCGGTTGATCGACATGCACCAGCACGATCTCGGCCGAGAACTTCCCAGCGAGCTCCTGGGCGAAGGTAAGCGCCAGGGTCGAGTCTTCGGAGAAATCGGTTGCGGCGACAATTTTTGAAAAGGTTGGCACAAGGCAACCATAACGCCCCGACGGCAATCGTGGCAAGGGACGCAGCTGGCTGCGCGCGGACTCGACCGACGCGCCGGCGCTGCATTACAATTTGCCCAAGATCGTGGGAAACTGAGATTCTATGGCTAGCAGCCGCGGATTCGGGATTGCAGACTTCGAGCGCGCCTTCGACGAGTTCTTCGACGAAATGTTGATCGACCGATGGAAACGCGGAACGCCGGCCCCTGAATTCGAACGCGCGCAGGTCATCGACCATCCCGATCGTTACGAAGTGCGAGTCGCGGCGGTCGGTGTCGATCCCGCAAAGATCCAGGCCGAAGTTTCGGGCCAGCGGCTGGCGGTTCGCGTGCCGGACAAACTTGGCGGGATGCTCGAGAGTTCATTTGCGTTCTCCGACTCGATCGACGCCGACACCTCGACCGCCAAGTGGTCCGAAGGCACGATGGTTATCACTCTGCCGAAAAAGAAAGGCCGGCGAATCGCGCTCAAGGATTCGTGATCGCGCGCCGCGAATACCGCTACCAATTATGGCTGACAAGGGCGACCCCATCGCTACCGCCGCCGGCGCCGCGCTGATTCACGTACCGCCGCCCGCGGAGCTTCACGCTTCCGAACTCAAGGGACAGGCGCCGCTCGATGCAGTTTCGCTGGAGCGCGCCGCGTCCAGCGATGGCGACCTCGAGCTGTTCGGGCAGAGCCGCGCGCTTGACGCGATACGGCTGGCGATCGGAATCGACGCGGCCGGCTACAACGTTTTCGTAAGCGGCCTGCGCTCGCGCCATGAGCGCGAATCGGTCCTGCGCCTGCTCAGCGAAAAGGCCGCGACGATGCCGACGCCGGGCGATTGGGTGTACGTAAACAATTTTCGAAATCCCGAATCTCCGGTCGCCATCTACCTGCAGCCGGGCCAGGGAGTTGAGCTTCGCGCGCGGATGACGGAGCTGATCGGCTTCGTGCTCGAGCAGTTGCCCAAAGCGTTTCGGCGCGAGGACTTCGATCAGGAGCGCGCGGCGCTGCGCGACAAGTACAACAAGCGCGGGCAGGAACTGTTCGGAAATCTCGAGACGCACGCGCGCGAGCGCGGCTTCGCGATCCAGAGCGCGCCGAGCGGGCAGGTGATCTTCATCCCGCTGATCGACGGCAAGATGCCCGAGTCGCCCGAGGCGCTCGGCAAAGCGATGGCGGCAAAGACTGACGCCGAGCGCGAGCAACTGGGCAAGGTGCAGGGCGAGCTGCAGGACGAACTGGGCATCTTGATGCTCAAGCAGCAGGAAATGATGCGCGAGCTGATCGACGACATCCGCGCAATCGAGCGCGCATTCGCGGCGCGGCTCATCACCCCGTCAATTGAAGAGTTAAAGCATCACTTTAATAATCCCGCGGTCGACGCCTACCTCAATGAAGTCGCGGAGCACATGCTCGGCAATCTCGATCGCTTCCGCGAAGCGCCGGCTGAACAGGGGCCAAGGCCGGTTGGGCCAATCGAGGACGGCGCGCGATGGTCCGACTACCAGGTCAACGTGATGGTCGATAACTCGGCCAGGCGCGGAGCGCCGGTGGTGCTCGAGGATGCGCCCACGTATCGCAACCTGTTCGGAACGATCGAGCGGTGGATCGATCCGCTGGGGCGGTCGGGGACCAACTTCACGCGGATCATAGGCGGATCGTTTCTGAAATCGCACGGCGGTTTCCTGGTCTTCGATCTCGAAGATGCGGTGGTCGAGCCCGGCGTCTGGAAAACGCTCAAGCGCAGCCTCAAGTCGGGGCGCATGACGCTGGAGACTTTCGAGCCGCTGCCGTTTTTCTCGATGAGCGGACTGAAGCCCGAAGCGATCGAGATTCACAACAAGGTCGTGGTGCTGGGCGGCGCGGATCTTTACAACCTGCTTTACTTCTACGAGCCGGACTTCGCGGACCTGTTCAAGGTCAAGGCCGAGATGCGGCCCTCGGTAGCGGCCGACGGCGCGGCTGCGGCGCATTATGCCGCGCGCGTGGGGACGCTGGCGCGCAGGGAGAATCTGCCGCCGTTCGAGGCGGGCGCGCTGGCCAAGATCGTGGAATTCGGGATGCGGATGGCGGGCGACAGATCGCGAGTGCTCGCGATGCTGGAACCGATAGACGATCTCGCGCGCGAGGCGGCGTACTTCGCGCGGATTGAACAGGCTGAGCGCGTTACCGGCGCGCACGTCGAGCGGGCGCTGGGCGAGCGGATGCTGCGGCTCAATTTTATCGAGGAAGAAATCCGCAGGCTGATCGGGGAAGGCACGCTCGTCGTTAATATTCGCGGCACCAGTGTCGGACAGATCAACGGGCTGGCCGTGCTGGACGTCGGCGGTTACAGTTTCGGGCGGCCGGCGCGCGTAACCGCGACCGCGGCGCTTGGGCAAGCGGGCGTGATCAACATCGAGCGCGAGGCGCGGATGTCGGGATCGACGCACGACAAGGGAATCATGATCCTGAGCGGATTTATCCGCGCGCGGTTCGGACAGCACCGTCCGATCGCGATGACGGCGAGCATCTGCTTCGAGCAATCGTACTCGGGAATCGACGGCGACAGCGCCAGTTCCACCGAGCTGTACGCGTTGCTGTCGGCGCTGTCGGGAGTGCCGCTTCGGCAGGACCTGGCGGTGACGGGGTCGGTCGATCAATACGGCACCGTCCAGGCGATTGGCGGCGTCAACCAGAAGGTCGAGGGCTTCTATCGCGTGTGCAAGGCGATCGGTCTGACGGGCACGCAGGGCGTGCTGGTGCCGCGCACCAACATCTCGAACCTCATGCTCGATCCGGAGACCACCGGCGCGATCGAGCGGGGTGAATTCCACATCTATCCGATCGATACGATCGATCGCGGAATCGAGACTTTGACCGGGGTGCGCGCGGGAACGATCGACGAGCCCGGAACGATCAACCATCTCGTCGATCAGCAGCTCAAGCGCATGGCTGATATCCTGCGCGAACGCCCGCTGGGCGAAACTCGCGTGGTGCAGGAGCCGGCACCGAACCCATCCGCGCCCAAACCACCCGCGCCGCCAGAGCCTCCGCGCTAGAACGGGCGGATCGCATTCCTGGCGGGTGAGAAGGAAACATCGCGGATGACAATAGATCTCCGACTCGACCCCGCAGAGGTCGCGCTGCTCACCGATCTCTACGAGCTTACCGTCAGCGCGGCGTTCTTTGAGCACGGATTCAACGACACCGCGTCGTTCGAAGTCGCGATGCGCCGGATGCCGCCGGGCCGCGGATTCATGGTCGCAGCCGGCATCGAACGGCTGGCCGAGGCGCTGGAGGAATATCGCTTCGACGCCGCCGCGATCGAGCATCTCGAGTCGCTGCAACTTTTCAAGCCGGATTTTCTTGAATTTCTTTCGAAGCTCCGCTTCACCGGTTCGATCCGGGCGCTTCCCGAAGGCACGATTTATTTCGCCGGCGAACCGATCGTGGAGATCCGTGCGCCGCTGATCGAAGGTCAGCTGATCGAGACGCTGGCGCTCAACCAACTCGGGTTCGCTTCGATCGTCGCGACCAAGGCCGCGCGATGCTTTGTCGTCGCGGGCGGCAGGCGGTTGGTGGATTTCGGTCCGCGGCGCGCGCAGGGCGCGGACGCGGCTCTGATCGCGGCGCGCTCGAGCTACTTGGCGGGCTTTCACGGCACCGCCAACGTGCTCGCGGGCAAGCGCTACGGAATTCCCGTTTTCGGCACGATGAGCCACAGCTTCGTGACGGCGCACGATCGCGAGCGCGACGCGTTCAGCGATTTTGTCTCGAGCTTCCCGACCCTCAGCACGCTACTCGTTGACACCTACGACACGGTGCACGGCGTCGAGAATGCGGCCGCGGTCGGCGCGAAATTTCGCGAGACGGGCGTGAAAATCCAGGGCGTGCGGTTGGACAGCGGCGACCTCCAGGAACTCAGCCGCAAGACCCGGCGGATTCTCGATCAGGCCGGCTTCGGCGACATCGCAATCGTCGCGGGCGGTAACCTCGACGAATACCGAATCGCGGAGCTGGTCGACGCCGGTGCGCCGATCGATGCGTTCGGGGTCGGGGCCGCGCTCGCGGTCAGCGACGGCGCGCCGGCAACTGAAGCTGACTTCACTTACAAGCTCGTCGATTACAAGGATCGCGCCCGGCTCGAGACCTCAGCCGGACGAATTTCAGCGCCGGGCCGCAAGCAGTTGTTCCGCGGTTATGCGCCGAGCGGATCCTTCTTTGCGGACTTGATCGGAATTGTGGACGAGGGCGCGACTACCGCGGCACGCGAGTTTAAGCCGATTCCGGCGAAAACGGTTCAGCTGATGGAGACGGTGTTCGACCATGGCCGCCGGATAATGCCCCGTCCTACCCTGGCCCAGGCGCGCGAGCGCCTGATGAACGGACTGACTGCCCTCGATGCCCGCTACAAGACGCTCCGGCGGCCGGCGGAGTTTCCGGTGCGACAGACTGCGGCGCTCGGCGCGCTGGTGATCAGCGAAAAACTGCGCGCGGATAAACGCCAGGATTAGATCCCAGCTCTGCTACGGGTTCGGCGGCCCCAGGCCTGACAACACGCCGGCAACAAACGGCGTCGTCCGCTCTGGCGGCGGCGAATCCCGGATGCTCTGTGCGGCTGCCGCCAGATGGGCCGAGTCGAAAATCACGACCAGTGACTTGATGACATCCAGGCGCGGACGGGAAGCGGGCGTCCATCGCGTCGGCGCGGGATAATCGATCTCGGACGCCGTCCCACGGTAGCGCTCTATCAGCGGTCTGATGCCCTCGTACGAGCCAACGATGACGATGGCCACTTGGCCGCCGGGCGCCGGTCCGATTTGCCAGTCGGTATAGGCGTCGGTCGCTGCATCGACCAGCCAGTCGCGCGCAACGAGATCGAGCCGCTTGAGCTCGAGCGGAGAAAGCTTCGCGAGATCGTGTCCGTCGGCGAGATACTTGCCTGCTCCCTCGAGGATCGCATCGAATCGCAGCGCGTCGGCGCGCGCTTCGACCTGCGCGGCTGGAAGCTTGGCGTACGCGGCGAACGAGTCGCGCGGGATTTTGTAAATCCACACGCCTTTTTCGTTCAGCGCCGCGACCCCGAGCGACGCGAGGGTCCGCTGCCAAATCGGAAAATTTGTTTCCTTCGGGTCCGCGATTACGGCCTGCACGCCGAAGCGGGCGATGTAGGCCTTGAGTTGCTCGCCAGCCTCGGGCAGATCGATCCCGCCGTAAAAGTAGTTGTCCGCCGGCATTCGACGAAACTCGAACGGCGCGACTCCCGTCCATCCGCCGGCCATCCGGAAGTACATGCCGCTCTGCAATTGCCAGTACATGCTGTTGCCCTTCTGCGCCCACGGCAACGGTAAAATGATCTCGCGCGGTGACAATTCCTTCGCGTAGGTTCGGTCGGTGAAGAATGCGGGGATGTCGAGCCTGCTTACCCAGAATGATGCGTGCGGATTCGGTGCGATTGACGCCACGATGATCGCCGCCGCCGCGACTTTCCAAATTGGGCGCGCCGCCGACGCCGCAAGCCACGTCGCCAACATTACTGCCACCACCAGAAACGCGCACATCATGAACCGCACCGGCAGGATATCCTCGATGAGGGGAAGGCGTTGGAAGATGGCCCAGGGCATCGCAAACCCCAGCACTCCGGCAATGTGCAGATTCGGGCCGAGAGCGGCGACGACGATCGCAAGGAACAAAATTGTGAGAAACTTGCCGGCCGGCGTCGGCCAGAACCGGCGCCGGAATATCTCGACGAACACGATCAACACGACGCCGAGATAGTCGCCGTTCTCATAAATGGTGCCGGTGAAGCGGCCTGTGATCGCGGTCGCAAAATCCGCGCAGCCCCACCAGATGGTGCGCCAGGGCACGAGGAATCCGATCAAATCGGCGCTGTATTTGCTCGGCGGCCAGATCGGCCCGCTCGGATATCCGAAGGCGAGCAAGTAATAAAAGTAAGGTGAGAGTATGGCCGTAGAGATCAAGTATCCGCCGATGGTGGGAATGATCAGGCGTCGGAGCCGGATGCGGGCGTCGCCATCGAAAAGCACAAGCGCAAGCAACAGTGAGAATCCGCAGACCAGCGTGAGGGTCGCGAAGAGGTCAACCGAACACAAAAATTGAGTGACCAGCAGCGCCGCCAGCATCACGGCAAAACGCGCCGCCGAGATCTCGTCGTCGAGCCGCTTGAGCGTGATCAGCGCGATCAGTGGCACCGGAAAAATCGCGATACAAACAAGGTGGCCGAGTAGTTCGCCAAGCATGTAGGGAGAAAAACCGAAGATGTATCCGCCCAGGACCGACGGCCAGAACGCGCCCGTCACGCGCCGGCATAGCAGAAACGCTGCAAATGCCGCCAGCGCCGGCATCAGCATCACAATAATGTTGTAGGTTGCGGGCTCGCCCACCGTGACTTGTAGAGGGATCGAGATCAGGGCGGGCAGCGGGACGAAGGTCGTCCACGCCAGGTTGATTCCGAGCGGCGCCCAGACGAAATCAGTGATGAACGGATTGAGCCCGTGCGCGAGCGAGAACCGCCACCAGTTGAAGAACCACATCGTTTGCGGCGGATCGGTCCCGCGCCCGATGTAGCTACCGGGATGCCCGATCAATCCGCGCGCGAAGTAGATAAGCGAGATCGCAATGTACAGGCCGAAGATCGCTGTTGCGCGCCATCGCTTCCGGTCGCCCGCCGTCGTCGCCGCGCGATCGTTTTGTGCTGGCGCGGTCATTTTGCAGCGGGCGAGTTTGGCGAACTCGGGCGCTGGTAGACGTCGAAAAATTTCCCCCGCATGCGCGGCTCGAAGCCCTTCAGCGCTGTTTCGAACTCGGGTGCCGCGGGTATCCCGCGGCACGTCATCATCCCAATATTGGCGGGGACGACCACCATCTGAGCCTCTGAGATTTGCTCCACCTTGCGCCGTATGTCGGCCGGAAGCATCCATCCAGGGTCCAGACACGAGCTGACCGGCTTCTCAAATTCAGGATCGATAAGTTCAATCGCTCCCTTGCTGTCCAGAATCACTGCGCGCTGCGAGTGCACAGTATCGAGGACTCTTTTCCACTCCTCGCGCTCATCTGGCGACGCCCACAGCCCCGCCGTCACCGCGTCGCGCTCACGCATCTGCCACCATCGCCGTTCCCAGAAGGCAACGTCCGTCCACGCCATTATTCCCATCACGCACAGACCGATCGTTACCCGCCGCTGGATTGCACTCGAGCCGGCCGCCGCCGCGACGCCGACGGTCAGAAAATACGCATAGTAGATCCACGAGTATTGATTGCCGAAGAACAGTGTGACGAATGCGACGTGGAGCACAGCGCAGGTCGCGATTATCTCGTTGCGGCGCGCCGCTAACTCGGGATCGTCGCCGTGACTCGCCAGATAAAATATCGCTGCCACGCCTGAACAGATCAAAAAGAGCGTGCCCGCTATCCAGAACCCCGAAGCATCAAGCAGGTAGAAGCCCCAGGGCAGTCCGTGCGGATCCCAGAACTCGCGTCCCTTACCCGTGAAAAACCCAAAATGCAGTGCGCGATAGGCCTCCGCTCCTCCCAACGGCAAGACGGTATGGATCAACGCGGCCGGGCCGTAAGACGCTGCCAGAATCGCCGCGATCACGATCGAGGTTACTGCAGCCGGAGCAATCACGCGTAGTGCCCGCGTCACCACGCGCTCGCCGCGCAGATTCCTGCACGCGAGCGCGATCAGCAGGGCTGCATATACGTATCCCATACTAGGCTTCGTAAAAGCAGCGGCGCTCGCGAAGACCAGCGCCCGGCGGTGCTTTCCAGCCGATTGCTCCGCCAGCGCGCAGGATAGCAGCGCCGCCTCGACCGCCTGTGCGAGCGACGGATAGGTCGCCTGCATCGCAAATCCTAACGTAATTGCCGTCAGCGCGAGGCTCGTCGCGCTGAATCGAAGGATGGCGGCGATTCTTGCTATGGCCCACGCAATCACAAGATCGCACGCGACCATCAGCGCCTGGTACGCGATCGGCGTCAGGCCGATAAGTCTGAACCAGATTCTCCCGATCAGGATCGGCAGCAGGCCGTAGTGATAGCCGAAATCGACGGCCGGCCTTAGGCCGTGCGATACCAGGTATTGGAGCGTTAAATTGGCGCCGGTGTCGCAGAAGGCGTAGCGGTCGAACGCCATGACATCGGGGAGCTTCAAGAAATCGATCGCCAGGACCTCGATGGCGAGCAGAATGAAAATCACGGTCGGCCGCTCCGTAAGCCATTCGGCCGCCGCATTCAGCGCCACTGCTGCACCGTCCACGAAGGTGTCGCCTGGTGCTTCGAAGAAGGATCCAGAATTTCAAATAAGGTATAGTCAAGCCACTGGTCGCCACGGTCCGTGCTGATTATCTCATGCTCAGGCCTCAAGCGTGCAGCGAGGCTCCTGCCTTCAAACCCGCGCAGTTCCGACAACTCTGGATCTTCTATTTGGGTAGGAAAGTCGACGATATATTTGATTTTGGCGCGGTCGATGTATTGCTCGACCTTTCCTTCGCGCACGTACGGATAGATTTGATCGTTCATCAGACCGTCGAGATCAACAATTTTTCCGTCATTGAAAAATCCAACGATACCTACGTTCCATCCTCCCATTCGACCTGCGGGTGGGTGCTCTCGAAGATATTCCGCCATCTCCAACATGTACCGCTGGTGATTCCAGGTCGGATCGTAGGTACCCAGAATGTTAACACCAGCAAGCAGCGCTACGACGCCGAGGACATAAGCGCGCGTTGCGCGAGAAGCTGCCTGCGCAGCTGGTCCTAGTACGAGCAACACGGGGATCGCGAAACTGGCCGTGTACCAGAGCTGAAGAGGAGGTTCGGCGCCATAGACCAGCATGTACAGAACGATTGCGCACACGCCGGTGCCAGCAAGCAACTTGGAGTCATTCCCGCCGAGTTCTTCCCGTTCTGGCTCTATGTTCGTATCGCTACTCCTGCCCAGCGCAAGGACGCATAATCTTAGCGTTACCGCGAGAACAGAGAACACGAGGATAAAAATCAATGTCCGGAGGGACGACGTTAGTGTCAGGATGAGGGTCCAGATTGGGCGCAACGGCGAGTATCCGAGTCTGCTTCCCCACAGGGCTTTAATCATCGCGCTGCCCGAAAGGAAATGCCGGCTGAACAGAAAAGTGTGCAAGAAAACCACGGCCAGCCCGACCGACGCACCTGCCAAACCGCAAGAACTTTTCAACAGATATTCGCTGTGACGATTCAAGAAAAATGCGATGGAACATGTCAGAAAAATAGCAAGAGGGAGCCCTCCAAAATCACTCCGCGCGACGCTGCCGACAAAACCGAGAAGGAAGATTCCCAAAAGCATCGACCGATGTTCTCCGCGCCGCAGAAACATAGCGCTTACATAGAGAGCTGCCATCAGGATCACATAGGGATATTCCAGCAAGCCGGTACTCTGGAGTGTGAACGATGGAGCGGTGAGAACCAGAAATGCCGGAACCAGAGCGAAAGCTCCGAATTTCTCATATACGAAGTTTGTGATTATGAAGACGCTCAAAATCGAAAGAGCAAGACCAACAGCCATCCAAAATTTAATTGCCAGCCATGGATGGGCCAGTAACCCCGGGAAAAGACTCATTAGATAGACGTTCAAAAGATGAAATCCCGTGGTCGTACTGTATCCTCCGTCGAACGACCATTTACCGGAGCTGAGGAAGTGCCGCGCAATCTGGAGCTCGTAGAATGCGTCGTCTGCAATGAAGCAAACGAGCGCCTTATGCGGAACGAAGATCAACCACACGTAATGGATAATCGCGAGCGCAGCGATCACACAGCTGACCGAGACCGGACCGAAACGTGTAAAGGGCTTGTCAGGCTCGGCCTGCACTTTGATTCCCTTCGCGCCAAGATTCGTCCCGCGCCCGCTTCAGTTCTTCCGCTTCCACAGCAAACCCGCCATGAATTGAGGATTGGACCAGTTCCAGACGCGCTCCGGATGTCGATCGATATCGACCTCCACGTTCCACATGGCGGGCGCAATCGATATCGTGCCCCAGCCATTGATGGCGATACTCAGCGCAAGCAACGAGAGCGCGGTGGCTATTTCAGCCCGGCTGAATTTATGGGAACTTCGCAGACGCGCCGCGCATCCCAGTATCGCCAGCAGCGCCAGCCACGGGATTACGTCAGACAGCAGGCGGGGGCCAAAGGAAAAACCACCCCACCATACCGGCCATAGTGCTACCAACACCGTCTCAATAGTCACGATCGAGAGACTTAGTATCGCAAGTCTGGGGTACGGCATGGTCGCCCAACATCGAATCAACAGATAGAAAACAAAAATCAATGCCGGTACGAAGATGAACAGCCCGCGGGAGGGACTAATGAGAATCGCCGGCAACGTGGTTGCGATGCTGTTGATAGAGATGCGCGAGTCCAGGTAGTAATCCGGAATCAACTTTCCAAAAGTGAACCACGAGTACACGACGAATCCGGTGAACCATGCCAGTCCAGTCAACGCGTAGTAGATGAACCCGCTGCGGCAAAACAGGAACGTATAGATCGTGACGCAAATGATCGGGATCGCGCCGGTCGGCCGCACGAAATACATCCAGGAGAGTAACGTCGCGAGAGCTATGGGATGAGCGCGTTTCGTGCCGCCGGTCTCGCGCCCCAACAGGTAGTAAGCGGCGAGCCCACCAAGGAATATCAGCCAGGTGTGCGACCACATAACTCGCGACGCCGTACTCCATACTTGACTGCCAAAAGCGGTGCCGACTGCAACTATAAGGCTCGGCCCCACCTCGAGCATTTGAAGCGCGGTGTTGAATACGACGACGGTGAACCCGGCCATCAGCAGCGCAGCCAGAACCCGCTGCATAAATCCCTCGCCTAACGGGAGGTAGCGCCCATCCTGGCTGTAGCAATGCACGCCCAGTGCATTCATCAGTCCCACCAAGGGTATCGAAAGGATCGAGGTTCCATTCGGATAGCAATAAACGACGTTGCCCCCGACCCGGTCGAGTTGGTAAGTAAGAAACCCTGACTGGAGCGGTGGCGAAGGAGGCACGCAGCGCTCAGCTTCCCGGATCGGCTCGGGAAATTGGTAGCCGTTCATATAAACCGAGTGATTGCGAATGATGCTCTCGCTCAGAAGCATCGAGTAGCGAGCATCCGACAATTCCCAGATTGGCGACAACATGAATACCACGCTCGTGACGGCGAACAACCACGGCCCGATCCGATGCGCCGTGAGTCGATCGGCCAAATCTCGAATCATTGGTCCCCTCAAGCAGGGACTGCGGGAGCCGAGGCGAGTGCGGCGGCGGCGTCGAGGAGGCATTGCTCGGTCGTCGGCCAATCGATGCATGGGTCGGTGACTGACACTCCGTACTTGAGCTTGGTGCGATCGGAGTTGAGCGGCTGGCTGCCCGCTTCGAGATTGCTCTCGAGCATCGCGCCCATGATCGCGCGGCTGCCGGCGCGCACCTGATCGATCAGCGTCCGCAGCACCGCGGGCTGCTTGGTAAAGTCCTTGCTCGTCTGCGCGTGCGAGCAATCCACCATCATGCGCGGCTCCAGCGCGGCGCTCGCGAGCATCCGGCGGCATTCCTCGATACTGGCGGCGTCGTAATTCGGCTTGCGTCCGCCGCGGAGCACAACGTGCGTATCGGGATTTCCCGAGGTGCGAATCACCGCCGAGATTCCGTCCTGGGTGATGCCGAGAAAAGAGTGCGGCCGACGCGCCGATTGAATTGCGTTGATCGCAACCTGCAGATTTCCTTCGGTCGTGTTCTTGAATCCGACCGGCATCGACAACCCGCTGGCCATCTCGCGATGGGTCTGCGACTCGGTCGTGCGTGCACCGATCGCGGCCCACGCGACCAGGTCCGCGATATACTGCGGCGTGATCGGATCGAGCAGTTCGGTCCCCGCCGCGAGGCCCATTCGATTTATTTCGATCAACAATCGGCGTGCGATGCGCAATCCTTCACGCATATCGCAGCTGTCGTCCATGTGCGGATCGTTGATGAGTCCCTTCCATCCCACGGTCGTGCGCGGCTTTTCGAAGTAAACCCGCATGATCATGTAGAGCCGATCCGAGGTGGTGTCCTTCAGCTTCGCCAGCCGCCGGGCATAATCGATCGCCGCGTCGGGATCGTGTATGGAACATGGTCCGACGATACACAGCATCCTGCGGTCCCGCCCCGCCAGGATTGCGCGAATAGTCTCGCGCGCCTCGACCACGGTCCGCGCAATTCCCTCGTCCACCGGCATCTCGTTCTTGAGCAGATGCGGCGCGATCAGCGGTTCGGCGGCGAGAACGTGGACATCCTGAATTTGACGCATAGATGGCCCTTATTTTTATCCGAAAGGCCGCAGCTAACAAAGCCGCTGCCTATTGGGCATAATACCGTCGGATCGAATCCTTGGCCCTGACGCACAATGCCGTGATGGAAGAAAAGGGCGAACCGGAACCGGGATCAGAAGGGCGGCGTAACAGCGGCGAGCCGCCTGCCGTTGGCCGGCCGCCGCGACTCCTGCGCGTCAGGCTCTGGCAGGCGATTGCGGGGATGTGTGTTGCAATCGCACTCGCGTCCCTTATCGTGATATCCGAACTCGCCGGCTCGCTCGCACGACGCACCAACTATGTGAATCGCCGCGTGGCGGCTCTAAATGCGATCGTCCGCGATCTGCGCCGGCAGACGGCGGTCACGCAGCGCAAGCTCGGCTCCGAGCGCGAACGCGCCACCGTGGGCGAGGTGTTTGAGAAAATTCTTTTCGCGCCAGACCTTCGCACGATCAAACTGGCCGCGCCCGCTGAGAAGGACAAGGAAAAAGACAAATCGATCGCGCAATCCGGTGGCCCCGGTCTCCCCTCCGGGCGGCTCGCTATGAGCGAGTCGTCCGGCGCTGCGATGCTCGAAGCGAACGGACTCAAGCCAACCGGCGTCTTCGAGGTTTATCGCATCTGGTGGATGCCAAAACGCGGTGCGCCTATTTGGGCCGCGGATTTTCTGGTCGGCGACGACGGCCTTGCTACGGTTGCGGTGGATTTGCCGCCCGGGCACGAGAAAGAACCGTCGCTCTGCGTCACGCTGGAGAATGAATCATACAGCGAGGCTCCCGCTGGTCCGATCGCGCTTAAAGGCGAAGCCTCGCCGGTATCGGGAACAGTGCAGAGTCCGCGCAAATCGCGGCGATGATCGCCGAGTCTCGCTGTCAACGGAATCGATCAGTCGGCGCCGACGAACTCGAGCAGGACCGCTACGCCCATGGCGCCGAGCGCAACCATCTCGGTGGCCATGTCGGTGTTGTTCCAGAGGTAATAGAAGCCGAAGCCGAATGCCGCCATACCGAATAATCGTCGCATCCTGATGTCCTCGCGTGCAGTCTTCGCCAATCTTCACGCGCCGCGCCAATGTTGAACGAAGCAAACGACTAAATGTCGCGGCCAAACAACTTTGAGTTATAGTACAAATATCTCGACTAATCAAAGCAGGCGTGAGCGCTTGAGACCGGCACCGATTTTTTTCCGTCGGGGGCTTTACTTCGACGATCAATATGCGTAAATTATTGCTCGGTGGCGCTTTGCGGCGCGACCTGTGGAAATTTCGCCTCAGAATCCTCACATAGCCGTTGACACGGTCCGGATTAAGAGAGTACAGTTTCCTTTCGCCCCAAAAGGGTTGGTCTTTGAAAACTGAATAGTAGTGCATGCCTTAATCGGCGGCGGGGGTCCAGGAATGGACCTGATGCCCGACCGATTTCTTTGATTTAATTGCGGTCAGTCCTGCTGTTCCATGACGCGTTAGCAGCGTCTCGAACGGTGGATATACTGAGCTATAATGGAGAGTTTGATCCTGGCTCAGAACGAACGCTGGCGGCGTGCCTGAGACATGCAAGTCGTGGGAGAAAGTCGTAGCAATACGGCTAGTAAACCGGCGCACGGGTGAGTAACACGTGGACAACCTGCCTTAGAGTCTGGGATAACCCGTCGAAAGACGAGCTAATACCGGATAAGACCACGGGAAGTTCGCTTCCTGAGGTAAAAGATGGCCTCTGCTCCTGCAAGCTATCACTTTGAGAGGGGTCCGCGTCCTATCAGCTAGTTGGCGAGGTAACGGCTCACCAAGGCTAAGACGGGTAGCTGGTCTGAGAGGATGGTCAGCCACACTGGGACTGAGACACGGCCCAGAGTCCTACGGGATGCAGCAGTCAGGAATATTGCGCAATGGAGGAAACTCTGACGCAGCGACGCCGCGTGGGTGATGAAGGCCTTCGGGTCGTAAAGCCCTGTCGGAGGGGAAGAAAAGTCTGTTGGCTAATATCCAGCGGACCTTTGACGGTACCCTTAAAGGAAGCACCGGCTAACTCCGTGCCAGCAGCCGCGGTAAGACGGAGGGTGCAAGCGTTGTTCGGATTGACTGGGCGTAAAGGGCGTGTAGGCGGTTGGTCAAGTCGGGTGTGAAAGCCTGGGGCTCAGCCCCAGAAGTGCATCCGAAACTAGCTAGCTAGAGCGCGATAGAGGAGGGTGGAATTCCTGGTGTAGCGGTGAAATGCGTAGATATCAGGAGGAACACCGGCGGCGAAGGCGGCCCTCTGGATCGTTGCTGACGCTGAGACGCGAAAGCGTGGGGAGCAAACAGGATTAGATACCCTGGTAGTCCACGCCTTAAACGATGGGTACTAGGTGTTCGGGGTGTTGACCCCCTGAGTGCCGCAGTTAACGCATTAAGTACCCCGCCTGGGGACTACGGCCGCAAGGTTAAAACTCAAAGGAATTGACGGGGGCCCGCACAAGCGGTGGAGCATGCTGTTCAATTCGACGCGACGCGAAGAACCTTACCTGGGCTAGACAACGGCGGACCGCCTGAGAAATCAGGCTTTCCCTTCGGGGACTGCCGGTTCAGGTGTTGCATGGCTGTCGTCAGCTCGTGTCGTGAGATGTTGGGTTAAGTCCCGCAACGAGCGCAACCCCTGCCCTTAGTTGCCACCGGGTAATGCCGAGCACTCTATGGGGACTGCACGGGTCAACCGTGAGGAAGGCGGGGATGACGTCAAGTCATCATGGCCCTTATGTCCAGGGCAACAAGCGTGCTACAATGGATTACACAAAGGGTTGCAAACTCGCGAGAGCCAGCTAATCCCAAAAAGTAGTCCTCAGTTCGGATCGGAGTCTGCAACTCGACTCCGTGAAGTTGGAATCGCTAGTAATCGCGGATCAGAACGCCGCGGTGAATACGTTCTCGGGCCTTGTACACACCGCCCGTCACGCCATGGAAGTCTGCTGTACCGGAAGTCGGTGCACCAACCCGCAAGGGAGGTAGCCGCCTATGGTATGGCCGGTGACTGGGGCGAAGTCGTAACAAGGTAGCCGTAGGGGAACCTGCGGCTGGATCACCTCCTTTCTAACGAGTACGCCAATTCTCTTCGGAGAGTTGGCCATTCGAGGTCAACCGCCGGGTAATACCGGTCGGTTTCGGCCGTAGCAGCAAGTCGCTTCCACCCCCGCTCGCACTACTATTCGGTTTTGAAGGGCCTCCCCTTTTCGGGGCTGTTCTTTGACAAGATTTTGGATCGATACTGGATTCGAGCCTGCGCAAGGCCGGCCGATGCGCGACCTATCTGCTGGGCCTATAGCTCAGCTGGCTAGAGCGTGCGCCTGATAAGCGCAAGGTCGGTAGTTCGACTCTACCTAGGCCCACCAATTCATCTACCTCAGTCGTCACAGATGCGCAGTGGTCAAGGATGAAACAGGGCGGTGCCGGCTCGAAATTTGAGTTGGGTCATAGCTCATAGCTATTCGCGCCCAGGCAAGCGGATCATTGAAAGTGGCTTTGGGGCGGTAGCTCAATTGGGAGAGCATCGGCTTTGCAAGCCGGGGGTTGCCGGTTCAATCCCGGTCCGCTCCACCAGTATTAGAAACCGGACACGTTAAGTGTCCGATGTGATTTTTTCGCTCCCGCTCAACCGCAAGTGGTGGCGGGATGTCGATCCGGTCTTTGACAACTGAATAGTAGGGTATCTTCAAGTGTAGTTAGTAGAGCCTTGTATGTGACTCGAGACCTTAAGTGGTCAAGCTACTAAGGGCACACGGTGGATGCCTTGGCGCAAGCAAGCGATGAAGGACGTGGCTGGCTGCGAAAAGCTCCGGGGAGCCGCCTAGCAGGCTTTGATCCGGAGATGTCCGAATGGGGCAACCCGGCATCCTTAATCGGATGTCATCGCGCGCTGAATTCATAGGCGCGTGGAAGCGAACGCAGGGAAGTGAAACATCTCAGTACCTGCAGGAAGAGAAATCAAAACAGAGATTCCCTCAGTAGCGGCGAGCGAACGGGGAACAGCCCAAACCACACCTAGCGATAGGTGTGGGGTTGTGGGGCTGCTTCAGGGTTTACC
>PLDK01000039.1:27500-58208 GCA_003135135.1 Deltaproteobacteria bacterium
ACGGACGGGATAACCGCTGAAAGCATATAAGCGGGAAGCCCACCCCAAGATTAGGTATCCCGATCGTAAGATCCTAAAGGCCCCTTCTAGACCAGGAGGTTGATAGGCCAGAGGTGGAAGCGCCGTAAGGCGTGGAGCTGACTGGTACTAATTGGCCGTGAGGCTTGACCACTACCTATTTCAATTGAGCTAACCACTCAGTTGCTATAGTCGCCGCATACTTGTCCGGCGTTCAATCGCTAACCGGACGGGACGGCAAAGGTTGAGTCACAGACGAGGTTCAAAACCTCACTTGCAGACCCTACTATTCAGATTGTCGGAGCTTGAGCCTTCGCCTAACGGCGAGGGCGACAGGTTTCCGGTCGCCATGGCGAAGGTGAAACACCCGTTCCCATCCCGAACACGGCAGTTAAGCCCTTCAGCGCCGATGGTACTGTGACCGAAGGCGTCACGGGAGAGTAGGACGCGGCCGGGGAATCTCATAAGGGCGGATGCACGACGCATTCGCCCTTATTTTTTTGCGTTGCGCCACCCTGCAGCAGCGATGCGATAAGCGAACGCGCCGGCGACGCGGCTACCTGACTATCAGCAGAATCTTGAAGACCCTGGCAGGCGGCGTATCCTTCTCCCACGGGCGGATGTAACGCATCTCGAGTGTGCCGTTCCCGCTCGTTTCGATTGAGAATCGGAATATCTGATGTCCCGACGCGCCGGGCATCGCGCTGTCGAGCTTGAACTTCGTATCACCGATTGGCTTGACGAGCAGGTCGGCTATCGGCGCCGCCTGCCATGTGTACCCGGTCCCCGAAGTCGCAGGCAGCGATATCTCAAGCCGGTCGCCGCGCGCCAGCGTGAATTCACGGCCATTGTCGGACTCGGTAACCGCGATCATTCCTGCGCTAGCGCGCCTTGGCGCGGTGAGCGCGAATGCGGTTGCGGACGCGACAAGCAGCAACAGCAAATGCGATCGGCCAATACTCATCGGCTTACCAAATTGTGCGCACCGGATACTGTCGGATAAGTTCGTCGGGCGTGAGTATCGCCATGCCTTCCGCAATCGCCTGGCATACCAGCATCCGATCAAACGGGTCGCGATGGAGCGGCGGTAGGCGCGGAAGCTGTGCGATTGCTTCTTCGTTCAGATTCAGTGATTCGATTTTATGCAGGATGCGAGCACGCGGCAGAAAGACTTGCACAGCTTCCGGCAGTGATAAACTCTTCAGGCCGTTCTTGATCGCGATCTCCCATGCCGAGACAACGCTCAAGTACGCCTCATTCGATTCGTTCTCGAAGGCAGTTCTTGCCGCCGATGACAGTTCCGATTGAGCCGTCGCGATCCATAAAAAGCTGCAGCTATCGAGCAGCAGCTTCACTTGGATTGTCTGCCCTCAAACGCATCGAGCAGCCAGTCGGGAAGCGGTTCGAAAAAGCTCGCAGGCACAGTGAACTTGCCCTTGTACAGGCCAATCGGGCGCTTGCCCTGGAGCGGTTGCGCGATCGGCCGGATTTCCGCAATCGGTACATTGCGCTTGCAAAGCACGATCGTCTCGCCCTGCTTCAGCTTGCCCAGGTACTTCGAAAGGTGAGTCTTGGCCTCGTGTATATTGAGTCGAACCATGATTCAATTATGGACTTACTAGTGAACTAACTCAACCAACGCGCTGGCGGCGGACCGGCGCCGGCGGTTTTTTCAAGCGGACGAAGACACGCGACAAAAAAAGGGCAGCCCGCGCGGACTACCCTTTTGGTCGGCAAAATTAATCAGTGCTTGGTCTCGATGCGCCGGCCGTAAGTTACTTCACCCTTGTCCACGCGCAGGCTGAATCCGCAATCCGGATTCGTGCAAACCCACGCCTTGAAGAGAACCGAAGCGCCCTCCTGTCCATAGTCAGACAGTGGAATCAGTACGCCATTGTTACATTTTTGGCACTTCGGCCACTCCATCATCCGCGCCTCCTTGCAGCCGACCCGAACCGCATCGTCCTTCCTTGAAATTATCCGACCAACTAATCTAAAGCAACGTGCCGCGGTGCCCCGATGGAACCGTCCAGGAGCGTCCCGGAGCCCGTGCTCGACGAACGTGATACGGCGAGCAAATCGTTTCTACTTGAGCGCGCGCACCGAAAAGCCGCGATCGTTGCAGCACAGCAGCGAGCGCTTGCCGTCCAGCGCGGTCTCGAGCATGACTTCCCGGCCCCATAGCCGCTGCAGGTAGTTGAGACTCTTCTCGGCGTATTCAATCTGCAGATCGCGGCCGTCGTGATAGTGCTTGACGTAGAGCGTGCGGTTCTGGCCGAAGTCGGCGTCCTCGACCTTCAGCACCGGTATCGAGTTGGTGCCGACGTTCTTGATCAACGTCGCCTTGACTTCCCGCCAACCCTCCTCGTCGGCCACTTTACTGACCACCAGCTCCTCGCCGCGCGCCTCGTATTCGAAAATATCCATTTCGCGCATGAGATCTTCGGTCAGATAGCGGCGGATGAACGACGCGTCACGCTCGACCTCGCGGACCTCGAAGATCTTTTCCGTGCCCGACTTCACCGGCGGGCCGTCGCGCTTGATTTCCTCCGCGGTCGGATTCGTAAAGCGCCGGTAGATGTCTTCCCAAATCTTCAGTCCGAGATGATACGGGTTGATCTGGCCGGGAATCGGGCGGACGACCTGGTTGTGGTTCACGATGAATTCGAGATGGAGCCCCTGCTCCAGCTCGAGCGACTCCAAAATCTTCTTGTGCCAGTAGCTCGCCCATCCCTCGTTCATGATCTTCGTCTCCATCATGGAGATGAAGTACTTGGCTTCTTGATCCACGATGGTGAGCAGATCCTTTTCCCAGTCGGCGAGAAACGGGTTGTGATCGCGAATGAAGAGCAGCAGGTCTTCGTCGGGTTCGAGCGGGACCTTGTGGAAATCGGGCGCCTCGATTTGCTTGCGCGCGTGGATTTTCTGAAACGGATCGGGCTGTCCTTGCGCGCTGTCTTCGGCGCGAGCCATCTGTTCCAGTGGCGTGAGCTTCTTGATCGCAAGATTGCGCCGGCATTGCCACGACAGCGCATGCGCCGCGTCCAGAATCCGCTCCACCCGGTCCACCCCGATCGACGGATCTTCGACGTAGCGCCGCACGCGCATCGCAGCCGCTTTGAATGCCTCGATAGTCAGTTCGGCGCGCGTCGATTTGAAAGTGAAATTGTTCTTGAAGAAATCGTTATGCCCATACACGTGCGCGATCGTGAGCACCTGCAGCAGGAGCGAGTTGTCGCGCATCAGGTAGGCGATCGCCGGATTGGAGTTGATAACCATCTCGTACGGCAGGCCGCTGACACCGTGATCGTAAAGCGTTTTGAGCTTCTCGTACGACTTGCCGTACGACCAATGCGGATAATGCGACGGCATCCCGGAGTATGCCATGTACCCGAGCATCCCGTTGTGATCGCAAAGCTCGAACTCCTGCGGATAGCAGTCGAGCCCGAACTCCGCCGCCTTGTCGCGAATCCGCCGGTCCCACTCGATCAGGTCGTTCAGGTTCCACGCCGCGATGCGCGGCGCGGCGCCCGCGTTTGCCCTCATGCTTCCTTCACCCTGTCCTTGGCCAGGAAGGCTCTGAACGACGGCCAGATGTCTTCCTTGCGCTCGATTAGCACGGTGTGAAAGTTCGGCGCCTGGATTTGGCGGAACACGTTAAGCATCGAAGATTCGTAGTATCGCGACCCCAGCGGCTTGATCTCGCCGTAGCCGAACAGGTTGCAAATCCCGGCGAGTTCCTCCGCGTCCTTGAGCGCGGCGGGATTGTCGGAATCGAAATTGTCGCCGTCCGAGCAATGGAACGCGTACAGATTCCACAGCGACGGGTGGTATCGTGCGGCAATTATTTCCAGCGCCTTGGCGTAGCCCGATGAGATAAACGTGCCGCCCGATTCGCCCTTGTGGAAGAACTCCTCCTCGGTGACCTCGCTCGCCTCCGTGTGATGCGCGATGAAAACGATTTCGACGTTGCGGTAGCGCGTCGAGATGAACTGATACAGCAGGAAGAAGAAGCTGCGCGCCAGGTACTTCTTCATCGTGTCCATCGAGCCCGACGTATCCATGATGCAGATTACCGCGGCGTTCGATTCCTCCTTGGTGTCGATCTCGACGTGCTTGTAGCGCAAGTCGTTCTGATGGAACGGGAAGCGGCGATGGACGCGCTGGAACGCGGCGCCGGTCGAAGGCGCGAGCGCCTCTTCGTCAAGCCGGCCTTCTTCGAGCGCGATTTCGTCGAGCGCGCCTTCAACGTCGGTATCGAGTTCGCGGTCGGCCTTCGATTCTTCCAGCGCGCGCGCTACCGCGTCGATCCGCTTGTCGGACGCGAGCATGCGCATCACGCGCTGCTTGGCGGTGCGCCGCTTGTCGAGCCTGATGCGGATGCCGACCTTGCGGTAGCCCTTGCGCCGCGACGAGTAATCGGACTGGATTTCGCGCAGCGCGCGGCGCTCGAGGTTGGGCAGTTCGAGATCCTCGAACATGATCTCGATCAATTCCTCGAGCGTGACGTCGGTCTCGTAATAATCGATGCCCGGCCGGTCGCCGGCCTGCTCGTCGCCTTGCCCGGGTCGATCCTTGCCGGTTTTGCCCACGACTTGCCCGGGCCGCGAGTCGCCGTCGCCCTGCGACGCACCGGGAGCGTTGTCGCCGTAAACGAAGCGGTATTCCTTGATTCCGCGCAGCGGAACCTTGATCACGCGGTCTTTGTCTTTGCCGATGATCGATTCTTCGGCGATGATGTCGGCGATATTTTCGCGGATCGATTCGCGAACTTTCTGGCGATGGCGCAGCCGGTCGCCGGCCGAGCGGTCGGAGCGTTCGGCGTCGGAGATCCGGTATTCGCGGAAGATTGTATCGCCGCTGCTCATCGTCTGCTCATCCGGGCTCTCTCAATCCTTCCACAGATTATTCGCAGCGTACTTGAGCACGACGTCCACGCACGATTCGCAGTACCCGTTCTCGAGCAGGTTCTTCACCATCGAGCCGTACTTCTCTCCCTGCTCCTCGTCGCGGGTGCGCGCCTTGGTGATGATGCGTGAAATGTCGCGCACCGACGTCATCAGCTTTTTCTCGATCGCTTCCTTGAGCGGCTCGTAGCTCTTGTAGCTGATCTTTTCGCCGCGCCGCGAGGTTGCCCACAGGTACGCGATCACTTCCTGGCGAAATCCGTCGGCCGCCGATCCGATGATTGCTATCTGCTCCTCGATCGACTTCAGGAAGCCCTCGTCGGGCGCCAGTTCCTCGTTGGTGTTGCGATCGCGCACCCGGGTCTTGTTGACGTACGCCTCGGCGTGATCGAGGTAGTTCTGGAACAGCGACTCGGCCTGCTCCTGGTACGAGTAAACGAACGCGCGCGTGATCTCCTTTTCGAGCAGGTCGAGATATTCCTTGTGCAGCGTGTCCTGCAGGAACTCCAGATACTGCTTGCGCGTGTCGTCGGGCAGGTCGCCCTCCTTGGTCATCGAGATCAGCGCCTCGCGCACGTTGATTGGATTGATGCAGTTGCCGGTGACGTTGTCCGACAGCGCGTTGTCGAGCGCCTTCATGATGAAGCGCGTCGAGATCCCCGACATGCCCTCGCGCTTGGTGTCTTCTTTCAGCTCCTGCACGTCGATCTTCTTGGTGCGTCCTTTCTCGACGACTTCCTCGCCGTTGTAGAGCCGCAGCTTGGTCATCAGGTCGCACTTCGCGGTCGGCTCCAGGCGTGACAAAATCGCGTACATCGAGGCGAGCTCGAGCGTGTGCGGCGCCACGTGCGCGCGGAAATCCGAGTTCCTGATGATCTTCTGGTAGATCTTCACCTCTTCGGACAGGCGCAGGTTGTACGGCACCTTCACCACGACGATTCGATCGAGGATCGCCTCGTTGGTGTGATCGGCCTTGAACTTCTGCCACTCGGCCTCGTTCGAATGCGCGACGATGCAGGTGTCGACGTACACCATTCCGTGCCGCCCGGGCGCCGGAATCACTTTCTCCTGCGTCGCCGTGATCATCGCGTGCAGGTACTCGGTCTCGTTCTTGAAAACTTCGATGAACTCGACGATTCCGCGGTTGCCGACGTTCAGCGCGCCGTTCAGTTCGAGCACGCGCGGGTCGCCCTCGGAGTATTGGTCGAGCTTCGAGATGTCTTCCGATCCGATCAGCACCGAAGTGTCCTGGTTATTCGGATCGACCGGCGGCACCACGCCGACTCCCACCCGGTTGCGCTTGGAGAAGCTGCGCGCGACGACCGGAAATTCCTCGTAGCGATTGTTGAACTCGGACTTGAGCCGATAGCGGCATACCGGGCACAGGTCGCCCTCGATGTGCACGCCGAGCATCTTCTCGAACTCGCGCCGCAGATGGCGCGGTACCAGATGCAGCGGCTCCTCGTTCATCGGGCATCCTTCGATCGCGAAGATGAAGCCGATCTGTTCGAGCCCGCGCTGAATCCGCTCGACCAGCGAACTCTTGCCCGAACCTACCGGGCCCATCAGGTACAGAACCTGCCGGCTCTCTTCGCCCTTCAACGACGCCGAATGGAAGTAGCGGACGATCTGCGCGATCATGCGCTCGATCCCGAAAAATTCCTCCGCGAAAAAATTGAACACCTTCAGCGGCTCATCCTTGTACAGCCGCTTGGTGCGCGGATCGTCGGTGTCGTGCAACGGATGAAGGCCCGAAGAAATGATCAAGTCGTAGATTCGCGCGTGCGCGAGCTTGGTCATGGTCGGGTCGGCCTTCACCAGCTCGAGGTAATCGAGCAACGTGCCACGCCATTGCTTCGACTCGCGTGCCGCGCGGTCTTCTTTGATCACTCGCTCGAAGTTATTGAGATCCGCCATCGGCTATCTCCTTCGGGTTATGGAATGTTGTGCAGGAATACTGCCTGGGAGAGCGGGAAACGGTCGGGCCGTACTATTTGTGGAGCCCATCCTGACTTCGAGTATAACGGAGCCATTGATCTGCAACAAGCAACATAAGGCGCACGCAACACATTCACGCGCGATCAAGAGAATGCAAACTTGAACTTTACTGAAAAGACTGAAATAGCCGCTCGGAAACCGGCACCGTGTCGCCGAGCACGATGCGCCCGCGATCGTTTTTCACCATTGCTGCGAACACAGTGTCGTCGTGCGCGAACGACAGCCACCACCGTTGCTCCGCCGCGAGCCCGAGATAGTGCGCTTTTTGCTCCATCGTGCGGAGCACGTCGAGATCGTACGCCTGATTCCACGGACCGCGGATGTGCGAGCGCGTCGGCACGATGTCGGCGAGGTGCATGAAGCATTCGGCTGCGTCGCTGACCAGCGCCGCCTGATGGTCCCGAGTATGGCCGCCGGTGACGACGGCGCGCACGCCCGCGACGATGTCGGTATCGCCATCGATCGCTTCGAGCATCGATCGCACCGGCGCGAGAACCTCCGCAGCGTGGCGATACGCCGCGCGGAGTCGTTCATTGCGCGGATCTCCTGCGATTTCGAGTTCGCCTTTCTGCACGAAGATTCGCGCGCGCGGAAACGCAGCTTCCAGCGCGCCGGAATTCCGCCGCCGCACGATTCCTCCGCAATGATCGAAGTGCAGATGCGACACGATCAGATGCGTGACGTCGCCCGCCTCCATCCCGAGCGCGCGCAGATGCACGGGGAGCCATCCGTCGCCGTGATCGAAGATCTGGCGCTCGACGGAACTTAGCCGGTTGCCGATTCCCGTATCCACCAGAATCGCGTCGGCCCCCTTCACGATTAGCGGACACGTCAGGTTCAGGCGGATACGGTTGTGCTCGTCGGGAGGATGGTTGTGTTTCCAGAGGTCGCGCGGGACCACCCCGAACATGCATCCGCCGTCGTTGCGCCAGAATCCGTCGGTAAGGAATGCCACCTCGAACGCGCCGACTTTGATCTTCGGTGGTCTCTCAGCCATCGCGCGTCCTCAGCTTCCCAGCAACCACGCTCCCAGTATCAGCGCGATACCGCCCATCGCGACGATTGCGACGTGTGCCTTCACCATTCGAGTCATCGCGCCCGCCACCGCGTCGGTACGCCCGCGCGCGATTACCGCTCTGACCACCGCACCGACTCTCATCGACCACGTCATCACGGCAAGCATAACGATAAACAGCGCAATCTTGATGGCAAGCACCGTCATGAACGTGGTCGAGAACGCAAACCCCCGCAAAACTCCCACCTCTATCAGGCTGATCAGTCCCGTCACGAGCAGCACCACCGCGGCGACGAGGCCGAGCATGTCGATCTTGGGCGCCGCGTTCGCCACGAAATTGCGCTGCTCGGCGCTTCCCGCCCCGAGCGCGAGACCCGCGATCGCGAAGCATGCGCATGCGCCGATCCAAATCGCGCCGGCCGCCGCGTGCGCCCACAGAATCACCGATTCCAACAATTTGAACCTCGTTCCCCGTCGGATCGCAAAAAGACTAACCCTGTCGCCGGCGTGATTACACCCCGCCCTGCGTTGGCGGGCGGCATCGTTTTGGGCTAACTAGAATTTTTGGATCTATTACCTTTGAATCGGCGCGCCATCCGCGGAGGTGACCGTGATGCTCAATCCATACATCGAGGCACACGAACTGCGTGAGCTTGTCCTCAAAAAGGAAGTCCGCCCGCGCGAGGTCGCGGAATTTTTTCTCGCGCGCATCGAGCAGCTGAACCCCAGGCTCGGCGCATTCATGACCGTCACCGCCGATCGCGCGCTCGCGGACGCATCGCGGCTCGAAAAAATGAACGCTTCGGATGCGGCCAAGATGCCGCTGTTCGGCGTCGCGTATTCGCTCAAGGACCTGGTCTGGACCAGGGATATTCGCACCACCTTCGGCTCGAAGAACTACGAGAATTGGCACGCGCCCGCCGACGCGGAACTCGCCGTGCGGCTCGCCAACTCCGGTGGAATTCTGCTCGGCAAAACCACCACTCCCGAATTCGGTCTGCGTCCGACCACCGAGGGCGGTCTCTGTCCGCCCGCGCGAAATCCTTGGAATCTCGAACACACCGCCGGCGGCTCAAGCGGCGGGTCCGCCTCGGCGGTCGCCTCCGGACTGCATCCGGTGGCGCAGGGCAGCGACGGCGGTGGATCGATTCGCGTACCGTCGGCATGCTGCGGGTTGGTCGGAATCAAACCGTCGCGTGGGCGAATCACGCGCGCGCCGCAGGACGGCGAATCATGGGCCGGACTTTCCACTACCGGTCCGATCGCGCGCACCGTCCGCGACGCGGCGTTGATGCTCGATGCGATGGCGGGAATGATGCCGGGCGATCCGTACGCGGCGCGGCCGCCGGCGCGTCCGTTCGTCGAGGAAGTTTCAGCGCATCCAAAAAAACTTCGGCTCGCCCTTATCAACTATAGCGCGCTCGGCCCGGTGGACGCTGAAACTCTCGCCGCGCTCGAGTCCGCATGCGGCGTGTTCCGCGAGATGGGGCATCGCGTCGAGACATTGACGCTCGATCCCGGCGCGATGCTCGAAAAATATGCGCGCGTGATCGTCAGCGCGTCGGGCTCGGCGCTGAACATCCCCAACCCGGACCTGCTCGATCCCATGGTGCGCGGCACTTACGAGTGGGGCGCCAAAATTTCCGCCGCCGACTACATCCGCGCGGTAACCGGGATGCACAATACGTCGCGCGAAATCGTCCACGCGCTCATGCCCTACGACGCGCTGCTCGCCCCGACGCTCACCCGGCCCGCGGTGCGGCTTGGCAGCTTGCCGTCGAATCCCGCCACCGCCGCGGATGAAATCTACGCATGGATTGCGTTCACCTTTCCGTTCAACTCGACCGGTCAACCGGCCATCTCGCTCCCCAACGGATTCAACAAGTCGGGATTGCCGCTGGCGATTCAACTTGTCGGCCGGCCCGGCGATGAAGCGGGCATCATCGCGCTGGCCGCCGAGTTCGAACGCGCCCGCCCCTGGAAGGACAAGCATCCTCCAATCTAGTTGTTCGCTTTTCCTTGTTCGCGCAAATATCCCGAGATATCAGACGACAGCGGCCGCCCGGTTAGAAGTATGAGTGAGACGAAAAGAATTCCCGCCCTGGGTGCAGGGACTGGCCCCTGCTGAGCGCTGGTAAAAGCGGGGCGTAAGGGCGAGAATCCGCGCGTGAGTTCCAGCCCGGCGCTGCTCGCGAGCGTGCCGGCGGGGGAACATCTTAGTTGGGAATTGAAACTGGATTGATTAGACAGGCGATAGCCAATCGAAAAACGGAGGACACATATGCAGACGATCAAGTTTGACGATATTGCGGCGCTGACGGCGAAGATCAGCAAGGAATTCGGTCCGTGGAGCGAGCCGATTCACGTGACGCAGGAAAAAATCAATCAGTTCGCCGAAGTGACCGGCGACCGTCAGTGGATTCATATCGACGTCGAGCGGTGCAAGAAAGAAAGTCCGTTCGGCGGACCGGTGGCGCACGGTTTTCTGACGCTGAGCCTGCTGCCGGCGTTCAGGAGCAAAGAGGAGTACACGATCACGGGATTTCGCAACGTGGTGAATTACGGCGCGAACAAGCTGCGCTTCGTCGCGCCGGTACCGGCGGGCGCCAGCGTCTACGCGCGCTCGCGGCTGATCGCGGTCGAGCCGCGGCCGCTGGGCACGATGCTCACGCGGGAGACGGAAATTCAGGTCGTGGGTCAGCAGAAGCCCGCGGTAGTGTACGAAGCACTGGCGCTGTTCGTGAAGTAGAAGTTGCGGGCAGCGACGGAGAGCAGTGCATGGCGTATGAACAGATCATTTACGAGGTCGCGGACAACATCGCGACGATCACGCTCAACCGGCCGGAGAAGCTCAACGCATTCACCGACCTCATGATGAGCGAGATGATCGACGCGTTCGACAAGGCCGACGCGGACGACAACGTGCGCGCGATCATCGTGACGGGCGCGGGGCGCGCGTTCTGCGCGGGCGCGGACCTGTCGGCGCCCGCCAGGACGTTCGGCTCGACGCGCGAAGATCGTCCGCAGCGGCGCTCGGCGATCAGAGCCGACGGCACTGTGGATTGGAGCAACGAGGCGATTCGCGACGGCGGCGGACGGCTGACGCTGCGCATCTTCGAGTGTCTGAAACCGGTGATCGCAGCGGTGAACGGAGCGGCGGTGGGCGTCGGCGTGACGATGCAACTCGCGATGGATGTGCGGCTGGCGTCGGAGAACGCGCGTTTCGGGTTCGTGTTCGCGCGGCGCGGGATCGTGCCGGAGGCCTGCTCGAGCTGGTTCCTGCCGAAGATCGTCGGCATCTCGCAGGCGCTGGAATGGACATTCACGGGGCGAGTTTTCGCGGCCGAAGAGGCGCTCGACGGCGGGCTCGTCAAAAGGATCTACAAACCCGATGAACTTATTCCAGCGGCGCGCGCGCTCGCTGGCGAGATCGCGGACAACACCTCGCAAGTGTCGGTCGCATTGATTCGGCAGATGTTGTGGCGGATGGCCGGCGCGGACCATCCGATGGAAGCGCACAAGCTGGACAGCCGAGGAATCTTTGCGCGCGGCCCTTCGGCGGATGCGAAGGAGGGCGTCGCGTCATTTCTGGAGAAACGTCCGGCAAAATTTCCGGACAAGATTTCGAAGGACATGCCCGCCTACTTTCCGTGGTGGCAGGAGCGCAAGTACAGCTAAGGCGCCCAAGGCTTGCGGCGGATGACGACGCGGACTTCGCCGGGGTGCTCGACCTTGACGACGGCGCGCTGGCCGTCGAGGTCCAGCGCGCCGTTGCCGCCGGACACTTCAAGCACGCATCCGCGCGGGTACTGAATGCGCGGCACGAAGATCTCGGTCGAGCCGGCAGCGGAAGGATCATATTCGAACACGAACTCGAAAGTGCCGCTGATACGATCGAATTTCATCGTGCGCGGAATACCCTGTGTCGCCCGCGCGTAAGGTCTGACGAAGCCGGCGAGCGCGCGGCCGCCGCTATTGATGTCCGCCGGATCGGTCTGCTGGTCGCGCGAGAAGATACTCAGATCCTCCTGATTCCAACCGTCGCCAATAGCCAGATCGTTGCTATTGGATGCAGTATAGTTCCATTGCGTACTGTTGATGAGCAGAATATCGAGTGCATTATACATTAGATCGAGCGCGATGATGTGAGCAGTCCACGGCGCATCGCTGCGATCGCCGGCGTGAAAAGCGCGGTACGCGCCGGCGCCATTCAAATCGAAGTGAATTCCAAATTCGCCGATGATGGTGGGCGCGCCGCCATTCACCGTTTCTGACATCCTGGCCATCTTGCCGAGCTCGCGTTCATAGCGCGCCTGAATCTGTTCGGCGGTGGTCGCAATCTCGCCGGTCAACACGTCGAGGCTGAAATTCGGACTAAACATCTTGGTCGCGGCCATGACCACGTCGTACCAGTGACCGGCGTTGACGGTGTTGGGCGGCGTGTCGGCGGGGAATCCCGGCCCGAGAAAACCCGAGAGCGGATCGAGCTCGGCGAACAGGATCCAATCGGGATTAATCCGGCGAATATTTTCGGCGACGCGCGCGAAAAATGGTCCCATGTAGTCTTCGATAAGGTTGACCTTGCGATCGCCGACGCGTTGGAAGAAATCGTCGCGCAAAATGTCGAAAGTGCCGTCGTTATTGAGCCGCCATGCGCCTGCATCCTGAAACGGATCGCTTTGGGCGCTGGTCCAGATTGAGATGCGCTCGGGATTGATTGTCCGATTTTGTTTGTGGGCCACCAAGTTCGGTTTCGATGTCGGGTCGAATTCGAGCTCCGGAATCGAGCGCGTAACTCCATGCGACACCAGCAAGCCGTCGAGCGGCGACCACGCCAGGCCCGGCATCGCACGCTCGGGGTTGGTATCGCTTGGCCCGAGATGACGATAGGTGAGTGACTGTCCGATCCATCCCGGGACCGGTTCGTTGAGCGAGTCAAAGCCCATCACGTTGGGTAAATCGCGGATGCGGCGCGCGATTTCGCGCTGCGCTCCGAGGTAATGATCGAGCATGTAGTCCTGCACGTTGACGCCGTCGATAGTCAGTCCGGGGGCGAAGTCGCGGCCGGCGAAAAACAAGGTCCACATGATGCCGTTGGCGGGGCGGCGCTCATTGCGCACCCAGCTCATGGTCGGGTAGCGGTCCTCCTGGCGGCCGCCGCGCCCATAGTCATATAGATGTTGCATTACATGAGCGCATTCCGACTCGGCGATCCGGCGATAGTCAATTCCAACTTTATCGAATAGCCAGCAGGGCGCGCCGTCGCCACCGGTCATTCGGCTCCAGACATCCTGGTGAAAATCCACGAATAGGTAGAAGCCATAGTCACCGGCGAGCCGGCACAACTCGGTGAAGTAGTCGAGGTACGCGACGTCGTAGTCGCGCGGGCCGCGATGCTCGACGGCTTCCCAGGTGGTCAGCAAGCGCAGGCAATTGAAGCCCCACGCGCGCAGGCGCGAGAAGTGTTCGCTGGCTTCGGCAATCGGAAACGGACGGCCGATGAAGGAGACCTCGCGATGGTTGGAAAAATCGGAGGGAAAATTGGTGCCGCCATCGGGGTAGGGGACCTTGCAATCGCCGCCCAGATTGACGCCGCGCAAAATAACGCGACGGCCGTGTTCGTCGAGGAACCATCGTCCCTCGATGTGCAGTCGCGGCAGACTGGTCTTTGGCATCCGATTCACCCCGTGGCGAGGTTGACGCAATGTCCGTTCGCCCGTCAAGCTGCACAAGCATATGGCCGCGAGTTGGCGAGAGAGCGAGATAATTCCGAGCCTGTTCGTGGGCGACCTTCAGGACGCGCTCGAATTCGAGGGGACGATTATCAGCGTGCTCCCCGAGGTGCCGGAAATCGAACCGCCGCAGGCGATCCACATGCCGTTCCTTGCAGATGGGGTCGCGTCGCTGGACAGGACGGCGGCGCTGATAGAGGAAGAACTCGCGCTGGGGCATCGCGTGCTGGTCCATTGCGAGGAGGGATGCGAGCGCGCGCCGCTGGTGGTGGCATGGTTCCTGAAAACTAAGCGCGGCAAGACGCTTGACGAAGCGTACGCGCTGTTGAAGAGCCAGCGGCCGATCATCGAAGACCGCCGGCGCTGGCTGGGTATCCACAGCCGATAGCCACTCCAAGGTGTTCGCGATGAATTGACTATTCGACGACGACGGCTCACGCTGGCGGCGTAGCGTTGACGTAAGGCTTATGGCCAATTTTCTCAACAGCGCGGTCGAGTACCTGGAAGCCGCGCTCAGACATGTAAGGTCGGCGTTTCATCCCTCGCGGCCATGGATTGCGCGCGTGCGCGAGTCGGGCCGTTCGCGGCGGGTGCGCAAAATCGGGGTGATCGTCGTCGCGGTCGTGCTGTTCCTGGGCCTGGCGGCTTACCTGGCGGTTCCGCCGGTGCTGCGGCATGTTCTGACCGGCCCCGTCGCCGGCAGCATCCATCGCCAAGTGAGCGTGGGCAAAATCCGATTCAATCTTTATGCGCTGAAGCTCGACGTGGACCAGCTGCACGTTGGCGAGCGCGACAGTCCGCAACCGTTCGTCGATATCGGGCATCTGAGAGTGAAGGTCTCGTGGACGTCGATTTTCAGATTTGCGCCGGTCGTCGGCGAAGTCGTAGTCGAGCGGCCGGCGATCCATGTCGTTCGGGAGTCGCAGCAGCGCTTCAACTTTTCCGACCTGCTCGAGAGCGCGCCGCCGCCGGGAAAATCGAAACCGGCTGCGCCGAGCGCGCCGATGCGATTCGCGGTTTCGAATATTCAACTGCGCGATGGCGAAGTGACATTCGACGATCAGCTGCTCGGCAAGCAACACAAGGTCGAGCAGATTCAGATCAACGTGCCGTTTATCGCGAACCTGCCCTCCGACGTGGACGTGTTCGTCGAACCGCTGCTGCAAATGGTGATCGATGGCAGCCCGATCCGGATTGCGGGCGTGGCCAAGCCGTTTGAGGCGACGCACGATTCGGTGGTTGACCTGAAACTGCATCGGCTCAACCTGCCGCTTTACGTCAGCTACGCGCCGATGAAGTTGCCGGTTAAAATTCCGGATGGAACGCTGTCGGCGGACGTGTACGTGCATTTCGTCCAGGCGCAGTCGCAACCGCTGATTCGCCTGAACGGAACGGTAGCGCTGGATCAGCTCGACGTTCGCGACACGGCGGATGCGCCGATCGCCGCACTCAAACACGCCGAGGTGAAGCTGATCGACGTCGAGCCGCTGGGCGCGGTGTTCTATCTGCGATCTATCTGGATCGATGGACTGCTCGCGCATGTCAGGCTCAATCCCGACGGGACCAACAATCTCACGTCGATAGTGAGCGGCAATGCGGCGCCCGCGAGTCCTCCAGCGCAAGCGGCGCCGGCGGGCAACATGACGCAGGCGGCCGTGCCAGTGGCGGGAAAATCCACGGCGAAATCGCCAATGGATTTTCAGTTGGACTCGTTCGATCTCACGAACAGCGCGGTGGAGGTTCAGGATAACAGCGGCGCGACGCCGGCGGCGGTGGCGGTGGATGCGCTCGGGGTCGGGCTTAAGAATTTTCGGACGGTAGGGAGAGCGCCCGCGTCGGTTATGGTTAACGGCAAGATTCGCAGCGGCGGCACGATCGCGGTCAAAGGCGCGCTCGATCTGGCGGATTCGCAGGTTACGACGGAGGTGTCGATCGATCAGGTCGACTTGCCGGCGCTGCAGCCGTTCGCTCAGTCGGTGCTGGCGGCCACGATCGCGTCGGGCAAGCTGAGCGCGAAGGCCAACGTACAAACGCATTTCGCCACCGATCATTTTAACGTGCACGCGGAGCCGGCGACCGTCGCAATCGAAAATTTCGAGATGGATGCGCCCCACGAACGGGAAAAACCGGTGCAGTGGAAAAGCCTGAGCGTCGCGATTGGACAGTTCGACCTGGCGGCGCGTCAGGCGACGGTCAGCGAAGTGCGCAGTGACGGGATGCATGTGTTCGTTCGCCGTGAGCGCGGCGGGAAATTGAGTCTCGCCTCGCTGATGCGCGGCGCCCCGGCGCCGCCGCCACGCAGCAAGCGCGCAAGCATGCGCGAAACGAGACGAATGCCGCGCGAGACCAGGCGAGCGGCGGGCAAACCGGCGCAGGTTGCGGCGCCGCCGTCGCAGAGTTGGCAATATCAGGTCGCGTCGGTCGCGATGGAACAGACCGACGCCACCTTCGAGGACGACAATGCGCCGCAACCGGTCAAGGCGGCCGTAGCGCCGCTGAATCTGCATCTGAAGAATGTGTCGAGCGACTTCAGCAAACCTTTTGCAGTCGATGTTGACGGCACGCTGAATCGCAAGGGCACTTTCAAAGTCACCGGCACGGCCGCGATCGCGCCGCTGAAGGCCGACCTGCGAGTCGCAACAGACCGCCTGGACCTGGCATTTGCGGATCCATACGTCAGCAGCAGGCTGAACGCGACGATCACCAGCGCGAACCTGACGATGGACGGCGCGGTTGGCTTGGAGCAGGCGCGCAACGATTTTCTCGTCAGTTATCGTGGCGACGCATCGGTCGGCAGCGTGCGGATGCTCGACAAGCTGACCAACGCTCTCTTTTTCAGAATGAATGCGCTCAACGCGAGTAAAATCGATTTCGCGCTCGGAAAAGGTCCGCCGAAGGTGCACGTGGGAGCGCTTACGCTGTCCAATTTTTATTCGCGCGTCATTCTCAACAGCACCGGTAAGTTGAATCTGAAAGACATCACCGCGAGCCCGCAAGAGGCGCCTACGTCGCTGACGCGAGCCACGGGAGCGCCGGGCTCGAAGGGTGCGGTTCCAGTGGCGCCGGCCTCGACGCCGACGCCGGCTGCCGCGCCGAGCCCAGCAGCCGCAACGGCTCTCGGAGCGGCTCCGGCGGCATCGCCGAGTCCTGCAGAGCCTTACGCAGGGCAACCGATGAACGCCGACATCGAGTTGAACAAGATCACGCTCAAAGGCGGCAAAGTCGATTACACGGACAACTTTATCAAGCCCAACTACACGGCGAACCTGACCGATATGGAGGGCAAGGTCGGCGCGTTCGGAACAAAATCCACATCGCCGGCGGCAGTTTTACTCGACGGGAAAATTAACGGGAGCGCGCCGATCAACATCGATGGGTCCATAAACCCGCTCGCGCCGACTGCGTTCGTCGATATCAAGGCGAAGGCGAACGGTATCGAGCTTACGGGCCTCACCCCGTACTCGACCAAATACACCGGCTATCCGATCGTCAAAGGCACGCTGACGGTCGATGTTCATTATCTGCTGGACCAGGGAAAGCTGACGGCCGACAACCATATTTTCATCGATCAACTGACGTTCGGCGATCACGTGGAGAGCCCGGATGCGACGAATCTGCCGGTTCGATTCGCGGTCTCACTGCTCAAGAATTCGAAGGGACAAATCGACCTGCGCGTGCCCGTGTCGGGGTCGCTCTCCGATCCGCAATTCAGCATCGGCAGCGTCATCCTGAGCGCGTTCATGAACCTTCTCGTCAAGGCCGTGACGTCGCCGTTCTCGCTGATAGCGGCGGCGTTCGGCGGCAGCGGCGCACAGCAAGATCTCGGCTATATCGAGTTCACGCCGGGCTACGCGACGCTGACGCCGGATAGTCAGAAGAAACTGGATACCGTCGCGACGGCGTTGGCGGATCGAACCGCCCTGAAACTCAACATTTCGGGGGGCGTCGATCCGCAATTCGACAAGGATGGCTATCGCGAAGCGTCACTCGAGCACAGCATCCAGGTGCTCAGACACAAGGACGAGGGAGACAGCGCGGATGCGAATGCGAAGAGCGCGGCGCTGTCGACGGCGGACTACAACAAGTACCTGGCGCAAGTTTATAGCGCGGGAAAATTTCAGAAGCCGCGCGACGTCATCGGGTTTGCGAAGACGCTGCCGCCGGACCAGATGAAGAAGCTAATCCTCGCCAACACTCCGGTGAGCGATCAGGACCTGCAGCATCTGGCGGAGGCGCGCGCAAATGCGGTGCGCGCGTATCTGAGTACGAAACAGGTGGATGCGGCACGGATGTTCATAATCGCGCCGAAGCTGGACGCCGGCGGAATCAAGGATCAGGGCAAGACGACGCGCGTCGATCTATCGCTCGAGTGAGCTCGTACAGGCGATAGCTAGAGCGCGCCGAGATTGCGATCGGGGATCGCGTCCCAGGCGCGGCGCTCCTGGTCACGAGGTGCATCCTCGAGGTTGGTATTCGCGCCGAAGACCATCGTTGGCCGGCGTGCCTCGTTATAACCCGCCCAGGTACCGACACTTGCGCAGCCTGGATCGCCCGATCGCGCGAATGCAATCCACGAGTCCTGCATTTGAGTTGCCAGTTTTTCCGGGGTCGGGCCGGTGCCTGCGAACATGGTCATCCCGGGCATGTGATTGGTGCCGAAGACGAAGCCAAGCTCCAGTGCGTGGCAGCATCCGAGTGCGCCGCCCATCGCGGGCGACGGCCACGTGAAGAGATAGCTGAAAACGCGCGGATCGTGGCGTCCCTGAACTTGCGCGAGGCGCACGCCGGGGATGCGGAAAACCCGGTCAGTCTCGATCGCGGTGAACAGTTCAGCGGGCGTGACCGGCTCGCCACGCGCGGCGCGAGCCTTTTCGTAAGTATCGATGAGGGCATCGGCGGCGGGAGCGGTCAAACGCCCGCCGATACGCGCGCCCAGGCGGCCGCGGTCGAGCTTGTGCAATGAAGCATCCATCAAGGCGAACAATTTCCATTCCTCGAGCGTAGAACCCACCATCACGGCCACGCCTGACGCCGAGCCGTCTGCGACCATCTCGATCGCGGCGCGCGGCACCAGGGTACCGTCTGCTACCGGCTGATACGCCATCCCGAGTTCGGGATCGGGCGTCTTGCCATCGTCGAGGAGAGTGCCGGTGAGCAATTGCGCAGGTGTCAACGCGCGGATTGCGCCGTCGTCGCCGGGGCGCACCCCAAGCCTCGACAAGACTCTCTCGGCGGTGCGATTGGCGCGTGCGACGGAAGCGCCGGTGTGGCTCGCTCCGCTTTGCAATATCGCCTTGTGGAACAACCCGCGCGCAGACGGCATCGCCAGGATAGTTCCGACGCTCATGCCGCCGGCCGATTCACCGAAGATGGTGACGTTGCCGGGGTCGCCGCCGAACTCGGCGATATTGTCACGGACCCACTGGAGCGCCGCGACTTGATCGAGAATTCCTTCGTTGCCGGTCGCCGGAATCTTGCCGTTGGTCACGTCGGCCAGGCGGATGAAGCCCAGTGGGCCGAGGCGATAGTTGACGGTGACGACGACCACGTCACCGCGCCGTGCGAGAACGGAACCGTCGTAAAGAGGCTGCGAGCCGGAGCCGATGCTGAAGGCGCCGCCGTGAATCCAGACCATCACGGGCCGGCGCTTGCCGTCGAGCGCGGGGGTCCAGACGTTGAGCAACAGGCAATCCTCGGATTGTTCACCGTCAACCACCATCGCGGAGAGCGCGGTAAGCATCACCTGGTTCTGATGAGCTACCGCGCCAAAGCGACGCGCGTCGCGCAGCCCGGTCCACGACTCGGGCTTCTCGGGCGCGAGCCATCGGCGCGCACCTGCGGGGGGAGCCGCAAACGGCACTCCTTTGAAGACGAATAGTCCGCCCTGATCGTCACCTTCGAGCTTGCCTTGATGGATGGAAACAGTCGCGCTCATGTGGATGGACCTCGATACGAGAATTGCGGGGATTCTCGCAGAATTCATGTGCAGCTCACAAACGCAAAGGGCTTGCGCCCGGCCAAATCCCAAAACGGCACACATCGCGTCTAATCGCGCCGTGGGCTGCGCCGATTGATGAGCGATCGGGGTTTTTCCCCCGGTTATGCGACAAATTTTCGGGCATTGGACTTGCTTCAGTTAGGTAGATCCCGGCGATGGCCAGGGACGGGAAGGAAATTGGATGGGCGCTCCGCCCAAGCAGAACGACCTGAGCTCGCGTGAGAGGAGACCCCGGCATGACCAGTTGAACGCTGAAGCTTTGACTTCGGACGAGTTGGCGCGTGCGTGGGCGCGCACTACTATGTTCGATTTGCCCGTCGTGGACGAAACCGTAACCGGTTTGTCGCGGGTGGGTGCGCTGCTGATTGTCTTCTTCAACCTGGTTTATGCAGCGGAGCACCGTTACACGTCTGGATCGACTTTCGACGCGACGCAGAGCCTTATTTTGGCCATGGTCGCCATCGGGGTCGTATTTTTTCTGTTGACCTTCACCGCCGCGATACCGCGCTATTGGCGCGAAATCACCGTCTTCGTCTGCACCTCGTTAATGGTAACGAGCATTGTGATCTGTGCCGAGTCGATGCGTGTCGAGCCGCTGTTCGTGTCAGTGCTTGTCATCGTGGTCGCTGCGGGGATCCTGGCGCCGTGGGACTGGCGTTGGCAGGCGGTGATTAGCGTAATCGGGATGACTTGCTTTTACGTCCTCGGGCGCGCGCATGGGGTCGTTGATTCCGATCCCTCTCTGCATTGGCTGGGGCTGACGAACGCAGTCGGGCTCGGGCAGTCAAGCGTCTATTTGCGGATGAAGAATCGGCGCGAACTCGCGCAAAACCTCGAAGACCGGCGCAGCAGCGATCGGAAACTCAAGGAGAGCGAAGAGAAGTTCCGGCAGATTTTCGAGCAAAGCGGCGACATAGTCATGGTCAGCAGCCTGGATACCGGCAGGATCCTCGAAGTCAACAACCAATTCGTCAAGCGCAGCCGCTTGCCGCGGGAGCTGGTGGTGGGCCGGCGCGCTGTAGACTTGAATTTCTGGGTGGAGCCGGCCATCCGCGAGCAATGCGCGAAGGCGCTGCGAGAGAGCGGCTCGGTGCAAAACATCGAGGCCCAGCTCAACGGCGTTGACCCCGCTCAACCGACGACCGCACTGATTTCCGCGGTCGTGATCCGGCTCAACAATCAGAACTGCGTGATCAACGTGGTCCATGAAATCTCGGACATCAAAGAAGCGCAGCGGCAAGTGCGCAACAGCGAAGCGACGCTGCGCAAGATCTTCGACGCGAACCTCGATGCGGTGGCGACCAACGATCCGATGACGCGGCGTTACACCGACGTTAATGCCGAGTTCTGCCGCTCGACGGGCTTTAGCAGGGAAGAGGTGCTGGGCAAGACCTATTGGGAGATCGGCGTGTGGCCGAGCCGGGAGGAATCGGACAATTTTGCGGCGGCCCTTGGCCGAACCGGCGCAGTCCGGAACATGCGGGCCGATTTTTACGCCAAAGATGGGACCCTCATTCCATGCCTGATGTCCGGGGTGCTGCTGGAGCTGGACGGCAAGCTGAGCTGCCTGACAATCACACGCAACATCGGCGATCTCGTGGCGGCGGAACAAAAGCTCATAGACAGCGAGGCCAGCCTGCGCAAAATCTTTGACTCCATCCTCGACCCTTTGTTGATCACCGACCTTGACGGCCGCTTTGTGGATGTCAACGACGAATTTACGCGACTCACTGAATTGTCGCGCGAAGAGATCATCGGAAAGCTCTGGCCGGTAGTCTCCGACAGCGGTTATGCAGGGCCTGGAAGCGAATACGTCGAGTCGCTGCGGACCACCGGCCACGTGCGCAATTTCGAATTGACAATTCGCACCAGGAGTGGCGTCGAGATTCCCTTCCTGCTCTCGTCGGTGGTGGTGAACCTGGGCGGCGCACGGCGGGTGGTGACGATTGCCCGCGATATTACCAGGCTCAAGGAACAGGAGCGAAAACTGCAGAACAGCGAAGCGATATTGCGAGAGATATTCGACTCAAGTGTCGATAACATCGCGCTGACTGGCATAAGCGACGGCATCATCATCGATGTGAACAATGAGCTGGTGCGATCGGTCGGGCTTGCAAAAGCAGAAATGATTGGCAAGCGCTTCGTTGATCTCAACGTCGGGGTCAGCACCGAGCGGCACGATCTCTTCATGGAAACCCTGCGCAAACAGCGCGAGGTCCGCAACTTCGAAACCACCTTCCGCACCATCAGCGGCAGCACTTTCCCGGCGCTAATCTCGGCGGTTGTGCTCGAACTCGGCGGGCGCGAGTGCGTGCTGTCGATCACGCGCGATATCACCGACCTGGAGGCGGCACGACAGAAGGCGCTGGCGGCCTCGAGGGCCAAGACCGAATTTCTGTCGAGCATGTCCCACGAGATTCGCACGCCGATGAATGCGATCCTCGGGATGGCCGATCTGATGGGCGAAAGCGATCTCGAATCGGAACAGCGGCGTTATCTCAATACCATCATCAGCAACGGCAACGCGCTGCTCGAACTGATCAACAGCATCCTGGATATCGCCCGGGTCGAGAGCGGGCGCTTGAGCCTGGAGGTGGTTGAGTTTGACGTTGTCGAGCTGACGGAGAAGGTGGCAGATACCCTGGCGGTGCGCGCCCACGAAAAGGGAATCGAGCTCGCGGTGCGATTCGGCAGCGGTCTGCCGCCCATGCTGATGGGCGATCCGCTGCGGCTGCGCCAGGTGCTCACCAACCTGATCGGCAATGCGATCAAATTTACCGGGCGCGGCGAAGTCGTGATTGACGTCGCGCTCAATCCTGGCCAGTCCAACCCGGGCAGCCTTCTGTTTTCGGTGCGCGATACCGGCATCGGGATACCGCCAGACGTGCTGCCCAAGGTTTTCTCCGCCTTCACCCAGGCTGACTCATCGACCACGCGAAAATACGGCGGCAGCGGACTTGGTCTGACAATCGTCGAGCGTCTGGTCGCGCTGATGGGGGGCAGAGTCTGGGTCGAAAGCGAACTCGCCACGGGCAGCACTTTCTATTTTACCGCGGACCTCGGCTTGCCACCCTCGGTCACCAACGAAAGCGAAACGCCGGAGCATCGCGGCCCCGATCTGTCCGGGGTGCGCGCGCTGGTGGTGGATGACAACGCGACCACTCGATCGATCGCAACCGAACTTTTGAGCGCGAGCCGAGCCGTAGTCACCGAGGCCGGGTCAGGGTCCGAAGGACTCCTCGCGATCGACGATGCTAATCGCAATCACGCGTCGTTCGGCCTGATGCTGGTTGATTTGCAGATGCCCGCGATGGACGGATTCGAAATGATCCGGCGGATGCGGCTGGGCCGGAATGGAAATTCGCCAATCGTCATCCTCATGACTTCCGGCAGCCTGACCACCCGGTTGAACGCGATGAAGGACCTGGGCGTGAATCATTACGTAGTCAAGCCGATCAAGAGCCGCGAATTGTACGCCGCTATTTCCGACGCAATGGCCGAGGTTGCCGCGCCCGCGGATGCGGCCGTCGAGCCTCGCCGTGAAGTGGCGCCGAACGGTTCCGCGGCGTATCTGCTCGACCGCCCGCTCAGCATCCTGCTGGCAGATGATTCGGCGGATAATCGCCTGTTGATCGCGGCGTATCTGAAGGAGAGCCGTTACGTGCTCGACGAAGTGGAGAACGGCCAGGCGGCCCTGGACCGCTTCATGACGCGCGCCTACGACGTGGTCCTGATGGACATCCAGATGCCTGTGCTCGACGGTTACAGCGCCGTGCGCATGATTCGTCAATGGGAGACGGCGAACCAACGTCGTCGCACGCCGATTATCGCGCTGACCGCCTCCGCGCTCGAACAGGATGTGCGCCGCGCGCATGAGGTTGGATGCGACCTGCACGTCAGCAAGCCGGTCAAGAAATCGACTCTACTCCGGGCGATTGCGGACGTGGTCGAAAACTCCGAGCACGACGACGCGGTGGTGAAACCGAATTCGAACGGCGGACCAGATGCAGCAAACGCGAGCGGGGACTAGCATCTGGCCGCGGCGACGGCAGCGCAGTATTAAAAGACCGCGCGCGACAACGGAGCGCGGCCTTAACGGTGGGTGCAGGGCTCAGCCCTGCGGTGCAGGGGTCAGCCCCTGCCAGGGGTTACCCCTGCTCATAGCGTGTAGTGCACGTTGGTGAGTTGCGCGGACAGTTCCCAAAGCCGGGCGGCGGCCGCGGTGTCGCGAGCAGCCGCACTACAACCGACTTTGACCGGATGCCCCCACATCTCGCCGATACCGTCAGGGCCGATGTAATCGCCGCCGTGGACGTCGGACGCGACGGCAGCATACTCGGTAGGCAGCGCACCCATCGCGGCGCTTTGCGCGAACAGGCTGTTGCCGACGGAGAAAAGAGATTCCATCATCGACGATCCCTGCATCCGCGGTCCCGCGGCTTGCAGATTGGTCGCCGCATAGCCGGGATGGCACGCGACGCTGAGCAGTTTTGCGCCGGATGCGTCGGCTCGGCGCTGCAACTCGAAGGTGAACAACAGGTTGGCGAGCTTGCTCTGCCCGTAAGCCCTCCACTTGCGGTAGCCGTTCTGCCATTGGAGATCGTCGAAACGAATTGTGCCCATGCGATGCGCGCCACTGCTGACGTTGACGACTCGCCCGCCTTCGGTGGCGAGCAACCGATCGAGGAGCAGGCCGGTCAACGCGAAATGCCCCAGGTGATTGGTGCCGAATTGCATCTCGAAGCCGTCCACCGTGCGACGGTACGGGATCGCCATGACGCCGGCGTTGTTGCACAGCACGTGCAGCGCGGGATGTCCCAGATGAAATGCATCGGCGAAGCCGCGCACTGATGCGAGGTTCGCGAGATCGAGTTCCATCACCTCGACCTTGGCGCCGGGCGATGATGCGGAAATCTGAGCGGCGGCCGTTCGAGCCTTTCCCGGGTCGCGGCAGGCAATGATGACATCGGCCCGCTTGCGCGCGAACTCCAGCGCGGCTTCGTAGCCGATGCCACTGTTGCCGCCAGTTACGACGATCGTCTTCCCGGAAAGATCCGGCATGTCATCGGCGGTCCACGCTTTCTTGTCGGGCATAGTGGGCTTTCCTCCCGGTCGGCTGCACCAAGGCTATAGCACGATTACCAAGCCATCATGAGACCGGCAAGAAATGCAAAGGTAAGGGCGGCAAGGTCACCGATCCCGGCCGGCTGTAAGCCCGGATCCCTGCATTGACGCGCCGCCGCGCGCTTTTGTGCTGTGGTCGCAGAACCCTCACCTAACCTCTCCCGTGAAATAACGGGCGAGGGAATCTCAGACGGGGAACAACCTATTCCCCATCACCCTTCTAACAGGGCGAAGCCCGCATCTTCACTTTTCGCCGGGCACGGGTGACCCCTGGCCGTGGCGANNACAACGGAGCGCGGCCTTAACGGTAGGTGCAGGGCTCAGCCCTGCCCGGCGAGCGCCGCGATTCGCCGCATATCCACGCTCGCTTCCAGTGCGTCGGCGATTCGATCGAAGGCCGCGCGGCGATTGGCGTCGGCGTCATCCTGCGCGGCGGATTCGAGCGGTGCGAGTCCTTTCGAAGTCCTGATCTCGTCGAGAAAGTTTCGGCGAAAGCCGGCGGAATCGAACATTCCGTGAATCGAAGTGCCGATCACTCGTCCATCGTCTGATCGGGTGCCCTCCAATTCGTTCACCGCGCTGGAGTCCCTGTGCGTCAACCTGAACAGCGCCCGGGACGCCGCGATACCGGTGATGCGCCCGGAGTGAATCTCGTAACCGGAAACGGGGATGTTTGTCGAAAGATGCATTGCACGGATTCGATCGGTGATTTTCTCGGTCTCGAAGGTGGTTTCTATTTCGAGCAATCCCAACCCAATCGTTTCAACCGTATCGCTCTCGACCCCATCGGCGTCTATGACGCGCCGTCCAAGCATCTGGTACCCTCCGCAGATTCCAAGCACCCAGCCACCCGCGCGACGATGCCGGACAAGGAAGTTCTCCCAGCCGGTTGCGCGCAGCCATTTCAGATCTCCGACGGTGTTCTTGGTCCCCGGAATGATCAGAACGTCAAGGCGTGGCGCCATGCCTGGATCGCTCAAGTAGTGAACGGCGACATCCGGTTCGTCTTCGAGCGCTTCGAAATCCGTATAGTTGGAAATACTCGGCAGGTGTATCACGCCGATAGCAATTGGCTGGTCGCCGGGACGCGTCGCGATCCCGTCCAACATGGCGGCATCCTCTTGCGGCAGTCCCAGGCTATGCTGCCAGGGGATCACTCCGAGTACCGGGACGCCGGTGCGTTGCTCGAGAAAGCGAAGCCCGGGTTCCAGCAGCTTTTGATCGCCGCGGAACTTGTTGATCAGCACTCCCTTGATGCGACGCCGTTCCTCCGGCGCGAGCAGCTCGAGCGTGCCGACGATCGAGGCAAAGACTCCGCCCTTGTCGATGTCCGCGACCAACAGAACGGGTGCGTCGGCCAGTTTGGCGATTTCCCAGTTGACTATGTCGCGATGCCGCAGATTGATCTCCGCCGCACTGCCCGCGCCTTCGATAACAATCAGCTCAAAATCCCGGGCCAGATTATTATAGCTACTGACTATCTCAGGCCATGCCTCAGTACGATACCGCTCATAGTCATTTACCCCCATCTGAAACCGCGCTCGGCCCCGAATCACTACCTGGCAACCCATGCCGGACTGCGTTTTCAACAGCACGGGATTCATGTCGGGGCTCGGTTCGAGTCCGCACGCCTGGGCCTGCACGGCCTGTGCACGTCCGATCTCGCCGCCACCGGGGCAAACCGCCGCGTTGTTCGACATGTTTTGCGATTTGAAGGGCGCTACGCGGACACCGGCGCGCGCGAACACACGGCACAGCGCGGTGACAACCACGCTCTTGCCGACGTCCGACGCCGTGCCCATCACCATCAAGCTCTTGGCACTCAAAACGCGATTCCTTTTGAAGCGACGCTCACGGGAGCCATAGCATCTGCGATACGGTAGGCTGTTTCAATACAGGTCCGGTTGAACAAGGAGCGAAGTAAGATGCAAATGGGAATGGTCGGGCTCGGCCGAATGGGCGCCAACATGGTGCGGCGCCTGCTGCGCGGCGGTCACGAATGCGTCGTGTTCGATGTGAGCGCCGCCGCGGTCAAGGAATTGGCAAAGGAGGGCGCCATTGGCGCGTCGTCACTGGACGACTTCGCCGCCAAGCTCAAGCAGCCGCGCGTGGCGTGGATGATGGTGCCGGCTGCCGTCGTCGAGCAGACGGTGGCGGACCTGTCGAGCCGATTCCAGCGCGACGACATCATCGTTGACGGCGGCAATTCGTATTACATCGACGACATCCGGCGCGCCGAATCCCTCCAGGCGAAAGGGATTCACTATGTCGATTCAGGCACCAGCGGTGGCGTCTGGGGACTCGAGCGTGGCTTTTGCCAGATGATCGGCGGCGAGCCGCAAGTCGTGAAGCATCTCGATTCGATTTTTGCCACGCTTGCGCCGTCGATCGAATCCGCCCCGCGCACTCCGGGCCGCGAGAAAGTGAAGGGCAGCACCGCTGAGCAAGGTTATCTGCATTGCGGACCCAACGGCGCGGGTCACTTCGTGAAAATGGTTCACAACGGAATCGAGTACGGAATCATGGCGGCGTATGCGGAGGGGATGAACATTCTGCGCAACGCCAACGTGGGGATGCAGACGCATGCGGTCGATGCGGAGACCACGCCGCTGCGCAATCCCAAGCTGTACCAGTACGACTTTAATCTCACCGACGTCGCCGAGGTATGGAGGCGCGGCAGCGTGATCGCATCGTGGCTGCTGGACCTGACCGCCAACGCGCTGCTCGGCGATCCGGAGCTGAAGAAGTTTACCGGGCGGGTGTCGGATTCGGGCGAAGGCCGATGGACGATCGACGCGGCGATCGATGAGGGCGTCCCCGCGCATGTGCTTACCGCTGCGCTCTACGAACGCTTCGGCTCGCGAGGCGCGGCCGACTTTGCGGACAAGCTCCTGTCTGCGATGCGCTACGAGTTCGGCGGACACCTGGAGAAGAAGGCCTAGGATCGTGGTTACGATGTGGAGAGAAAACAGGATATGACATCGCTGCGTGAAGTATTGAACCGTGCGGAAGCGGACAAAGTTGCCGTCGGTCATTTTAATTTTTCGGACCTGGTCGGATTCAACGCGATCGTTGCCGCCGCGCGCGACCAGAGATTGCCCGTGATGGTGGGTCTGTCCGAGGGCGAACGCGAGTTCACCGGCGTCCGACAGGCCGCGGCGTTGGTGAAGGCGGTTCGCGACGAGTACGACTATCCGATTTTTCTCAACGCCGACCACACTCACTCGATCGCCAATGCTGAGACGGCGGCGAAAGCGGGATTCGACGAAATCATCTTCGACGGGTCGGCGCTTCCCTTCGAGGAAAACATTGCCCAGACCAGGAAAGCGATCGAGGCGATCAAATCGATCAACCCTGCGATTCTTGTCGAGGGCGAGATCGGCTGGATCGGCGCGTCGTCGGCTGTGCTCGACAAGATTCCGGAGGGCGTCGGTGTTTTGACCACGGCGGATGAGGCGAAACAATTCGTCGACGCTACTTTAGTTGACGTGTTGTCGCCGGCAGTCGGCAACATGCACGGAATGCTCGCAAGCATGGTTCACGGCAACGTTCGCAAGCGGCTGAATATCGAGAGGATCGCGGAGATCAAAGCAGCGGTCCGGATCTTCATGACATTGCACGGCGGGTCGGGCACCAACGACGACGATTTCAGGCGGGCGATCAAGTCCGGTATGACTATCGTCCACGTCAACACCGAACTGCGGCTGGCATGGCGAAGGGGAGTCGAAGCGGGGCTGGCAGCGGCGCCGAACGAGGTGGCGCCCTACAAGATCCTGGGGCCCGCGGTCGAGGCGGTGAAAGAGGTGGTTAGTTCTCGGCTCGAGCTATTCAGTTCAAGATAACGGCCTGGCTGCTATTTGTCCGTCGTCGGTAGATTGACGAATACCGCGGCCGTAACGACCGTAGTCCATAGACCGTCGCGATCGCCGATTGCGGATTGCGTGATGTTTCGCGTCTGAACGATTTTATCGGACAGCTTCCATACGTCCTTGCGTTCGTCGTAACTGACGTTGGGATCGAAGTCCACGCCGAGCGCGGTGGCGAGCATCGTGGCGGCGAGGTCTTCGGCGTAGTCGCCGGCCTTCTCGTCGGTCTGCCCGAAACTCTTGTGCTCGGACAGATAGCCGTATTGATCCTTGTCGGCCGGAATTGCCAGGCCGACCGACGAAGCCATCAAGCGATGCGGTTCGTCGGTGGAGTTGTCGTACATGACGGTGTAAACGATCTGGCCGGGAGTCAGGGTCTTCAGTCCGTCCTGGATCGAGACGACTTTGCATCCGGGAGGGAAAATCGAGCTGACTCGAACGAGATTGAACTCGGCGATCCGCGCGTCGCGAAGCGCGAGCTCGAAGGAGGTGAGTTTCTCGCGGTGCCTGCCGACACCCTTGGTCAGAAAAATGGCTTTGCCTGTTGGACCCATGTACTTTTGTCCCTCAATTCGATTTCTTCATTTAAATAGAGCAAGCGCAAGCGCTTTGCGAGCTTACGCGGCGATGATCCACTCGTGAACAATGTTCGGTGAAGCGGTAAGATGATGGCGCATAGAATTTCGCCGAGGTGAATCGTGATCGAAACGAATCCATTTGGAAATACGGGCCATCAGAGTACGCGGGTTATTTTCGGCGCCGCCGCGTTTATGGGCGGGATGAATCAGGACAAGGCCGACCGGGTGCTCGAGGTGATCCTCGAATACGGCATCAATCACATCGATACGGCAGCGTCGTACGGCGATTCGGAATTGCGGATCGGTCCGTGGATGCGGGAGCATCGCAAGCGGTTTTTTCTCGCCACCAAAACCGACGAGCGCACCTATGAAGGCGCGCGCGCGGGCCTCCATCGATCGCTGGAGAGGCTGCGGGTCGATCAGGTTGACCTGATCCAGATGCACAACCTGGTCGCCGAGAATGAATGGGAGATGGCTCTGGGAGCGCACGGCGCGCTCGAAGCGCTGGTGGAGGCGCGCACGCAGGGGCTGGTGCGGTTCATCGGAGTTACGGGTCACGGCTCGCAGGTTGCCGCGATGCATCGCCGCAGCCTGGAGCGGTTCGCGTTCGACTCGGTGTTGTTTCCGTACAATTTTACAATGCTGGAAATCGGACAGTACGGCGCCGACGTCGAGGCGCTGTTGAAAGTTTGCCGCGAGCGCGGCGTCGCGACGCAGACGATCAAATCGGTTGCGCGGCGGCGATGGTCCAATGGCGACGGCCCGAAATTCAGCTGGTACGAGCCGCTGCGCGATCGCGACGCGATTCGCAGGAGCGTCCACTTCGTGCTGAGCCGGCCAGGGCTGTTCCTGAATACCTCGAGTGACGCGACCATCCTGCGCGATATCCTGGATGCGGCGAGCGTGAAAGCGACGGCGCCAACGCGCGCGGAGATGGAGGCTGACGTGGCGCACTATGCGATGGAGCCGCTGTTCATCCCCGGCGTGTCGGACACGATCTAGGGGAGCAGACTAGACGACCTCTCACTGAGTTTCACAGGGATACCCGGTACGGTGGTGATTTGCATTGCGCCGACATGGCTTGGGCCTTGCACGCGGCGAGCCGCGGTCTTTGACGAGTTGAGCGTGTTCAAGCCCGACACACTTCCAGTGAAGCCGCACGAGCCCACGTTCGATCGGGGCGGGATAGCGCCAACAATGTTGCGTAATATCTCGATGAATAGCTACGAATTATCAGGGGTGGAGACTTGCTGAAGGACTCAAGTCTGAGGTTCTTGTTTGGCTATCCACTGTAGAGCGTCGTCGTCGAGTCTTTCATATATTCCTCCGTCACCGCACTTATGCGGTGCGTTCTTGATCGCGCGCGAAGTGATACCAGCCAGATAGTATTGTCCGTTATCGCCTTGGACGAAGATCGGACCGCCGCTGTCGTGAAAACAGGTGTCGTGCTCCTGGCCTGCACCCCGAAAACT
>PLDK01000022.1 GCA_003135135.1 Deltaproteobacteria bacterium
CCAACGGCGCGCCGGAGACCTTGCAGGATTGGCCGACGCTGGTGAGCAGGGCGGTGGACGACGTAACGCGCATCCTTCAGTCCGAGGTCCACATGCTGCAGACCAGCGTGGACGCGGCGCTGGAGACGCAAATAGCTAATGCAATAGCTACTCTAACAGTGACCGCAGTGATGTTTTGCGGCGCGGTATGTATTGTGTGCGCCGTGATATTGCTGCTTCATGAATGGCTGCCGCTGTGGCAGGCGTTCGGAATCGCGGGCGTCGCCATCTTGCTAATCGGGATCGCGATTCACGCAATCAAGAGGCCTCCGGCCGGGCTCAAATCCGCGGAGTCATAGAGGAATGAAGCCAATAGTAATCGTCGGTGTGATTATCGCCCTGCTCGGAGTGTTGGGCCTCGCGATACCCCAGTTCACGACCAATGAGACCAGGAACGTCGTGACGCTCGGCGACTTGAAGATCCAGGCCAACGAGCCGACTTCGCACAGCGTGCCGCCAATTGTCAGCGGCGCGGCGATTATCATCGGCCTGGTACTGGCCGGCGCCGGCCTCTATCAGAAATCATGACGGCTTGAACGACCAGGGCACCGGTTTCTTATCAAAAAAGGATTCGAGCCCCGAACGGGTTTCGTCGCTGATGTGGGGCGCTCCGGTGTACTCGGTCATACTCATGGCTATCGCCTGGCCGGAGAATTTACACATCAGTGACTTGGTAATAGCTTCCGCTTTCGGCGCATTCATCGCGATCGCATCTGCCCATGCAAGCGCGGAGTCCATTAGCTGGCCAGGGGGCACGACCTTATTAATCAGTCCGAGAACCATCGCCTGATCGGCGGTCACCAGTTCGCCGGTGAGCAACAGATATCTCGCGACGCGTTCGCCCACCAATCGCATCAGATGGAGGATTACCATCCCCGCCTGAATCCCATGCTTCATTTCGGTGTAGCCAATTCTTGCGTTATCGGCGGCGACGGCCAAATCGCAGGCACTCAGGAAGCCGGCGCCGTTGCCAACCGCGATTCCATTGACGGCGGCTATAGAAGGCTTGCCCAAGCGATATACGCGCTCGATCAACGCCTCGCCGCGAAGTGCGCCCTCCCAGACCCTTTCGGAATCGTCGATGCGCAGCTGGTCGAGGATTGTGCGCAGCTCGCCGAGGTCCATCCCGGCTGAAAATGCGGACCCGGTACCCGTGAAAACCAGCGCGCGCACGCGCCGATCCTCTTCGGCGCGCGCAATCGCGGCCATCAGACCGTCGATCATTGCGGCACTCATGGCGTTGCGATGGTCCGGGTTATTGAGCGTGATTATCGCGGCCGGGTATCGAGTTTCGTACAAAACGATTTCATCCGCCATGTTCTTGATCCTTTGTCGCCCACCTTTAATTAAATCAATCGATCAAAGACTAGTGGCCTGTAACAGCTAAATCAAAAGGCAGACTGCCGGCCGTGGTTCGATCGCGCCGGGACGGCCCTGTTTTCGCCTTCGGAACTTTAGTCGAAAAGATTCTCTCGGCTGATTGAGTCGGCTACGATGCGTCGAGCACGGCCGCATGGGAAACCGCCGCTCGACTCAGAGCATAGCTTTAACATTCAGCGAGACCCGGCAGGCCTTGCGCAAGGATAACCATCGATGATCGATCAAAAGCCGCTGCGCGGTGTCCGCGTGCTGGACCTGACGCGCGTGTTGGCCGGTCCGTTCTGCACGATGAATCTGGCGGACCTCGGCGCCGATGTAATCAAAATTGAGATGCCGGGCTGCGGCGACGACTCGCGCAGCTTTGCGCCGATGATGCCGTCGGGCGACTCCGCCTACTTCTACAGCGTCAATCGCGGCAAGCGCAGCGTCACGCTCGACTTGCGGATCGAAGAGGGCGCCGCGATCTTTATCGAGCTGGCGGCAAAATCAGATATAGTTGTCGAGAATTTCTCGCCGGGCACGATGGATCGTTTCAAGCTCGGCTATTCGCAACTCAAAGCCGCCAATCCGAAGATAATTTTGTGCTCAATCTCGGGTTTCGGACAGACCGGGCCGATGACTTCCGCGCCCGCCTACGACATCGTGGCGCAGGCGCTCGGCGGCACCATGAGTATCACCGGCAATCCGGGCGGCGAGCCGGTCCGATGCGGCGTGTCGGTTGGCGATCTGGGGGCGGCGCTGTATGGCGTGATTGCGATCATGTCGGCGTTGCGGGTGCGCGATCGTGACGGTGTCGGCAATCACCTCGATATCGCGATGCTCGATTGCCAGGTGGCGATGCTCGAGGACGCGCTGGCGCGCTACTCGGTGTCGGGCAAGATTCCGGGGCGGCTCGGCACGCGGCATCCGTCGATCACGCCGTTTCAACAGTTTCGCGCAGCCGACGACTACTTTGTGATGGGTGCGGGCAACGAGGCGATCTGGCTGCGCTTTTGCGACGTGATCGCGATGCCGCAACTCAAAGACGATCCGCGATTTCTGACCAACTTCGATCGCACCGCGCACCATGCCGAGCTCGAGACGCTCCTGGCGCGCATCTTCGCGACCAGGCCGCGCGAGCATTGGTTGCGCCTGCTCGCCGACGCATCGGTCCCGTGCGCTCCAATCGCCAACGTCGAGGAGGTCACCCGCGATCCGCATCTGGCGGCGCGCAACATGATTCTGCATGCGGACCATCCGGATTTTCACGGCCTGATCGTGCCCGGCTCGCCGCTCAAGAGCGTCGGCGTTGGCGACGCCGATATCCCTTCGACTCGCGCGCCGCGGCTGGGCGAGAATACCGACGAGGTGCTGGCAAGCGTGCTGGGCTACGACTCTAACCGGCTGTCAGAACTGCGCCGGCGTAGTATCATATAGGGCTTAATTTAACGATTAGCGGCCGCGCCGATGACGCAGGCCGCAGCAGGTGAACAGCGTGCGCGGGGTGGCGCTCGGAGTGGCGACGATGTGTATCGGGATCGGTCAAGGTATCGCGACGGTAATCGAGCAGGTATGAGCGGCGGGCAACAGCTACTGCGCGCGCTCGGCATAACAGTCGCGCTGGCGCTGATCGTGGCTGCATTCTACAGCTTCCACTTCACGTGGCACGAAGAGCCCGCGCCGCTGCTGCGACTCGACACGCCGCAAGCGAGCGCGTCGCCGGCGGATGAGGGCCTGGATTTCAGCGCGCCCGGCCTCGACGGCAAACAAATCGACCTCAGCCATTACCGGGGCCATCCGGTGATCGTCGATTTCTGGGCGACCTGGTGCGGGCCGTGCCGCAGGCAGATTCCCGAACTGGTCGCGCTCTACAAGAAGTACAACAAGTCGCGCGGCCTGGTGGTAATCGGGGTCTCGTGCGACCTGATCCAGGGCGAAGGAATGCCTGCGGTCGCGCCGTTTGTCAAAGAGTTCCGGATCGATTATCCAATCGCGCTGGCCGACGAGCGGCTGGTCGATAACATGGGAGTCGAGGCGATACCCACGACACTGTTCCTCGGACCCGACGGCAAGGTAGTTTCGCGAATAGTAGGCGCAGGCCATCCGGGCGAGATCACCGCAAGCGCAAAACAACTGCTCGACGGCGTCAAGGGTCACGACTCGCCGGCCAAGCCCGAGGACAGCAGCGGCCACGTCGTAAACATTTCGGTCGTGCGTTAATACTCGCCTCCCGTGCCCGCCAACGGCGGGCGGCCTTAACACTGGGTGCAGGGGTCAGCCCTGCCGTGCCAACGGGTCGACGGGATAAGGAAAGAATCACCTGCGCGGTGGGCGGCAGGGGTGACCCCTGCACCCAATGCTAGTCGAAAAATCCGCAGGATGCGTCTTTTTCTCCCACGGCCCAGAGCGAGAGACGCGCCGCGCGGATCTCTCGATTTACCTTGCGCCCCCGTCGCAACGGGCGCCCACCGCGCAGTACTAAGCCGTTGGCAGGGGCCGCGCCCGCCAACGGCGGGCGGCCTTAATACTGAGTGCAGGGCTCGGCCCTGCCCGCCGCCAACGGCGGGTGCGGCCGCTGCTTGTGGATTCACGAGCGGGATGCGGGCTAAGATGCCGACTCTGTGATGGACCCGAAGGAAATTGAAGCGATGATTGCGCGCGGGATTCCGGACGCGCAGGTCGAGGTGCGCGACTATACCGGCGGCGGAGACCATTTCGAGGCGCTTGTGGTGAGCCCAAGTTTCGAGGGCAAGGGTCTAATCGAGCGGCATCAACTGGTCTATCAGGCGCTGGGCGACGCTATGCGCGTGCAGGTGCATGCGCTCACGCTCAAGACGCTGACGCCGGCGCAGTATCAGAACCGGAGGTAGAGAAATCAAATGGCGGACATAATCGAAAAAATCGAATCGGCAGTCAAAGAAAACAAGGTCATGATTTTCATGAAGGGCAACCGCAGCTTTCCGCAATGCGGTTTCTCGGCGGCGACGGTCGCTATTTTCGAGGAGTTGGGCGTGCCGTTCGCGACCGCCGACGTGCTCAGCGATCCCGAACTGCGCGACGCGATCAAGAGCTACAGCAACTGGCCGACGATTCCGCAGGTTTTTATCGACGGCAAGTTCGTCGGCGGCTGCGATATTATTCGCGAGCTGCACGAGACGGGCGAGCTCGAGCCGATGGTGAAGGCGGCATTCGGGGCAACGGCGCATCAGTAGAGATGGCACGCACGGTTGGCATTGTGCGGTCGTCCGGCGCGTCGGACCCGGCCGGCCATCATAATGTCACGCCGGCAGGGATTGGAATTGTCTGCATATTCGCATTGGCCGGATGGTTTGGCGCAAAGGGAATTTTTGCCAGCCATATTGACTTTGCGCGCCGCCGTTGTAGCTTTCATATCTGTAGAGTCGTCAATTTTGGCTTGCGCATTGCGCAGACTGATGGTTAGGGATATTGCTAGCGACTTTTTCATTTTTTCACTGATTCCGGGAAGATTTGGTAACGAAGCCAGGGTGATCTGATGCCTGTATGCAGGCAATGCGGCAAAGATAACGCGGAGGGCATGGCATTCTGCGGGTACTGTGCGACTCCGCTGGCGAGGCCGGCGGGCAATCCCGTATCGCCACAGCCGACGCCGAGCGGCAATCCCTTATCTTCGCCCCCGCTACGCGGATTGTCGCCGCAGCCCAAACCGTTCAAGCCAGAAATGCGCTCGCCGGTGATCCACACGCCGGGACCGCCGCCGCCAAGCAACGGCGGCGAGGAAAAAGCCAAGAGCAAATTCGAGTTGATTCCGTGGCGCCAACTTTCACGCGCTCAGATGGCAGGACGAGCGATCGCCGCGGGAATCGTGTTGCTTCTGATCCTTTTCCTCGTTCGCGGCATGTTGCGCAGCCTCGGTGGTGCGACGAGCGGATCGAGTGCAAACGGGCCTTCGGCTCAAAGTTCCGGCGTTCCGGTTACCGAAGGCGACCGCAGGGACGGAATCGAATCGCTGTGCAAGGTATTTCAAATCTATGGGTTGCCGAAGAACGACCACGATGCGGCCGAAGCGGCGCACAACGCGGCTGAATTGTTCAAACTCGCCGGCAATCAGTCGCCCGAGCGCAGCACGTACATCCTGACCACGATTGTGCACGAGTTCCGTAGCGGCAAACTGTCGGGAGAGGACTGCGCCCAGGCGGGGGCGCCGATCGCCACGACGCAGAACAGCACCGATGATTCGACTCCCGGCGTCAACAGGTGAGCAGCAGCCTTGGCCCCTGCACGGGGCTGAGGCGGCTTTGCCCATGAATCGCCACTTGCCCAAATAATCGGGAGGCTGCCCATAAAATCATAAAGACTCAATCGCCGTAGTAAAAACTTTGAGCCATGTCTTATCGGACGCGGTAAGCCCGACCGGATCGCGCGGCGCCAAGATCACAAATACACCCGATAGGCCGTCCCAGTGTTGCGGCTCCCCGTACTTTCCCTTGATGGGCTTCCGCATTTCGCGCCCGCCCCACTTTTTCAGAGACGCGGAGCTTTTGCGCCCGTTACATTTGTTGCAGGCCGTCGCAAGATTTTCTTCGCTGTTGGCTCCGCCGGTTGAAAACGCTTCGACATGATCGATCACGCCCCACAGTTCATCGAGGAGCGGCGCGCTGTCGCGCGTGGCATGGGCATTGAAGTACGCCAGCGGCTCCGTTCTACCCGCCTTCCTCATCTCGCGTTCCAGCAACCGCAACACTGGCCCGAAGATGACGGGCCGGTTGCACCACAGGCAAATCCAGCGGTCGCGCCGGAAGATGGATAACTGCAATTCTTTCGGTATTGGCGGTCGCGATTTGCCCATAGATTACCCGCCCTATATTCCCGAACGCCCGGCGCGGACCCTAAGCGCGATGATTCGGTCGAGTTCGCGTTCAAGTTCCTCTGCGTGTTCCTCTTGTTTCTTCATTGCTTGCAGCATCCGCTTACCAGCTAAAAGAGCGTGTCGCAGGCTCCGCGCCACATCAGGCTTAAGGAAAGCGTCGCTCTCACCGCCAATCGCTCCCAAGGAACGCAGTCTGTCTAGTACCACCTCCTTAGATTTGTTGATTGTCTTCGCCATTTCGTAAAATTCTCTCCTACGATGTTCCACGAACCCTTTGTGACGTTCGATTGCGTCTGCGGCTTCACCGAATAGCCGATTCAATTTCGCGATTATCTGCGCGAGAATCGCGTCGTGCTTGGGTAGTTCCGCCGTAATGAACGCGAGTTCTATAAATGATTGCTTGCCGTTTGACATAGTAACGCAATAGACGCTTCAACCGCGCTCCGTTGTCAAGCGCATTGGCACGCCGAAACCCTGTCATAACTTTCTTGAGAAGGATTCGGGGCCGGAGCGCTACTAACGCCCCGGCCCCTGCACGGGGCTGAGGCTTATCGAATTGCGCGGGTGCGGGCGGTCGTCCAGTAATAGATCGGCACGCCGCTCAGCGCGATCAGCAATCCCGGCCAGGTGAAGCGGGGCTTCAGAATCAACAAATCGACCATCAAGGCCGAGGCCGCGACGACGTAGAGCGCCGGCACCAGCGGATAGCCCCACGCGCGGTACGGACGGATAGCGCCCGGGAACCGCCGGCGCAGCACGAACACGGCCGACACCGTCAGCACGTAAAACATCAACTGCGCGAAGATCACGTAATCCAGCAGTTCGGAATAAGTGCCTGACAAGGTTAGTACCGCCGCCCAAATCCCCTGCATCACCAGCGCGACGGCGGGCACGCTGGCGCGATTGAGACGTCCGGCGGCGGCGAAAAAAACCCGGTCCCGGGACATCGCGTAAATCACGCGCGCACCCGTCAGGATCAGGCCGTTGGCGCATCCAAAGGTGGAGATCATCACCAGGATTGCGGTGACCTTCGCGCCCGCGCCGCCCCACACGACTTGCATCGCCGCGGCTGCCACCCGATCGCTGGATGCGTGCGCGATTCCGCGCCCTACTACACTCGCTGCGGCCGCATTTCCCCAGGCGGGCAGCTCACAGAGGTAGGCAACGTTGGTGAGGATATAGAGCGCAATCACCACGCCGGTTCCAAAGGCAAGCGCCAGAGGAAGATCGCGCCTGGGATTGCGGACCTCGGCCGCCGCGAAGGTGACGCTCGCCCATGCGTCGGCTGAAAAGAGCGCACCCACCATCGCCGCGCCGAATACGCCCGCGCCGGCTATCGACATGGAACCGGTGCCGAGGAATGCGGTCGAGCTGCCGAAATTGGCGCGCAGCGCGACTGGATTCGGTACGATCAGACATCCAACCACGACTATCAGGCATAGCGAGAGAATTTTGGCTGTGGTGAAGGAGTTCTGCAGCCACTTGCCCATATTGAGGCCGCGCAGATTGGCCGCGGTCAGGACCGCGATCACGACGATCGCGCCCGCGCGCTCGCCCGACAGTCCGGCGCCGCCTGCGCCAATCCACAGATTCGAGCCGAGCACCGGCCACATGACGCCCGCAAATCGTGCAAACGCAACTGCGACGGCCGCAATCGTACCGGTCTGGATGACGAGCAGCAGCGTCCATCCGAACATGAACGCCCACATTCCGCCGTAGGCCTCGCGCAGATAGACGTATTGCCCGCCCGCCTGGGGCATCATCGCGGCGAGTTCGCCGTAAGCGAGCGCACCTGCAATCGTCATCACGCCCGCCACCAACCAGACCATCAGCAGCGCGGCGGGACTACCGACCTGACGGGTGATATCTGCAGAAACGATGAAGATGCCCGAGCCAATCATCGAGCCGGCCACCAAGGTCACGGAGTCGAAGAGTGAAAGACCCGGCTTCAAGTGCTCGGAGGAAGGGGCAGGCTCGGGTACGGTAGTCGCCATGGCGAACGCATCGTAGCACTAGCGTCGTGTGGAAAAACCAGCCCGGGAAAATTCAGCTTTGAGTCCTCGTTGATCTTATTTGCAAACAGGACTTAGCTGGAACTGGTTCCAGGAAAACGTTTTAAAACGGGAGGCGACGGATGCCGACAAAGAAAAAGACCGCGAAACGGAAAAAGGTTGTGAATCCCGCGCTCAGGCAACTTGAGCAGCTGCGCAAGACCGCCAAGGTGCTGCGGGTCAAGCTCGAACGCGAGACCAGGGCGCGAAAGATCGAAGCCCGCATCAAGAGCGAGGCGCAAAAGGCCCGCGCGGTACTCGCATCGCAGATTGCGGCACTGCGCGACCAGGGACGTAAGCTCGCCACGGGCCTTAAGTCGGCGCTGGGCGACGCCAGCAAGCGCGACGCGGCCCGCCAGCAGGCAATTGCCAAGATTTCGGAGCTCAGGGCGGAGTACACGAAGAAGTCTGCGGAGCTGAGGTCAGAGTTGTCGCGGACGACCGCGGAGTTGGCGCGCAAATCGGAGGAACTGAGGAAGCTGGCGGGAGAATCAGCGCATCGCGCGGTCGAGATAATTCGCGGCCAAGAGCATCACGCGGCGCCCGAAGCGGGGGCGAGTTCGGAACCGCACAAAGAAGCCCCGCCGGTTGAAACTGCGGGCAGCAGATATGAGAAGGAGCCCGACGAAGAGCAATAGATCGCGGGAGTCAGCCGCGATGCTGCGGGCAGACTGAGAGTTTATTTGCCGAAATGATGCGGGGCGAGACTCAAGCTCGGACCCAATAGGGTCCGAGTCGGGGATTCGGCGGGTTCCTCTTGAGGAGCGCCTGGTCAGCGAGTCTCCCGCGCGCCGACGGCTCTAGACGGCGCGCGGGAACCCGCCAGGAAACAAAGTGAATTACGGCGCGGCCGGGCTGGCTGCGGCACTTGCGGCCTCGCTGGCCACGGCGCTGGCTGCGGCGCTGCCTGCGGCGCTGGCCTCGCTGGACGCGGCGGTAGACGCGGCAGCCTCGGGGGCCGCGGGAGCCGTCTCTTCGGGTTTGTTGCAAGCCGTGGCGAAGAACATCGAAACTAGTGCCAGAAGCAGGATCTTACGCATCGCTTTCTCCTTGATTGCTCGGTGCTCACTTGAACGCAGAAACTCGAAACGCGCCAAGAATACGATAGGCGCGGCGTAACTTCAAGCGCGCATTGCGCGTCGCATCTAACCGCCTGTCGAGGCGAATCACGGGGGTCGGGGGGCCAAGAAATTTTTTGACTATTTCGCAGGCATCTGTATGATTCGATCATTGTTTGGCGATCTTCATTTGGCGCTTTAGATTTTAGGGGTGGATGAGGTGGAGGTAAGCGGTGGAAGAACGGCGCGTTATTCTCGCGGGCATCGGGCTCGCAAATCGGCACAATTCTCGAATCATCGAGCATGAACTCGACATGGTGCGAAGCGCGGAGCGTCCGGTCGCGGGTGTGCGGCCGCTCACGCGAATTCTTAACTGGCTGATGCCCTCAGGACGGCTGGTAGGTCCGCCGATGCGCTCGGTGGCGCGGGAACTTGAAGAGGCGTACCCCGGCCGCGATAGCTGAGCACAGAGTCGGGGCTGCATCCTGCTTCGCAGGTGGGGAGGGAGATTACGATGAGCGCGATCTCGCGAATCTCGACCAATACGCCGTGGGAGCCGATCGTTGGCTATTCGCGGCTGGTGAGGGCCGGCGACCTGGTCGCCGTCTCGGGCACCACGGCGACCGACGAGCGTGGACTGATCGTCGGCGCGAAACAGATGTACGTGCAGGCACGCCAGGCGCTGGACAATATTCGTGTGGCGCTCGAGTGCGCGGGGCTCGCGATGCATCACGTTATTCGCACGCGGATGTTCGTCACCGACATGGGACGTTTTGCGGAAGCGGCGCGCGCGCACAAGGAATTCTTCGCTGACTCGCCTCCTGCGTCGACGGTCGTTGAAGTGCGCCGGCTGGCTAATCCCGACATGATGATCGAGATCGAAGCCGATGCATACGCAGGCACCGCGAATAGCCAGATGGCGGGCAGCGTTGTCGCCGCGACGGCGCGGAAGCCGGGAGCGCGGGTCAAGCCGAAGGTGGCGACGAAGCCGCCGATGAAATCCGCAAAGAAGCCCGCTTCGAAGAAGCCCTCGCGCCGCAAGTAGCCGCGCTCGAAAGACTCGGGCTATGGTTCGAGCGCGGCGGAGCGGACTCCCGCGGCGCCGCTGGCGGAATAAAATGCGTTGGCGGCGGACGCGATATACGGCTGCGGATAAACCCCAATCAAGATCGTAGCGAGCGCTGCCAGTCCGATTGCCGCCACCAGCGCAGGCCGCGCACTGAGGCGCTCAACTTCGACACCGCCCTCCTGCATATACATCGCGACCAGTACATAAAAATAGTAATAGGCAGAGATTACACTATTGAGTACAGCAATTATTACCAGTCCCACGTATCCCTGATGCAGCGCCTCGCTGAAGATGTAGAACTTGCCAACGAAGCCGGCCAGCGGAGGAACCCCGGCCAGCGACAACAGAAAGATAGCCATTGCGCCGGCCAGCAACGGCTGGCGCGCCGCCAGGCCGCGGAAGTCGCTAATCTGATTACCTACTTCACCCCGCCGTTCGAGCGCGATTACTACTGAGAACGCGCCGAGGTTTGTGAATGCATAGCCGAGAAGATAGTAAAGAATCGCGGGCCCCGATCGCACTCCCGCCGCCATGCCAAGCAACAGATAGCCCGCGTGCGCAATCGCCGAGTATGCAAGCATCCGCTTGATATTGGTCTGGACGACGGCAATCAGATTTCCGCCCGTCATCGTCAGCGCCGCAACGACCCACAGCACCGTCTGCCACTGCGCGCCGACGGACACAAACCCGACCATGAAGACGCGAATAAAGGCGGCGAACGCGGCGAGCTTCACGCCCACCGCCATGAAGGCGGTCACCGGAGTCGGCGCGCCCTCATAAACGTCCGGCGCCCACATATGAAATGGCACTGCGGCGACCTTGAAGCCAAAACCGATCAGCATCATGCCGATTCCGAGCAGCAACAGCGGATTTGATCCCATCGCGCCCGAAGCGAGTGCGTCATGAATCGGGCCAAGCTTGATGGTGCCGGTCGCGCCGTAGACCAGCGCGATTCCGTAGAGCAGGAACCCTGTCGAGAACGCGCCCAGCAAAAAATATTTTATTGCCGCTTCATTCGATTTGGCGTTGCGGCGCATGATTCCAGCCAGCACGTAAACCGTGATCGACATCGTCTCGAGACCGAGGAAGATGACTATCAGGTCGCCAGCCGCCGCCATCAGCATCATGCCCAGCACGGAAAACAGCAGCAACGAATAGTATTCGGCGCCGGGAATACGGTTCTCGGCGGCGTAATCGAGCGACATCATCACGGTGAACATCGCGGCGATCAAAATCACCAAGTCGAAAAATGCCGAAAAACTGTCGATCGAGATCGCGCCCGCAAAAGCGACACCGTACTGTCCCAGAATTCCAAGCGTGAATACGAACGCAACCGCCAGCGACGCCAGCGTCAGCAACCCGAGCCCTTCGCTTTCGCCGTCGTCGACGCGCACTCCAGCCAGCAGCACCACCATCGCGGCCACCGTGATCACGACCAGCGGCAGGATTGGCAGCCAGACGAAGTTGATTGCGGCCAAGTTAAAAGGACTCATCGTGCGGCCGCCGCCATCTCGGGTTCGCGGTTTGGTGTGTGCCGAGCCGGCAAAAGAGCAGCCAGACGATTCGGCTGCCGTTCATGCTCGAGACGAGCCTGCGCGACATTTACTCTCGCGAGCATTGCAGTCACCGACGGTTCGATCCTGCTGATCAGCGGACGCGGGAAAAGTCCCATCAACAGCATCAACGCGATCACCGGCACCATCACGGCAATCTCGCGACCGGTCAGATCCCGGATCGTTTCGTTCACCGCCCTGGTGATCGGTCCAAACATCACGCGTTCGTAGGTCCAAAGCATGTAGAGCGCACCCAGGATGACGCCCAGAACTGCGAAAACAGCAGCCAGCCTGATTCGCAGGAACGCCCCGAGCATGATCAGAAACTCGCCGACAAAGCCGTTGAGCCCCGGCAGGCCGATCGACGAGAGCATCACGACCATGAAGATTGCGGCGTAAACGGGCACGCGCTTCCACAGGCCGCCGAACTCGGAAATCTCGCGCGTATGGCGCCTCATGTAGAGCATTCCAACGAGCAAAAATAATCCGCCGGTGGAAACGCCGTGATTGAGCATCTGGTAAATTGCGCCATCGATACCCTCGGGGTTGAGCGCGAAAATTCCGAGCATCACAAACCCCAAGTGACTAACCGACGAGTATGCAATCAACCGCTTCAGGTCGGGCTGCACCATCGCGACCAACGCTCCGTAAATGATCCCGATTATGGCGAGCGCCATGAACAGCGGAATCGCCTCGACCGCGACGGTGGGAAACAGCGGAATGGCGAAGCGCAGGAAGCCGTAGGTGCCCATCTTGAGCATCACGCCGGCCAGAATAACCGAGCCGGCAGTCGGCGCATTGGTGTGAGCATCGGGCAGCCAGGTATGCACCGGCCACATCGGCACCTTAATCGCGAACGCCAGCGCGAACGCCGCGAACAGCCAACGGCTCTCGGTAACAGTCAGCGGCACCTGGTAAAGCAGCGGCAGATCGAAGCTGGTCCGGTTGAAATGCACGTGCGCCTGGTGCACCAGGTACAGGATCGCGACCAGCATCAGCAGCGAGCCTACCATCGTAAACAATACGAACTTGACGGCGGCGTAAATCTTGCGGCCATGTCCCCAAATGCCTATCAGGAAGTACATCGGAATCAGCATCACTTCCCAAAATATATAAAACAGGAACAGATCGACCGAGAGCAGCGCGCCGAGCAGACCGGTTTCCAGCACGAGCATAAAGAAGCAGAATTCGCGGGGGCGCTTCTCGATATCGCCGCCGCCAGAATAAAGCAGCGACAAAGTAATCAATATAGTAGTCAGAAGAACCAGAAACAGGCTAATGCCGTCAATACCGATATGGTATGTAATGCCGAATGCGGGAATCCAGTCATATTGTTCGGCGAGCTGGTACTCCGCGACGTGTGGATTAAACTGCGCCAGAACATAGAAACTCAGCGCCAGCGGAAGCAGCGAAAAAATGAACGCCGAGTTCCAAATCGCACGCTCTTCGCTCTGCATCAAAATGAAAAGCGCGCCGATCAGCGGCAGGAAAATCAACGCTGTGAGCAAGCCGCCGTTCATCAGTGCATCACCAGGAACAGGTAGTAAGCCACAATGCCCAGCGCGCCGAGTAGATAGACAAATGCATAGTTCTGGACGTTGCCGGTTTCAGCGCGGCGCGCTAGCTGGCCCGAAGTCTGGACGGCAAGGCCGGCGCCGTCGGCGGCGCCATCGATCGCAAAGCTGTCGATCGCGCGGTTGAGCACATTGTTCGAGACCCAGAACAGCGGACGCGTGACGATTAAATTATATAGCTGGTCGATGTAGTACTTGTTGAGTAGCAAGTTGTAGAGATCCTGCAGCCGCCACGCGAGAAGCATCGGGATTCCCGGCAAGCGCAGATAGAACAGGTATGCGAGCGCTATTCCCAGCGCCGAGGCGATGCTCGCGACGAGAGACAGGGAAGTCGGGCTCGCCTCGATGATCGGTTTGAAGGCGCCGACGGCCGGCGCGAGGAATCGCACGAAAGCATCCCCCCACAACAGTCCATTGGGAAGATTTATCCATCCGCCAACCGTCGCCAGAATAGCCAGTACGATCAACGGAATAGTCATTACCGCCGGTGATTCGTGCAAGTGATGCTCTTGGTCAGAATCGACGCGGGACTCGCCAAAGAACGTCATGAAGATCAGCCGGAACATGTAGAACGACGTGAGCCCCGCCGTGATCACACCGAAGAACCAAAGCCACGAATGTCCCGAATCATACGCGGCTTCGAGGATCAGGTCCTTGGAGAAGTAACCGGAGAACGGAGGCACGGCGGCGATCGCGAGCGTCGCGATGAACATCGTCCAGAACGTGATCGGCAGCTTGCGCCGCAATCCGCCCATCTTGGTCATGTCCTGCTCGCCGCCGAGCGCGTGAATCACCGAGCCTGCGCACAAGAACAGCAAGCCCTTGAAGAACGCGTGGGTCATCAGGTGGAAGATGCCCGACGCATACGCGCCGGAGCCCACGCCGAGAAACATGTAGCCGAGCTGACTGATGGTCGAGTAGGCGAGCACCTTCTTGATGTCGGGCTGGACGATCGCGATGGTCGCGGCAAACACCGCGGTAACTGCGCCAATCGTCGCAACCAGATCGAGCGCGCTGGGCGCCATGGTGTAGATGAAACCGAGCCGCGCGATCATGTACACGCCCGCGGTGACCATTGTCGCCGCATGGATCAGCGCGCTGACAGGAGTCGGGCCGACCATCGCGTCGGGCAGCCATACGTAGAGCGGAATCTGTGCTGACTTGCCGGTCGCGCCGATGAAGAGCAGGAAGCCGGCCGCGGTCGCGGCGGCGCCGCCAAGCAGAGCAGCGTGATTGCGAAGCTCGACAAAGTCCAGCGTCCATACGCCGTGCGCACCAAGCGTGGCGACGATGGTGAACATCCCGAGCAGAAAGCCAGCGTCACCAATTCGGTTGACGACAAACGCCTTGCGGCCGTTATAGGCGTACTGGGGATTCGTGTACCAAAATGCGATTAGCAAATAGGAACATAGTCCGACACCCTCCCAACCCACGAACATCATTAGCAAGTTGTTCGCAAGAATTAGTATGAGCATCGAGAATGCGAACAAGTTCATGTAGGTAAAGAAGCGCGCAAAGTCCTCGTCGTGCGCCATGTATCCGACTGAGTAAAGATGAATTAGTGCGCCGACTCCGGTGACTATCATCACCATCACGCCCGACAACGCGTCGAGACGCAGGCCGAGCTCGCTGTGAAATCTCCCTGCCTCGATCCATCCCCAAAGATGCACAGAAAGCGCGCTACCCGGGGGCATCGCGAGCAGCGTCAAAAATGCCCACGTCGCAACGCCGAACGCGGCGAACATGACACCCGGTCCGACGACGTTGACCGCGCCGCGTCCATACCTTGGCCCGAGGAACAGGTTGAATACGACGCCGAACGCCGGGAACAGCAGGATAAGCGCGAGTGCTGGAAACTCAACCGTCATTGGTATTGGTCACCATCTCATCAGAGTCAGGTCGTCGGCGTGGACGGTTTCACGATTGCGGAAAATCGAGATGATGATGCCCAGGCCAACCGCCGCTTCGGCCGCCGCGACAGTCATTACGAAGAAAACGATCACCTGGCCGTCCATCGAGCCGAGCCGGCTGCCGATCGCGATGAAGGCGAGATTTACGGCATTGAGCATCAACTCGATCGACATGAACATCACGAGAATGTTGCGGCGGATGATCACCCCGGCCACGCCGATCGCGAAGATGACCGCGCTGAGCGACATCATATAGGTCAGCGGAATCATGATGCGGCCTTCCTCGCAGCGCGCGGGTCATCCGTGCCCGGGAGCCGCCGCGCCAGCGCGACCGACCCGACCACAGCTGCCAGCAGCAGCACCGAGGTCACCTCGAAAGCGACCAGGTAATCGGTGAACAGCTTCCCGGCGAGGCTTGCGAGCGAACCATAGCCCACGGGCTCGTGAGTGAACTTCACCTGCAGATGAGGGGGAGCGAGAATAAAAAACAGCTCAGTCGCCAGCAGAGCCGCTGCGAGTGAGCCGAAAAACTTGAGCGCGAGATGACCCGTCGGACCGGTCTCGACTTGAAGATTCAACAGCCAAATCACGAACAGGAATAGAACCATGATCGCGCCAGCATAGACGATGATTTGCAGGAAGCCGACCACGACGGCGTCTTCGCCAATGAACAGAATGGCGACGGTCATCAGCGTTGCGATCAAGGCGAGCAGCGAATGAATCGGATTGCGCTGGATGATGACGCCGAGCGCCGAAACGACTGCCAACGCACCGAGAAAAATATACAGAAACGGCGGCATCACTGGACTCTCCCGGTTGCCACCACGACGAATGCGGTCACCAGCACGTTGAACAGTCCGAGCGGCACCAGTCCCTTCCATCCCAGACGCATCAACTGATCGTAGCGGAAGCGCGGCAGAGTCCATCGCACCATGCCGAGAAACATGCACAGCAAGACGACCTTGACCAGGAATGCGACTACGCCCATCAGTGAGACCGCCAGTGCGGGGAGGGCAAGAAATGCGCCGCCCGGGAGATGAAATCCGTCGCGCATGAGCCACGGAATCTGCCATCCGCCAAGGAAAAACGTTGTCAGCAGCATCGCGACGAGCGCCTGCTCGGCAAAGTCGGTCAGCATGAAGACCGCCTGCTTGCCGCCGGAGTACTCGATGAAATAACCCTGGATCAGTTCCGACTCGCTCTCTGGCAGGTCGAACGGAATGCGCTTGGACTCCGCAGCGCCCGCCACGAGCAGGAGAAGGAAGGCGAGCGGCTGCGTGAAAATTGCCCAGCGCGGCAAAAATCCAAACCACACACCGCCCTGCCCGCGCACAATTTCCTGCAAGTTCAAGGTGCCGAAGGTCATGATCACCGACACGATCGCGAGTCCCATCGCAAGCTCGTACGAGATCATCTGCGCGGTCGCGCGAATCCCGCCGAGCAGCGCCCATCGATTGTTCGAGGACCATCCTGCGAGCGCGGCGCCATACACGCCAAGGCCGATCGTCGCGAGCAGATAGAGCGCGCCGGCGTTGAGGTTGGCCGCCTCCAGACCGATGCGATGCCCGGCAATCGAAATCGTGTCGCCAAACGGGATCACGACGAACGTGATCATCACCGGGAACAGCGACAGGAACGGCGCCAACGTGTGCAGGAATTTGTCCGCGCCGGCCGGAATGAAGTCTTCCTTGGTGAACATTTTGATCGGGTCGGCGATGCTGGTGTTGATGATTCCGAGGTTGGGCATCCCCATGCGCTTGCCGAGTCCGGTTATCGTGGCGCGATTCGATCCGATTCGGTCCTGGATCAGCGCGCTGCCCTTGCGCTCGAAATAGAGCAGGAACAGCGACAGACTCAATCCGGCCAGGATCATCAGGATCGCTTTGATCGCGCCGGCGATTAACTCAATTGTCACGGGCCGCAAGCTCGTCGATGAGTTTGAGGATGCTTTCTTCGGTGAGGTTCTCGACGTACGCGTCCTGATTGAGCTGAAGCATCGGCGCGGTCCCGCATGATGCCATGCATTCGACCGAGCCCAGCGTGAACTTGCCGTCGGGCGTCGTCTCGCCAATCTCGATTTTCAGCCGGCGCCGGATACAGCCCACGATTTTGTCGGCGCCGCGCAGCCGGCACGAGAGATTCGTGCACACGTCGAGCAGGTAGCGACCAACCGGCTTGCGATGGAACATCGTGTAGAACGACACCACCGCGCGCACGTGCGCGGGCGGCAGTTCCATCAGATGCGCGACGTAGTCCTGCGTCTCATCGCTGAGCCATCCGAACTCGCGCTGCGCGATCCACAGCGTCGGCAGCAGCGCAGCCTGCCGCGTCGGGTAGCGACCGAGCAGTTGCCGGTACTCGGCAAGCGCGGCGTCGGAAAACTTGGGTTGCTGGCTTCCAGGCATGGCGCGGCTATTATTGGTCCTTCAGCGTCGAAGTTCTTGAGTTCAGGAATCTTAATGATTGGTAGCTAAAATTTTGTCAATCCGCCAGAGGCACAAGCTTGCGCGGCTTAACTTGGCCGCGAACTTGCGGGATCCGGGCAGAACGGGTTATCTATCGTTCTCGACTTCGAGGCAAGAGGCGTTAGACGATTCGATTAAATTGCGTTAGCCGATTCGACTTGAAACGCGTTCGCCGATTCGATCGAAATACGCCTCGAAGAAAACTGATGCGATGAGAATTATTGCGGGACAAGCTCACGGCAGGCGGCTCAAGGCGCCGCGCGGCCTGCACACCCGGCCCACTTCGGCGCGGGCGCGCGAGTCGATTTTCTCGCGCCTGGCGGTGCGGATGGATCTTGGCGGCGTGCGCGTGCTCGACATCTTCGCCGGCAGCGGCTCGCTGGGAATCGAATCGCTCTCGCGCGGCGCGGCACACGTGACGTTTGTGGATTCCTCGCGCGCCGCCGCCGCCGCGATTCGCGCCAATCTTGCCCAGCTTGAACTGGGCGATCACGCCCGCATGGTCGTGTCCGACGTGCGTCGCGCACTCGGCGAGCTCCAGCGCTCGCACGAGTCTTTCGACCTGGTCTTCGTTGACGCGCCGTTCAAGGACGACATGAGCGCGGAGGTCCTGGCGCTGCTTGGTGAATTCCAACTCGTCGCGCCCGGCGGATGGGTGGTAGTGGAACAATCGAAGCGCGCGTCGGCTGCGCCGCCAGCTCCCAAAGCCCATGAGCGCGCATTTGTTGCAACCATCGGCGATCACCGGATCGCCTTTTACCGCCGACTCAATCCGGCGCCGGGTGCATAGTGATGGCTTCAAGAAAATGACTAACAAAGGCAAAGAACGTTCCCCGTTGATCGCGGTTTACCCCGGCAGCTTCGACCCGATCCACAACGGACACGTCGACGTCATCCGGCGCAGCGTCGCGATCTTCGACGAGGTGATCGTCGCGGTCACCTACAATCCACACAAGGATACGGCGTTGTTTTCCGCCGACGAACGCGTCGAAATGATCCGCGAAGTCATCCGCGACCTCGAGCCGCGCGCCCGCGTGGACAAGTTCAGCGGACTGTCGGTCGATTACGCGGAACGAATCGGCGCCAAGGTCTTGATTCGTTCACTGCGCGCCGTGACGGATTTCGATTACGAGCTGCAGATGGCGCAGATGAACAAGCAGATGAGCCCGGGCGTCGAGACCGTCTTCATGTTCTCCAATCCGCGGCTGTTCTTCAGTTCCTCGCACCTGATCAAGGAGGTCGCAGGATATGGCAAGCGCTTGCCGGAACTGGTCCCCGAACTCGTGATCGAGCGGCTGCGCGCCAAGCTCAAAGTCGCTTGAGCCGTGCGATCTGAAAAGCGTGGCGGCGCATTCCGCCAGGCGTTCTTTCAAACCGCCGGGAAAGATACAATCTGTGCGCGTCCGCGCCTGACGAGCGCCACGCGCCGAACATTCGACATCTGGGTTTAACCAATGCTGAAACTCAATCGCAGAATTGCCGCTATCAAACCGTCCGCGACATTGGCGGCTGACGCCCGCGCCACCGAAATGAAGCTCGCCGGAATCGACGTCATCTCGCTGGGTGCCGGCGAGCCCGACTTCGACACCCCCGAGCGCATCAAACAGGCCGCCGGGAAAGCGCTCGCCGCGGGCCAAACCAAGTACACCCCGGTGGGCGGAACCGCGGCGCTCAAAAATGCGATCAAGCTAAAACTCAAGCGCGACAATAACCTCGACTACGAGCCGGGCGAGATAATCGCGTCGGCGGGATGCAAGCAGGCCGAAGCCAACGTGATCGCCGCGTTGTTCGACGAAGGCGATGAAGTGATCATCCCGACCCCGGCGTGGGTGAGTTTCGCCGCGATGGTCTCTCTGGCGGGCGCCGAGTCCAAGTTTGTGCCGTGCTCCGAACGGTCCGGCTTCCTGCTCGAGCCCGAGACTTTGCGCCGCGCGATTACGCCGCGCACGCGCGGAATCATACTCAACTCGCCGTCGAATCCAACCGGCGCCGTGTACGGACCCGAACAGCTCACCGCCATCGCCAGGGTGCTGGTCGACACCGACATCTGGGTGATGTCCGACGACGTGTACGAGCACATTGTGTACGACGGGCTCGCGCCGCACATGTTCCATCTCGAGCCGCGGCTCAAGTCCCACGGCATCGTATTCAATTCGCTGTCGAAGACCTACGCGATGACTGGCTGGCGAATCGGATTTGCGGCCGGCCCGAAGGAAGCGATCGCGGCTGCCGGACGCTTGCAGAGCCAGAACAGCGGCAATCCCAATTCCATCACGCAAGCTGCCGCGATCGAGGCGCTGACCGGTCCGCAGGACGAGCTCAAACCGATGCTCGAGGCCTTCCGCAAACGCAACGCGCTGGTGGTCGAGCGCGTGCGGCGCATCCCGGGCTTCAAGCTGCCCAATATACCGCAGGGCGCATTTTACGTTTTCCCCAACGTATCGGAGCTGCTCGGCAGCCGCTTTGGCGACAAGGAAATCACCGACGGCGACGGGCTCGCGGCGTTTTTGCTCGACCAGGCGCACGTTTCGCTGGTCGGCGGCAACGATTTCGGCGCACCGGATCACGTCAGGATTTCGTATGCCACTTCGACGGAGAATCTGAACCGGGCATTCGATCGCATCGAAGGCGCCGTCGCGAAGCTCAAGCGCTAGCAGTGATGGCCGAGCCGGCAGGTTCGCACATCTCTCTGCGGCGGCTTCCGATTACCACGGCTGTGGCGGCAATCCTCGCGATCGTCGCGGCGCTCTCGCTTGCCCAACGCATCCGCGCGGTCTCGCACCGTTACGACGACGTCGATTTCAGTTTCTACTATGGCTGGTGGACCGACTATTCGAGCGGCGGCGATCCGTGGATGGTGTCGAGAAAAGAGATCGAGCTGCGGCCCGGTCTGACGCGTCCGCACTATTGCAGTAACACGCCGTTCCTCGTCGAGATTTTTTCTCCGCTGGCCCGCTTCGACCAGAAAACCGCATTTTGGATCTGGCAGGCAGCGCAGATGATGTGCCTGGTGGCCGCCGTGTTGATGCTGGCGCGCGGGAACGATCCGCCCTTCGGCGCCGCGCCGACCATCATCATCCTTTCACTGCTGCTGCTATCGCGCCCGTTCGCGGGCACCCTGGTCGGTGCCGAAGTCACGCCGACGCTGCTGGTGCTGTTGTCCGCGTCATGGTTCTGCGCGCGGCGAGAGCGTCCGGCAGCCGCGGGACTGTGCCTGGCGCTGGCGGCGTTGGTGAAACTTTATCCGGTGACGGCCGGCGGATATTTTTTGTTCGCCCGCCGTTGGCGTGCGCTCGGCTGGGCGATCGGCTGCTTTACCGCCGGCGTGCTGCTGACGAATCCCGCTCACTGGATCGCGCTCGCGACGCTGGACACGCCCGTTACCTATGGCAACCTGGCGCGCGCCGAACTCACCGTGCTCCCTTTCATGCGAAAATGCGTCGCGCACTTCGCCGGCACGACGACCCTCGCGGCGCCCCTGTTCGCAGTCCTGGCAATTACCGCGCTCATCGACCTCGCCCTGCTCGCAATCGCCGCGGCGGCTACGATTACCCGCCGCGAACGCGCCGACCTCGACGGTCTCCTGTTCGGGATGTGGGTCGCGCTTGCGCTTCTGATGTCGCCGCTTGCGTGGATCCCCGAAACCCTGCTGCTGCTGCCCTTGTACCTGTTCGGGACGCTCGCCGCCTGGGATGGTTTCCAGCGGCGCGATGCAGCCCGGAACATCCCGTTGATCGCCGGCAGCGCGATGCTCGCCCTCTGCATCGTGACCGCCCTGATCAAGGCGGTGCCGCATCCGGGATTTCCGGTGCTGTTGGCTGCGTACCTCGGCGCCGCGCTGATCTTCCGGGCGCGGATGAAAATGGATTCACCGCGCGATGAAACCAGGCGGCTCGCGTCCTAGCCACGGTGCCTGCGCCACGGAGCGGGGAATTCACCGGTCTCGAGCCAGCGCACGTAGTCGGCGAGAATCTCCGCGTGATCGAACGCGAGCGGAGCGGGCGGATTGCGCGGATCGCAGAGCCGGGCGTTCTTCGCGTCATCGGCGCCGCGTGGCGTGCCCGATGCGCGCGCGACATATACCACCGTGATCGTTTGGCCGCGCGGATCCCGATCGGGCCGCGAATACACGCCCAGCAGCGCGCGAATCGCGACTTCGAGCGAGATCTCTTCACGTGCCTCGCGAATCGCCGCATCCTCGACGGTCTCGCCAAAATCGACGAATCCGCCGGGAATTGCCCACCCCAGTGGAACATTCCTGCGCTCGATCAAAACGACTTTATCGCCGATCTCCGTGATGATGTCGGCGGCTATCGGCGGGCATTTCGGCCGTGGCATGATGCGATTCTAACATGCCGGAGCACCTGCAGCACCGCGGATTTCCGTCAACGGCTCAGAGCGTCATCAGCTTTTGCCTTCTGATGATTGTGTGTCTTTGCGGTTGCCGCTTCTTTCCCGAATCGATGTTTGACCTGGCGCCTGAATCGAGGCTGCCCCGATGGTTCACACTCCCGAAGGGCCTTTCGCGTGCGGACGTGACAGTCACAATGTATTGCTATGTTGGCCCGATGGGCCGCTCTTCGACCTTTTGGCTGTTGGACAGGAACGGTAATACGCTCGCGAAGGTAAACACTGTCACTGAGGGTCTGGAGCCACACTATTTCGGAAACGACAAAAAGAACGCTTACGGCGGCTACGATCAACCTGACGAAGGTTATCCGGCGTACGAAATAGAGGCAGCGAACGGAATCACGGAAGTGACGGAGTTCAAGCGAATGGAGCCGGTATTCTATATAAACGACGATCCGCAGGTATGGGCCAAGCTCGCCCTCGTAGCCAGCCCAAAGGGAACACCTGCCCAAAATTGACCGTTAGTTTCAAAAGACGCGTAGCCGCGTGGCGTTGACAAGCGCGCGCGCGGACCCCAAAGTTCCAACATCCCGGGTCCGCGACTCGGTAACTTTATGCAGGTAGCACGGCTCTACGATTTCGACGACATCCGCGTCGAGGAATGCCCCCGGCCCCAGCTCGGCGATGGCGACATTCTGATCCGCACCAGCGCGTGCGGCATCTGTTCGGGCGACATCATGCCCTGGTACCTCAAGCGCAAGGCGCCGCTCGTGCTCGGCCACGAACCGGTCGGCGTCGTCGAGCAGACCGGCGCGGCGGTGCGCGGCTTCAAGACCGGCGACCGCGTTTTCGTGCATCATCATGCGCCCTGCTTTCAATGTGCGGCGTGCAGGCGCGGCGAATACGTACAGTGCGCGACTTGGCGCGCGACCAACATCGTTCCGGGCGGTATGGCGGAGTTTTTTCTTGTGAGCGCGGCCAATCAGCGCGACACGCTGCCGCTCCCCGACTCGATGGCCGACGCCGACGGCGTGCTCATCGAGCCCGCCGCCTGCGTCGTCAAGTCACTGAAGCGCTCGGGTCTGAAGCCCGGCGAGACAATTCTGATCATCGGCCTCGGCATCATGGGCATGATGCACGTGAAGTTGGCGCGGCATCTCGGCGCCGGGATGGTCATCGGCGCGGACCTGTTCCCTTCGCGCGCCAACCGCGCGGTCGAACTCGGAGCGGATTGTGGAATCGTCGTCGAGGGCGACAACATGATCGAGCAGGTGCGCGAAATCACCAACGGCGCGATGGCCGACGTCGTGATCGTCGGACCCGGCACTTCGAAAGCAATCGGCGCGGGCATCGCCGCCGCCGGAAGGGGCGCGACCGTCGTTCAATTCACGGCGACGCCGCCCGGCGACGAACTGCTCGTAAAACCGCACGATCTCTACTTCAACGAGACCCGGCTCATTCCGAGCTATTCATGCGGACCCGACGAAACGCGCCAGGCATTGTCGCTGGTCGAGCGCGGCGTGATCAACGCCGCCGAACTGGTGACGCATCGCTTTCCGCTGGCGCAGATCACCGAGGCGTTTGCGACCGCGCAAAAGCCCGAATCGCTCAAAGTAATAGTCACGTTCGCGAGTTGAGGCAGCTCGCGGCCGAGCCGCGCGCATGGCGCTGCTAATCAGCAAAGCTGAAGCCGCAACTGAGTAATCAGTCCGGCGAGGGAAGAGGCAATGTGGAACGAGGGCGGTTGCTGATGCAACCGCCCTCGTGATTATCAAGCCTGAGCGAAATTACGGAGTAGCGGGAGCCGGAGCGGGCTCTGGAGCCGTCGCGCCACCAGCCGTTGCACCTGCCGCTCCTCCTGCCGCTGCGCCTGCCTCTGCACCAGCCGCTGCGCCTGCTTCAGCCGCCTTCCGGTGGCGACGACGGGCCGCACGATGCTCATGATGTTCCGAAATCGTCTTCGACGCGATCGCCTCTGCACGATCCGCAGCCGCCTTCGCATCGCTGGCCGCCTGCTCTACGCGGCTCGCAGCCGCCTGAGCCTGCGCCGCAGCCGCCGCAGATTTCTGGGCCGCCGAGTCCGCACGGGCCGCAGCCTGATCAGCGCGGTTCGCCGCGTTGACGGCGCGCTGTGCCGGATCCGGCTCGTTCGACGAACATCCTCCGAGCAACGAAAGGGCCAACACAGCCCCGGCAAGACCAACCAGTTTTGAAGATTTTCTCATTAACCCTTCCATTTCTTCCTCCTAAGGAATTCGCAGAAGCATTGCTAAGTAAGTCGCGGCCCCTGCATTTAAGACACTCATCTTTCTCTCACAAACTCCCGGTCCCTTGCAAGCCTTCATCGTGCAAAACGCCGGAAAAAAATACCATTATTGGACTGACTATATATATCTTGTGCGTCGCGACGGCGCGTTATGAAGATGCGATAGAAAGTCACAGCCGAGCCAGTGATGCCGATTCCATTTACGTGCACTCGCAGTGGGATATTCCGCTTCATTGCTAGTCTTCTCGCGCTCGGCAGAGTTGTCTGTAGCTACTCTCGACAGTTTACAATGTAACTATAATGAGAGCACAAAAACGACTATTTGATTCACTTGACATCCGGTTCCCGATAAAGCGCTTTCTTGGTTCCCACCGGCACCGTTGCACCGCTGCTCGATAATCGCCAATCTCCCGCCGCGCGACTAGAAGTCGTCGCCGTAGTCGTCCATGCCGCCTCCGCCCATTCCGCCCATTCCACCCATGCCGCCGCCCATCCCACCGCCGCCAGGCATCCCCGCCATCGACGCCGCCTTCTTCGGCGCTTCAGCCACGGCGGCCTCGGTCGTCAGCATCATCGATGCGGCGCTGGCCGCGTTTTCGAGCGCGGTGCGGACCACCTTGGCTGGATCGATCACGCCCGCTTTGACGAGATCTTCGTAAACTTCGGTGGCGGCATTGAAACCAAAATCACCTTTGCCTTCGAGCACCGCGTTGAGAACGATTTCCGGTTCGTGACCGGCGTTACGCGCGATCTGTTTGAGCGGTTCCGCCATCGCAGCCGCAACGATTCCCGCGCCGGCCTTTTTGGCGTCATCGAGTCTGAGCGACTTCACCGCCGCGATTGTGCGCACCAGCGCGACACCACCGCCGGGCACGATTCCCTCCTCGACCGCGGCGCGGAGCGCATGGACGGCATCGTCAACGCGCGCCTTTTTTTCCTTCATTTCGACTTCGGTCGCCGCGCCAACCTTGATCACGGCGACGCCGCCGGTGAGCTTGGCCAGCCGCTCCTGCAGCTTCTCGCGGTCGTAGTCGGAGGTGGTCTCTTCGATCTGGCGGCGGATCAATTCGATTCGTCCCTGGATTTCGGATTTCTTGCCGGCGCCGCCAATTATTGTCGTATTGTCCTTGTCGATCAGAACTTTCTTGCACTTGCCGAGCGCGGCGATCTCGACGTTCTCGATCTTGGCGCCGAGTTCCTCGGCGATCAGAGTGCCGCCGGTCAGAATCGCCATGTCCTGCAGCATTTCCTTGCGTCGATCGCCGAAGCCCGGCGCCTTCACGGCCGCGACCTTGATCGTTCCGCGCAGTTTGTTGACGACCAGCGCGGCCAGCGCCTCGCTGTCAACGTCTTCGGCGATTATCAGGAGTTGGCGTCCGGTCTGCACAACGCTCTCGAGCAGCGGCAGTATTTCGCGCAGATTCGAAAGTTTCTTTTCGTGGAACAGAATCAGCGGCTCGTCGAGTTCAGCCGTCAACTTGTCGGCGTTGGTGACGAAGTACGGCGATAGATAGCCGCGGTCGAAGCACATCCCTTCAACCAGATCGAGCACCGTATCCAGGCCGCGCGCCTCTTCGACGGTGATCACGCCTTCCTTGCCGACCTTGCCCATCGCGTCGGCAACAATTTTGCCAATCGAGTTGTCGCCGTTGGCCGATATCGTCGCGACCTGCTCCAGCCGATCGCGCTCCTTCACCGGCCGCGACATCTCCTTGATAGTTGCGACCGCCTTGACCACCGCGGCGTCGATTCCGCGCCGCAGTTCCATCGCCGGGAATCCCGCCGCCAGCAGCTTGATCCCCTCGCGCACGATCGCTCCCGCCAGCACCGTTGCGGTCGTGGTGCCGTCGCCAGCGACGTCGGAGGTCTTCTGCGCGACCTCGCGAATCAGCTTCGCGCCCATGTTCTCGAAGCGGTTCTCGAGTTCGATTTCCTTGACCACGGTCACGCCGTCCTTGGTTACAGTCGGCGAGCCGAAGCTCCGCTGGATCATCACGTTGCGGCCCTTGGGGCCAAGCGTTACGCGCGCGGCTTCCATCACCAGCGTCGCGCCCTTGACAATTCCGACCCGCGCTCTCTCGTGCAGCTCAACCGTTTTGGCTGGCATGTAGGTATATCTCCGTGTTGCTATCTCGCCGTGGATTCAGCCCGGCACACCGCCACGCCGGCGGCCGCTGGACCGTCTTGAATTTAAGCATCGCGTCAGGCAATGCAAGGGGACTGCCGTCAACCTGAGTATCTTTATGAAGTTCGCCCGGCGTGCAAGGATGATCGCGGCAGGTTGGCTGGATTTCTGGCGGAGGCTATTCGAAGTGCAACAAATTAACGAGCCCTACCCGGGCAGGCGCGCGGGCGCGGCGATCGCGGTGATAGCGATAATCTGTGGAGCAATCGGGATGATGCCGGCTTCGCTCGCGTGGCCCGCGCCGGTCGCGTCAACCGGCACCGCTCGCCAGATTAAATCCCAACGTCAACCGCAAGCCCCTCAACTCACGGCGCAGCCCCAGGCCCCAGTGGCCCAGGACGAGACCGACGACGAGGAAAAGGATGTTCCGACCGGCCAGGTCGACAAGTACATCAGCGTTTACGAGGCGATGCAGAAAGACCACAACCTGACGGTCGAGCAGGCCGCTTCGAAGCAAGGTCTCACGGTTGCGCAGTTCAGGCAGCTCGAGGACCGGATCGAGCGCGACGACACCCTGCGCGAGCGGGTTCGCAAGGCGCTCAGGCACGCGGCGAATCCCAACGCTAAAGACTCGTCGGACGAGTAGCCGGGCCCGCGCCAGTAAGCAGGGAAAAGGGGAACCGCGATTGTAATGTAAAACCCACCGTGGGTTTGCAGGGGTGAACCCTGCACCCACCGTTAACGCCGCGCTCCGTTGTCGCGCGCGGCCCCTGCCAACGGCTTAATACTGCGTTGCCGTCGCCACGGCCAGGGGTAACCCCTGCACCTGAGTATTAAGAAAAGATGCGGCCTGACGGCCTGTTAGAAGGGTGAGGGGGGGAATTACCTCGCCCGTTATTTCACGGGAGAGGCGGCCGGCCGCTCGGCGGTCGGTAGGTGAGGGTTCTGCGACCGCATCGCAAAAGGCCGCCGACTCACTTTGTTGTGTCATCCTGAACGTAGCGAAGGATCTCGCCCGCCAGCGCCGCCCCAACGCCGCGCGTTAATACCTACCGCCATATGGGCCAATGGCGAGATTGAATGCCTAGGGCAAACCAAGTCGCTACAGCTGCTATTAAACAGACGATCAGTGTGCGCCAGAAGCGGAGTCGCCGTAGCCATTCCTCCGGCCTTAAGGGGCCATTCCAAGTGCCCGCCTCCCATATGCCATTGAGAAACCCGGCTATGACTCCAATCTTTGTGTCAAAAAGCGAGTATAGTCGCCCTTCCCCCCGAAAAGGCATCTGAAGCAACTTCGTTGCGGTTTTGCCGTCAAACCACCCGACCTCAATCGCTTCTCGAAATATTTCGGTCACATGCTTTTCGTGCCTATTCGTAAACGCGGCATGAATCCATCTGTCGTATTCGGATATTTTCGTTTCGGAACCTTTCCAAGCATCGAATTCGGCCGCTCGTTCCACTATTTCACGAACAAAATCCGTGAAAGAAGAACGCAGCGCGAGCAGTCGTGCTCTTAGATCGCGATCTCTTAAATATTCCCTTCCCATAGCGATCAGAAGACCAAATAGAAGGCCTGTACTCGCGAGGGCGCGTAGTGAACCGCCGGTACGGGACACCAACACGCCTGATATCGCATCGCGGCTGTCAATGCCCAACAAGAGCAGCCCAGCGACCGACAGAAATACGCCCCACCTATGCTGATTTGAGGCGAACACCAGGACCAGTCCAGCGCCGTAGGTAGCAATGCCGATCAAGAAGAGCTTCGTTTCTGCCATGCAAGTTACGTTATCGCGTGGGCGCGGTATCCGTCGACATCGGCATACTCGCCCTACTTTACGGGAGAGGGTCTGGCGTGAGCGAAGCCAATGGGGGGCGGGGCGGCGGGCGGACGAATAGCCGCGGACACAAGACTAAGCGGTGGCGAAGGGAGATCGCTCCCTCCGCCACCGCTTCACATGGCTAGTTCTGCAGGCAGGTCTGATCGATTACTTCGTAACCGAGGTCGAGAACGCCGCTTCGAGGCGCGACACCGCGTCGTTAGCACGACGGACCGCATCCTCTGCGCCGCTGGCCGCCGTGTCGGCCTGCGCAGCAGCAGTCGCAGCCTGATTGGCCGAAGCTTCCGCCGCGTTCGCCGACGCTTCCGCCTTGGTGGCATCCGCTTCAGCACGTTCGCTGGCGTTGTTGATCGTCTTCATGTCAGGACCGCACGCGGTCATGAACGCTGTCACGGCCACGACACCGAGCACCTTTACGATTTTCTTCATCCGAGCTCTCCTCCAGTAGTTCAAGTCAACAGCCAGTCCCGGTACACGAGTTAGTACATATTCAATAGTCAGGGCTGGACGAGTAATCCCGGTAATAGTTGCAAAACCCGTTTGCGAACGCAAGGCGATAGAGTCCGCCTCCGGTTCTTTTCGGAACATCTCGCGCGCTACGCGATAAGATGGATTGAATTACGCGTGATTGACAGACAAAACTTTCAGCGGTTATGGTCAGCTTCGGCAAGCCAATGCCGTTGCGGGCTTTCCTGGTCGGGTTTTCCCAAGAAGCATCATTTAACTGAGATTCGGTTCACGAGATGGCAACGACGATCACCAACGAATGCATCAATTGCGGAGCGTGCGAGCCGGAGTGTCCTAACACGGCGATTTACGCGGGCGGAGTGCCGTGGGAACTCAACGGTGCATCGGGTCCTGCGATCGCACAGGACATCTATTACATAGTGCCGTCGAAGTGCACCGAATGCGTCGGCTTTTTCGACCATGAAGCGTGCGCGCAGGTATGTCCCGTAGATTGCTGCATCCCCGACCCGGCCAACGTCGAGACCGAAGGCGTCCTGCTCGCGCGCGCCCGCAAGTTGCATCCCGATGAGACGTTCGCCGACGACGCACCGTCACGCTTTCGCAAACAGGCGGTCGCGCCAGCGGCGAAACCTGCGGCGGTGCCTGCGGCGGTCGCACCAGCGCCCGCAGAGCCACCCAAGCCCGCCGCGGCGCCGGTTGCGGCGGAAGCACCGGCACCCAAACCTGCACCAGCAGCGGCTCCTCCGGTAGCGCCAGCGCCAGCGGCGGAAGCTGCGAAACCAACAGCGGCAGCGCCAGCAGCAGTCGCACCAGCAGCGAAACCTGCGGCGGCACCAGCAGCGGCAGCACCTAAGCCAGCGCCCGCGGAGGCACCCAAGCCAGCGCCCGCGGAGGCACCCAAGCCAGCGTCCGCGGAGGCACCCAAGCCAGCACCCGCGGAGGCGCCCAAGTCTGCGCCCGCGCCGGCAGCGAAACCCGCGGCGGCGCCAGCAGTGGCAGCGCCTGCACCAGCAGCGGCTGCCGCCGCGCCGGAAGCGGCGGCTGGTCTGGCGATGATGCGTCTGCCGAAGGACATCGGTGCGTTGCCCGGACCAATTGGCGAGAAACATTTCCCCGGCGAGCTCGAAGCTGATTTCAATGCCGTCCTGGCTTCAGTCAGCGCTTCGCCGGTTCGCGTAGCGCCGGCGCCGGTGCAGATCGCGTTTCGGATTGCCGAGCCGGTTCTCGGCGCGATGCCGGTCGGCGTGAAGGCGCGCCTCGAAGAGGCGGTCGGCAGCAGCGGTGGATTTTCGAGAGTCCGCTCGACGGCGCTCAACTTGATTCTGAATCTGATTCTTTATCCCGCGATCCTGACTGCGTTTGCGGTCGTGGTGCTCGGCGACGGGCTGTTTTCCCAAAGTACCGGCGGATGGATCATGCTCGGCGTATTGATTGCGTCGGCCGAGGGCGCGTGGCGGCTACGCGAGGGAGTGATTCACGCCAAGCCTGCCAGCGAGCTGACGTATCGTGGATGCTTATACGGGCTCGGGCTCGCGCCGATCGGCTCGATCCTCGCGCGTGCGCTGGGCGCAGGCAGGAGAACCGAGCGCAAGGTGGCATTCGACGGGTTCGAGGGCACCATGCATGAGGACAAAACCGAGCGCGATCGCCGCTACGGGACCGTTTACACCGTCGCCGAGTATGCCAACGCGTACCTGGTGCGGCTCGAGATGCCGCGCAAGCTGCCGCTGTCATCGCTCAAGGGGTTGTGGAATCTGCCCGACGAGATGCCCGACTACGATTACAACATCGTGCTCGGCGACAATGTGCTTGCGGTCAACGCGAGCGTGCGCGGCGAAACGATCCGCCGATTGTCCTACGTCTCGTCGGCGTTCCCGGCCGATTTCGCGACCCGAATCGAGTTCGGCAAGCCGGTGGGCGCGTTCAAGCATCGGATGCGCGACAAGGTGCTCGAGGTCGTCGTTCTCAAGGCGGAGGCGGCGCAGTTTCAGCACGCCGCCTGAAAAATTCTCGCGCGCTTAAACCGGCGGACGAGCTTGGACCGGCGGATTTGGCGCGCCGGGATTGCAGTTGAGTTTGGTTGAGATGGCGATCCACATTCGGGACGCCACAGATCGCGACCTGCCCGGTATCATCGAGATCGAGCGGCTTGCCTTCCCCGCCCCCTGGACGATGGCCTCCTTTCAACGTGAACTGACGCTGCCGTTCTCGCGCATCATGGTGGCGCTCCCGGCGGCGAGCCACGCGCATGGGCAGGACGACAACGGAAAGATTGCCGGCTTTCTCTGCCGATGGCTGATCGCCGACGAATGCCATGTCCTCAATATCGCCGTGCATCCGGAGTCGCGCCGACTCGGGATCGGCACCGTGCTGTTGACCGAAGCAATCGCCGAGGCAAGATCGACGTGCGCAAGCGTGGTTACGCTGGAAGTTCGCCGTTCAAATCTGTCTGCGCGGCAGCTTTATCGCAAGTTTGAGTTCGAAGAACGGCGTTTGAGACGGCATTACTACGGTCCCGGTGAAGACGCGATCATCATGGAACTGCAGTTGAACTGACCCGATTCGGCAGTTAATTCCGAACATTGTTCTATCCAGTCTCGCCGGTTTCGGTTTCTTTTTAGGACTGGGGTTACAAATCAAGTAATTTTGTGTCATACTGCGTTTACATTCCAGGCTGATCGGAATCGGTGATGAACCCATGAACTGCGTGGTCATCAATCCATGTCCGAAATCCAGAGCCTGCCATCGAGTGCCATTATCGCGATGAATTTGCCGTTCAAGAAGGGTGAAAAAGTGGTTTACCCCGCCCATGGGGTGGCCGTCATCGAAGACATCCAGATGCGGGTTATCTCCGGGACGGAGCGACGTTTTTACATGCTCCGAATCCTCGGCACCGAGAAGATGACCATCATGATCCCGACCGAAAACGTCGAGTCGGTCGGACTGCGGCGGGTTATCGGAAAGGATATGGTGGAAAAAATTTACCGTATCCTGCGCCAGCGCAAGGTCGAGGTCGATACGCAAACCTGGAACCGGCGCTATCGCGAATATACGGAGAAGATCAAGACTGGTTCTCCGCTGGAAATCGCCAAGGTGCTGCGCGACCTGCTGGTGCTCAAGAGCGACAAGGAGTTGTCGTTCGGCGAGCGCAAGATGCTCGACACGGCGCGATCCTTGCTCGTGAAGGAATTGTCGATCGCCAAGGCTCATCCCGAAGAGAAAATCATGGAAGAACTGAAGACGATCTTCGCGACCTAGCCGCCGCCAATAATCCGATTGTGTGAATAAGGCCGGGATTTTCTCCCGGCCTTTTCATTTTTGTGGAAGGTGCCTGCGATTTTGTTGAACGTGCGCATCGAGTCTGCAAATCTGCATCGATATGCCAAAGCGAATGTTTGTGCTGGGCGTTGCGTTTTTGGCGCTCGCGATTTTTCCGGCTACTCGATGCGCGGCCAAAGCCAACGCCGAAGACCTGGTTGTCGATCATTTCTTCTCGGCGATTCGTGACGGCGACTTCAGCGCGGCGACCACTCATTTCAGCGCGAAGATGAAAGCATTGTCGCCGGAGGGGCTGAAGGGGTCGTGGAACCAGGTTTACGGCAGCCAGGGTAGGCTACGCAGCTGGAAAATTTTCGAGCGGCAGAATCTGCCCAAGGGCCGCGACGAGGCCAGGGTACAACTCAGGTTCCCTCGCTCGACGGCGAATTCGATCGTCGTGGTGGCCTCGCAGACCGGCGAGATTACGTCGCTATCATTCAAGCTGCCAGTGACCGCGCCCCCATATTCGGACCAAAAGAAGTTTCACTTCGAGGATGTGGCAGTAGGCGCGTACAAGTTGCCCGGCACGCTGACGATCCCAAAGGGCAACGGCCCATTTCCAGCCGTGGTCCTGATCCAGGGATTGGGCCCCAACGATCGCGACGAGACGGTCGGCGCCGATCATCCATTCGCTGACATCGCCCAGGGACTCAGCTCTCGCGGAATTGTCGTGCTCCGGTACGACAAGCGCACCTATGCGTATCCGCAGCTCGATTCGCACAAGACCACGGTGGACGAGGAAGTCATCCAGGACGGCGTCGCCGCGGTGCGGCTGCTGCAGGCGCGGCGCGACGTGGAGCAAGACAGAATCGTCGTCGTCGGGCACAGCCTCGGCGCGATGCTGGCGCCGGAGATTGCGAAGAAAGCATGGCCGATTGCGGGAATCGTGATGCTCGCGCCGACGGGCCGCAAGCTGGCGCAGGTGATAGTCCAGCAGATGAGATACCTCGGCGAGCGGGCGCCGGGGCAACTGGCGCTGCTCGAGCGCCAAGCCGACGACATCTCGGCGCACAAGACGCCGCCGGCGCAAATTTTCTTCGGCGCGCCCGCATCGTACTACTACGACCTCGACGCGCGCGATGAAGTTGCGCTCGCGCGCAGTCTCGACCTGCCGATTCTGATTCTGCACGGCTCGCGCGACTACCAGGTGCTCGACGAGGACATCCGCAATTGGCAAAACGGCCTCAAGGGCGACCCGAAGGTTCAGGTCGATACGTTCCCGGGGCTCAACCATCTGTTCATCGCGAGCGCGGGCAAGCCCGGACCGGCCGAGTACGTAACGCCGGGTCATGTTGACGCGGCGGTGATCGCAACGATCGCAAGCTTCGTTGCAAACGCCGGTCGCACTCCGGCGTCGGGCGCGGCGGCGAATTGACAGCCTCGGCGATCATCGTGGCGGCGGGCAGCGGCGTGCGGCTTGGGTCGGGCGTGCCCAAGGCGTTTGTGAAGATCGGCGGCCGCACGATGCTGTCGTATTCGCTCGGCGCCGTCGGACAAGTCAATTCGATTGGCGAAGTTGTGATAACAGTGCCCGAAGGATTCGAAAGTTCGGCGCGCGCCGAAGCCGCGGCGGCCGGGCTTGGCGTGCCGGTCAAGATTACGCCGGGCGGCGTCGAGCGTCAGGATTCGGTTCGAATCGCGCTCGGACTGACCAGTTCGGAGAGCGAGCTGGTGATAGTACATGACGCGGCGCGTCCGCTGGCGACGCCGGCAATTTTCGAGGCGTGCATGGCGGCGGCGGCGCGGGCCGGCGGTGCGATCGCGGCGATACCAGTGGCCGACACTTTGAAGCGCGTCGAGGACGGCGCGATCGCGGCGACCGTCGCGCGGGCCGGGCTATGGCAAGCGCAAACTCCGCAGGCATTTCGCCGCGCGGTGCTGGTTGCGGCGCATCGACGCGCGGTCAGCGAGGGAATCATCGCGACCGATGACGCGGATTTGGTCGAACGGACGGGAGTTCGCGTCGAAGTGGTCGAAGGCTCGACCGCGAACATCAAGATCACGACGCTATCCGATCTCGCGATCGTCGAGGCAATCATCGCCGCTCGGATGGCGGATTAACGCTCGCGCTACACCGGCTCCGGCTCGTATCCGGCCCGCTCGATCAGCTCGCGGGTTCGCGACCAGTCCCATCCCGCGGTGGTCAGGTAGCCGTTGACGAAAATCGAATTCACGGCGCTGAACAATTCGGCCTGGCGCGCGCCAACGTTGAGTTCGCGGCCGCCCGCCGCGCGAACCTCGCTGCGCGGATTGAGGATACGGAACAGGCACGCGGCCTTGAGACATTTCTCGGGCGTGAGCGCGCGCCTGGATTCGAGCGGAGTGCCCTTTATCGGATGCAGAAAATTCAGCGGCACCGAATCGACCGCGAGGCGCCGCGTCGAGTAGGCGAGATCGATAATGTCATCGTCGGTTTCGCCCATCCCGATTATCCCTCCCGAGCAAGTCGATAATCCCGCCGCGCGCACGTTGCCGAGAGTCTCGACGCGATCGTCCCAGGTGTGCGTCGTGCAAATTTCCGGATAGAAGCGGCGGCTGGTGTTGAGGTTGTGATTTATCCATCCCGCGCCGGCGCTCTTGAGCTCGCCCGCCTGCTCGCGATTCATCAGGCCGATCGACAGGCACAGCTCCAGCCCCGGCAGCTCGGCGCGGATTCGATCGCACGCCTCGCCGAGATGCTCGACATCCTGGCGCACCGGACCGCGCATGCTGCAGACCATGCAGTAGCGGCGCGCTCCGCTCTCGACCGCGATTCGTGCGCCCTCGATCAATTTGGCGGCGCTCTGCATTTTGTAAACGGGGATTTCGGCTTTCGAGATGCGCGATTGCGAGCAGTAGCTGCAATCCTCGGCGCAGATGCCGCTTTGCGCGTTGCGCAGCATGCAAATCTTCACTCGGCGGCCGAATGCGGCCTCGCGCACGGCGCTCGTCGCGGCGAGCAAATCAGCAAGCCGATGGTCGGGGCAATTGAGGATTGCCGCGGCGGTCTCGCGTGCGATTTCTTTTCCGGCCAGCACTTCTTCGACCATGCGATCGAGATCGATTTCCTCAAACTTCAACATCACCGATTCCTTGTGGCTTGAAAAAATGCGCGCGCCGCAGATTTAAAGGTTTCCCGAAGCTCGATCAAGGACTATTGCGCGGCAGTCGCATCGGATTCGCCGGCTTTAATCCGTTGGCAACCAGGCCTTCATTGAGCGAGCCGGAGCGAAAGCCCTTCAGATCGATCGCGACGAATCGAAAACCGATTTTTTTGAATTCGCGATCGATCGTTTCGCGAATTTCCGGCTCGAAGATGCGCGCGATCCGGCTTTGCTCGACCTCCAACCGCGCGACGTCGCCATGGTAGCGCACGCGCGCGACTGCAAAGCCCATCGAATGAAGCAGCTTCTCGCCCGCCGCGACTTTCTTAAGCCCCTCGGGCGTTATCTCCGTGCCGTACGGAAAGCGCGACGACAGGCACGGCGAGGCGGGACGATCCCAGGTCGGCAACCCCATCGAGCGCGAGAGCGCGCGAACATCTGCCTTGGTCATTTCGGCTTCGACCAGCGGATGGCGTACGCGTTTCTCGCTGGCCGCCTGCATCCCGGGGCGATAGTCGTGCAGATCGTCGAGGTTAAGCCCGTCCACTATCTCGTCGATACCAAGTTGCGCGCCCTTTGCCTCGCAAACCGTAAACAGATTGTGCTTGCACAGGTAGCATCGGTTGAGCGGATTTGCCGCGTAGCCCGGAATCTCGAGTTCATTGGATTCGACGACGATGTGGCGCGCGCCGATCAGGCGCGCCATCGCAAGCGCCGAGTCGCGATCCTCGTCGGGCATCGTGGGCGAAGTCGTCGTCAGCGCCAGCACGCGATCGCCTAGCACGTCGTGCGCGACTTTCAGCACAAAGGTGGAATCGACGCCGCCGGAAAACGCCACGATAAGGTTGCGCATCGGCGCAAATATCGCGCGCATCCGCTCAAGCTTCGCGTCCAGCGTTTTCGATATGTCCATCGAATCAGCCATTGCTAGATTCCCGCAGCCGGAAAAAGATCGGTCGTCAGATATCGCTCGCCGGTGTCGCAGAAAATCACGACCACGACGTTGCCCTTGCCAAGCCGCCTGGCTATCTGGATAGCCGCGCAGCAGCTTGCGCCCGACGAGATGCCGACCAGCAAACCCTCCTCGCGCGCGAGACGGCGCGCGCACAGGACCGCATCCTCGTCGCTGACGGCGATTATCTCATCGTAAACTTTAGTGTCGAGATTGCCCGGCACGAAGCCGGCGCCGATTCCCTGAATCTTGTGAAAGCCCGGCTTGCCGCCCGACAACACGGGCGAGTTTTTCGGCTCGACGGCGACGATCAGGACTTTTTTGTCGAGATGCTCACGCAAGTAGTGGCCCGCGCCGGTGATCGTTCCGCCCGTCCCCACGCCGGAGATGAACGCGTCGATGCGCGGGAGCTGTTCGAGCAACTCGGGCCCAGTGGATCGATAGTGGATGTCGGGATTGGCGGCGTTGCTGAATTGCTGCGGCATGAAGTAGCCGGGATTATCGCGGCATAGTTCCTCGGCCTTCGCAATCGCGCCGTGCATCCCGCGCGTGTCCGGCGTCAGCACCAGCTCCGCGCCGTAAGCGACCAGCAGCGAGCGCCGTTCCTCGCTCATCGTGTCAGGCATCGTAAGAATCAGCTTGTAGCCTTTCACGGCAGCGACCAGCGCCAGACCGATCCCGGTGTTGCCGGAGGTCGGCTCGACGATCGTATCGCCCGGCTTTAGCCGGCCGGCTTTCTCGGCCGCCTCGACCATCGCCAGGCAGATTCGGTCCTTGACGCTGCCGCCGGGATTGAAATTCTCGAGCTTCGCCCATACTTCGGCGTCGTTCTTGCCGGGGATGCGATTGAGCCGGACGACGGGCGTGTTGCCGATAAGTTCAAGCGGCGATCGCGCGACGCTGATAGGCATGACGGCGATTGTATCCAAAAGATGCGGCTGGTTGCGAATCTCGCCAAGGCGGGTTCCTGGCGTCGCACTTACCGTGGCGACGGCAGCGCAGTATTAAGGGGGGAAATACACAATTGGTTGTGGTTTGGGGACGGCTGCGCTCTAAGGGTAGTTTCGTTCCGTCAAAAATATTTTTGCGGGAAGCGCAGGGGTCGTTGCCGCTGATGGTGAGTCGTCGGGCGGCTTTTCCAGTGAACGGGCGTGCAGAATCCTGGCTGTTGACCATAAGCGATTGGTAGCACGGAAGGCGCTCGAGCGTAAGGCTGAATAGTTCAGCCCCTGCGACGGCAGCGCAGTATTAAGCCGTTGGCAGGGGCCGCGCGCGACAACGGAGCGCGGCCTTAATGCTGGGTGCAGGGGTCACCCCTGCCCAAGGAGGTGCGGAACCCACGGTGGGTTCCGCATTTAATTTAAGTGATAGATTGTTCCCAATGTTGCCGCATGAGAGCACTGCGCATCCCATCCGTCGCGTGCTGGTCATTTTTCCGGGCGCGCTTGGCGACCTCATGTGCTTGATGCCGGCGCTGGCGGCGATCTCGCGGCGCCATTCGGGCGCGTCAGTCGAGCTGATGGCGCGCATCGAACTGGCCCGGCTCGCAGCCGGAAGAACCGTCATCGCGCGCGGTCATTCGATAGACGCTCGCGAGGTCGGAGCGTTATTCACCGATGAACCGCCGGCCAATTCAAACGCGCGTCGATTCTTCGCGGACTTCGAGCGCATCTACTCGTTCTTCGCCTCGGACGACCAGCGTTTTCGCGCGCGATTGGCGGCGGCAACCGATGGGCACGTCTCGTTTCATCCGTTCCGCCCCAGCGGTGACGGCCACGTATCAGCGGCTTACTTGCGGGCAACTGAAATTGAAATTGACGAGCGCGCTTCGCCGGTGGATTCACGGCTCGAACCGACTCCGGACGACCTCGCGGCAGCCTCGCGTGCGATCGCGCAATCGAAATGCGCCGTCTCGAATTTGATTGTGATTTTTCCCGGCAGCGGAAGTCCCGGCAAGAACTGGCCGGCGGATAAATTCGCGGCGCTCGCGTCGAAATTGTCGCTGTCGATGTCGAATCGCGCCAGCGTCGCGGTGATCCTGGGTCCCGCCGAAATATCGCTGGAGCCGATCTTTCGCGAGTCAGGCGTCCCGGTCCTGAAGGACCTCGATTTGCCGACGGTCGCAGCGATCGCGCGCGTCGCATCGGCCTTCGTCGGTAACGATTCGGGCGTGTCGCATCTGGCGGCCGCGGCCGGTGCGTCCGGCGTGGTGATCTTCGGGCCGACTGATCCCGCGCGATGGGGTCCGATGCCCGCGGGCACTGATGGGCACATCGTCATTTTGAGGCGCACCCCGATCGCTTCCATCGAGCCCGATGAAGTCGCCTCCGCGCTCGGCAGGGGATGACCCCTGCACCCAATGTTAAAGCCGCGCTCCGTTGTCGCGCGCGGCCCCTGCCAATGCCTTAATACTGCGCTGCCGTCGCCACGGCCAGGGGTAAGCCCTGCACCTTAGCGTTAAGCGCGAAATGTTGAGGACAACCTTTCGCTCTCAGGGTCGGGGGAAAAGTGGTGGCTCTGTTTTCGTGTCATTCCAGAGCGAAGCGAAGAATCCCGGATCTTTTTCTTTGCGTCGTCCGTTTTTTCCGTCATCCCGAGCGCAGCCGAGGGACGCCGGCTCTTTTCCCTGCCGGTCTGTACCGAGAGGTGCCACGCCGCGCTACCTCCGCTATTGCCTGAATTAGAGCGTCGAGTAGGGACAGGTGCGATGGCCGGCAAAGTGTTGGCGCAGCGGGCAGGAAGCGCCTAGCAAGCGCGTTTTGCGCTTGCTATCCCGCACGCCCTCACCCTTTCGGTTGTTTTGAATCAGGCAAACTTTTCGACCCAAGTATAGTTTCTTTCAGTTCCAAAACCTTCCTCCGGTTCTCCTTCTTCAGCGAGGGTAGAACATAGAGCTCGTTAAGGGTTTCATGAAGTGTTGTTAGCAGGAGCTTGATATGTTTCGCGTCCCAACCGTCGTACGAGTTCTCATGAACCTTATCGCTCGTGACCTGTTGAACACTGAGCAGGGTGTCGAAGTAACTACCTTCAACGTCTGGCCTCTTCGCCTTCAGCGACTTGATTCGATCTTCATAGTTCTCGCCGGTCGCGCCTTCCAAGACGGCCAACTCATATACGACCTTGCGGATGCAGGCTGAAGCGCCAGTGAGAAAATTACTCTTGAGGCACCCCTCCGCTTCGGTAACGAGGTCGCGCAGTTTCCTGGGGATTTCATCGTTCATGACAAAAAACGAAGTAGGCACGGAAAAAAAGAAGGCGTCGTCCAGTTCCTTCAACCCAAGATTGTGGAGTTCTTCCTTAGCAAGGAACCACAGAGTCGTTGTGTTATAATTAAATGCTGTACGTGTCACATCATAGTATGAGAGGTGCATCGATTTCTTACCGCACGACTGGCATTCGCAACGGTAAATGTGACAATCCTTCGTTTCTGTCCAATCGAATTTATCTTGAGAAAGAAGGACGTATCTTACGTGACGCCTGTTGCAGAAAGGGCAGTTGTACACATGCTCATCGATGAAATATTTTCGGTCAAATGGCCTGCACCCCGAAAACTC
>PLDK01000017.1 GCA_003135135.1 Deltaproteobacteria bacterium
GTGTAGATCTGCGTGGTCGAGATGTCGCTGTGGCCGAGCATCTCCTGCACGGCGCGCAGATCCGCGCCGCCCTCGAGCAGATGCGTGGCGAAGCAATGGCGCAAGGTATGCGGGCTGACCCATGCAAGACGCGGATCAGCGGCGGCCCATCCTTTGAGCGCCTTGAAAAATCCCTGCCGGGTCATCGCGCGGCCGAGTCTCGTAATGAAAACCGCGGAGACGCGGCGCGGAACTTTTTTCCTGCTGCGGGTCCCGTCGCCGGCCGGATTCAGAATTTCATCGCGCCGCTCCAGATAGGCCTTCAGCGCGCGAATCGCGGCGCTACCCATCGGCACCATCCGCTCCTTGCTGCCCTTGCCGAGCACGACCAAGTCGCCGGCCGCGAGATTTACCTGATTCAGTTGCAAGCCGACCAGTTCCGAAACGCGCAGCCCGCATCCGTAGGCTATTTCAAGCATCGCGCGGTCGCGCAACCCGCGGGCATCGCGCGCATCGATCGCGGCGATGAGATTTTCAACGTCGGCGGGCGACAGGGTGCGCGGGAGTTTGCGCGGATGCGGCCTGAGCTTCAGGGCCGGCGCGGGATCGCGTTCGATGATTTTCTCGTCCACCAGTTCGCGCGCAAGCCCGCGCAGACTGGCGAGATGGCGGCGCTGCGAACTGACCGCCAAGCCCCGATCCGCCAGCGCTTCGAGGTACGCGGTCAGGGTGGCGGCGTCGAATTGCGATGGCGTCAGCCCGATCTTGCGGCACCACGATTGAAAAACGCTGAGGTCATGCGCGTATGCGTCCATCGAATGACGGCTGAGCCCGCGCTCAACGGCCTGGCGCGACAAATGGCGATCGATCAGCTCGTCCCAGCCGGCGGTGCTCACGCGGTTGCTCCTGCGCCGGGATTCTCTTCGACCTTTTCGAGCAGGGCGGCGCGCAACTCCCGCATCCGATCGAGATCCTCGATTTTTCCGCCCGCGCGATCGCTCACGTAAAAGACATCGAGCGCCTGATCGGCGTTGGTCGAGATGCGCGCAAGGTGAATCAGCAGGCCGAGCCGGTAGAGTGTGTGGGTGATCGCGAACAGCAGTCCGACGCGGTCCTGGGTGAATACGTCAATCACGGTGAACTGCTCGGAGGTGCGATTGTCCACCGTGACCTCGGTTGGCACGTGGCGCACGAACTTGCGGCCGGCGCTCTGCACGTGATGCGCCGCGGCGACCAGTCCCGCGATGTCCTGCTGGCCGGTGATCACGCGCTCGAGGTCGTGCTCGACGCGCAGCCAGCGGTCCTCTTCCATCGCCATCGAGCCCGCGCCCATCCAATGCGACACGCGAAACACGTCCATCGCCACGCCGTTGGTGCGGGTGGTGATTCGGGCCGACAGGATATTGAGATTGTTGGCGGTCAGCGCGCCCGCGATCATCGAGAATAGTCCCGGCTGATCGCGCGTCACGACGATAAACTCGCTGAACTCCAGTTCGGGGAAATGCCTGATGCGGCAGACCAGCGGACGCTCGCCGAGCGAGCGCATCAGGTCGAAGTGCAGCGCAATGTCGGCTTCAGGCACGGTGAAGAAGTAGCGGTCGGGCATCTGCTCGAGGAACGCGCTGACGTCGCAGTCCGGCGCGGCGGCGGCGAGCAGGGTCGCGCGGACCGCGGCTTTGACCGTCGCCAGCCGGCGCGCCGGATCTACCGCCTCGCGACCGCCCTGCTCGAGGACCTTGAGCGCTCGCATGTAGAGATCGCCCAGCAGCATGTCGCGCCAGTTGTTGTAAACCTTCGGCGCCACCGCGCGCATGTCGGCATAGGTGAGCAAGTACAGCGCCTTGAGGCGATCAATAGAGCCGACGGTGCGCGCAAATTCCTCGACGGTAGTGTGATCGTCAAGGTCACCCTTCTGCGCGACCTGCGACATCATCAGATGGTTGCGGACGAGGAACACGACCAGGTCGATTTCCTCGCTGTTCAGTCCAAGCCGCTGCGACACTTCCGCGGTCAGGCCGGCGCCGCGCTCATGATGGTCATGGCCGTGGCCCTTGCCGATGTCGTGCAGCAGCAGCGCAAGGAACACCAGCGGCAGGTGGTCGAGTTCGCGCACGACCTCGGTGAGCAGGGGAGTCGGATCCTTGAACTCGCCCGTGCGCAGGCGTTCGAGTTCGCGCACCGCGACCAGCGAATGCCGGTCAACGGTGTAGATATGGTAGAGGTCGTGCAGAACGCGCGCGTAGAGGTTGCCGAACTCGGGGATTATCGCGCCGAGCACGCCCGACAGATGCATCGCCTCGAGCGTTTCGGCGACGCGCTGGCGGGCGGACAGAATCGTCATCAGGGCGGCGCCGACGCGCGGGTCTCTGCGCATCTCGTCGTCGATCAATTCAAGATTGTCACGCACCAACTGGTACCCGCTGCCTGAAAGGCTCACGTTCTGCGCCTGGCAGTCCGCGTAGATCGTGATCAGGTTGAGCGGATCGCGTTTGAAAAAATCGGGCTCGGCGATGCTCAGCAGATTGCGCTGAACGATTACCCCGGGGCGAATCTTGCGGGTCGGCGTGCGCCGAAAAAATCGCCCGCCGGGACTGTTCTCGGTCACCCGCGCGATCAAGCCCTCGGCAAAACGATGCACCGTCGAGGCGTGCTGGTAGTACGCGCGCATCAAAGCGGAACCCGCCGCCTGTCCCTCCTCGGGCTTGAAGCCCAGGATCGGCTCGATCCGTTCCTGCATCTCGAAGGTCAGCTGATCGAAATGGCGCCCGGTCAAAAAATGCAGCGAATTGCGCACCCGCCAAAGAAAGTCGCGCGCCTCGATCACTTCGGCCGCTTCAGGCTCGGTAATGACGGCCCTTTGCACCAGCTCTTCGAGCGAATGCACTTTGTATTTGACCTTGGCCAGCCACATCGCGGTGTGAAGATCGCGCAGCCCGCCTTCGCCTTCCTTGATCTGAGGCTCGAGCAGGTAAATCGAATCGCCGTACTGGGCGTGACGTTTGCGGCTTTCTTCGAGCTTGGTGGCGAAGAACTTGTCCTGGTTGCGATTGAGGACGTCGGCGACCAGCAGCTTGTCGAGATCGGCGTAAAGCGTTTCGTCGCCGCATAAGAACCGCGCGTCAAGGAGCGCGGTTTCTTCCTTCAGGTCCCCATTCGCCAGCCGCACGCATTCTTTGGCCGAGCGAACCCCGTGCCCGACCGTGAGACCTGCGTCCCAAAGCGCGTGCAACATTAATTCGGTGACAATCTCGGCGTATGGACCGCGCTTGTAATCGTGCAGAAACAGCAAATCGACGTCGGATTGCGGGTTCAGTTCACCGCGCCCGTAGCCGCCGCGGGCGACCACCGCAAGTTTCTGGTTGAGCTTGGTAAATCGCCGGCCATGTTCCGCGTCCGCATAACAGAAAAGCGCGCGTAGAAGATCGTCGATCGCCACCGTCATCGCGGTCACGATCGCGCTGCCGCTCGCGCCGGCGAAATGGCGCTGGGCGAGCTCGGCGCGGATCGATTCGAGATAGGCGCGGGCAATCGCGCCGGGCTTCTTGCTCGCGGCGAATTGCGCGAGGATGGCCGCGTGGCCGCGCGGCGAAGACTCGGGATTTTGCACAGGCTCGGCGCGATTCGCACCCGTGACCAGGCTCACAGATTTCCTACCGCCAGATCGGCGTTGAAGTAATGCGCTACTGCGGTGGCGATCGCGCCCGCGAGCACGTCCTGGTAATCCGCCGACGCAAGCCGCGCGGCTTCACCGGCGTTCGACATGAAGCCGCATTCGACCAGCACGGCCGGCATATGCGCGCCGACCAGCACGTAAAATGGTCCCATCTTCGCTCCCAGCGCGTTCACGTTCAGTCCAAATCCGGCATCGAGATCGGCGACCGCCTGCGCGTCGATCATCCTGGCCACAGAGGCCGCTTCCGCCGCCTTATAGTTCTGGCGCAAGTCGGTCAGGATGTAGTTTAAGTTGGAGGCGTCCGGTGCGCCATAGCCATCGGCGCCGGCGTTCTCCATTCGCGCCAGCCGAATCGTCGCCCGGTCGGTGGTGTTGTTCAGGTAATAGACTTCGATTCCCGTGGTGCCGGTGTTCGGACTCGAGTTGAGATGGATTGAAACGAACAGGTCCGCATCGGCGCGATTCGCAATTCGCGTGCGCTCGGCCAGGCTGATGAAAACGTCGCTCGAGCGCGTTAGCTCGGCGCGGATACCGCGGACTTCCAGAGCGGCTTTCAGACGCGTCGCGATTTGGAGAGCGAGGTCCTTCTCCACTGCGCCGGCCGACGCTTGCGTGCCGGGATCGTAGCCGCCGTGACCCGGATCGATCATCACCAGAAAATGACCCGGCTGACGATTGTCTTCACTCACATTCGAGGGCGCGGGCGCGACTGGTTGCGCGCGAGATTCGGGATGAGGCTTCGGCGCGGGCGCGAATGCAACGGTGCGCGCGGCGGATGGAGCGGGGCCGCGCGGGGCGTCGTCATGAACGATCATCGGGGCCGCGATATTCGGGTCCGCGCCCGCGGACGCGACCCGCAACACTATTTCATTTCTGCCTCTCAGCCGCGCGATCGCGTAGTCGGCCTTGCCTATAACCTCCACGACGATTCGCGACCTGCCGCCGGCCGACTCGATCGCGCGGACGCTCGCAATTGGCGCCGTTTCATAGCCGAACAGCGGGCGCGGAGGGATCACGATTCGCGTGCGCCCGAGCTCGACCCACAGTTCGATCCCGTGCGTGCTGAGATCGAGTGGCGGAGCGGGGCCGCTGAACCCGAAATGGATTTCGAGAGTCGGGCCGCGATGCTCGATTCGCGCGGCGGTCAGCGATGTCGCCGGAAGGCCGGCGCCGCCGACCACCGGGGCGATCATCGCGCCAATCGCCGCCGCCGCGACCGCAACCGCCATCATTCTCCGCATCACCGCAACCCTACCCAGCATCCAAGAATAGCCGCCGATTGGACCGATCGCCACGCCCCCGGCCGTGGGCAGGGCTGAGCCCTGCACCCGGTATTAAGGCCGCGCTCCGTTGTCGCGCGCGGTCTCTTAATATTGGCCTCCCGTGCCAACGGGTCTCCCACCGCGTAGTCGCGAAAAGATGNNCAGGGGCTGCAGCCCCTGCCGAAGGAAGTGTGAAACCCACCGAGGGTTTCACATTCAATTAAGTGAATTTCCTCCTCAGCCCTGCTGCTTGAGGCGGGCGGCGATTCGCGCCAGCGCGTTCAGCGCGTCCATCGGGGTCATCCGCTCGACGTCGAGGGCGCGCAGTTCATCGATGACGCGTTCGTCTCGTGGCGAGAACAAACCGAGCTGAGGCGGCGGATTGGTGGCGCGCCGATCGCGCGCAATTCGCGGCATCCCGGCCTCATCCAATTCACCCTGTTCGAGGTTGGCAAGAATTTCCCGCGCGCGGCTGATGATCGAATCCGGGATTCCCGCCAGCCGCGCCACCTCGATACCGTAACTTCGCGACGACGGCTGCTCGATAACCCGGCGCAGGAAAATCACCTCGGCGCCCCATTCGCGCACCGCCATGCTCAGGTTCTTGACCCGCGGACGCTCGCGCGCAAGGTCGGTCAACTCGTGGAAGTGCGTTGCGAACAGCACCTTGGCTCGCGTCTGATCGTGCAGGTATTCGGCGACGGCCCACGCGATCGCAAGCCCGTCAAAGGTGCTGGTGCCGCGGCCGACCTCGTCGAGCAGCAACAGGCTGCGCTCCGACAGCCCCTTGAGCAGGCGCGCCGTCTCGCTCATCTCGACCATGAAGGTGGACTCGCCGCGGCGAAGTTCGTCGCGCGCGCCGATTCGCGTCAGCACGCGATCGATTAGCCCGATGGTCGCCTCGGCGGCGGGAACGAAGCTGCCGATTTGCGCCATGATCGCGATCAGCGCGACCTGGCGTAGGTAGGTCGATTTGCCGGCCATGTTGGGGCCGGTGATCAGCAGGATTTGGCGCGTGTCGGGCTCGGCGTCGAGGTCGTTGGGCACGAACTCGCCCGCGCGCATCCCGGCTTCGAGCACGGGATGGCGTCCGTCGCGCACCCGAATCCGAAGGCCGGTGTTGATCGTGGGACGCACGTAGCCGCGGCGCCGCGCCACTTTCGCCAGCGACATGATCGCGTCGAATTCGCCCACGGCGCGAGCGGTTTCCAGTATCGTGGCGGCGTGCGACTGCAAGTCGCGGAGCAGCCTCGAGAAGATCTGGAGTTCGAGTTCCTTGAGCCCCGATTCCGCCGTCAGGATTTTGCGCTCGAGTTCCTTGAGCGCGGGCGTGGTGAAGCGCTCCGCGCTGACCAGCGTTTGCTTGCGCTCATAGTCGGCCGGCACCCGCTCCAGATTGGGCTTGGTGACCTCGATGTAATAGCCGAAGATATTGTTGTAGCGCACCTTGAGCGACGCGATCGCGGTGCGCTCGCGCTCTGTCGCCTCCAACTTCGCGATTACGCCACGCGCGCCGGACGCCAGGCTGCGCAATTCGTCAACCTCGGCGCTGAGCCCCGGACGAATCACGTTGCCGTCGCGGGGATTGACGGGAGGCTCGTCGGATATCGTCGCCGCGATTTGCGCCGCCAGCGCGGGCATCGGCGAGATCCGCGCAGCCTGCTCGCGGATAAGCGGGCTCTTGAACGCGCCCATCGCTTTTTTGAGCAAATCCACTGCGCCGAGCGCATCGCCCAGGCGCAAACAATCCCTCGGCGACGCGCGCATCGCGCCGATTCGTCCCGCCAGCCGCTCGAGATCGCCGATTCGTTTCAAGGACTCGGCCGGCGCGCCGCCCAGGTCGGCATCGAACAGCTCTTCGACAGCGTCGTGGCGCGCGTGGATCGCGTCGAGCGCGAGCAGAGGATAGGTGATCCAGTTGCCAAGCGTGCGCGCGCCGGATGCGGTCAGGGTTTCGTCGAGAATCGACAGCAACGAGCCCTTGCGCGCGCCGTCAGTCGAAGCGACGAGTTCGAGATGACGCCGCGTGGTCTCGTCCACCAGCATGTACTCGGCGATCCGGTAAAGACGCGGCGCTTCGAGATGGGCCAGGTCGTGGCCGAAGGTGCTTTCGACATAGAGCAGTGCAATTCCCGCTGCTCGTGCGATCGCTTCGTGGAGATCCACGGCGGCGGCCGCGAAACGATTCGAGAACGCCGCGACCGCCCGCTCGGCGCTGAACGATTCATGATCGAGCGTCGTCACGGGACAGTTTAAGTCCTTCAGCAGCGCGCCCAACTCGCCGTCTTGCCCGGTGATCACGATTTCACGCGGCGCGATTCGAGCGATTTCCTCGCGCAGCGCGGCGGCCTCGCGAACCTGCGTGGCGAGAAATTCCCCCGTCGAGACGTCGAGCGATGCCAGCGCGAACCCGCCGCCCTGGGCGCCCGTGACCGCGACCAGATAACTCTTCTCGGCGGCGGTCAGCACCATCTCCTCGCTCACGGTTCCGGGCGTGATCACGCGGACTATTTGCCGCGGCATCAGCTTGGGAGACCCGGCGTCGGGCGTGCCCTGCTCGCAGATGGCGACCTTGTGGCCGGCTTTCAGCAGTTTGGCGATGTACGGTTCCGCGGAATGGTACGGCACGCCGCATAGTGGCACGCCGTCCTTGTTGCGCGAGGTGAGCTGGATGTCGAGCACGCGCGCGCCGACTTCGGCGTCCTCGAAGAACATCTCGTAAAAGTCTCCGAGGCGGAAGAACAGGATCGCGTCGGGAACGCGCTGCTTGACGCTCAGATACTGCGCGATGAGGGGTGTTTGCTTGACTGCCACTGATGCGATTGCGGTCCACAATAGCCGTGGCGGACGAAATGGGCAAAACAGGGAAATTGTATACTTGAATCCCTTGGCAACCGCCCGCGCAGGTTGGGCGCGACCTGATAGGCCGGTACTCCACCTGAACCGGGATCAGGCGGGATGAAGCGAAATTTAGTGGGATCGACTGGCCGGGGCCAGTCTGCTATTTTCGGCGATATCGGGAGGGAAGGTGCGTTGCGATTGACTGTGGCTGAAGCGGCGCCGAACGGGCGTAAGCCGCGCCTTCTTGACCTTTTCTGTTGCGCCGGGGGCGCGGGAGTCGGCTACAGCCGGGCCGGGTTTGAGATTGTCGGCGTAGATATTAAGCCGCAGCCCAATTATCCGTTCCCGTTCATCCAAGCTGACGCGCTTGCGCTTGATCGTAAATTTCTCACATCGTTCGACGTTATTCATGCGTCCCCGCCGTGCCAATCGTATTCGGATTTAGCCAAGCGCAACGGAAACGCCGATGAATGGCCGCGCCTGATTGAGCCGGTGCGGAAGATGTTTATCGAATCCGGGCTGCCGTACGTCATAGAGAACGTGGACGGCGCGCCTGCCAACATGCCAGGCCAGATTTGCACTTTCGCGGGAATGGCAGGTTCTTCTCTCGATTTCCCAAAGCAAATGGTGCCGATTGTCCTTGAAATATGCGCTGGCGCGAGCTGACAGACCCTCGGATTGGAAGCGACCGGCTTTCGCTGTGAAGGAGTTTTCGAGTGGCTATAGTGCGGGAACTGTGTCTGCGCGTCCTCGAAAGGGACTCTCCACATACAGAGGCGGAGTGCACGTATTCGATCGTTGAGGAATCTAGTGGAACGAAGATGCTGCAGATCGATACTTACGGCTCTCAGCATCGACGGATTCCAGGCAAAATGAGCCAATCTATCCGGTTTTCACCTGAGGCGTTAAAACAGCTCAGGGAAATCCTTCGAAAGCATTTCGAGGAGCGCTAGAGCGGGGCGCGATCCGATTTTGCTTGAAAATGACGGGTCGTTGCGACCTGTCCTTCTCGATAGGCTTGCCGACACGCGATACCATAGTGGAGTACGTGCATGAATCAGGCGAAGGGCCGTCCGAGGCCGGTAGTTGGTGGCGCGATTTCAAAGAAACTCCGAGCACAGGTCCTTCAACGAGACCAGTTTACGTGTCAGACATGCGGAGCTGTTGAGGGGGACTCCAATCCCCTTCATCCCGGCAAGACGGTGGGTCTCACGATAGGTTACATAACCGAAAACCCTAAAGGCCGCCGGGACGTTGCCGAAAACCTTAGGGTCGAATGCACCCCCTGCAATGAAGGCTTTAACAGGTTGCGAGCGGATGGAATTTCATTGGCAAAACCGACTTTAATCGAACTTCTCACACACGTACGGCGCGCGACAATTAACGATCAGCGTGCTGTTTATGAGAAGTTACGCGCGAAGGTCGGCGCCCGATAGAGATAGACTCTCCAGCGGGCAGCGCGGCGCCAATATGCGCGCCGTGCGTGCGAAAGACACCAAGCCGGAATTGAGTGTGCGGCGGCTTGCGCACGGCATGGGCTACCGTTACAGGCTGCATGATCGCAGCCTGCCGGGGACGCCAGACCTTGTTTTCCGTTCCCGCCGGAGCGTGGTATTCGTTCACGGCTGTTTCTGGCATCGGCATAAAGGTTGCGCGCGGGCAAGCGAACCGCGATCGAAGGTCGGGTTTTGGCGTCCGAAACTCGCCGGGAACGCGGCCCGGGATAAAAAGCAGATTCGCGCCCTCGGAAAGCGCGGATGGCGGACGCTCGTCATTTGGGAGTGCGAGACGAAAGACGATCGTCCTCTAGTCTCCCGATTGCGCCGGTTCCTTGGACGCTAACGCTCGTTAGGCAAGGAGCTTTCTACGGCGCACCACGCCCTTCTTGGCCCCCTGCGCTTGGGCGGTCTGGCTTTTTGCCCGGGGGAGTCAAGTATATAGATCCCCAAAACAGCCGCCGCGGGCCGTCCAGCAAGTACGCACTAGCAACGGGGGGCAGGCGTCCACTTTTCGCTTTGCCGAACACATCTCGATTTACTAGAGTGCGAGTGTTAATCAGGCTTTGTACCGGCCGCTATGTCCGTTGCCGCGGCGCCATCGTCGCGGCCGGCACACGGCGACACATCACCGATAGGAGATTAGGTAAAAATGGCATCAGCATCAGCATCATTGGAATCAGCAACTCGCGGCGCCAAGTCGAGCGCAGCGCTTGAGTTCCTCAAGAGCTCGCCCAAGAAACTTCTCATCAACGGCAAATGGGTGCCGTCGAAATCCGGCAAAACTTTCGAGACCCTCAACCCGGCTAACGAGCAAGTCCTGGCGCTCGTTGCCGAGGGTGACAAGGCCGACGTGGACGAGGCCGTCAAGTACGCGCGCAAGGCCTTCGAGGACTTCAGGTGGGCGAATCTGACTCCGCATGCGCGCACCCGAATCCTGCTCAAGATCGCCGACCTGATCGACGCGCATGCCGCCGAGCTCGCCGAGCTCGAGACGCTCGACAACGGCAAGCCCCTGTTCGAGTCCGCCAACATCGACATCCCCGGCGCCGCCGAGACCTTCCGCTACTACGCGGGCTTCGCGACCAAGATTTACGGCGAGACCAATCCGTCCGATCCCTCGATGTTCAACTACACGCTGCGCGAGCCGGTCGGCGTGTGCGGACAGATCATACCGTGGAATTTCCCGTTGATGATGGCGGCGTGGAAGATTGCGCCCGCGCTGGCATGCGGCAACGTCGTCATCCTCAAGCCTGCCGAGCAGACTCCGCTGACGGCGATCCGCCTCGGCGAGCTTATCTGCGAGGCCGGATTGCCCGATGGCGTCGTGCAAATCATCACCGGCTTTGGCCCCGGCGCGGGAAGCTCGATCGCCGAGCATCCCGATATCGACAAGGTCGCCTTCACCGGCTCGACCGAAGTCGGCAAGCTCATCCTGAAGGCCTCCGCCGGCAACTTGAAGCGGGTCTCGCTCGAGCTCGGCGGCAAGTCGCCGAACATCATTTTCCCCGACGCTGACATGCAGTCTGCCGTGTTTGGCTCGGCGCTGGGCATCTTTCTGAACCAGGGTCAGGTCTGCTGCGCCGGCTCGCGCGTGTTCGTGCAGGAAAGCGTGTACGATCAGTTCACCGACTCGCTGGCGCAGATGGCCGGCACCTTGACGCTCGGCAATCCGCTGGACCCCAATACCCGCATGGGTCCCCTGGTTTCCAAGGAACAGCATGAGCGCGTCAAGGGATATTTGAAGGCCGGCAAGGCAGAGGGCGCGAAGGCCAAGACCGGCGGCGAGCCGGGCAAGCAGGAAGCCGGATACTTCATCCAGCCGACGGTCTTCACCGGCGTGAACAACCAGATGAAGATCGCGCGCGAGGAGATCTTTGGCCCCGTCGCGTCGGCGATCCCGTTCAAGGACGAGGCGGACGTCGTCCTCCAGGGCAATGACACGACTTACGGGTTGGCCGCCGCCGTGTGGACCAAGGATATCAACCGCGCTCTCACGGTCGCGCGCAAGCTCAAGGCCGGCACGGTCTGGATCAACACCTACGGCATTCTCGATCCGATCTCTCCGTTCGGCGGCTACAAGCAGTCGGGTTTCGGCCGCGAACTGGGCAAGTACGCGATCGATCTGTACACGCAGATCAAATCGGTTTACGCCAGGATCGGATAGTCGAGCGATAAGGATCGGGACGGCATTAAGTGGATGGTGTGCAATCGGCGCCGCCGGAGGTCCGGCGGCGCGGCGGGGTTCACTGATGGCGGCTGACAGGAACGACGACCCGATGGAGGCGACGATCTCGTCGCGAGTGCCGCGTCGCACCCGTCAGACAATCAATCCCGCAAATTCCGTCGCGATGCTGACCGAACAATCGACTGCCGAAGAGGCAGATGTAAAGACCAAGGCCCAAGCGCGCGAGCCTGAATCTCCGCGGCTGCGTCCGCCGAGGCATTCGGAGTTCGAAGGGCGGCTCGAAGTTCGTCCGATCGGCACTCCGCTGGGTTTGCGCGAGCTCGCCGCGCTCCACAAGCGGACCTGGCGCACGCTAAACGTACAGGAAAAGCGCGTGCACGCGCTGCTATGGCCGCTTGCGATCCATTTTGGCCTCTACGCGGTGGGTTTGGGCAACGAGCAACGGCGACCGCCGCTGCTTGGCGCGTTCTGGGCGCGATGCCTGGCGGACGCGCCGCTGACGCTTGGCCATCTGTATCCGCCGCAGCTGTTCAAGGGGATGCTCGCGTCGGAAGTGTTCGAGTTTGGCGGGATGGTGGTGGACCCGAACTACCAGGGAAAGGGCCTGGTCAAGATGATGTCGGACACCGCGCGATTGTTTGTCTTTTCGCGCCGTCCCAAGTTGTTAATCACCAATCCGATCGAGCCGCTTTACGAGATGTACAAACAGCTCGGGCTCAAGACGGTAGGCCGCGCGCCCGTCGAGCATCCACACGCATTCAACGTGCGGGTCTGGCTGATGTATGGCAAATTCGACGAGCTGGCGAAACCATACTTTATGTAGAGTATTACTACATCTTTACCGCTTCGCTTTGTGCTCCGGCTGGTCCGAGCCGCCCATAAGCGCTCCCGCGCTCCGCATGATACTGGTGCCGACGCTCAGTAACGCGTCGGTGACGCCCGGGAACAACGACGCGAGCTTCTCCACGACTGCGGCGCCGGGAGGAACGTCCACTTCCGTCAGCCCGAACGCGGCCGCAGCCAGCACCGCCCACGTCACCCATCGCGCCGGCATCGCCATCATGGTGGATACGCCTTTGAGCGAATCGTGCTTGAGCGCATCGCGCGCCATGGGCGTGTTGATCACTCCGGGCATCACGAGCGACACTTTTATCCCGGTATTGAACAACTCGATGCGCAGAGCTTCCGTCATTCCCACCAGCGCGAACTTGGTCGAGCTGTAGCCGCCGAGTGGACTGACGCCGCGCCGTCCCGCCAGCGACGAGATGTTCACGATGCTGCCTGACTTGGCTTTGCGCATCACGGGCAGCACCGCCTGCATCGCATTGAGCGCGCCGAAGACGTTTACCGCCATCATCTTTTCCAGGTCTTCGGGGCGCATCTGTTCGACCGGATCCGAGATGAGCAATCCCGCCGAGTTGATCAGGATGTCAACTCCGCCGAATGCTTCTTTAACCTGCTCTATCGCCCGCAATACGCGCGCGCGATCGGTCACGTCGCAATCGAGTGCGAGTGCATTGGCGCCTGCCTTGTTGATCTTATGCGCGAGTTCTTCCAGCTGCACGCGCCGGCGCGCGAGCAGCGCAACCTGCGCCCCTTGTTCGCCGAACGCAAGCGCGATGTCGTGGCCGATTCCGCTCGACGCCCCGGTTACAACCACCGATTTGTCGAAGAAGTATCCGCGCACCGGTCCTTTGGATTGCCGCTTGGCTTCCCTCATAACCTTCACCTCGATATGGGCGCCGTGGCATGGAACTGATGGTGGGGGCGTCGCGTTTTCGGCATTGTGCGCCGCTGGCACGCGCAGGCGCAAACCCCCGCTAAGGCGGGTTGCCGAAGAGATACGCCGTGATTAACTTTATTCTGTCGGTGCGATGCGGGAATACTGAAGGTAGTGAACTCGAGAACTGTCATTGCTGAAATCGCTGCTGCGGGCGCATTGATTGGCTCGTACCCACTGGATTGGCTGGTCAAAAAGGGCGAGCCGTATTTCTCAGCGCCGGTCAGCGAGCCCGTCATTCTTATCCACGGCTTTGGCGGCAGCCGCTCCAATCTGTTGGCGCTTGCAGCGTACCTGCGGCTGGCGGGATTCAACAACGTGTCGTACCTCGAGTACCCGCGATGGCAGTCGATCGGTGATTCAGCCGCGCATCTCGGGCGCATCGTGGAGGAAAAATCCGGCGCAAAGGGCGCTCATCTGATCGGCCACAGCCTGGGCGGCACCGTAGCCCGGCGCTACGCGGCTGGCGCGCCAAAAGCTGCGGTACGATCGCTCGTTACGCTCGGCTCGCCGTATTCGTACGGCCAACGGAGTCCCCGCGAGATCGGAATTTTCGGCGATGACGACCCTGTGGTGCCGGCGCCGATCGAGGCGTTGATGACTCGCGCCGCGTTCGCGCGGATCGTGCGGCTTCCCGAGGTCGGGCATCTCGCACTGATCTTTCATCCCGAGGCGCTGCGGATCATCGGCGCCGAGTTGCGCGCAAATCGCGCGCCAGAGCATAGCGCCGCGGCGCAATAGTGTTCCGATGCCACGATTGCCGCGGAATCTTTTGTTAGACTCCGCGCCATGAGTTCGATCGTTGCTGCCAGTGCAATCGTGCTCGCGGGAGGGCGCAGTTCCCGGATGGGCCGGCCCAAGGCGGCTCTCGATTTCGGTGGTGTCCCGATCCTGACGAGAATTATCTCCGAACTGAAGCGGCGCTTTGCGGAGGTCGTAGTCGTCGCGGCCCCCGAGTCTGAGGATTCGCTTCAAATGGATCTCCCGGCGATAAAAATAGTGCGCGACGATACCGCGTATCAGGGACCCTTGGATGCGCTCCGGCACGGCCTGGACGCTGTCAGCAACGAAGTCGCGTTCGCTTGTTCATGCGATCTGCCGCTGCTCGATTCCGATGTCGCGGCGGCGATCGTCGCGATGCTTGGTGACTTCGACGCTGCCATTCCAATCGTCGGTGAAAAGCTGCAACCGCTGCACGCCGCGTATCGCAAGCGATGCGCCAGCGCGCTCGCGGCGCTTGGCATGCGGGGAGAGTCGCGTCTGATTGCGATCGCCGATGCGGTCAATACGATGCGGATTTCTGAGAGCGATCTTCTCGTTCTCGATCCACAGCTGCATAGTTTCTTAAACCTGAACGCTCCCGACGACTACCAGCGCGCACTCAAGATCGCGGGGCTGGCCAGATAAATCCCGTCGCTACGCTTTCTTCTCCCACCTCAGAATCGGGTGGCGCGCGGCCCCGGCCTCGTCCACGCGCGAGACCGGCAAGTTCTGCGGCGCGTTTTTGACGCGCTCAGGATCGTTCAACGCTTCGTCGTAAATCCGTTCCATCGCATCGACGAAGCTGTCCAGGATTTCCTTGCTCTCGGTCTCGGTCGGTTCAATCATCAGCGCGCCCGGCACCACCAGCGGGAAATAGATCGTCGGCGGATGGATTCCGAAATCGAGCAGACGCTTGGCAATTTCGAGCGTGCTCACATCGGCGCGCTTTTCCAGCTCGTGCGAGAGCACGCATTCATGCATCGAGGGCTCGCCGGTCGCGCTCGGAAAGTGCGGTTGAAGCCGCTTGCGCAGGTAATTCGCAGCGAGGATCGCCAGCCGGCTCGCCATCCCCAAACCGTCGCCGCCGAGCGCGAGGATGTACGCGTAGGCGCGCACGATCATTCCGAAATTGTTGTGAAACGATCGCATCCGTCCGATCGAATCCGGCCGCTCGGCGTCGAATTCATAGCCCGCGCCGGAATGCTTCAAGCGCGGCATCGGCAGGAACGGCTCGAGATGCTTTTTCACCGCGACCGGTCCCGCGCCCGGCCCGCCACCACCGTGCGGAGTCGAAAAACTCTTGTGCAAGTTCAGTTGGACGATATCCGCGCCCATGTGTCCGGGCTTTGCAACGCCGAGCAGTGCGTTCATGTTCGCGCCGTCGAGGTAGAGCATCGCGCCGCGCTCATGCAATGCCGCCGCGATATCCTGGATCTCCGGCTCGAAAATTCCCAGCGTGTTTGGATTCGTCACCATCATCGCGGCCACGTCGTCGCTCACCAGCCGGCGAACCTCGGCCGCTTCCAGGTAGCCGCGCCGGTTCGATTTCGCGACGATCACTTCGAAGCCCGCCAGCGTGCAGCTGGCCGGATTGGTGCCGTGCGAGGTATCCGGGATGATCACCTTGTGCCGCACTTCGCCGCGCTTGCGATGATACGCACGGACCATCAGCAGCCCGGTCAACTCGCCTTGCGCACCGGCCGCGGGATGCAGCGACACCGCGTCCATCCCGGTGATCTCGGCGAGCGCCGCTTCCATCCGCGCGAGCAGTTCGAGCGCGCCCTGGGCAAGATGCACCGGGGTCGCGGGATGCAGTCCCGCCAGCCCCGGGAGCGCGGCCAGCTCGTCGTTTACCACGGGGTTGTACTTCATCGTGCACGAACCAAGCGGGTAGAACTGGAGCGCCTGCGCGAAGTTGAGCTGCGACAGACGCAGGAAATGCCGGAGCACCTGCGGCTCGCTGAGTTCGGGAAAGCCCGGAAGATCCTCGCGGCAAAGCTCGACGCCGATGATTTCAGCGCCGCGCCGCTCGCCGGCGGCACGCGGCGACAGGTCCGTCGCGCGGCGGCCTTCGGATGAAAGTTCGAAAATAAGCGGCACGCCCGCCACCGGCTCGATCCGGTGGGGCGTCGAAGAAGTTTCAGAGACCGCGACTGGGCCGATTCTGCCCGCACTTGCCATCACCGCACCTCCGCAATTGCCGCCGCAAGCCGGCTGAACTCGTCGCCGCGATTCATTTCGGTGACCGAAACCAGGAGCGCGTCGGAGAGTTCGGAATAATCGTTGCCGAGTGCGACGCCGGCAAGGATTTGCCTGCGCTCCGCCGCTTCCAGAGCGGCCGAAGGGTTCGCAAGCTTCAATGTGAATTCGTTGAAGAACGGCCCCGAAAAGCGCCGGCGGATGCCCGCAGCCTCCAGCACCGCGGCCGCCTGATGCGCCAGCTCGACGTTTCGCTCCGCGAGCTCGCGCAGTCCAGCCCGGCCCATCAGTGAGAGATAGACCGTCGCAGCCAGCGCACACAGAGAATGATTGGTGCAGATGTTCGAGGTCGCCCGTTCGCGGCGGATATGCTGCTCGCGCGTATTGAGCGTCAGGCAAAACGCGCGGCGACCGTCACGATCGCGAGTCTGTCCCACCAACCGGCCGGGCATCTGGCGCAGATGGGTCAGCCGCGCGCCCATGAAGCCAACGCCGGGTCCGCCGAATTGAAGCGGCAGCCCGAAACTTTGACCCTCGCCGACCGCGATATCGACGCCAAGTTCGCCCGGTGCGCGAAGCAGGCCCAGCGCGATGCCCTCGGCAGTGGCGGAAATGGCGAGCCCTCCTGCGCGATGCGTCATTTGAGCGAGCGCGCCAAGCGGCTCGATTATGCCGAGCGCGTTGGGATAGCCGGTGACCATGCACAGCAGGCGATCGTTCGCGATACGATCGAGCGCGGATAAGTCGGTCGCGCCGGTCGCGTCGTCAAACGGAACCTCGACGATGTCGAGTCCATCGAGCGCACTGAGGTAGGTGCGAATGGTCGCGCGATACTCCGGCCACAGCGCTCGCGAGAGTGCGACGACCGGGCGCTTGGGCATCAACCGTCGCGCCATCAGAACCGCCTCGGCCGCGGCGGACGCGCCGTCGTACATGCTGGCATTGGCGACTTCCATCGCGGTGAGTTGCGTGATCAGCGTCTGGAACTCGAAAATCGCCTGCGTGGTCCCCTGGCTCGCCTCGGCCTGGTACGGCGTATAGCTGGTCGCGAACTCGGCGCGTGCGATGACGGCGCGCACCGCGGCGGGCACGTAATGGCGGTAGTAACCGGCGCCCAGGAAGCTTAAGAAACCCGACGCACCCGTGTTGCGAGCCGCCAGCGCTGAAATCTCGCGGACTACATCCGCTTCGCTGAGCCCGCGCTCGAGCTTGATTGTCGCACTCGCGCGCAAGCTCGCCGGCACATGCGCGATCAGGTCATCAAGATGCCTTGCGCCGATCGTCTCGAGCATCGCCGCGACATCGCTCTCGGTTTGTGGCATGAATCTCATGGAATCAACTTGTCCTTCGCCTCCACTTCACCAACAATTCAATCACACGCGCGCAGTTTATGCCGCAGGCGGCTCATCGCGCCGATAGAACGGTCGCGGCACGATGGTCGCCCGGGTCTTGCGTGCGCGAATTTCAACTTCGAGAGATTCGCCCACGGCGGGCGGATTTTTCGGGCCTGCGGCCGCCAGATATGCCATCGCGATCGGCCGTTGAATCGACGGCGCGAACGTCCCGCTCGTCACCACGCCGGCCTCATCGCCGTTTCGAAACACCCGGTAGCCCTGGCGCGCGACCATCCTGCCGTCGTCGGTCTGGAGCCCGACCAAGGTTTTTTTCAGCCCCTGGTCGCGTTGCGCGGCAAGTGCGGCCGCGCCGATGAACGGACGTCCCAGCTTTACAAAGGCCGCCAGTCCCGCTTCAAGCGGCGACGAATTGCGATCGAGCTCGTGACCGTACAGCGGCAGCCCGGCTTCGAGCCGCAGTGTGTCACGCGCGCCCAGCCCGATCGGTTTGGCGCCGACGCCGGCGCCGGCGTCGAGAATCGCTTCGAACAATTGGCGCGCGCCGGAGTTTTCCACGAACAGCTCGAAGCCATCTTCGCCCGTGTAGCCGGTGCGCGCCGCAATGCAGCTGATTCCCGCGATTAGTCCCACGGCGACGCCGAAACGCGCGACGTTGGCGATTGGAAACTCCGCCAGCGTTGCCAATATCGCGACGGCCTGCGGTCCCTGAACTGCGACCAGCGCGGTGGCGTCGCTTACGTCTTCGAACTTTGCCCGCCCGCCGTTGAGTTCCGCGATCCATTCGCGATCCGCATCGATGTTGGATGCGTTGACGCAGAGCATGTAGCGTTCCGGTCCGAGTCGATACACGATCAGGTCGTCGATCGCCCCTCCGTTCTCCGCGCACATAATCGTGTACTGCGCGTGGCCCTGCTTGAGCCGCGCCGCGGAATTGGTGAACGCCCGCTCGATTGTCCCCAGGGCGTGCGGTCCGCTGATTTCAAACTCACCCATATGACTCAGATCGAAAATCCCCGCAGAATTGCGGACCGCAAGATGCTCCTCGATAATCCCGCTGTAACTCACGGGCATCTCGAAACCACCGAAAACCGTCATCCGCGCGCCGAGTTTTTGGTGAAGGTCGAACAGAACAGTGCGCTTGGGCGCATTCATCAGCGGGGAAATACTAACAGACACTTTTGCGCCGAACGAGACAACCCGCGTGATCTGCCAACAACCGCGCGAATCCTGTCCACAGCGACTTGCTCGGCGCGATCCGGTGCTATAATCGACTGATACCCGATGGCTGCAATCATCATGGATGGCCGGGCGCTGAGCGCGCACCTGATGCCGGAGTTGCGCGCCCACGTCGACGAGCTCAAGCGCGAGTTCGGATGCACGCCATCGCTGGCGGCGATCCTGGTCGGCGACGATCCCGCCTCACGCCAATACGTAAAGAACAAGCAGCGCGTGGCCGGCGAACTTGGATGCGACAGCCGCACGGTGCGGATGCCGTCGGCGGACGCGACCACCGACGCGTTGCTCAGCGTGATCGCGGAACTCAACGCCGATGCGCGCGTCAATGCGATACTGCTCCAGTTGCCGATCCCCGATTGGGTCGATCGCTTCCGCCTGTTCGACGCGATCGCGCCCGAGAAGGATCTCGACGCCATCGGCGCGTCCAGCGTCGGGGGCTTTTATCGCGGTCAGTGGGGACGCTTCATCCCGTGCACTCCGCGCGGCGTGCTCACCTTGCTCGACTACTACCGGGTGCCCACCGAGGGTGCGCGCGCGGTGGTTATCGGGCGCAGCGATATCGCCGGCAAGCCGACCGCGCTGATTCTCGGCGGGCGACTGCGCAACGCGACGGTTACCTGGTGCCATCGCCACACGCGCGATCTCGCCGTGATTTGCCGCGAGGCCGACATCCTCGTTCCGTGCGTCGGCGCCGACACCGGCCGCCCCTATCTGATCACCGCGGATATGGTGAAGCCGGGCGCCTGCGTGATTGACGTTGGCTTCAGACGTGTCGGTCCCGGCAGGTTCATCGGCGATGTGGATTTCGAAGCCGTGAAGGAAGTCGCGGGATGGATTACGCTCAATCCGGGCGGCACCGGTCCCATGACCGTGCTTGCGCTGATGCAGAACCTGATCGACGCGGCGCGCTATCAGCTCGGATTGCAACGCGCCACCTACTCCGTCTGAAACGATTCTGGCTGTGCGCGGGCCGCGTAATCCCCAATTATTTGACCGCAGGTGTGATCCGGTAGAACATGAGATGGTCGCCGCGGAATTTCTCGACCACTCTGAAGCGCTTCGGATCGGGAAGTTCGGAGTTTACCACGCTGCTATCCTTCCAACTCACCAGCCATCCACCGCCCGCCGATGACACCCGCTCCTCAATAGTCAATCGAGCTGTATCAGGGTCATATCCCGGAATAGCTATTCGCGGGTTGGTTCCCTTGAAGTAGTAATTGAATGGAACTGAGTAAAAGCCAAATGGAAATCCACCATTGGGGACGTTTGCCGTATTTTCGTTTGAAACGAACCCCGATTCAAAGAAGACCGGTTCCGATGCCCCGCCTGCCGTTACTTGCCCGGCCAGATCTCGCCACGGCTGCGGCTTGGACTGCGCGAACGGCAGCATGAGCAAGCACGCCACCACGAAGCCTGCCGCCAGAAGATTGCGCCACTTGACGCTCGCCGCGCTGATGACCGCCGCAATCAGCAACGACGACGCCGCAAGCCCCGGTGAAAGGTAGCGCGGATTGAACATCGGATGCAGGATCACTGATCCGACGATGAATGCCAGCGTCGGCAGTCCGATCCACGCCACTAGCACTCGAATCGGTTCGTTGCCGTCTCGTTCCACTGCGCGGCCGAATACCAGCCACGATGTCACTCCAGCCGCCACCAGCCCTGCCGCCAGTTTGCCCGCTAGCGGGTAGTTGTAGGGCGGACCCAGGTAGTCCAACGAATGCCCATAGATCAGGTCCTGACTCTGTCGAATCGCGACCGGCAGGTAGGGAAGGAACAAGGCAATCGCGAAAACTATCGCCATCCACGCGACCGTATCGCGTCTGCCTCGCGAGAGATCGCGCAGCAGGATCGCGGCTTCCGCACCGAGAATCAGGAGCCCGGCCATGTGCGTGTAAGGCATCGCAGCGCCCAGAATTCCGCAGCCGATTGCGCCCATGATGCCGGGCCGGGAGCGCACTCGCAGCAGCGTCAGCAGATGCGCCAGCGCGATCGCGATGAGCATCGGGTACATTCGCGCCGTGTGCGCGAACACCACTGCGAGCGGGTTGAATGCCCACATCGCGGCTGCCGCCAGCGCCGTGCTCTCGTCGAACATTTCGCAGCCGAGCGCGAACACCAGCGCCAGCGTCGCCAGCGAAAAGATCACCGACATCGAGCGCAGCGAAATCTCACTCAGCCCGAAAATCCGCGTGTAGTAATGCAGTGCGGCGTAGTAAAAGACCTGCTTGCCGGGATCGTGCAGCACCGGCGTCGCAACGATCGCGCTGATTCCCGGCTTTGCCGCCGACCATGCGCTAAACGCCTCGCTCGCGCCGAGCGCGTTGGTGCCAAGATGAAACGAATAGATTAATCCGGCGACGACGAAGATCGCCGCGAAAATTTCAAGCGGCCGGCGCGACGGTCTATCGCCGGATAACGATTCGATTGTTGCAGACCCGGCTTCACTCATCGGGATTCCCCTGTCCGCCCCTGCGCGAGATATAGCGGATTTCGCGAGCGCGCACGATCTTCCCTGGTTCGCGCAGGCCAGCCCGCCCCCGCGCATTCCATTGACTATCACGCCTGGTGCTGACGTAACTGTTCACAATCATGTCCGAGTTTCTCGAGTCGGTTCCCGAAGTCGATGCGCAGCGCGGGGCCGCGATGACCCTGCCGCCGATCGAGCGGATCCGCTTCGAGGTATGGGCGCTCGCGTGGCCCGTGATTCTTTCGTTTGGACTCGATTCGATTCTCGGCCTCTCTTCGATGCTGATGGTCGGGCGTCTCGGCGCGAATGCGGTCGGCGCGGTCGGGCTTGCCATGCAAATCCTGGGTGCGGTGCGCGCCGGCATTGCGGCGGTCGGTACCGGTACTGTCGCGCTGGTGGCGCGTTATATCGGTGCGAACGATCGGGACAACGCCGAGGAAGTGCTGAAGCAGTCCGTCGTCTTCGGCGTACTGGTTTCGACGATCATCGCGATTCCCGTAATCATTTTCGCCCATCCGCTGATCAAATTGTTCCAGGTCAAGGGCGAGATGGCCGAGATGGGTACGCGTTACCTGCAGGTCGTGATGCTGTCGGAGCCGTTCCAGGGGATCTTTCTGATGTGCGCGTCAGCGTTGCGCGGCGCAGGTGACACGCGCACGCCGCTGTGGATCGGCGGTATCATCGACGTGCTCGCAATCTTCCTCAACTACGTGCTCATCTTCGGCAAGCTCGGACTTCCCGCGCTCGGCGTGGACGGCTCGGCCGTGGCGACATTGCTCGCGATTGCCTTCGGCGGGATTTTGTTCTTCTACGCGCTCTCGATCGATGGGATGGTGCTCAACTTCCGATGGAAGGGGCTGTGGCCCGACTTCGGCCTCGGCAGGCGAATCCTCAGTGTCGGCAATCCCGCCGCCATCGAGCAATTGTTGATCCAGTTCGGCTTCGTCGCCTATGTCGGATTCGTTGCGCGGTACGGCGCCAAGGAGATCGCCGCATATTTCATCGGCGTACGAATCCTGGCGCTGTCATTCCTGCCCGGCTTCGGATTCTCGGCCGCCTCCGCGACGTTGGTGGGTCAGGGCCTCGGCGCGCACGACCCGAAGTTCTCGCGCAAGGCCGGATGGGAATCGACCGGGATGGCGATGGTGCTGATGACAGCTATGGGCTTGTTGTTTATGATCTTTGCCCATCAGATCGCGGCGCTCTTCATCGACGATAAACAGGTCATCGATTACACGGCGCAGTTCATGTACGCACTGGCGGCCGCGCAACCGCTGATGGCGATCGATTGGACGATCACCGGCGCACTGCGCGGCGCCGGCGATTCGCGGTTTCCCCTTTACGGTTCGCTGGCTGGCTTTTACGGAATGAGGCTCTTCCTTACGATTCTCATTTGGTACCACGGTGGCAGCATCATCTGGATCTGGTGGTCTCTGCTCGCCGACTACGTCGTTCGCTCGACGGTGAAAGTCTGGCGCTTCCAGAGCGGCAAGTGGGAAACGATCGAAGTTTGAAGTCTGATTTCGCCCGCGCCTGTTGACGCTCCCATCGCCATCAACTGGACGCGGCGCGCGCCGCGCGTAATCCTCTTTCCGTGGCACAAGCGCATCAAGCGGCCGAGACGCTGGAGGGCACCCTCGATCAGGTCCTGTTCGTTAACGAAAAAAATGGCTATTCGGTCGCGGTCGTGGTCGTTGCCGGCGAGCATGGCGAGCTGCGCCGCGTCACCGTCGTTGGCAATCTCGCCGGTCTGGAAGTTGGCTCGACCATCCGCGCTCAAGGCGGCTTCGAACAGCACAAGACCTATGGCGATCAGTTTCACGTAGTCGATTTCGAAACGGTGCGGCCCGCTGGAGCGGTCGCGCTCGAACGCTACCTCGCTTCGGAAATAAAGGGCATCGGCCCCGCGCTTGCGCGGCGAATCGCCGAACATTTCGGAGACTCGCTCGGCGAGGTGCTCGACAACGCGCCCGAACGCATGCGCGAAGTCCCCGGCATCGGAGCCGCGGTCACGCGGGCAATCGCGGCTGCATGGCGCGACTCGTCCGGGCTGCGCGAGCTGACGGTCTTTCTGCGCGGGCACGGCCTGGCTGCCTCGCACGGGCGGCGCATCCACAAGTTCTACGGCAAGGACGCGCTCGAGGTCGTACGGCGCGATCCATACGTACTCGCGCGCACCATTCATGGCATCGGATTTCGCACCGCCGACGCCGTCGCGGAGAAACTCGGCATCCCGCGCAACTCGATCCAGCGCGCCCGCGCCGCGGTCTTGTACATCCTCGAGCGCATGTCCGACGAGGGCCACGTTTATTCGCCCTTCGAGTATCTCGAAGGCCAGTTCCGTACCGCGCTCGAGATGGAGCCCGAGCTCGCGCGCGAGGCCGTCAATGAGCTGGCCGCAAGCGGCGAGGTGATCGTCGAAGAAGCCGACGATCACACCGCCGTCTATCTCGCACGCTTGCACGAGGCTGAAGTGAACGTCGCGCGGCGAATCGCGGAATTGAACGCGGGCCGCGGGATGAACAAGGAGCTGATCCAGCGCGCCCTGGACGCGGCCGTGCGAAGCTCTGAACTCGAACTGTCGCCCGAACAAAAGAGCGCGCTCCGATGCGCGCTGGCCAGCCGCGTCACCGTTATCACCGGCGGTCCCGGCACCGGCAAGACGACCTTGCTGCGCTCGCTGCTGGCAGCGCTGGCCGAGGTCGGTTTGAAGCCGACGCTTGCCGCACCGACCGGGCGCGCGGCTCGCCGGCTCCAGGAGGCATCGGGCCGCGACGCAAAAACCATTCATCGGCTGCTCGAATACTCCCCCGAGAGCGGCGGCTTTGTCCGCGGCAAGGAATTTCCGCTCCGCACCAACTATCTGATCATCGATGAAGCCTCGATGATGGACCTCGAGCTCGCCTCGAGCCTGCTATCCGCGCTGATGCCGAATTGCTCGCTGCTGCTGGTCGGCGATCGCGATCAACTTCCGTCGGTTGGCCCCGGCAGCGTCCTCAAGGACGTGATCGCATCCGACTTCGTGCCGGTCGTGCAATTGCAGGAGGTTTATCGACAAGCGCGCCGCAGCCTGATAGTCGCCAACGCGCATCGTCTGAATCGCGGTGAATTCCCGGATATCTCCAATGCCCCCGAAGGCGACTTTTTTTTCTTCGAGCGCAACGCCGCCGAGGACGTGCTGGCGACGATCAAGCAGCTCGTGCAACAGCGGCTGATTGGACGATTCGGAATAAACGACCCGCGCGAAATCCAGGTGCTGACGCCGATGAATCGCGGTCCGCTCGGCACGCACATCCTCAATCGCGAGCTGCAAAGCCTGCTCAATCCCTCGGGACGCGAACTCCGCGCCGGCGATCGCGTGTTTCGCGAGGGCGATCGCGTTATCCAGTTACGCAACAATTACGACAAGGACGTCTTCAACGGATCGATCGGCCGGATTCTCGCGATCGACTCGGACAAGGCGCGCGTGAGCGTCGCGTTCGAAGACACCCGCGCCGAATACGACCTGTCGGACCTCGACGAACTAGCGCTCGCGTACGCAATTTCAGTGCATAAGAGCCAGGGCAGCCAGTATCCCGCGATCGTGATGCCGATACATTCGAGTCACTACCTGATGCTGCGTCGCAATCTGCTCTACACCGCGATCACGCGCGCCGAGCGGGTATGCGTGCTGGTCGGGACCAAAAGCGCATTGCAGCAGGCGGTGCGCAATCAGGATGAGCGGCTGCGCTTCTCGCGCCTCGCCGCGCGATTGCACGTGGCCTAGCTTTTCAGTGATGTCCGCCAACGATGGCGTGGGACAGAAGTGATCCCAACACAAGTACGATAATCACAATGAGCCCTGGTATCAGGACCGCGATCAGTGCGCGCCATGCCGAGAATCGATGCACTTCGCCAATGCACTTCAGCGAAACGATGAACCCCCAAAACCCGAGCACCCCTTCAACGACCATGATCATGTAAAACGCGGGATCGATTTGAGGCAATGCCCCCGGCGTCGGAACCGGGATCGGCACGCCCAGCAGAACCGCGATCAAAAAGAGGATCGCACCGGCGATCCCAGGCACCTGCGACCACGCGACCGCGGCCCGCACTTCGACTCGGCTCGCGACGCCGCCGAGCAGGCTTCCCGACCACTTTAAAACCACGCCGCCAAGGTACAGAGAGAGCACTCCGAGGGCCGCCGAGAACGCGACGATGACGGCCACCCACAGCGGCCACAAGACCGACAGATTGGCGTTGTTGCCGAGCGCCTTCGACCACTGGCCCGACAGCGCGCTGATCCCCGACCCGATGGCGGCGAGCGCGATTACGTTGCGCGTCGGATCGGTATCGACGATGCGCCGAATCGTCGCGCGCGGTGAGGTCCATATCGTGAAAAAAGCAGTGATTGATCCGCCGGCCCCGTTCGCCATCGAAACCCCCGTCCCGGTGCGAATTCCGCCACGCTAGCACCTTGCTGCTTCACGCAACAGCATGACGCCCTGCCGCTCGCGCGCGATTGACTCAGTTTCACGATGCGAATTACCATCGCAACGATGAAACCGATCAGCTCGATAATTCTCGCTGCGTTGCTTGCAGCCTGCGTGCAGGCCTACGGATGCGTCGTCGTTGAATCGAGTGCGATCTCCGATCGCGCGGGCGCCGGTAACCCCATCAGCTCGAGCGCCAGCGATCTCGGATTCCTTCGTCTGGTCGCCCCGCAAGGGCTCACGCAGACCGCGCTTGCCAACCTGCTAAGCAACTGCGCCACCGGCAAAGTATCCGGAGTGACCACCGAGCTCAGGATGCGCGATTTCCTTATCGTGCAGTCGTACACCGTGTCGGTCAACGCTGTCTGTAACTAGTTTCCGGTCGGGCCCTGCTAGCGGCTCTTGACGGCCGGCTTTTCGGCCGGTGGGGGGATGCGCTTGCCATGCACCGGTTGCAGCTCGCGAAGAAAGCTCAGTACGGCTTCGGCTTCCGATCGCACCGCGTCGGGATCGTGCCCGGCCTGCTCCAGTTCCTTCTCAACTTCCGCGATCGTCCTGGTCCAGTCGTTTTTGAACTTGCCATTGAGTTCCTTCCATGCGACTCCCGCCAACGCGTCGGTCACGTTTGCCGGTGGATGATAAAATCCGCGCGCGATCAGCACCGCGATCGCCGGATAGCCGACGTAGCCCTGCCAGTACGACGCGTTGTCGTTCGACGCGATCTCGCGCCCGTCCGCCGAGGTCTCCACTTCGTAAGTTTTAGACTCGTCCGACGACACGACCGTCGCCCGCCGGCCGTCCTCGATTCGTACCCGGCCGTCGCCAATCGCCCCGAGCGCTTCGTAAACTTTCACCAGCGGGGGCATTTTCCATTGCGTCCCTGACATAGCCGTGAGCTATCGCCTCTCGCCGTTAGGTTCGCATCGCGACGCCGCGATCGTCAAGCCGCACGCCGCGCGCCTTAACATCGCGGCGTCTATCTGACACGATTGCTGCACGCATCCACGGCTTCACAGATGAAAGAACTGATCGTTTCCATTCTTCGCGACGCAATCGAGCGCGCGCGCGCCGCGGGTCAGTTGACCGCCGGCATTCCTTCGATCGGAATCGAAGCGCCCAGGGACTCCGCCCACGGCGACGTCGCCTCGAACGTCGCGCTGACTCTTGCCAAGCCCGAGCGCAAACCACCGCGCGCGATCGCGGAAATTATCAAGTCGCAGGTCGCGATGCCCGAGGAAGTGAGCGAAGTCTCGGTCGCCGGCCCCGGCTTCATCAATTTCAAAATGTCGCCCGCTTACTGGCACTCCGAGATGCGCCGCGCCACGAGCGCCGGTCGCGCGTTCTGGAAGCCGCGACCGTGGGAGCTGCGTCCGGGTGCTGGAAAAAAAGTCCAGGTCGAGTTTCTCTCCGCCAATCCCACCGGCCCCGTGACCGTCGGCCATGGCCGCAACGCCGTGCTCGGCGACACCATCGCGCGCCTCTACGAGGCGGCCGGCTTCGACGTCACGCGCGAATATTATTTCAACGACGGCGGCCGCCAGATGAAGTTGCTCGGCGAGTCGGTGCGCGCGCGATACCTTCAGGAGCACGGCATCGACGCGCCGCTGCCCGAAGACGGCTACCAGGGCGAGTACATCCTTGACATCGCGCGCGCTCTGAAAGCGAAGCGCGGCGACGCGCTCGTGTCCGTTACCGAACTCGACGAGTTTCGCGAGGCGGCCGTCAGTGCCATCTTCGCCGACATCAACCGGACCTGCACGCGCCTGGGGGTTCGCTTCGACGTCTATACCAACGAGCTCGATCTCTTCAGCAGTGGAAAGGTTGACGCCGTCCTCAAAGCGCTGCACGACGGCGGCTTCACCGTCGAAAAGGACGGCGCCATCTGGCTGCGCGGCGAGCCGCTCGGACTTCCCAAGGACGCCGTGCTGGTGCGCTCCGGCCCCGACCGCCAGCCGACCTATCGCACCCCCGACATCGCCTATCACATCGAGAAGCTCAAGCGCGGCTTCGATCTGATCGTGGACGTGTTCGGCGCCGATCATATCGCCGAGCATCAGCAGGTCATCGCTGCCGTCAAGGCGCTCGGCTACGACATCACGCCCATCAGCGCGATTATCTACCAGTTCGTCACGCTCACGCGCGGCGGCGAAAAGGTCAAGATGTCCACGCGCAAGGCGACCTACGTCACGCTCGACGAGTTGATCGACGAAGTCGGCGCCGACGTGGTGCGATTTTTCTTTCTGTTTCGCAAGTCCGACAGCCAGCTCGACTTCGATCTCGAACTCGCCAAAAAGCAGGCGCCCGAGAATCCCGTCTTTTACGTCCAGTATGCGCACGCGCGCCTGGCCAGTATCTTTCGCGAGGGCGCGGCCAAGGGCTTGATGCTCCCCGCGGATCAGTCGGCCATCGATCTCAATTTGCTCGGCGCCGAGGAACTCGATCTCGCCAAGCGTGCGGTTGGACTTCCCGAGGTCATGTCCGCGGCGGCCGAGGCGCTCGAGCCGCATCGGATTCCGTTCTATCTGCTTGAGCTGGCCGGCGAGTTCCATCGCTACTACAACAAGCCCGCCAGTCGTATAATCGGGCCGGATCGCGAACTCAGTTTGGCGCGGATGTTCATGGCGGGGATTCTCAAAGATGCGATTGCCGGCGGACTCGAGTTGCTCGGGGTGAGCGCTCCAGAGCGGATGTGAGGAACTAAAACGGGATGCGATTCGAAGTCAGGGCGGGCGGCTGGTTTCTAATTTTACTCGGATTGGTCGGGCTGTCGGGCGGGGTCTTCGCGCTCGGATTGGTCGCGGGCTACGAGATGGCCCGGCAGAACCAACCCGACTTGAATCAAATCTCCTCGACCTACCCGCTGCCGAGTCCCCCTGCATCCGGCGAAAAGCCCGCGCCCGTACCTGAGATGTCATCTGCGGCCGTCGCGTCGCCATCGATTGCGGCTGTACCGCCATCGCTCCACGTCAAACCGCCCGCGCCCGCCGTCGGCGAGGTACCGCCGGCTGTGCGCACCTCGCCTGCCACCGTCGCGCGCTTGAAACCGCGTCCCGGGGCACCTGCGGTCAATCCTCCCGCGCGCGACAATGAAAACGAATCCGACGAAGATTCCGAAACGGCCTCCGCTCCCACCGCACCGGCCCGCGCCCTTGCTCGCGGCGCGAAGCCGTACAACATCCAGATCGAAGCCGTGATGGACAAGAGCGGGGCGGACGAGATGGTCTCACGGCTCAAGACGCTCGGCTACAGCGCGCAGGAGATGAAGGTCGCGCTCAACGGGCAGACCTGGTACCGCGTGCGCATCGGACCCTACGCCAGCGCCGGCGAAGCGGCTGCCGCGCAGAACAAACTCCGCGAGCAATACCGCCAAGCCTACACGACCTCGCATTGAGCCAGCCGCCCGCCGCTGCAAACCCAGCGTCGGTTTCGCTGACTCTGATGTGTCTCTTTCTGGCTAGGGGATGGCTGGCACCGGGCCGAGCGTAACTCCCAGCGGCCCGTCCAATCCGTTCGCCGAAGTGGCCGCTGCCGATGAAGTGAAATTCTGCTGCCCGATCACAATGCTGGCGTTCATCCCGGTCGTCAGCGGCGGCTCGAATATCATAACGCGATTGTTGTTGGGATCGGCGACGTAGAGATTCCCGACGCTATCGAACTTCACATCCGAAGCACTCGCCAGTCCATTCTGCGTGGTTACCGAGTTCGAACTGGTGAAGCCCGGCTGCCCAATGACGACGCTTGCGCTCATGCCGCTTGTGAATGGCGGCACGAACTCGAGCGCCCGGTTATTCACCGAATCTGCCACCCACAGGTCGCCATCCGGATCGAAAGCCGCGCTGAATGGCGCCTTGAGCGTGCTCGACGTGGTGCCGCTTCCACTCGACGTGAAGTCGGTTTGACCGATGACCAGGCTCGCCGCCTCTCCCGTGGATAGCGGCGTAGCGAATTCGAGCACCCGATTATTCGCGTAGTCGCTGACCCACAGATTGTCGTTCCCATCAAAGGTGAAGAATTTCGGCACATTGAGCCCACTGGCCGTGGTGGCGGCGCCGGTGGAAGTAAAGTCAGTCTGACCGATGACCACGCTCGCATTCATCCCGCTGGCAAACGTCGGCTCGAATTCAAGGATGCGATTGTTGTTGAAGTCTCCTGCCCACAGATTGCCGGCCGGGTCGAATGCCACCCCGACCACGTTGTTCATGTTGCTCTGCGATGCAGGTATCCCGCTCGAGCCGCCATTGGTCGTGAAATTCTGCTGACCGATGACCAGGCTGGCGTCCATACCGTTACTGAATGTCGGCACGAATTCGATCACCCGTCCAAAGTAGAAATCTCCCGACCATAGATTCCCGGACCCATCGAGTGCGGTCGCTTCCGGATTTCCCATCCCGCTTTGCGTCACGTTCTGGCCCGAGGTCGTGAAGTCGGGCTGGCCGAAGACCACGTTTGCACACATCCCGGTCGTGAACGGCGGTAGATACTCCAGCACGCGCGAATTGCTGGAATCACTGACGAACATCGCGTCGGCAGGGGCCTCAGCCTCCGGCACCCTGGTACCGCCCGAAGGCGCGCAAGTCGGCGTGGCAGTGGGCGTCGCGGTTACCGTGGCCGTCGGCGTCGAAGTCGCCGTTGCGGTGCGGGTTGGCGTCGGAGTCAACGTCGCGGTCCGCGTCGGGGTTGCCGTCGCGGTTGCCGTCGCGGTTGCTGTGCCGGTTGGCGTGGACGTGGCCGTCGACGTCATCGACGGCGTACCCGTGGGTGTCGGGGATACGGAAGTGGTTGAAGTCGCCGTGGCGGTTGGAGTGTGTTTCGGGCTGGTAGAGCACGAAGAGCAGGGATCGCACGCCTGGAGGAGCAAAGCCGAAAGCGCGGCAAACAGGGAAATCGCGGTGAAGGTCGCACTCTGACGCATCTCAGTCACTCATATGCCTGGATAATTTGCTAAACCTAAAGCAGACACACCCTACCGAATTGAAAGCACATTTATCAAGCTTTGTTTGCAGGCGCTGGCCCCTGCATTGACAATCGGCCGCCGCGCATGGATCATTAAGCCAACGATGAATCTCACGAGCCGGAAAATTTGTGCGGGATGGTGGCGTTGGCACGTCGATGCACCCGCCTGCGCGCCGGCTTTGTAATTCATCGCAAAACCGATTTCTTAAGAGGGCCGCGGGCGGAAAACCTGCGGCCCTTTTCTTTTTTTGAGTGATGGAGTTGGAAGCAAGCGAGGCAATTTAGATGTTGCAACCCACTGAAAGCGAATTCGAACAACTGGCGGCGAAGGGCTTCAACCTCATCCCGGTCTTCGAGGAAATCGCCGCCGACCTCGAGACTCCCGTCTCCGCCTTCCTGAAGGTCGCGCGTGACGATTACGCCTTTCTGCTCGAAAGCGTCCGCGGCGGCGAGAAATGGGGACGCTACACTTTCCTCGGTTCCGAGCCGTCGGTCGTGATGCGCGCGCGCAAGAACCGAATGGATATCATCCGGCCCGGCCGCGGCGTCGAAGTGCGCTCGGTGGCCAACTCGTTCGAGGAGTTGCGCGCCGAGGTCAAGCACTTCCGCGCTCCCGAGCTGCCCAACCTGCCGCGCTTCTTCGGCGGCGCAGTGGGATTTCTCGCTTACGATATCGTGCGATGCTTCGAGAAGATTCCCGAGACCACGCACGATGATCTCGGCACCCCCGATTTCTGCCTGATGTTTACCGACACGGTGCTGTGCTTCGACAACGTCCGCCAGACGCTCAAAATAATCGCCAACGTGCCGGTCGAGGAGTTCGCCTCGACAAAAATGGCGTATCAAAGCGCGCGCGTGAAGATCGACGAATTAATCGAGCGCCTCAAACGCCCTGCGGTGCCGCCGTTTCTCGAGGGTGCAAGCAACGCCGCCATCAACGACGCGTCCATCACCTCGAACCAGACGCGCGAAGGCTACATGGCGATGGTTTCTGCGGCCAAGGAATATATCGCGGCCGGCGACATTATCCAGGTCGTTCCGTCGCAGCGCTTCGAGGCGCCCCTGACCGTGCATCCGTTCAACATCTACCGCAGCCTGCGCACGATTAACCCGTCGCCCTACATGTTCTACCTGCGCCTGGGCGATCACACGCTGGTCGGCGCCTCGCCGGAAGTGATGGTCCGGGTCGAGGGTCGAGAGATTACCCTGCGGCCGATCGCGGGAACCCGCCGGCGCGGCGCGACGGAGGCCGAGGACCAGGAGCTCGAAGCCGAGTTGCTCGCCGATCCCAAGGAACGCGCCGAGCACGTGATGCTGGTCGATCTCGGGCGCAACGACGTCGGCCGGGTCTCCGAAATCGGCTCGGTGAAAGTGACGGAGCTGATGGTCGTCGAACGCTACTCGCACGTGATGCATATAGTGTCGAACGTCACCGGCGTGCTGCGCGAGGGATGCGACGCGTTCGACGCATTCGCCGCGACCTTTCCGCAGGGCACCGTCTCCGGCGCCCCGAAAATCCGCGCCATGGAAATTATCGACGAGCTCGAGTCCGTGCGCCGCGGCGTGTACGCCGGCGCGGTCGGCTATTTCAGCTACACCGGCAACACCGACACCGCGATCGCGCTGCGCACGCTGCTGATCAAGAACAACCGCGTTTACATTCAGGCCGGTGGCGGCGTCGTCGCCGACTCGGACCCCGGCGCGGAATTCGAGGAATCGGTAAACAAGGCTCGCGCGATGGTGCGGGCGCTTGAGGCCGCGCGTGGCTTTGAAAACGCGGCGAAGAGGTAAGTCGCATGGCGCGCAATGATCGACTTCGACTTCTGATGATCGACAACTACGACTCGTTTACCTACAACCTCGTGCAGTACCTCGGCGAACTTGGCGCCGGCGTCACGGTCAAGCGCAACGACGCCATCGACGTCGCCGGCATTCGCGCGCTTCATCCCGCCGCAGTCGTCATCTCGCCCGGACCGTGCACTCCATCCCAGGCCGGAATCTCGCTGAAGCTGCTGCGCGAGATGGCGGGTGAAGTTCCGATTCTCGGCGTGTGCCTCGGCCTGCAATGCATCGGCGAGGCGTTCGGCGGAAAGGTCGTGCGCGCGGGTCGCCTGATGCACGGCAAGACCTCGCCGGTGATTCACGACGGCAAAACGATTTTCGCGGGAATCCCCAGCCCGTTCGACGCGATGCGCTATCATTCGCTGGTAGTCGATGCGGCGTCGATTCCGCCGGCGCTGGAAGTCAGCGCCCGCACTGCGGAAAACGAAATCATGGGGCTTCGCCACAAACAGCACGCTATCGAAGGCGTGCAATTTCATCCTGAATCGATTCTGACCTTCGAGGGCAAGCATCTGCTGAAAAACTTTCTCGACCGGCTCGATCAGGACGGGAACGCGCGATGAGCGGACTCCATGGCGCGCTGCTGGCGCTCATCGACGGGCGCTCGCTCACCGGCGCGGAGGCCGAACTCGCGATCGGCGAGGTCATGGACGGTGGCGCGCATGACGCCGTCGTCGGCGCGTTCCTGGTGGCGCTGAAAATCAAGGGCGCCGAGGCCGATGAGCTGGCGGGCGCGGTGCGTGCGATGCGCGAGCGCGCGCGTCCGCTCAATCTTCGCGCGGGCGAGGTGCTCGACACCTGCGGCACCGGCGGCGACGGCGCCAGTACCTTCAACATCTCGACCGGCGCCGCGTTGATCGCCGCGGCGGCGGGCGTGCCGGTCGCCAAGCATGGCAATCGAGCGATCAGCGGCACGGTAGGCACGGCCGACGTGCTCGAAGCGATGGGCGTGAAGATCGATTGCGATCCGGATGGGCTGAAACGATGCCTGGAGGTGGCGGGATGCTGCCACATTTTCGCGCCTGCCTATCATCCCGCGTTCAAGCAGCTTGCGCCGCTCAGACGCGAGCTGCGAATTCGCACCATCTTCAATCTGATGGGATCGATCGGCAACCCTACGCGTCCGCACTTCCATCTGTTGGGCGTCGCCGAGGACAGTCTGATCAGACCGATGGCGCACGCGCTCAAGGCACTCGGAACCCGGCGCGCGATGGTCGTGCATGGCGACAACGGGGTCGACGAAATCGCGCTCGACGGTCCGACCCATGTTACGGAACTCCGAAATGGCGAGTTGACGGAATATGAAATCACGCCGGAGAGCCTCGGCGTGTCTCGCGGCGACCATCGCGCGCTGGTGATCAGGAATCTCGACGACGCCGTGCGAGTTTTGCGCAGCGCGCTTGATGGTGGCGCGGGCCCGGCGCAAGATGTGCTCGCGCTGAACGGGGGCGCCGCAATTTACGTCGGCGGGATGGCCGCGTCGCTGAAAGAAGGAGTGGATGCGGCGCACGAAATTATCGCCTCGAGCCGCGCCCTGGAAGTCCTCGACAAGCTGCGGCGCGCCAGCAACGGAGAAATCCCGAAACAAGCCGCGAAAGAAATCCAATGACCTCGATCCTCGACAATATTTACGCCGCCAAACGCGTCGAAGTGCGCGCCCGACGCGCAATCGTGTCGCCGATGGCGATCGTCGCTGAAGCGGGGCGAGCGCCCAAGCCGCGCGATTTCATCGCAGCGCTGCGCGCCCGGCGTCCCGCGATAATCGCCGAGATCAAACGCGCGTCGCCCAGCAAGGGCGACATCATGCCCGGACTCGATCCAGCCAATGTCGCCCGCGAGTATGTCGCCAGCGGAGCGGCTGCCATCTCCGTTCTGACCGACGTCCATTTCAAGGGCTCGCTCGACGATCTGCGCGCCGTCCGCGCCGCCGTGGATGTCCCGCTGTTGCGCAAAGACTTCATCTTCGAGCCGTACCAGGTTTACGAAGCGCGCGCGGCCGGCGCCGATTGCATTCTGCTGATCGCGGCGATGCTGAAGGACGGGGAACTGCGATCGCTGGCGGCGCTTGCGCGTGAGCTTGGGATGGCGACGCTGGTCGAGTCGCACGATCCAGGCGAGTTCGCGCTCGCCGGGAAAATCGGCTCGGGGCTGGTTGGTGTCAACAACCGCAACTTGCATACTTTCGTGACGGATATCGCGGTAACCGAGCGCCTGCTCGCGGACTACAGGGGAGACGCGGTGATAGTGACCGAAAGTGGAATCGATTCGCCCGACGATATTCGGCGCCTCGACGCGGCCGGCGCGCGCGCGTTTCTGATCGGCGAGAGTCTGCTGAGGGGTACTACGCCGGGTGCGAAGCTTGTCGAGCTGATGAACGCGTTCGGGGGCGCGCCGCCGCGGAAGTAAGATGGCAGTTCGCGTCAAAATCTGTGGTGTAACGCGCGTCGAAGACGCGCACGCGGCGATTGCCGCCGGGGCCGATATGATCGGTCTCAATTTCTACGCGAAAAGTCCGCGTTACGTCGAGATCGATCGCGCCCGAGAGATTCGTGCGGCGATTGGCTCCCGCGCCGCTGTGATTGGAGTGTTCGTTAACGCCGAGCGCGCCTACATAGATGACCGATTGCGCGCCGCGTCGCTCGACATGATCCAGTTCTCCGGCGATGAGGATGACGCGGCGCTCGCGGGTTGGCCGGTTCCATCGATCGTCACCTGCCTGCTGAAGCCGGGCGAAGTGTCGAGCGTGACGCCGCGCCGCGCGGACTACGTGCTCTTCGACGCCTTCGATGCGAAACTCCACGGAGGCACTGGAAACCGTATCCCGCTGGATCAGCTTCGCCGGCTCGACTTGAGCCGGGCGTTTGTCGCCGGCGGATTGAATCCCGACAACGTTGCCGAGGTGGCCGCACTCGGCCCTTACGCGGTCGATTGCGCAAGCGGCGTCGAATCGTCACCGGGCGTAAAAGACCACGATAAACTGAGGAGCTTCGTAAAAAATGCAAAACGTTCCCAATAGCCGCGGCCATTTTGGCCAGTTCGGCGGAAAGTACGTTGCGGAAACCCTGATGCCGGCGCTGTTCGAGCTCGAGAGCGCCTACAAGCAGGCGCGTCGCGATCCAAAATTCCGTGACGAGCTCGAGCGGCGCTCGCGGGAGTTCGTGGGACGCCCGACGCCGCTCTACCTGTGCGAGAATCTCACCGCACGGCTGGGCGGCGCGAAGATTTATTTGAAGCGCGAGGACCTCTGCCACACCGGCGCGCACAAGGTGAACAATACTCTCGGACAGGCTCTGCTGGCGGTGCGGATGAACAAGTCGCGCATCACGGCCGAGACCGGCGCGGGACAGCATGGCGTCGCCACGGCCACGATGGCGGCGCTGTTTCGCCGCGAGTGCGAAGTCTTCATGGGTTCGATCGACGTCGAGCGTCAATCGCTGAACGTCTTTCGGATGAAGCTGCTCGGCGCGAAGGTCACTCCCGTCGAGGGCGGCAGCAAGAGCCTGAAGGACGCGATGAACGAGGCGCTGCGCGATTGGATCGCGACGGTGCGCAACACTTACTATCTGATTGGCACCACCGCGGGACCGCATCCGTACCCGATGATCGTGCGTGACTTCCAGTCGGTCATCGGGCGTGAGGCGCGCCGCCAGATTCTCAAACACGAAGGGCGTATCCCCGACGTGCTGGTCGCGTGCGTCAACGGCGGCTCGAACGCGATTGGACTTTTCTATCCGTTCATCAAAGACACGGGGGTGCGGATGATCGGCGTCGAGGCTGCCGGCCTCGGCATCAGCGGACCGCATCATGCGGCCACGATCACGACGGGCAGCGTCGGCGTTCTGCACGGCAACAAGACTTATCTGCTGCAAGACGAGCTCGGACAGATTCGCGAGACGCATTCGATCGCCGCCGGGCTGGACTATCCGGGCGTCGGCCCCGAGCATTCGTGGCTGAAGGACGTGGGCCGCGCCGAATACACCTCGGTTACCGACGCCGAAGCGCTCGACGCTCTGAAGACGCTGTCGGAGACCGAGGGAATCATTCCGGCGCTCGAGAGCGCTCATGCGGTGGCGCACGCAATCAAGCTGGCGCCGCAATTGCCAAAGGAGCAAATCATGATCGTGAATCTGTCCGGGCGCGGCGACAAGGACATGCAAACGGTCGCCAAAGCGTTCGGGGTGACGGTGTAGGGTTATGGCAGCGACGGGGCGAATCAAACGTAAATTTAGCGAGTTGCGCGCGCGCGGCGAGGCGGCATTAATCCCGTTCATCGTTGCCGGCGATCCCGATATGGATACCACGCGCAGGCTGGTGCTCGAACTCGAGGCTCGCGGCGCCGACTTGATCGAGCTGGGCGTGCCGTTTTCCGATCCGATGGCCGACGGACCTGCCAACCAGCGCGCGCTGGCGCGCGGACTCGGCGCGGGCGCGTCGTTGGCGGCGATTCTTTCGATGGTGAGCGAGCTTCGCGCCCAGACTCAGATTCCGATCATCCTGTTCGGGTACTTCAATCCGATCTTTCACTACGGATGCGAGCGGTTATGCGCGGATGCCGCGCGGGCGGGTATCGACGGGATACTGACGGTCGATCTGCCGCCCGAGGAAGCCGGCGAACTCAAGCGGCCGGCGCGCGCCAACGGTCTCGACATCATCTACCTGCTCGCGCCGACGACGCCGCTGGACAGAAGCCGCGCGATCGCGCGCTCGGCCAGTGGCTTTCTCTATTATGTATCGGTGACGGGAGTGACCGGCGCCCGCGCGCATCTCGATGCCGGCATTGCGGAGCATATGCGCGAGCTGCGCAGCGTCACCGATCTGCCAATCGGGGTCGGCTTCGGCATATCGACGCCCGCGCAGGCCGCCGAGGTCGCGACGATGGCGGATGCGGTAGTAGTCGGCAGTGCGATTTCCCTGCTGATCGAAGCGCACATCAAGTCCGGCGACGTGCCCGAGGCGGTGGGCGGACTGGTCGGCGCAATGAAAGATGCGATGAAGGCGGCGCGCGGAGGCGAGCGCGCGCCCGGATTGGGGGACTCAGATGGCTGAACGCGAACCGACGATCGCCGCGGCGCCGGCGCCCTCCGACGACATCTGGTCGAAGTGCCCGTCGTGCAAGGAGATGGCGTTCCGCAAAGAAGTGGAACGCAATCTGAACGTGTGCCCCAAGTGCGGATATCATTTCCGCGTCACCGTCGCGCAGCGGCTTTCGCTCGGCGTCGATCGCGGGACGTGGCGCGAGCTGATGGCCGATATGACGATTGGTGATCCGCTCGGCTTCGTCGATTCCAAGCCGTACCCGGCGCGGATGGAACAAGCGCGGGCGCGCAGCGGCCGCAACGACGCGGTGGTGGTTGGAATCGGCAAGATCGAGAATCGGCCGGTGGCGATCGGCGTGATGGATTTTGAATTCATGGGCGGCAGCATGGGCGTGGTGGTAGGCGAGAAGCTGGCGCGCCTGTTCGACATCGCGCGCGAGCGCAAGCTGCCGGTGATCGTATTCGTTGCGTCGGGGGGCGCGCGAATGCAGGAAGGTGCGCTGTCACTGATGCAGATGGCGAAGGTTTCCTCCGCGATCGCGCGATTTCGCGACGCGCGGCTGCCCTATATTTCCGTGCTGTGCGATCCAAGCACGGGCGGCGTCGCCGCATCGTTTGCGATGCTCGGCGATTTGAATATCTCGGAGCCCGGAGCGCTGATCGGTTTTGCGGGCCGGCGGGTGACCGAACAGACCAGCAATCAACAGCTTCCCGACGACTTTCAGCGCGCGGAGTTCCTGCTGGCGCACGGGATGCTGGACGCGATTGTCCCGCGTCATCAGATGCGCTTCACGCTGTCGCGAATTCTGGCGATGCTGACAAAGCCGCGCGGCAACCGCGGCGCAGGGCAGGGTGCATCGAAGGGCAAAGCTAAGGGGAGGCGCGCTGGGGAAGGGTCCTGATGCCGGGAACTACAGCGAGCCTGCGCCGTCGCCTCAATTGTTGCTTTGGCTGCAGAACCCTCACCTGCCGACCGCCGAGCGATCGGCCTCCTCTCCCGTAAAAATAACGGGCGAGGGAAGAATCGGACACCATCGGCCCGGGCAGAATCTTCCGCCGTCGAGTGACAGGCGGTAAACTCCGGGCTGGAAATGGACCAGCTCTCTAAAACTATCGACTGGCTGTATTCGCTGGAGTCGCGCGGCGAGATATACAAGCTCGAGCGCATGGACGCCGCGCTCGCGCTGATCGGCAATCCGCATCGCAGGCTTCGCGCCGTGCATATCGCGGGCACCAAGGGCAAGGGTTCGGTGGCCGCGATGCTCGACAGTTGCCTCCGCGCAGCCGGCTACCGCACCGGACTCTACACCAAGCCGCACCTGGTAAACCTGGCGGAGCGGACGCGAGTCTCCGGCGCCGAAATTCCGGCGGAGCAAATGCTCGATTATATCGAGCGGCTGCGCGCGATTTACGACCGCGCGGGGCTGGCGCTCACGTTTTTCGAGTTCACGGTCGCGATGATGTTCCTGTACTTCGCCGAGGCGGCCGTCGAGTGCGCGGTGGTCGAGACGGGGCTCGGCGGGCGGCTCGATTCGACCAATGTGGTAACGCCGATTTTGAGTGTAATTACGCCGATCGGTTTCGATCACATGGAATATCTCGGCTACACGATCGCGGCGATCGCGGGTGAGAAGGGCGGGATAATCAAAAACGATGTCCCGGTCGTGATTGGCGCGCGCGACCCCGATGCGCGCCTGGTGCTGACGTCGCTAGCCGCGCAGCGCCGAAGCGCCGTGCGCTTGATCGATCGCGACTTCTCGTACCGATCGCACGCCCCGGCGCATCGATTGGACTACCACGGCCTGGGGCTGGAAATCCGCGATCTCGAGATTGGGCTCGCGGGTCCATTTCAGCACGAGAACGCCGCGATTGCGGTGGCGTCGCTTGAGGCGCTGCGCGCCCAGGGCTGGCGAATCGACGAGGACGCCATCCGGCGCGGCATCCGGGAGATATGCTGGCCGGGGCGCTTCGACGTCGTATCGAAGCGGCCGCTGGTTATCCTTGATTGCGCGCACAACGAGATGAGTATTGCGGCATTGCTCGAGACGATGAGCGTCGAGCTCGGTCCGGGCGTGAAGCCGCGCCTGATATTCGGCTGCCAGTCCGCCAAGGAATGGCGACCCATGGCCGCCATGCTGGGTCCGCGTGTGCGCGACGTTACCTTGACGCGGGCCAAGCCCAAAAGCCCGCTCGAACCGGAGCAGCTGGTGGCGCATTTCGCGGCACACTGTCCCGCCCGCGTCGAGCGCGATCCGCTCCGCGCGATCGAGCGAGTAATTTCTGAATTGGCGCCCGATGACGTGGCGCTGATCACGGGTTCGGTGTATCTTATCGGCGAAGTTTACCCGTATTTTCTCACCCGCGAGGGGCGAATTGGGTTGTTTCCTGAAGCCGGCGCTTAGACGAATTGGGATCACGGTTTTGTTGGCGTGGGCAGCGATGCTCTCGCCGGCTATCGTCAACGCAGACGCGCCGGCCGGTTCCCAACCAGCCCCGCCCGCCAGGCGCGCGAAGGGGTTTGCAGTTCCTGCCCCGGTCCGCAGCGAGCATGGAGCAGAACCGGTCACCGTCACCGGCCAGGAAACGATCTACGACTCCAAGACCGACACCTTCGTGGTAAAGGGCGATGCCGTGATGAGCCAGGGCGGCAGCGTGCTGAAGGCCGACGAGATCGACATAAACCGCCGCCAGCGCCAGGCCCGCGCGATCGGCCATGTCCATTTGATCGATCCGGAAATCGAAATGTGGGCGAGCGACGGGACGATCGACATTACCAATGAGACGATGGTGCTTAACAACGCCAAGATTTTGGCGAAAAAAGATATTTACCATCTTGAAGGCAAGCAGATCGTAAAGCTCGAGGGGCAGAGCTACGAGGTGAAGGATGGATTCTTTACGACCTGCGGATGCGAGAAGGGCACGCCCGACTGGTCGATAAACGCCGATCAGATGGTAGTGAACATGGGGCACACCGGCACCGCCCACAACGCCACCTTCAACGTGGCCGGCTACCCGATAATCAAGACGCCGTACTTTGTCTTTCCGGCTGATACTTCGCGGCAAAGCGGCCTTCTGATGGGGCGAGAGGGTGAATCGGGAATGCGCGGCTTTCAGTGGCTGCAGCCGTACTATATCGCGATTGATAAAAGTTCCGACGCGACGGTCGCGCTCGACATCGAGACCTCGCAGCGAGTCGGAGGCCTGGGCGAGTATCGGTTGGTTAATGGGAAGGACGATTACTTCTGGGTGGACGGCGCGTTCTACAACGAGTCGCTCCGGTCGGAAGCGAATCGTGTGGGCGACATCACGGACACGCAGCTCGCCGATACGCACATCCCACTGGACCGCTACGGGATAATCGGAATGATGCGGGAGCATCTCACGGACAATCTGATCGCATACGGCGATGCAGTTTCCGTCAGCGACAGCCTGTACCTGCGCGAGATGGATGTGTGGACGTTGTCGCACGGCTTTCCGACCAGTAACTTCAGCTCGATGCGAGATGCGCCGTCGGATTTCGGGTTGCTCGATCAATTCGGAAACGCGTTCGTGCGGCTGGGGGGCATTTGGAATCAAGATCTGATTCAGCCGCAACAATTCGCGTTGCAGCGGCTTCCCGATCTGACGGTGACCGGACGCCAGGAACTCTTCGACAACCTTATGTTCGCGGATTACGATGCGGAGGCAGTCAACTTCTACCGGTACAAAGGGATCGATGGCGCGCGCCTGGACGCCAATCCTCGCGTTACGCTGCCATGGCGGTGGGGCGACTACGTCTATGGTTACGGGGAGATAGGTTCGCAAGCGGCGTTCTATGACACCGCCGGATACAACATCAATGTCATTCCGGTCGGAACCCAACCCGGTTACCCGCACCCCACTTGCGCAGACAACGGCACTAAGGAGCAAATTTGGAATAATTGTCTTGCGCTGAGCTCTTTCACTTCGCAAGGAATAAGCGCACGAATCGTCCCATACGCAAAAGCCGGAATCTCAACGGACCTTGATCGCGTTTACGACGTCGGATGGAAGTCGATCAACAAGCTCAAAAATGTAATCGAACCGTTTGCCAATTATTACTATGTGCCGAACATCTACCAGGGCAACATGCCCTTGTTTGATTCGTTCGATCGTCTGAACTCGCGCAATCTGTTCAGTTATGGGTTCACCACGCGCCTGTTTGCCAAGACCGCCGGATTGCCTCCGGAGGAGACCACAACCGACGACGGGACCGCGAACGAAGAATTATCCGATGCCGATTCGGCCGTTGGGCCGTTGCATGAAGAACCGCTGAGCCCGGATTCGATGCTGCCACACGCGGGTAATATCGTCCGGGACGGCGAGCATTCCTCGCAAATTGGTTCGTTGACGATACAGCAGGCTTACGATGTTGGGCACCAAGTGGCCAATGGATCGGACATGTCGGACATCGAGGCGCTGTTGCACATCTTTGCGAGCCAGGTTGCGACATTTACTTCGCAGGTTGACTACAGTCCGCGATCCCATGCCGGGGTCACGCTTGCCGACGCGGCGGTGGATTACCAGCCGCCGTGGTCGACCAAAGGGTCGAATTTAGCTATGGGCAAGGCGTTGCAAGGCTCGTTCTTCCAATTGGCATTCAACTACGCCAATCGCAACGACACGGTCATTCCCGGGACGAACAGAAACGCTGCGGAGTTCATATCGGGAGCCGCGTACACCGAGATATTCGATTTCATGGGGGTGTACTTTGCGCCCAGCTACGATATCGCGTCGAGTCAAGCGCTGTACACCGAATATGGCCTGCGGCTGAAATCGCCGTGCGATTGTTGGGCGGCGGATTTCGGGGTCACCGATTCGTACAATCCCAATGACGTACAGTTCCAGTTCCAATTGACGCTTGGCGGTTTGGGCTCGTATGGGCAACGCCCATTTGGAACCAATCCGTTCCAGCAGTTGGGCCTGGTTGGCTCGCCGACCGGAGTTCTGCCGAATTATTGAGATCGCGCGCGAACCGCAGTCCTAGAAGTACAACAACGCGACATCGGCAAGGATCCACAGCGCGACCGCGAGCATCAGCGGCCGATCGTGGAACAGCACGCTGGCGGGGTCGCCGCCTTCGTCGCGCTCGTCGATAAGGTACAGATAGCGCAGGATTCCGAATGCGACGAACGGCGCCGTCAGATAGAGATGCCGGGTCCCGAGCTTCGCTTCGACCTCGGCCGACGCAGTGTAAATCATGTAGCTGACGAGAGTCGCGCCGGCGACGATCGAGATCATCTGATCGACCAGCCGGACGCTGTACTGCGAGAGCGCGCTGCGATGGGCGACGGCGTCGTCGCCCAGCGCAATCAGTTCGTGGCGTCTGCGCGCCAGCACCAGGAACAGCGCCAACACGAACGTGATGAAGACCAGCCATGGCGATACCTCGACGTGAATTGCGACGCCGCCGGCGAATGCGCGAAGCACGAAACCAATCGCAACCGCGATCACGTCGATGACCACCTGATGCTTGGCCCACAGCGAATACCCAAACTGAAGCGCGACGTACAGCAGTGCGATTCCCACGAATGCCGGGCCCAGTACGATGCTCAGCACGGCCGCAATCGCTGCCAGCGAGATGGCCGCCCTGCTTGCTGCGCCAACCGTGATATCGCCGCGCGCCAGCGGGCGGTCGCATTTTTCGGGATTCAGCCGATCCGCCTCGCGGTCGGCGATGTCATTGAGAACGTAACCGGCGCTCGAAAGCGCGCAGAACGCGACGACTGCGACGGCCGCAAGCACGACATCGTGAAAAACGAACAGACGCTGGCCGAATACCAACGCCGCCAATACCAGCGCGTTCTTGACCCATTGATGGGGCCGCGCCAGGCGGATCATCGCGGCCAACTGCCCGATGTTCTGGCTGTCGTTCAACTTCGGTGCTGCGTTCACTGCATTTCTTTGTATAGGTAGGCGCTTTGCCGTCGCAAGACGGCAAAGCGGAGAAGGAGAAGGCGGCAGCCCAGTCGGCACAGCCAGGTCAATTTCACTTGACCGCGAACTGCGTTTGCGAAAACAGTACGGCTCGATGAGTACTTCAACGCAGGAAAAAACCGGACCGTCGGCCACGGTGGATCTCGCTGGCTTGAAGCGGTTCCTCGATGAGCGCAAGCTCGGCGAAACCGGCGCGCTTCGCTCCGAAAATATCTCGTTCGGCCATTCCAACGAGGTTCATCTGATTCATTTCGACGGCCATTGCTGGGCGCTGCGCCGTCCGCCGCGTGGATCGCTGCTCCCGACCGCGCACGACGTGATGCGCGAATATCGCGTGCTCAAGGCTCTCCAGAACACCGCCGTGCCGGTGCCGCGCGTATACGCTGCGTGCGATGACCCGTCATATCTCGGCGCGCCGTTTTACCTGATGGAGTATATGCGCGGCGAGGTAGTGCGAGCCGACAACCGGCATTTCGTTCAAACCCCCGAGCTTCGCCGCCGGGTCAGCGAACAGATGGTGGATGTGCTCGTCGCGCTGCAGGAAGTCGATTGGCGCGCGGTCGGTCTTGAGGGTTTCGGACGGCCTGACGGCTACCTCGAACGCCAGCTCAAGCGATGGACCGATCAGCTCGAGCGCACGATTGTGCACACCCGCCCGCTGCCCGTGATGGAAAACGTCAAGGATTGGCTCCGCGCGCGAATCCCCCAGTCGCCGGCGCCCACGATCGTTCATGGAGATTACAAGCTCGACAACGTGATGTTCGACCCTAACAGCGCCCGCGCGATCGCCGTGCTCGATTGGGAGATGTCCACCATTGGCGATCCGCTGGCCGATTTCGGCTGGATGCTGACCTACTGGCCCGACCCAAACGACCGCGCGTCGGGCGGCGTGATCGCCAGCATGAGCGCCGCTGAAGGATGGCTGACGCGGCGCGAGATGATCGATCGATACGAGCGCCGCACCGGGCGCGCGATGCGCAATTTTCCCTTCTATCAGGCGTTCGCGCTGTTCAAGCTCGCGATCATCATGGAGGGCAGCTACTCCCGATTCGTGCGCGGACAGGCCGACGATCCTCTGTTCGCCGGCATGAAGCAGCTGGTGCCCGCGCTTGCCGACGCCGCGTGGTCGGTGTGCGGCTCCGCGTCGAGCGCCTAGCGGGGTAAGGGGGACCTCTGCATAACCTGATCGGGGCTTTTGTTTCCTCGCCCTGTTAGGGCGAGGATGAAGGTGAGGGTCCTTATACAGCGCGCATTTCGCGCGCGATTCAGGATTCTGCTTCTGCCAGCGAGGACTTCAACAGCCTGCTAGCGATCGGCGGCGCGGAAAATCGATCGCAGCCAGGCGTGCGCTTCGGGATACTGGTCGAGGTCGAGCACGAATTCCTGGCCGGGATAAGCGGATTGCAAGCGTACCGAGGTCTCGCAGTTTGTCCAGCGGGTCGGGTTGCCGTGATAGGAGAGGGGAGGGCGCTCGCCCGGATCGAACCATCGCGGCAGCCGCCACGTTGAACAATTTATGTACGAGTCGGTCTGTGTGAGGATCAGCTCAGGTCTGATCCGGTCGAAGGTTCCGGCGCCGCTCGTGTTGATGCCAATAGACGAGAGGCGGTCGCTCGCGAAATAGAGGGTGTTGTTTTTGTATCGATCGGGCACGACGAGATGCGGATGTCCTTCTGCCCAGGGCTTTTCGGCGGCGATGCTATCGGTGGCCAGGGCCACACACCCGACCTGGAACCATCCGAAGATAACGTGAAGTTTCGGCGCGCTGCGGACGAAGCGGAACTTGCCTCCCACCTGCTCGGCGCTCCGAAAGCATCCGAAGAAAAGAAACAGATCGCCGCGGCCTATCCCGTGGCTAGTGAGATGGCCCTGCGCGGCGCCGGCCTGACCGAAGATTGGGCGCCATCCCGCGGCTCGCGTAATCGCATCGCGGCGCAAATCCGGATCGAGATGCGCGCTGTGGCCTCGCTTGACTCGGCCGCCCGTCAGGTCTTCGACAATTTGAGCGATAGCCGAGCCGTTGAACGAAGAAATTTTCCCGTATGGCGTCGCGGCTCCGGCATCCGGAATCGGAAGCGGGCACAACAGTTGGCCGTCCAGGATCGGGCTCGGGCATCCGCCGTGCGCCGAGTCGAATCCCTTGCGGCTCAGAATAAGCTTCATCCAGTCGCTCCGCGCCGCCATGCTATATTTCTCCGCGAACTCGCGACAAGGAAAGACCCAATGCCGGATTCTGATCTGCTCGCCGAACTGGCGCGCTTCATAGAACGCATAACCGCGATCGCGCGGACCGGACTTGCCTTCAAGCCCGACGGCTTCGACTCCGAACGCTACGAGGAATTGCTCAAAGAGGGCGCCCGAATGCACGCGGTCCTTGCCGGCGCCAACGACGAAGATGCCGAAGCATTGCGCCGGCGATGGCGCGAGCAGGTGATCGCCGGTTACGAAGGATATGTCACGGCGGCATCGGGATGCGGCGTGATCGCATTCAACGAGCGCGACGAAATTCTTTTGATTCAGCGGCCGACCGGCAAATGGTGGTATCCCACCGGGTTCTGCGATGTTGGTGTATCGCCCGCGGAGAACGCGGCCAAAGAAGCACGCGAGGAAACCGGGCTTATCGTCGAACCCGAGCGCTTGATCGCCGTAATCGACAGCAGGAAGTGCGGCTCACCCGCCCGGCATATCTACTCGATGCTTTTCTATTGTCGAATCGTCGGTGGCGAGCTGAAGCCAAATCCGCTCGAGGCGATTGCCGCCGGTTTCTTCCCGCTCGACCGTCTGCCGGAGCCGATGCACGGGATCGATCGCAAGTGGATTGCGCTGGCGCGCGAGTTCCACTTCGACGGCCGCATCGCGCCGTATTTCGATCCGCTCTGACCACACGCCCGCGGCAGGGGCTGCGCGCGACAACGGAGCGCGGCGTTAATACTGGGTGCAGGGGTCACCCCTGCTAGCGGGTATTTGCCTGGGCTGGGGTGCCCACTTGAGCCTGCATCGGATGCGATCCGCCGGTGCTCGCGCCAATCGAGATGATCATCATCCCCTGCTCGTAGCGCGGGCCGCCGACGATCAACGTCCCATTGTTCTTGAGCTTCAGGTCGGTGGTCATCAGCGGGCGAGTTCCGTCGAACAGCACGATCTCCATCGCGATCATGTCGCCGTCGATGGCGCGTGGCTGCACGTGGAGAATTTTGCCGCCCGGCAACGTGAACGCGATCATCTTGCCGCACTCGGTCTGCCCCTCGTTGTGACCGATCAGGCTGTAAGTCGAAAAACCGAACAGCCCCTGCAGCTTCTTGCCCATCGGCGCCAGCCGCGGGTCGGTTCCCTCGTTGGTATCCGCGGCCATAACCGAGTCGATATAAACGGTCACCTGCTTCGGTCCCGCCTGAGCGTACGTGAGACCCGGCGTTCCGAAGGCCGTGATCGCGATAATAAGGAAGGTAAGGCTACCGGGGCGCAGCGTCATGGCGGCCTAAGGCTGATCCGGTAACCAAATGACTGTCGTGTCCCTGCGAGGCTCGCTCCAGACTGCAACCGAATGGTTTTCCGACTCGAGCCGCGAGATGTCGGCGTGAGAATCGTTATCCGCCATTGTCGGCTCGCTGGCCGCCGCTTGCGCCACTTGATTTGCTCCCGCTGAGGCTTCTTGCCCGGTGTTGGCGATCGAAATCGTCGAGTGCGGCCCTCGATTGGCGAACTGCTCGGCATACGGTGTCATCAGAATTATCGTCACGACGGCGACCGCCGCTACCGCGCCGCCCCACGCGAAGCCTGAACCGACAGCATCCGCCTGGCGCCTCAAGAAACGCGCGAGTCTCGCCAGCGCGGGCTGTGGCAGACGATCGACGCGAGCGATTACCGCGCTCGAAAATCCGGCCAGCGACGGCTCTGCCGCAATCGATCTGAGGTCTCGTCCGAGCGTCGAGTAATCGGCCAGGACGGCGGCGCAGGATTCGCATCGCGCCAGATGAAACGCGACTTCCTGCATCTCGTTGGGCTCCAGTTCGGAGTCCTCGAACGCGCCGAGCATCATGCCTATTTCACCGCATTCAGCCATATCGCGCTCAGCTTCCGGACAGGTCCTTCAAGATGTTGCGCAGGTGGGTTCGAGCATAGTGCAACCTGCTCATGACCGTTCCTCTCGGACACTGCAAAACGTCGCTGATTTCGTCGTACGACATTCCTTCGACTTCGCGTAAAAGTATCACTGCACGATGTTCCGGCGTCAACTCCTCCAGCGCTTGCTTTAGGCGCGCTGAGAGTTCACTGCGGCTGACTTCCTTGAATGAGTCTCCCTGACTGGTCGGCATCTTGCCGATTTCGTTTTCGGCGTCTTCTCCATGAAGAACCACATGGCGTCCCTCGCGGCGCCAGAAATCGATCGCGAGGTTGGCCGCGATTCGATACAGCCAAGTTGAAAAGCTCGATCGCGATTCGAACTTCGCAAGGTTTTCAAAGGCGCGAATAAATGTCTCTTGCGCCAGTTCAATCGCGTCATCCTGATTATGCACTACCGCCAGCGCGACTCCGACCACGCGGCGCTGATAACGTTCCACCAAAACGCCAAACGCCTCGGAATCGCCCTTGCGGGAGCGATCGATTAGCTCGGCTTCATCACCGTCGTGGCGGCCTGGTGTTCTCAATTTAGTAGACGCAGGTGCGGGCGACTAAATTCAGCGGATTTCTCATGCCGCGCCGATCATCTCAGCCCAGTTTGGTCCGGATTTCAGCTCCACCCTCAGTGGAATTTTAAGCTCGGCTACCCCCTCCATTTCGCATTTTGCCAGCTCGGCCGCCTCTCGCCACTCGTCTTCGGGCGCTTCCAGCAGTAATTCGTCATGCACCTGCAGAATCATCCGCGTGCCCAGCCCGCGCTCTCGAAGCACCCCATCCAGCCGTATCATAGCGAGTTTTATCAGGTCTGCCGCCGTGCCCTGGATCGGTGTGTTAATGGCGATTCGCTCTGCTTGCGCCCGAGCCCCGCCCGGCTGGGCGTTGAGCTCGGGCAGATAACGGCGCCGCCCGTACATCGTCGTTACGTAGCCCGTCGTGCGCGCATTGCGAACCGTCTCATCCAGCCACGCACGCACGCCCGGCAGCCGCTCGAAGTATCGCTTGATGTAGTCCGCGGCCTCCGCCAGCGCAATTCCGAGCTCGCCCGCCAGCCGCTGCGGCCCCATCCCGTAAATGATCCCGAAGTTTATCACCTTGGCCAGCCGCCGCGCTTCGGCATTGACCTTGTCCGGCGTGACTCCCAGTACCTCGGTCGCGGTCCGCACGTGGATGTCCTCGCCGGTGATGAACGCGTCCACCAATGTTTTGTCGCCCGACAGATGGGCCAGCACGCGCAGATCGATTTGGGAATAGTCGGCTGACACGAAGACGCATCCCGGCTTCGGCACGAACGCCCGGCGAATCCGGCGGCCTTCGGCGCTGCGGGTCGGGATGTTTTGCAGATTCGGATCGCTCGAGCTGACCCGTCCGGTCGCGACCAGCGCCTGATGCCAGGTCGTGTGGATTCGCCCGGTGCCCGAGTGAATCACCTCGGACAGCGCGTCGGCGTAAGTGGACTTCAATTTCGAAATCGTGCGGTATTCGATCAGCTTGCGCGGCATGGGATGCACCGCCGCGAGCTTCTCGAGCGTATCGGCATCGGTCGAAAATCCGCTCTTGGTTTTTTTCAGGCCCTTGGCCGAAAGTTTCAGCTCGTTGAACAGCAGCTCGCGCAATTGCGTGGGGGAGTTGAGATTGAACTCGCGGCCGGCCAGCCCGTAACACTCGCGTTCCAGCCGATTCAGTTGCTCGGCAAATTCCTTCGAGATGATCTTGAGCGCGTCGCCGTCCACGCCGATTCCCGCGGCTTCCATCGCTGCCAGAATCGGCGCGGTCGGCATCTCGATGTCCTCGAACAGCGAAGTGAGCCCATCGGCTTCCAGCCGCGGGGCGAGCGTTTCGCGAAGATTTCTCACCAGTTCCGCATTCGTGCCCGGCGTACCGCTGGCGCCAAGCGGAGCCAGGTACTCGTGATACAGATCGGCTAGCCGCGGCTCCGGCTGTCCCGAATTGATCAGAAAGGCCGCCAGCATCGTGTCGAAATCGACGCCTTTGAGCGCAATTCCGTGCCGGGCGAACGCTCCAATTTGAGTCTTCAGATCGTGGCACGATTTGGGCGGGCGCTCGGAGCCGAGTAAAGGCGCTGCGCTCGCAATCCCGTCATGTTCGACGACGATTGTCTGGTCGGCGCTTGCGAGCTGCAAGCGGTCCTGACCGGCCTCGGCGATGGCGAGGTCAAACGCGATGCGCGGTGCGTGGCCAAGAGTTTTGAGCGCGTCGGCGAGATCCTTCCCGGCGACGGCGGGGGCCGGCTTCGCGGTCGATTCCAGACCGGGAAGCTCCACTTGCGACGGCGATATCTCGCGCAGGATCGAATGGAACTCCAGCTCGCGCATCAGTTCCGCAGCCGCGCGCTCGTCCACACCCCGCCACGCGAATTCGTCGGGCTCGACGCTCAGCGGCACGTCGGTGTCGATGCGGACCAATCGTCGCGCCAGGTCCACCGCGGCGCGATGCTCACCGAGCAGGGCCGCGATTTTTTTCGCCCCGCGAATCCCGCTCTCCTCGATACGGTCCAGGTTCTCGTAAATTTCTTTCACTCCGCCGAACTTCTGAACCAGCGCCGCGGCCGTCTTTTCGCCGACCCCCGGCACACCTTTGACGTTGTCGATCGTATCGCCGGTAAGCGCCTGGATATCGACCAGCGCCGCCGGCTCGACGCCGAAGCGCTCCTTGACCTCGCGCACCCCGATTCGCCGGTCGCGCATCGTGTCCCACAGCGTGACGTGCGGGCCGACCAGCTGCATGAAGTCCTTGTCCGCGGTGATGATCGTGACGATGAAGTGCTCGAGCGCGGCGCGCTTGGCGAGCGTGCCGATCACGTCGTCGGCTTCGAATCCATCGAGCATCAGCGACTTGATCCGAAACGCCTCGACCACGCGATGGATGTAGGGAATCTGCACGACAAGATCGTTGGGCGCCTCGGGGCGGTTGGCCTTGTACTCGGCGAACAAGTCGTCGCGAAAAGTTTTCTTCGGCGAGTCGAAGACGATCGCGATATGCGACGGGCGCACGTCCTTCAGCAGCTTCAGAATCATCCGGATGAAGCCGTACACCGCCTGGGTCGGCAGCCCGCGCGACGTATTCATCGGCGGCAGCGCGAAAAAAGCGCGGAAGATGTACCCGGAGCCGTCGACGAGAATGAGTTGCTTGCGTTCTGCGGCCATCAATCGAAACTATCCGATACGGTTCTCAAAGCAAAAGCGCCGCGAATGTCAATCGAAAATATTGCCCGACGTCAGATCGCCGTATTGACACTTTGGCGTGGTGTGTTTAATTAGTCGGTTGCCCTGTTGTCGATTGAATTGCCGGGCAGGCCGCTTCGTCAATTGAAGCTGAACCGGCCGCGGCGTCCCGGTGGCTCTGGAATCGGATGACCTGAATGATTGAGGTTAAAAACCTAACTAAAGCTTACGGCAACTTTGTCGCGGTAAGAGACGTATCGTTCAAAGCCGAGAACGGTTCCATCCTCGGCTTTCTCGGCCCCAACGGCGCCGGCAAGACCACCACGATGCGCATCATCACCGGCTATATGCCGGCGACCGCGGGCACCGTGCTGATCGACGGACTCGATATCTTTTCGCAATCGCTCGAGGCGCGCCGGAAAATCGGATACCTGCCCGAAAATCCGCCGCTGTATCTCGACATGCGGGTCGAAGCCTATCTCAGGTTTGTCGCAAAACTCCGCGGCGTCCCACGCGCGAAGATCGAGTCGGCGCTCGATCACGTGCTCGAAGTTTGCGGCCTCACCGACATGCCGCATCGGATTTGCGGCCAGCTGTCCAAGGGCTATCGCCAGCGCGTGGGACTGGCGCAGGCGTTGATTCACGATCCGCCCGTGCTGGTCCTCGACGAACCGACGATCGGTCTCGATCCGCGGCAGATTCACGAAATTCGCGATCTGATCCACCATCTCTCGGGCAACCGAACGGTCGTGCTCTCGACGCACATCCTGCCCGAGGTCTCGCAGATCTGCGACAAGGTCGTGATCATCGCCGACGGCCGGGTAGTGCTCGAGGAATACTTGAAGAAGCTCCCGGCCGGGACCTCGCTCGAAGATATTTTCCTGAACGCTATCACCAAGGAGCGTCATGAAGACGGCGCGAGCGCCGAGGAAACGCTGGAGGAGGTTGGAGCGGGCCATACCTAAGCGACCCGTGCCGCTCGAATGAAAAATTCTCTTACAATCGCGGGCAAAGAGCTCTCGGGCTATTTCCTGCAGCCGGTTGCCTACGTCGTGATGACGGTGTTCCTGCTGCTGGGCGGCTTCTTTTTCTTCGCGCTGCTGCGCTACTTCGAGGTGACGCTGACCGCCTACTCCGCGATGCAAAATCCCGAGGTGTTGCAGCGCTTGAATCTCAACGAGCGGGTAATCGAGCCGATGCTGCACAATCTGGCGATCGTGCTCGTCATCCTGGTGCCGGCGATCACAATGCGAAGCTTTGCCGAGGAGAAGCGAACCGGCACCTACGAACTTTTGTTGACAGCTCCCATCCGGACCGGCGAGATCGTCGCGGGAAAGTTCATCGCGGCGGCGGCTTTTATGCTGATCATGATAGGGCTGGCAGGGATGTTTCCGCTGATCCTCGTAGCCTTCGGCAATCCTGAGGTCGGCGTGATGTTCTCGGGCTATCTCGGACTGGCGTTCCTGTCGATTGCGTTCGTTTCGATAGGATTGTTCACCAGCTCGCTTACCCAGAATCAGATCATCGCGGCGATCAGTTGCTTCGGCCTGCTGCTGCTGCTGTTCGTCATATCGTGGCCGACGCAGGGAGGTGGGGGGGCGCTGGTGGACCTGGTGCGCTATCTCTCGCTGCCGGACCATTTTGCACAGATGGTCACCGGGATCATCGATACGCGCGACATCGTTTATTTCCTGAGTCTCATCTTCGTGGCGCTGTTCTTGACCCAACGCTCGGTCGAGTCAGCGCGCTGGCGGTAAGGTAGAGAGGGGCGGATGCGGCGATCAGCGGCGCTTTACGGAATTCTCGGCCTGGTTCTGCTCTCATTCGGGCTGGTGGACTATTTCATCTCGATCGGCTTTCGGCTGTTCGTGTGGGTCAACCTGATCTGCGGCATCTTCGCGATAATCCTGTGGATCACTTCGAGCCGCTCCGAGCTTTCATCGATCACGACCGGGCGCTCGGCGCGTTACGGCGCCAACGCCGTCATCTACTCGGCTGCCTACATCGGGCTGCTGGTCGCGATTAACTATATCTCGACGCTCCATCATGCCCGGCTCGACCTGACGGCCGAGAAGGTTTACAGCCTTTCGAGCCAGTCGGTGAACGTGGTGAAGGGTTTGCAGAAGCCGCTCAAGCTCTACGGCTTCTTTCAGGGCGGCGAGAATCCCACCGCGCGCGAACTCTACGAGACGTTTGCGTACTACTCGCCCAAGCTCACTTACGAGCTGGTCGATCCCGACAAGCATCCCGAGCTCGCCGAGCGTTTCAAAGTGTCGGTGATGGGCACCACGCATATGCAGTACGGCGGCGACAACGGCGAGGGCACCAACGTCACCGAGCTCAACGAGGAAGCGCTGACCAACGCGATCATTCGCGCGACCAGGAGCAGCAAGAAGGTGGTCGAGTTCCTCGACGGGCACGGCGAGGCGGATCCCGACGATGCCGAGACCCAGTCGGGCTACGGCGCAATCAAGAAAGATTTGGAAGGCGAGGGCTACGAGGTTCGCAAGCTCGAACTCGCGCAATTGCCCAAGGTGCCCGACGACGCCAACCTGGTCATAGTCGCGGGACCGATCAAGCCGCTCGGCCAGCACGAGTTCGATTCGTTGAATGACTATATGAAACATGGCGGGCGCATGATCGCGATGTACCGGCCGCAGCGCCCCGACAATCCAATCGACGAAGCGGCGATGGCGAAGCTGGCGGGCGATTGGGGCGTCAAGGTCGGCAACGATATCGTCGTGGACCAGGTGGTGAGGCTGTTCGAAGGTCCCGCGCTCGGCCTCAATCCTCTCGTGCAGACCTACGGCGAGCATCCCATTACCAAGGATTTCAAGCAGCGCACCGTGTTTGCGATGTCCCGATCGCTTAGCGCCGAATCCGATCTGAAACACGGACTGACCGTAACGCCGATCGCGAAGACCAGCGAAACGTCGTGGGCGGAGGTCGATCTCGCCACGCTTTTCCGCCAGCAGAAGGCCGAACTGACAGCCAAGGACACGCGCGGACCGATCGCGGTGGTGATGGCGGTGGACGGCAACCTGGAGCAGCTTGGCTGGGGCAAGGGCGATGCGCGCATGGTGGTGTTCGGCAGCACCGAGTTTGCCGACAATCAATACGTGGCGACGTTCTTCAACCGCGATTTTTTCATCAATAGCGCGGACTGGCTGACCGGCGAGGAAAATTCGATCTCGATCAGGCCGCGGTCTATCCGAGCGTCGCGCTTTCGCCTGACTACCGCGCAATTCTCCATAGTATTTGCGTTTGCGGTGCTGTTCCTGCCCGAGATGCTGCTGATCGCCGGGATCGTAGTGTGGTGGGAACGGCGCAACTGAGGCGCCCCCTAATCCGACTCAAGTCCGATGCGGCTGCGCAACACCATTATCGTTCTGATCCTGTTTGCGATTGTCGGCGGCTACGCCTTTATCGTCGGCCATTATTCCTCGCCAGAGGCGCAGCGCAAGTTGCTCGACGTCAAGCAGGACGATATCGCCAAAATTGAACTGCGCTATTCTGACCGGGACATCGTGCTCGAGCGCGGCAAGGACAAACTGTGGCGGCTCGTGAAGCCTATCGGAACCGAAGCCGACCAGGGGCAGGCCAACAACCTCGCGCGCGCAATTGCCGATTGCACCGTGGTCCGCACGGTGGATGAGAAGCCGGCGGATCTCGTGCCATTCGGGCTTAAGCCGCCGACCACGACCGTCACGGTCACGACCTTCGACAAGAAAACATTGCCCGCAATCGAAGTCGGGAAATCGACGCCGATCGGGTTCAACGCTTATGTCCGGCTCGCCGACAGTCCGGCGGTGATGCTGGCCGAAGCGGTGTTCTCGGCCGGGATGAACAAGACGGTCAACGATTTGCGTCTGCGCGACTTGATGGCATTCAAGCTCGACGAGGTTCGCAAGCTGATCATCGCGCGGGACAATGGGCAGACGATTGAAATCGATCGCGACGGCGACCATTGGAAAATCGTCAAGCCCGCGCCGTACGCGGCCGACGACATGGCGGTCCGGACTGCTCTGAGCACGCTGGTCAACGCGAAGGCGTCCGACTTTATTGCCGATGCGCCGGGTAACGTCACGCAATACGGACTTGAAAAGCCGCATCTGACGGCGACGGTGGTGCTCAAGAACGGCGAGCAGCAATCGATGCTGTTCGGCTTCAAACAGAGCGAGCAGGGGAAGAGCGGAATTTACGTGCGCCGCGGAGAGCGTGCGCCGGTTTACGCCGTGGCCGGGTACGTGATGAGCAGCCTGGACAAGTCGGCGCTGGATTTTCGCAATCGAACTATCCTGAAGGTCGATCCCGAGGCGGTTGCGACGGTCAAAGTCAAAAACAGCGACGGCGACTTTACGCTCAAGCGCGCGGCCGCAGACTGGAACGTGATAGCCGGCGGCAAGACGACTGAGGCCGATATTCCGGTCGTCGAGCGCTTGCTCAATCAGTTGCGCGATCTGAAAGCTCAATCGATCGTCGCAGATCCGATGCCAAGCGCTCAGCCGTTCGGGCTGGACAATCCGACGGCCGAAATCACGCTGGTCGGCAAGGACGGCAAGGAACTCGGCGCGGTCAAGCTCGCGAAGATCAGCGTCAAGCCAACGACCCCGCCTATTCCCGGCGAATCGGCCGGACCGCGGACGGAGTACTACGCATCTTCAAGCGCGAGCAAGGCGGTGTTCTCGCTAAGCGATTTCAGTTTCGCGCAACTCAACAAGCCTGCGCCGCTGTACATGGCCAAGCCGCCGCCGGCGGCGCCGCCGTCGAAGTAGCCGCGCGTCAGGACGCGGGCGCTGGTTCGGAGGATGAAGGCCGGTCTCCGTGGCGCAGCGGCCATCCGCCGGTTGGCGGTTGTGGTCTTTATCCTGAGCTTTCCAGCGATTGTATTCGCAGCACCTCCGTATATCACCGACGACCCCGAACCCGTCGAATATCAGCACTGGGAGATATACCTCGGATCGCAATTCACCAAACAGACGACTAACTGGACAAGCACAGCGCCGCACCTGGAAGTAAATTATGGTCCGCTTCCAAATGTTCAGCTCGAACTGATCCCACAAATGACCCTCTACGCGCCCACTCAGGGCGCCGCCAGCTATGGCCTCGGCGATACCCAGATAGGCGTCAAGTACCGCTTCCTTCAGGAGGGTGACTGGATTCCACAGGCTGCGGGGTATCCGCAGATGCTAGTACCTACAGGCTCTCACGCGCGGAATCTTGGGAGCGGGCACCTGCAAATGTTTCTGCCGATATGGCTCCAGAAGAGCATCGGCAAGTGGACCGCTTATGGAGGAGGCGGTTATTGGATTAATACGGGCGGCGCGAACAACAGCAACTCGTGGTTCAGCGGGTTGGTCATACAGCGCCAGATCCTGCCACGCCTCACGCCGGGCCTGGAGATCTTTCACGGCACCACGCAAGTAGTCGGCGCTCAAGGCGATCAAACCGAAACGGGGATGAATCTCGGGTTAATCTGGGACCTTAGCGACAATCACCACATCGTTCTCTCCGCTGGTCCCGCTATCGGTGGGCCGAATCAACTCCAGGGATATTTCGCTTATGAGCTGACCTTTGGACCCTAGGCGTCAGGTTTCGGCGATCACATGGGCGATGGCTTGGGCGGCGGTGTGCGTGATGCTCAGATGAAAGCGCGCGATCTGTTTTGTTTGCGCGAACGCGGCCGCCTTGCCCGATAGGGCAATGGTCGGCGCTTTGCCACGCTCGCGCACGACTTCGATCTCGCTCCATCCGACGTTGCGGTTCCATCCCGTGCCGAGTGCCTTCATCGTCGCTTCCTTGGCGGCGAAACGCGCCGCGTAGCTCTGGTAGCGGGGACGCCCGCGCGACTCGCAGTACCGGACCTCGCCAGCCGTGAAGACGCGGGCGCGAAAACGCTCGCCCGTGGCGGCCCGCGTGAGAGCCCGCTCGATGCGTTCGACCTCGATAACGTCGATTCCAGTGCCGGCGATTTGTCCCATCGCGAATGAGTATTAGCCGCGCTGGGGGCGGATTCAATTGCGCGCACGCACGGCCGGGCGATTGAAACAGTGAACCAGTGAAATACTTGCAGCACGCCGAGTACGGAATCTATTGTTCATCCACAACGCGGAGGCAGCGATGGCGAAGCTTTCGATCAGAGTGAACAAGACCCGTTGCATCGGCAGCGGCGACTGCGTGGAAACGGCGCCCACCGTGTTTCAACTCGGCGCGGACGGCAAGTCCGAAGTCGTCAACGCGACGGGGGCCGGCGACTCGATAATTATCTCGGCGGCGCGTTCGTGTCCGGTCAAAGCGATCACGGTGGTGGATGAAGACGCCGGCGTGCAGCTTTTCCCGCCGCCGAAGAAGTAGGCTCGCGGATCGCGCCATGGCCATGCGCAAGCATCGCGCAGGCGAACTGGTAATCGAGCAGACGCGTGACCTCGCGCGGGTGCGCGAGATGCTGGCGGGGGCCGGCATGATGACGGACGGAATCGAATGGCCCGCCGCGTGTTACATCTTTGCGTATGTCGGCGATGAAGCGGTCGGAGTGATTGGCGTCGAGTCGAAGATCGACGCGGCGCTGATACGTTCGCTGCAGGTGAATGAATCGATGCGCCGGCGCGGAATCGGCGGCGCGTTGATCGCGGCGGCGCGCAAGGCCGCGCACACGCGCGGCGCGCGTCATCTGTACCTGTTCAGCACCGAAGCCGGCGGATATTTCGCGCGCCACGGTTTCACGACGGTGGCCGTTGCGGACGTTATCGCCGCGATCCCCGGCGTGCCGCAAGTCGAGTATTATCGCGCGCGGCCCGAGGAACTCGCGCGCGAGCACGCGTACCATCTGGATATTTCGGGCGATGGAGTGATCGAGAGATAGCGAGCGCGCTTATGGAAGAACTTAACCTCAGTGAAACCCGCGGTGGGTTTCACGCTTCCTTCGGCAGGGGTAACCCCTGCACCTTAGTAAGGGATAAAGATGCGGGCTTCGCCCTGTTAGAGCAGTCAACGAGGATCGGACTGCTGAGCTCGAGACGGTGCGTAGCAGCCGAGGTATTTGCCCATCGCGGTTGTCACAATCAGGTACGGATTCGCGGTTAGCAGTTTCGCGGCGAGCCGCGGCGTCATGTCGGGCCGAATCGTTTGCGGCGCGGGATTCATCGCAGCGAGCGCGCGCGGCGCGGACTCGGAGTGTTCGATCGCGCCGAGCAGGACTGCGTCGGGAGTGAGCACGACGGCGCGCGGCGTCGGCGAATCGGGCGAGGCCGGCGGGACGGAATCTTCGGGACCGAGGCGGACGAGGTTTTCGTCGTCGCGCATGAACTCGCCGACGCGCACGCGGTCCGAGTAGCGAATCCAACCGGAGCGCAGGCCGGGCGCGAGATTATTGACGAAATAGGCAAGCGCGCGTATCCGCTCTGAGAGCGGTGCCGGCGGATCGGTGGGCAATCCGCGGACGATCCAATCGGCCTTGCCGCGGAAGTAGTGGCGGACGTCGGTGAATCCCAGCAGAGCGAGCTGTGCCCCAGCTCGCGCACTGAGATCGCACAAGGAATCGCGGCAATAGACAACGACCGGACGCGTGCGGTCCAAAGATGCGGGCGCGCCGCGGATAATGCGGCGCAGTGGAATGTGAAGGGCGCCGCGGATGTGCGCGGCGTCGTACTCGTGCGGCGGGAGCACGTCAACGATTTGTACGCCGCCGGCCGCGCGCATCCGGGCAAGCTCGCGATGCCGAATCTCGCGCACGAGCTACGCGCGCATCGCGGCGAGCGCAGAGCGCGCCGTATCGACGATCGTCTCGCCGCTACCGGCGGCAATCCGCGCGGTATCTACTTCATAACCGCCTTCGGCGTAGGCGGCGAGGGTGGGAATATATCCGATCAGGTCGTTGCAATAGCCGGCTACAAAGGTTTGCGCGAAGTGCGGGGTTGCCTTAATCGCGAGGCCGAGCTCGACGAAGAGCTCGCCTGGGATACCGACGATCGCGAGGTCGCCGACGGTGACGATGGTCATCGCGGTGGCAAGCTCGCGGCGCGCCATGTCAACGCGGCGGTCGCGGCGATTTTGCTCCTCGAGAACTTCCAGAGCGCTCAGCGACGAAAGTGATTGTGCATGATGGTCGCGCAGGCGCTTCAACTGATAGCCGTCGCCGCCGCGATGGTTGTCGAGCGAGGCTTGCGTCTGGGCGGCGCAATCGCGCGCGATGGCAAGGTTGGCGCCGAGATCCTTGAGCTTGAGGTTGAGCGCGATTCTGCGCGTGGCGACTGGCGACGCGGCAATCGAGGGCGCATGTTCGAGCGCGTCGAACGCGCCGCGACCCATCGCGCGGCCGTATTGCCCAGCGACTTCGAAATTGCCGCGGCTGCGTGGATCGATGTTGCCGGTCGCGCCCTGGAGGAAGATCGATATCGGGCGCGGGCCCACGCCCGAGGCGGCCGCGCTTTCGATTTCGTCCATCGCGAAGCCGGGCCAATCGCGCGAGTAGAGCAGGTTGTCCTCGCACAGCACGACACCGTGGCACGGATAGTTCATCAGGAACGCGATTGGACTTCCGTCCGGGCGGTACGCGCCCAGCGCCATGACTTCGGCGTCAGCCGGGCCGGCGCCGTTGGCGGCAAGCTGAATTTGCCGGTTCGGACGCATCAGGCGGCGATTGATTCCGAGCGTAAATCGAGCGGTGGCGGCGCGCAGCCGCGCGGGCTCGAGACGTTCGTGCGCCTGAACGATGGCGGACGCGATCTTTGCGGGCAGCGCGCGCTCCCATTCGAGGTCGCGGCCGTCGGCGGGAATTACCGCGGCGCGCGGAGTCGCGAAGATGTTGAAGGCAGGCGCGGAATGGGTGTGCGTGGCGCAAATCAGGATCGAGTCGGCGGGGATGCCGGTGCTTGCGGCGACGCGCTCGCGGATGTCGTCGGCAATGCGAATCCCGATCGCGAGAACGTCAACGCCGGCGATTGCGACTTTCGCGCCGCCGTCATCGAGCACGAGCGCCTGCGCGGCGAGGTCATCGTGCGCGCCGGCGTTGCGGCCAACGCGATTGCCGTAGCCGAGCATCGCGAGACCGACGGGCGGATTGAGCTTTATTCGCGCGGCGCCGGCGTAGAGGGGACGCATAGCTAGCCCGACTTATCGAGATTGGCCGCGGCGAGCTCGGCAGCTCCGGAAGCAACTTTCGCGGCGGCGGCGATGATGTCGTCAACGTCGCGATCGTCGCCGAGCAGGCATTCGTGCGGTACCGCGACCATCGCGTGCTCGAAGAGCCGTTCAGCGACCGGGCAATCGATCGTGATTCTCGCGGCGCTGGCGCCCGCGAGCTCGCACGCCTTTAGATAGGCGGGCGACTCGCGCGGGAAGAGTGCGGATCGATAAACGGGATCGTTGCCGACGCCGCATGGAATGCCCTCGGCGCGCATCGCGCGGACAAATCGGTTGCGCGAGACGCCGAGTGCGGATTCATCGACGAGAAAAACGAACGCGTAGATGACTTCGCGCGTGACGCGTGGATCGCGCGCGATGGGGCTAATCCCCTTGATTGCGCCGAGCCCTTCGCGCAGGCGGGCGGCGGCGCGGCTCTTGCGCTCGATCTGCTCGGGCAGGCGCGCGAGTTGCGCGAGCAGAATTCCGCATTGCCATTCCGTCATCCGGTAGTTCGCGCCCATCAGCGGACCCTCGAACGTGTCGCCGGGGCGGCGACGCCCGCAATTGATCAGCGACTGGCATCGTTGCTCGAAGTCGGGGTCGTCGGTCGTGATCATTCCACCTTCGCCCGCGGTCATCGGCTTGGTGGATTGAAAACTAAAGCATCCGAGAGCGCCATGAGTACCGACGCCGCGCTCGCGGAATCGAGCACCGGGGACGTGGGCGCAATCCTCGACGAGCGGAATGGAATGCGCGCGCGAAATTTCCGCGAGCGCGTCGAGATCGGCGAGCGACGCGCCGTAGTGAACGGGGATGATCGCCTTGGTGCGGCGCGTGATCAGCCGCTTGACGCAGTCCGGATCGATGCATGCGTTGGCGGCGCTGACGTCTGCAAAGATCGGACGCGCCATGCATGCGACGGCAGCGTAAGGGGTCGCGGCGAAAGTCATCGCGGGAACGATGACCTCATCGCCGGCGCCGACGCCGAGCGCCTTGAGTGCGACTTCGAGCGCGCTGGTGCCGGAAGTGGTCGGAATGGCGAAGCGAGCGCCCTGATACGCGGCGAATGCGGCGGCGAACTCGGTGGCCTTGCGATTGGGGCTGGGAAAGCCGCCCCAGTTCGACGAGGTGAGGACGTCGTCGAGCTGCTCACGCTCGCGGGCGTCGAAGACCGGCCACGTGGAGAAGGGGCGGGTGCGAAGCGGCAGGCCGCCGAGGATTGCGAGTGTGGAAGGCATCAAAATTAAACGATTACTTTAAGTATCAAAATATCCGCAGCGTCAGCTGCCTCGCTCACGCCGGGTGGGCGCGGCGCTACTTGCGCGCGACTTCTTCGAGCATCGTAATCTCGGCGCGTCCGGCGAGCAGGCCGCCGATTTTTCCACCGAATGCCCGCATGTGATCGGTCTTGCCGTGGGAATCGAGCGCGGCCTGATCCTGGTAAACCTCGTAGTAGGTGAATTCGGCCGGGTCCTTGGTGTTCTTGTGCAGGACGTAGGCGAGGGTGCCGGGCTCGGAGGTTTTCACCTTCGCGATCATTTCCTTTCCTGCGGCTTCGAACGCGGCTTCGCTGCCGGGCTTCACCTTAAGTTTCGCAATCACAGTAATCGGCATCGTGGGTCTCCTTGAAAGATCGAATTCAACTACCGTCGTATTCGGACGCGCGCGGAATTTCAAGGCGAATCGACACGCGGCGCGGCGGCTCTTTCCTCGCAGCGCGCGGTCGGTTAACGGTTAAACGCCAATTGCGGCGATGCGATGATCGATCACAGCCGGGATCGTGGAGAATAATAAGATGCTTGGTTTCGATTTGACCGACGAACAGCGCGAACTGAAAGAGCTGGCGCACAAGTTTGCCGAACAGGAAATAATTCCGCGCGCGCGCGAATACGACGACAAGGAAATTTTTCCGGTGGACGTGTGCGAGAAGGCGTTCGCGGCGGGGCTGATGAACTTCGGAGTGCCGAAGGAGCTGGGCGGACCGGGACTCGGCGTGCTCGACACGTGCCTGATCGTCGAGGAGCTGAACTACGGATGCTCGGGAATCTCGAACGCGGTGGGAGCCAACGACCTCGCGACGCTGCCGATTCTAATCGCGGGCAACGACGAGCAGAAACGGACCTACCTGGGGCAGTTGGTGAAGAAGCTGACGTTTTGCGCGTTCGCGATCACCGAGCCGGGCGCGGGATCAGATGTTGCCGCGATGAGTACCACGTACCGGCGCGAGGGCGACGAGTTCATCCTCAACGGTACCAAGCATTTCATCTCGAATGGATCGCGCGCGGACTGGTACGTCACGTTTGCGACCTCGGACAAGCGGCTCAAGCACAAGGGCATCTCGTGCTTCGTGTTTCCGTCGAGCGTGCCGGGAATCACACGCAACCGGATGCACGGGAAACTCGGGCAACGCGCAGCCGACACCGGCGAAGTTTTCTTCGAGGACGTGCGAATACCCGCCAGCGCGTTGGTCGGACGCGAGGGCGAGGGTTTCAAGTACGCGATGGCGACGTTCGATCACAGCCGGCCCGAGATTAGCGCGATCGCGATTGGAATTGCGCAGCGCGCGCTCGACGAATGCCTCAAGTACTCGAAGCAACGCAGCGCGTTTGGGCAGCCGATCGCAAACTTTCAGGCGATTCAGTTCATGATGGCCGACATGGCGATCCAAATCGAAGCGATGCGGCTGCTGACGTACAAGGCGGCGTGGCTGGTCGATCGCGGCCAGGGCGCCAACACGATTTCGGCCTACGCGAAGGCATTCAGCGCCGACGCGACGATGCAGATCACGACCGACGCCGTGCAGATTTTCGGCGGCTACGGCTACATGAAGGATTATCCGGTCGAGAAGCTGATGCGCGACGCGAAGCTGCTGCAGATCTACGAGGGCACGTCGCAAATCCAGCGGGTCGTGATCGCGCGCAACCTGCTGAAGGAGTGAGCGCGGCGCGCACGGGTCAATTCGCTGGGGGCGCGACGGGATGCGGGATCGGCGGGTCCTGATCAGCGGGTTCGTTGCCGGTGACCGCGCCGACGTATTCACCCTCGTGGTACACGTCAACGCGGCCGGTCGTCGGATCGGGAAATAGATTCCATTCGTCAGGCGGCGGCTCATCGGAGGGCGCCACATACGCGACCGGTGCAGGTGGAGGAGGAGCAGGCGGCGGCGCCGCGGAGCATGAGGCGATCGCGATCGACAACAGCAGGGGGAACGCGGCTCGCGAAATCCTTGTATTCATGGCGCGGCGCTGATTCGCACAGACGGGACTGAATATCATCTTGTCGCCGGATTGCACGAATCGCAAGCGGCGTGGCGCGCGCCCGCTAACGCTATTTGCGCGGGAGGCCCAGGACTTCGCGGAAGTGATGGATGGTTTTTTCCAGGCCGGGCCGAAGTGCGGTATGCGGCTGCCAGCCGAGGACCTTTTTCGCGAGCTCGATGTTTGGTTTGCGGCGGACGGGATCGTCGGCACGGGGCGGCTTGAGAGTCACTTTCGAGGAGCTGGCTGAGAGTTCGATGGCGAGTTCGGCCAGTTCCGCGATTGTGAACTCGTCGGGGTTGCCGACATTAACCGGGCCGATGTGAGTCTCCTGATTCATCATGCGCACGAGCGCGTCGATGATGTCGTCAACGTAGGCGAACGAGCGGGTCGAAGCGCCGTCGCCGTAAATCTCGAGATCCTCTCCGCGCAGCGCGGCCACGCAGAAGTTGGAAACCACGCGGCCGTCGTTGATCGCCATCCGCGGGCCGTAAGTATTGAAGATCCGCACGATGCGGGTGTCGACGTTGTTCTGCCGGTGATAGTCCATCATGAGGCATTCGGCGACGCGCTTGCCCTCGTCGTAGCAGGAGCGCACCCCGATCGGGTTGACGTGGCCCCAGTACGACTCGGTTTGCGGATGCTCCTCGGGGTCGCCGTAAACCTCGCTGGTGGAGCTGAGCAGGATGCGCGCGTGCACGCGCTTGGCAAGGCCGAGCATGTTGATGGTGCCCATCACGCTGGTCTTGATGGTTTTGACCGGGTTGTACTGGTAGTGCACGGGCGACGCAGGGCAGGCGAGGCTGTAGATGCGATCGACCTCGAGCAGGATTGGCTCGACGACGTCGTGGCGGATGAATTCGAAATTCCGGTTGCCGAGCAGGTGCATGATGTTGGCGCGCTTGCCGCTGAAGAAGTTGTCGAGGCAGATGACCTCGTGGCCGTCCTTGAGCAAGCGCTCGCATAGATGGGAGCCGAGAAATCCCGCGCCGCCGGTTACCAGTGCTCGCACAGTTGTTCTCCCGGGTCAGCGGCGGTTTTCGCGGGCTATGGCGCGAACGGTTTCGATCACGTAGCCGACATCTTCGTCGGACATCGAGGCGTAGATGGGAAGCGACAGGCAGCGGCTGAAGATGCCTTCGGCGACCGGAAAATCGCCGTTGTGGTAGCCGTAGTTGCGCTGATAGTAGTGCATCGTGTGCAGCGGGATGCAGTGCACGGAGCATCCCACACCGCGCTCGCGCAGTATCTCGACGAACTGATTGCGGCCGAGCTTGAGGCGCTCGGGCCGGATGCGCAGCACGTAGAGATGCCAGGCGTGCTCGATCCCCGGCTCGGAGTAGGCAATCTGCAGCGCGTCGTCGGCGCGAAACGCCTCGTTGTAGGCGCGGGCGATCTCGCCGCGGCGGCGCATGAAGTCGTCCGCGCGCTTGATCTGGGCCAAGCCGATGGCGGCGTGCACGTCAGACAGGTTGTACTTGAAGCCCATGTCGTGGATTTCGTAGTACCACGAGCCGCTCTTGTCGTAGCGCTTCCACGCGTCCTTGTTCATCCCGTGCAGGCTGGCGACCGCGATTTTTTCGGCCAGCGCGTCGTCGGTGGTGGTGATCATGCCGCCCTCGGCGGTGGTGAAATTCTTGGTCGCGTAGAAACTGAAACAGGTGAGGTCGCCGATAGTGCCGACCTTTGCCATCCCGCGTCCGTCCATGTAGCGCGCGGAGCCGGCCGCGTGCGCGGCATCCTCGACAACTTTCAAATTGTAGTTGCGCGCGATTTTGAGGATCCGATCCATGTCGCAAGCCTGCCCGGCGAAGTGCACCGGCAGGATCGCGCGGACGCGTTTGTTGGCGCCACTCTCGAGCGCCTCCTCGATGCGGGCCGGGTTGATGTTGAAGGTGCCCGGATCGACGTCAACGAACACCGGCCGCGCGCCGAGGTAGCCGAGAATCTCGGCGGTCGCGGTGAAGGTAAACGGCGTGGTGATAACTTCGTCGCCGGGACCGATGCCGAGCGCCCATAGCGAAAGATGAAGCGCGCCGGTGCAATGCGAAACGGCGAGCGCGTGCTTCGCGCCGACGTAGCCGGCAAATTCCTGCTCGAAGCGCTTGGCCTTGGGTCCGGTGGTGAGCCATCCGGAGCGCAGCGTGTCGAGAACCTCGCGCTCCTCGTCGGGTCCGATAGACGGACGATGAAATGCTACTTGTCGCATTGTGTTTGATTCGGTTGAAATCGGCGCAATCCCGTTGGTTGTGTCAGTTTTGGAGTATAAGGGATAGGTCAAAAGCGGAGCAAGGCGGAACTCGATGAGGCGCGCAGGATGGGCCGCGGCTGCGGCGGTGGTCGGATGGTACGTGTTCGCGCTGGCGATATTGCATCCGCTCGCCGACGCGCCGGTGGTGGATAGCTGGCTGTACGGCTCGGCCGTGCGCCGTTTTCTGCGCACCGGCGAGATCAGGTTTGCCGGTTTCACGCAGGCGATGCCGATAGCGCAGGTGATCTACGGCGTGGCTTGGTCGCGCGCGTTCGGCGCCAACTCGGCGTCGCTGGAAATCTCGGTAGTCGCGCTGGCGGTGCTGTGCGGAGTGATGTTCCATGCGCTCGCGATCAAATGCGGCGCGTCGCGATGGCAGGCGCTGGCGGCGACGGGCCTGCTGATCTGCAATCCCTGTTTCACCTTCCTGAGTTTTTCGTTCATGACCGAGGTTCCGTTCCTGACGATGCTGGTCGCGGCGCATCTGGCGTTCGCCAAGGCCGAAGGACCGCGCGAGGGTTTGTGGCTTTGGATAGCGGCGGCGCTGGCGGTGATCGCTTTCATGATTCGGCCGTTCGGTGCGATTGCGATAGCCGGGTCCGTGGGCGCGATGCTGCTTTACAATTACAATGCCCGGCCGCCGGGAGCGCGTCGTTGGGATCGCGCGCGATGGCTCAAGATGATGGCGCCGTTCGGCGTGGCGCTGGCGGTCTGTGCGTTCCTGTGGATCTGGCTGACGGTGCTGGGTCCGAAGCCATGGGCCCTGCAGCTTGACGAAAAGCACTTCGCCTACATTTTCCGCGTGCCGCTGGCGAGCTATATCCGCGCGGGCGTGCTCGGTCCGGCGCTTTACCTGGGCATGGTGCTGTCTCCCCTTGCGATTCTGCAGTTGACGACGCCGCGATGGCGCCGGGTGGCGATTGGCGGCGCGGGAATTTTCGCAACCGCGCTGATCCTGATGTGGGTGGATGATCGGTTGCCCGTGACGCCGGAGTGCAGTTGCTTCGGCGGGTGGCGCAACGTGCTCATACTGCACGGGGGTTCGAATCGTTTTTCATGGGATGGCGACTGGCAATACGCGTTCCTGGCGCTGGCAAGTTTTGGCGTGGCCGGATTTATTGCCGCGTTCGCGGAAATCTTCAGAACTCTTTCACGGGCGGCTGCCGCGATGGTGATAGCGGCGATAATCTATTGGGCGGCGACTATCCCGCTGTGGTTTTACAACGACCGTTACTACCTGGTGATGGTCCCGGCCGGCGCAATTGTGCTCGCGCTTGCACCGCTGCCTCGAAGCAGGATGGTCAAGGCGGCAGGATTGGCGATGACGCTCGCGATGGGACTGTTGTCGCTCGGCGGGACGTATGCGTATCAACGTGGGATGGAGGTAATCCTCGCAACGCGCAACGAACTGGAACGCGAGGGAGTTCCACGCTCAGCGATCGATGCCGGCTATGCGCTCAACGGCGAAGACCTCTATCGTTATCCCAAGCATGGGATTGAATCGATGAAGCTCGAAGCGGGAATCCCGATGATCACGTCGGATAAAGCGGCTGAATACACGATTGTCAGCGAGCCTATCGCCGGCATGGACGTCGTGCGGCGCCTGAAATGGCCGGGACTGTTCGGCCTGGGCCATCGCTACTTTTACCTGGTGAAACAGCGCGCGGCGGCCGGCAACGGAACCAATCCGCCGGGCGCCCCGCCAACCGCCCCGCCGCAGCGCAACTAGCTGGCGCTGCCGGGCGCAGGTCCCGGCATCACGTAGGTCGGGATGCCGGTTTTCTGTTCGACAGCTTTTTCGAGCTTCTGCATATCGACCTGGTCGGTAATTCCCAGCCGGTCGGCTTCCTTCTGCGCGTATGCCCACAGCCCGGCGTAACGGCCGTAGAGATCGTCGTGGACCTCGACGTAGAGCGAGTCTCCGCGCCATCCAAACTTCACGGGCTGATAGACGAACATCCCGGGCGTGCCGATTTTCACCTTGTTGAACAGCCGCTCGATGTCCTCGGGATACAGCCGGATGCATCCGTGACTGACTTCCATGCCGACGCCCCACGGCACGTTGGTGCCATGCAGGGCGTACTCGGGGATAGTCAGCTCGATGCGGTAATGGCCCAGTGGATTGTCGGGATCGTCACCCGAGACCACGTGCTCGGCCTCGCCGTCACGCTCGAGATGTTCCTCGTAGATGTCCTCGGGCACCACCCAGGTCGGATTGCGGGTCTTTCCGCGGACCGTAAAATCTCCGACCGGCGTTTTCCAATCGAAACGCCCCAGCCCGACCGGAAACGTGTACACCACCGATGGCCTCGCGCCGCCCGCAGAGTGCTTCTTGCCCGTGACGAATTTGGCGGGCGTCACTTTGTCTTTGCGATGGAGCGGTCCGGTCGGCGACGGAAAATAATAGTACAGCCGCATCTCGGGGATGTTCAGCACGATCCCAACGTGCGGCGTATCGGGCAGGATGTGCTCGTCGGGCAGAATGACATCCCTGCCGACCGGGGGCCCCCACCAGTCGATTCCGCCATTTGCGTTCGAAATTTCCTTGGCCGTCACGCCGAACCATCGCCCGACGTCGAGCAGCGTGTCGCCCTTCTGGATTTGGTACGTGATGAGATTGCCGATGATGTCGTCCTTGCCGTGAGGAAGCGGATAGGCATAGAGCGGGCGCCGCTCGAATTCGTTTTCAGTCCACGCGCCATTGGCAGCCGGGATCGCGACCAACGCGACGAGAAACAGGGCGGGGAAGAATCGAATCGCGATATCAATGAAGCGCTTCATGAACTCCCGGGTAGCGTGACGAAAATCGGCGCGAACGATTCGGATAACGGCGTATTAGGATAAGGGCGTGGTCGCATTCAGTAGAATGATAGCGGCCCGATCAGTCTCCGAGCAACCGCAGGTTTGCGAACTTCAGCACCAGCAGCTTGATCCCGCCGCGCTCGAAATTAACCCACGCCTTGGCGCCGTCGCCGCGCCCTTCGCGCCTGCGAACGATTCCGCGGCCGAAGGTCGGATGGATCACGCGCGCGCCGATCGAAAGGCCATCGCCGCCGGGGCCCGGCTCGTCGTCGGGCAACTGGCTGTCGGCGAAATCGACGTAGGGCTCGCGCGGCGACAGCGGGCGAATGGGTGGAGTCTCGCGAGCGGGCGCGATGCGGCGAATCAGGGCGGGATCGACCTCGCGCAAGAATCGCGATTGACGCGACTCCTGGCGCACGCCGTAGAGTTCGCGCGAGAGCGTGTTGGTCAGATAGAGCAACTGCTGCGCGCGCGTCATGCCGACGTAGCACAGCCGGCGCTCCTCCTCGACTTCCTCGTCGATCTCGGCGGCGCGGCTATGCGGAAACAGGCCTTCCTCCATCCCGGCCATAAACACGATTGGGTATTCGAGGCCCTTGGAGGTGTGCAGCGTCATCAGCGCTGCGCGTCCGCCGCTGGAATCGATCTGCTCGGTGTCGCTGACCAGTGCGACGCGTTCGAGGAACTCGGGCAAACCGCCGCCGGATTTTTCGGCGTCGAAGGCGCTGGCCGCGGAAAGCATCTCGGCGAGATTTTGCTTGCGTGCCGGCGCGTCGTCGAGCGTATCGAGGTACGCCTCGAAACCGCTGTGCGCCACTACTTCCTCGACAATCCCGCGGACGCTCAAATCGGGCGCGCGCGCGCCGAGATCGTGCATCCACGAATAGAGCATCCCGGCCTGCTTGGCGATTCTGAGCGCGACCCTGGAGCAGGTCTCGAGCCGGCCCATCGCCTCGAAGGCCGGGATACGCTCGCGCGCGGCCAGTTCGGCAATCGCCTCGAAGGACTTCGCGCCAATTCCGCGCGGCGGCGTGCCGACCATTCGTTCGAGGCTGACGGCGTCGGCTGGATTGGCGATCACGCGCAGGTAGGCGAGCAGATCCTTGACGTCGCGCTGCTCGTAAAAGCGCACGCCGCCGACGATGTAGTAGGGGATTCGCCGGCGCACGAGAGCCTCTTCGATCGCGCGCGACTGAGCGTTGACGCGGTAGAAAACTACGACGTCGGCGGCTCTGAATCCGCCCACGCCGGTCAGCCGCGCAATCTCGAGCGCGATAAAGTCAGCCTCATCGCGCTCGTCGCGCCCGGTGAAGTAGGTGACCGGCTCGCCGGCGCTGTTTTCGGTCCACAGATTCTTGACCTTGCGCTCGGTGTTGTTGCGGATGACGGCGCCCGCCGCGGCAAGGATGGTTTTCGTCGAGCGATAGTTTTGCTCGAGCTTGAAAATCTGCGCGGCCGGGTAGTCGCGCTCGAAATCGAGGATGTTGCGAATGTCGGCGCCGCGCCAGCCGTAGATGGATTGATCCTCGTCGCCGACCACGCACAGATTTCCCGATCGCGCGGCGAGCGCCCTGACGATCAAATACTGGACGCGATTGGTGTCCTGGTACTCGTCGACCAGCAGATGCGCCGCGCGCCGCTGCCATCGCTCGAGGGTTTCAGGAAAGCGCTCGAACAACAGCCAGGTTTGCAATTGCAAATCGCTGAAGTCCATCGCGTTCATCGCGCGCATCCGCTCCTGGTAGAGCCGGTAAATCTGCGCGATCGAGGCGTCGCGCCCTGGCTTGGCGCGCGCAAGCATCTCGTCGGGCGTGACCGCCTCGTTCTTGGCCTGCTCGATTCGCGCCCGTGCAAGTTCGAGCGGTGGCGAGTCGGCCAGCGCGGCATCGCCGAGCACCTGGCGAATCGTGGCCAGCGAATCGCCCTCGTCGAGAATCGAAAAATTGCGGTCGTAACCGAGCGCATGGCCTTCCTGGCGCAGGATTCGCGCGCACGCGGAATGAAAGGTGCTGACCCACGGGATGCGCGCGTCGTTGTCTCCGCCGACGAGAGATGCGACGCGCTGGCGCATCTCATTGGCCGCCTTGTTGGTGAAGGTGACCGCCAGGACTTCGGCCGGCGACGCCTTGCGCTCGGCCAGGATGTGGGCGATACGGTAGCTCAGCACGCGGGTCTTGCCCGAGCCTGCGCCGGCGAGGATGAGTATCGGGCCGTCGGGCGCAAGCACAGCGGCGCGCTGTTCAGGATTCAAATCGTCGAGCTTCACGGTGACCGTCGCAGTTTCAAAACTTCCGGGCGGAGCCAATCAGGATAGCGGCTCCGGCGCGCGCGGCAAAGCGAGCGGGCGCCGACGCGGGTGAATTTGTGCCGACTTACGAACCACACGACAAATTTTACCGCAAGGCGCGTGCGCTGGGATTGCCGTCGCGGGCGGCGTTCAAGATTGAAGAAATAATTGCGCGCAACCGGCTCCTCGGGATGGGTGCGCGAATCGTCGATTTGGGATGCGCGCCGGGCGGATGGCTGGCGATCCTCGTGGCGGCGGCGGGCGCGAGCGGACGCGTGGTCGGAGTTGATCTGGCGCAAGTGAAGAATCCGCCGGCCGGCGCGATCACGATCGCCGGTGACATCCTGGATCCAACTGTCGCCGCGCGGGTGAATAGCGAACTTGGCGGACGGGCCGATCTGGTGACGAGCGACCTCGCGCCGAAACTGACCGGGATTGCCGCACGCGACGAGGCACGCTCGCGGGAGCTGATAGATTGCGCGTTGGGCTTCGCGATAACGGTGCTGAAACCGGGTGGCGCGATGGTCGTGAAGCTCTTCATGGGCGCGCAATTCAAGGACATCGTCGATTCATTCAAGCGGCATTTCGGAAATGTCGAAGTGACGCGCACCAAAGCCAGCCGCCCGGGATCGTCGGAACTGTACATCGTGGCCCGCGAGTTCCGGGGTTGAGAAAAGCGAGACGGAGCCGCGATGCGCTTGGCATCTGGCGCCTGACGCGCGTAAGGTTTGACCATGAAGGCTGTAGGCGCAACGCGTCTGGGCCTGCTGCTTATCGCGGCCATCGTGGCGGCCTGTTCATGCGGCCGTTCGCCATCCAACCCGTTCAGCGCCGCCGGACTTTCGCCCGACGACGTCAGAGTCCAGGTCTCGCGCATCGGCTTTGACGACGAGACGGGCTCGCATTACGTGCTGCTGCTTGACGAGACCGAGTCGCGCGAATTGCCAATTCTGATCGGCGAGAGCGAGGCGCAGGCAATTGTGCTCGCGCTGCACGGGATCAAGCCCCCGCGGCCGTTCACGCATGATTTGATCCGGTCCATCATCGGGCAGACCGGGAATCGCGTCGATCGAATCGTGATCGCGGATATGCGCGATGAGATCTATTACGCGACGATTTACATGGATGGCGGCCGCTACTCGATCGACAGCCGGCCCAGCGACGCGATCGCGCTGGCCATGGGGATGAACGCGCCGATCTACGTGAACAACAAACTTTTCGAGTCGGCGCCCAAGCTGGGGCTCGGCGCCGGCGGAAAAATTCCCGACACCGCGCACGCACTGGGACTGACCGTGGAGCAACTGACTCCCGATCTGGCGAGCGCGTTCGGCCAGGCCGCCGGGCGCGGCGTGCTGGTGTCGGGGGTCTCTTCGTCGGCGGAGAAAGCGGGTGTCGCGCGCGGTGATATCGTAGTCAAGGTGGGAGATCGCGAGGTCAAGGCGCTCGACGATTTCAGCCGGCAAGCCGCGCAGCTCAAGCGCGGCGGCGCGGTGACGTTGACGCTGAATCGCGGCGGCTCGAACCGCACCGTCACGCTTGAAAGCTCGCCCGCCGGATACGCGGCGAAACCTTAGCCCTGGCGCACCAGCACGCTTTCGATAAAGCGCGGATCGATCTCACGTTCGCCGCCCAGGTTGGCGAACTCTTCTTCGAGCAGGTTCAGGCAGGAATTCAGAAAGTCGGCGGTGCGCTGCCGGGCCGCGTCGTCCAGCCGCTCGGCCAGCGCCTGATGCACCCTGGCGCGAAACTCATCGTTGAGCGTCCCGGGCTGCCCGGTCATGATCGCCGCGCGCATCGCAGTCAGCCTGCTGCCTTCGATTGGATCGATCGTGAGGCGGTTGTCCAGCGCCAAACGCGCCAGGCCGGTCAGCACAAGTTGGCTGACGCGAATTTCCCGCGCCGCCATCTGCGCACGGAAGTTCGGCGACGCGATATCGATCCCGAACATCGCGCGGAACAATTCAGCGGCCGAATCGACTTGATCGAGAATCGCGTAGCTCAGATGCAAGTCGCGCATGCTGCTGAAATCGCGCATCTCGACCGCGCCACTGCCGTCCAGGCCGCTGTAGAATCGCGGCTGCCGGGCCATGAAGCCGGCCAGCGCCTCCCGGTAGGGCGAGTCGAGGTACGATATCTCGCGCACCTTGACGGTCGAGAGGCCGAGTTTCCTGAGCGTAGCCTCGGCGCTGGTGCGCAGATCGATCGTCAAGCTCACGCCGAGTCGAAAGAGCAGTTTCAGCGGCGTATCGCGCAGATGCTCGATCGCACTTTGCAGGTCGCCGGCCGCCAGATGCTCGAGCGCCAGGTTCAAGTAATGATGCGTCATCTCGACCGCGACGCGCACCGCTTCGAGATCGCCGAAATCCACCGCGCGCGCAACCAGCACCTGGTTGGAGACCATCGCCATCTCGCTGCGAAGCTGGCGTTTGCCTTGCGCCGCGAACCCCGCGGTTAGCGCGGTGTTGAACAGCGAGACATCGCCGTCGGCAATCGCCGGCGCCATCTCGGGCGCGATCACTTCGGTATCGTCGGGCAGATCGGCGCGGCTCGGCGGCTCATATTCCGCGCGAATCTTGAGAAACTGCTCGGGCTTGAGGTACGCGAACACACTCTGCGCCTCGAAGAAGTCGGGAAAGCCGCGGTCGTTCAAGCGCGCGCGGCGGAACTGGTAGGCCTCTTCCACGAGCTCGGCCTCGACGCCCCAATAGATTTCTTCCATCAGCCCGGCGAAGTAGTTGTAGTCGCGCTCGAACGCTTCTTCGATGAAGTCCGAGATGTGCTGCGAGATTGCGTCGTGGCGGATGAACTCGATCAGATAATTTTCGTCGTACTGCGTGAAGCGATTCGCGATCGCGTCCGGCGAGGACGCCGGGTCGTCGATTCGATGCACTTTTATGTAGCCGCGCAGCAAGATCGACATCATCTCGAGGTCCAGCCCCATCAGTGCGTCGGCCAGTTTGCGCCGACCGCCGTCGGCCATCGCCTCGATCCACTCGCGCATGCGATGCACGTTGGGACGATCGCGGCTCCAGCAATCCAGGTCGAACAGCGACTTGACCTGCTCGGGCATCGCGAGGCTGAGCAGATCGCCGGCGTCGGCGCTGCCGATTTCCTTGAGCGTGTAGAAAAGCGTCTCGGGTGAAAACGATTGCACCAGCCGCTCGGCCTCGGGCGCGGAGAGGATCAGGTCGCGCTTCTGGCGCGCGGGAAGGCCGTACAGGAACTCCAACTTTTCCTGGAAAGGAAGGTTGAGAAATTCCGATTCGCCTCTTACCGCCATATGGCTCGCGTCGATAGTTCCATCTCAAGGCAAAGTATCGCGCGCTTCCACGACGGATCAACTAAGCGCGGATCTTTCGCTTGGCCGCGCCATTAGATATGATCTCGACAACGCATCAGAGCCCTTTCTTGGCCTCTCCCAACTCGAAACATCTTGTCGCGCTGACCATTGCGGGCAGCGATCCCGGTGGCGGCGCCGGACTCCAGGCCGACCTCAAAACCTTCGCCGCGCTGGGCGTGTATGGCTACTCGGTCATCACCGAGGTGATCGCGCAGAACAGCTCGCGGATTACCGACGTCGAAAACGTATCGCCCGAGATGGTCGAGGCGCAGCTCGATACTCTCGCTTTGGAATGCGCACCGCGCGCGGTCAAGACCGGTGCGCTGGCCAGCGCGGCGATTGTGAAGGCGGTGGCGCGCGCGATCGAACGCCTCAAATTGCCGGCGCCGGTGGTCGATCCCGTGATCGTGTCGAGCAGCGGCGCGCTGCTGATTGGCCCAAAAGGGGAACGCGCGATTCGAAAACGCCTGATTCCCATCGCGCGCATCGTCACGCCTAATATTCCTGAGGCCGAAGTGCTCGCGCGCATTCGAATCGACTCCGAGGCGGCGATTCGCGAGGCCGCAATCAAGATCATCAAGCTCGGCGCGCGAGCGGTCGTTATCAAGGGCGGGCATCGCAAGGACGATACGTCCGCGACGGATTTGTTTCACGACGGCCGCCGCTTCATCGAGCTCAAGAGTCCGCGAATCGCAGGCGGCGGTGCGCATGGCACAGGATGCGCGTTCTCGGCGGCGATCGCGGCGTATCTGGCGCGCGGGATGAGCCTCGAGGATGCGGTCCGCGGCGCGAAACGCTACGTCACCGCGGCGCTCAGGCACAGCTTCAAATTGGGAAAAGGGCGGGCGCTCCTCGATCACTTTGCGCGCCGGCAGGGGTGACCCCTGCACCCAGTGTTAAGGGCGCGCTACGCTGTCGCGCGCGGGGAGGGGTGGACCCCCTGCACCCACCGTTAAGGCCGCGCTCCGCTGTCGCGCGCGGGCAGTATCGCCTCGACACGAGCATCGGGTCCCGCGGCTGCGGCGCTGCTCTTGAGGGTGCCATCCACCCGGCGATAACCTGTATGATCATGTCGGTGGCAACGAAGGCGAATGTACCCGCGTAAGCGTGCGCTCGAGCGCATCGCGCGCGAAAAAGTGCTCTACGCGCGCCACCCCGGCGGCGACATCTCGGTCTGCGTCATCTATCCCAACATCTACCGGCTCGGGATGGCCAACCTCGGCTTTCAGGCCGTTTTCCACATCTTCGAATCCGATCCATCCGTGGCCGCCGATCGCGCGTTCATCCCCGACCCCGACGAGCGCGACACGTTGCGCAACGGCGGCGAGCGTCTGGTCTCGTTCGAACGCGGCCGTCCGCTTTCTGATTTCGACATCCTCGCGTTTTCGATTTCCTTCGAGACTGACTATCTCAATGTCTTGACCGTGCTGCGGATGGCCGGGATTCCGGCGCGTCGCGCCGATCGCGCGGGCCGCAATTTTCCGCTGATCATCGCCGGTGGCTCCGCAGTTTTTCTCAATCCCGAACCGATCGCCGATTTCATCGATCTGTTTCTGATCGGCGAGGGCGAGGAGATGGTCCCGGAGTTCATCGAGCGCTGGGATGCGACGCGCGGCTCGCCCAATCAACTGCGCGAACTCGCAGCCGTCCCGGGCGCCTACATCCCCGACTTCTACACTCCCGTTTACGACGACGCCGGCCGCCTCGCCGCGGTGAATTACAGCGGCCCCGGCGTCGCGCAGGTTAATCGCCGCCTGATTCGCGACCTCAACCGCTTCACCACCTCGTCGCTGATTCTCACCGAGGAATCCGTCTTCGGCGACATGTTCCTGGTCGAGGCGAGCCGCGGATGCCAATGGGGATGCCGCTTTTGCGCGGCCGGCTTCATGTATCGGCCGATTCGTTATCGCGCGCCTGAAACGCTAATCGCCGAGGCGGAGCGCGGTCTTGGCGAGCGCAAGGTGATCGGCCTGGTCGGCGCCGAGATGGCGAGCGTACCCGGCGTCGCCGACATCGCATCGGCGGTCGCCGATCGCGGCGGACGGCTGTCGCCGTCGTCGCTGAAAGCGGATTGCATTTCGCCCGCGCTCGCATCGGCGTTGGCGCGCGGCGGAAATCAAAGCGTGACCGTCGCGCCGGAGGCCGGCAGCGAGCGGATGCGCAAGGTCATCAACAAGAACCTGACCGAGGCCGAGATTCTGGGCGCGGCCGACATGATGCTGGGCGAGGGCGTCGGCAACCTGAAATTTTACTTCATGATCGGCTTGCCCGAGGAGCGCGACGAAGACGTGCTCGCGATTGCCGAGCTGGTCGCCAAGGTGCTCGAGCGCGCCCGCGCGCGCCGCACCCGCATCGGCTCCGTGACCGTGTCGCTCAATCCGTTTGTGCCCAAGCCGTGGACGCCGTTTCAATGGGATCCGATGCAGGACGCGCGATCGATCAAGGGCAAGGTCGCGATGCTGCGCCAGCGCCTCACGCGGCTGGGACAGGTCGAACTCGATGCCGAGTCGCCGCGCGAGGCGTATTTCCAGACGATGGTCTCGCGAGGCGATCGGCGCGTCGGCGGTATCCTCGAACGGCTGGAAGCCGCGGGATGCGAAGGTTCCGGACCCATCTGGCACGAGTTGTCGAAGATTCATCGCGAAGTCCAGGCGGGCGGCAAAACTGCGTCTTTGCCCGATCCCGATTTCTTCGTCACCCGTCCTTATGCCCACGACGAGCTGCTGCCGTGGGACTTTATCGATCATCACATTCACAAATGGTTTCTGCTAGCGGAACGAAAAAAGGCGCATCATGAGCATCAGAGTCCTCCGTGCGATGTGGTCCGATGCACCGTGTGCGGAGCCTGCTAGAATAAATGCGCGAGTCGAGGAGGGGAGGAAGAGGAAGATGGGTCATCGTGATTTTCGTTCAGCGCGGATAACGGCTCTGTTGGCCGCGGCGGTGGCGATGCTCGCGTGGTCGGCGCCGGCCCTCGCGGCCCCGGCCGGCGAGGAAGACATTCCCGCAACTTCGATTGTCCCGGCCGGCGGCGAGAGCGCGCCCGCGCCTGTCAATTCTCCGTACTCGGCGGGGACGCCGTCGGCGCCTGCCGCAGCCGGTATGCCCTACCTTCCCGCGCCGGCAGCAAAGCCCCCTTCGCACCGCGCATCCAGTAAAAGTAAAAACAGTGTCCGCGAACCGGAAGTCGAGCCCGCGCAGGCGCGGATGAAGGTGCTCCAGAGCGCGCCGGTTTATTCCGCGCCGGCGAAGAGCAGCAAGCATATCGAGCTGCTCTCGCCTGATATGTTTGTGATCGTGACTGGCTCCACTCACTACTATCTGCAGGTGAAGCTCAAGAACGGACAGACCGGATATATCGATCCGTCGGCGGTCGAACTCGTAACGCCGACCGACAAGGTCTTCGTGCTCACCCGCGACGCCGGTGTGCTCGACAAGCCGAATCGATGGGCCAAAAAACTCGCTGAGGTTCACCAGCGCCGCAATGTTCGCGTCATCGGCCTCTCGCTGAACTACATGAAAATCCGGATGAAGAGCGGGCTCGAAGGCTTCATCCCGATCACCGCGCTCGAATAGTCGCTACCCATCGGACGCGCGCATCGATCGAATGTTTCGCGCTCGACGCTGCTGCGTCGTGTCGCTATAAGTCTCCACTCGGGGAGTCTTGTATGACGGATCGGGAACGACAGGGTTGGATCATCGTCGCGAGCCTCTTCGTTACGCTGGTGTTCGTTTTCGGCTCCGGCTACAACACCGGCGGCCTGTTCTTTCCGCATCTGCTGAAACATTTCGGATGGAAGCGCGCACAACTCTCCACCCTCCAGGGCGCCGCGCTGCCGCTGTCCGCGGGGCTTAGCGCTCCGCTGATCGGATGGCTGCTGGATCGCGTCGAGGCGCGGGTCGTGATGGTGGCCGGCGCAATCATGACCGGCGTCTCCTTTCTCATCGCCAGCCGCGTCGATTCATTCGGCCCGCTATTCGGCGCCTACGTCCTGCTTGGCGTCGGCATCGGCGCATCGACGCTGCTGCCGTGCTCGCTTGTCATCGCCAACTGGTTCGGTGCGCGGCGCGGGCTTGCGATGGGCCTGGCGTTCGCGGGCACCTCGCTCGGCGGTGCTGCGATGACGATGGTTGGGAACTTCGCGATCGTGCGCGGCGGATGGCGCGCCGGCTACGTCGCGCTGGCGATTCCGATGTTCGTCATCGTGGTCCCGTTGATAATCCTGGTCGTCAGGACCCGGCCGCCGCAGGCCGATGGCGTCAGCGTCGTGCAGGCCCGCGACGCGTTGCCGGGATTCGAACTGCGCGAAGCGCTGCGCGCGCGATCGTTCTGGTTGATTTCCGCGGCGCAGTTCTTTTTCGCCAGCGTAGCGGCGGGCGCGACTTTGCATCTGATCACCTATTTCACCGAACTCGGCTACACGCCGTCATTCGCGGCCGGCATGATGAGCCTGGGGTTCGTGTTCTCGGCCTTCGGCAAGCTCGGGATGGGCCTGTTTGCCGATCGCGTGAGCGCAAGAATTGCGCTGACGTTCAACTTTCTCGCCGCCGGCGTCGGGATGATCCTGATATTAGGTGCGGGGCGAACCGCGGTGCTGATTCCGTTCCTGCTGATTTTCGGGCTGTCGCTCGGCGCGCCGCTGGTGCTGATTCCGATGCTGGTGGCGGAGTCGCTCGGGCTCAAGCGCTTCGGCTCGCTCGGCGGCATCGCGGGCGTCTTCAACACGATCGGCGCGTTCGTCGGCTCGGTCGGCGCGGGAAAGATTTACGATCTGAGCGGCAGCTATGTGCCCGCCTTCGAAGTGTTCGTCGTGATGTGCGTGCTGGGCGCGGCGGCGGCATTTTCGTGCCGACCGCTCGAGTCGGCGCAGGCCCGTCAAACCGCACCTCTCCCCGCCACCGCATAGCCGATTCGAAAAAAGTTGCGCTAGGCGCGCGCGAGCGCGAGGATCGAGCGGACTTTGGCGCCGATGTCCGGCGCGTTCACCACGTCGGTGATGATCGCCACGGCGTCTGCGCCGGCCGCGAGAGTTTCCGGCACCCGCGCTTGCGTGATCCCGCCGATCGCGACGATCGGAATCCTTACGGCGGCGCGTATCGCGCGAAGCTTGTCCAGACCCATCCCCGCGGCGATGTTCTTCAGCCCACCGGAATACATCGGCCCGAATCCGACGTAGTCCGCGCCGCCATCATCAGCCGCGCGCGCCTGCTCGACGGTGTGAGTCGAGATTCCAATTAACATGTCGTGACCGGCGATCCGCCGTGCTGCCTCGAGCGGAAGATCCTCCTGCCCAAGATGCACTCCGTGCGCGCCGGCGAGAATCGCGATATCAACCCGATCGTTGACGATTAGAATCGCGCCGCGGATCCGGCACAGCCCGGCAATCGCGCGCGCTGCCGCCAGAAAATCGCGCCCCGGCGCATCCTTCAGCCTCAGTTGCATGATTCGCGCGCCGGCGTCGAGGAAAGTCTCGGCCAGCGAGACCGGCTCGTGTCCGCCGGCCGGATCGATCATCGCGTAGAAATGCGAGGGCAGCCGCGTCATGAGGGCGGGAATTTGGTCAGTACGATCTTGTGGTCGGTGATCTTCTTGCGCAGCGTGTTGCGATTGAGCCCCAGCATCCGCGCCGCGCGGACCTGGTTGCCGCCGGCGCGCTTGAGCGCGAGTTCGACCAGCGGGCGCTCGATTTCCGCCACCAGCCGATGGTAGAGATCGCGCGGCTCTTCGCCGCCGGGCGAATCGAACCATCCTGCGATGCGCCCCGAGATGATATCGCCGAGCGTGGCGCCGTCGGCCGCCGCGCTTGCGCCAATGCGCGCGCCGCCGGGGCGCGTGAGCTCGATATCGTCGGCGCGAATGGTAGTGCCCGGCGCGAGCAGCGCAGCGCGCATCACCGCATTTTCGAGTTCGCGCACGTTACCCGGCCAATCGGCGGACTCCAGCCTGGCGCGCGCTTCGGGGCTGATGGTGGTGGTGCGCGCGCCCATCTCCTGGACGGCCTTGGTGACGAAATAATCGGTCAGCTCCGCAATATCTTCGCGCCGCTCGCGCAGCGCCGGCATCTGGATCGGAATCACCCGCAGCCGAAAGTACAGGTCCTCGCGGAATTTGCGCGCGGCGACCAGGGTCTCGAGGTTCTGGTTGGTGGCGGCGATTACGCGCGCCTTGAGCTTGAGCGTCTCGGCGCTGCCGACCCGGTTGAACTCCCGCTCCTGCAGCACGCGCAGCAGCTTGGGCTGCAATTCGACCGGCAGGTCGCCGATTTCGTCGAGGAAGATTGTGCCGCTGTCGGCCATCTCGAATTTGCCGGCGCGCCGCTCGGCCGCACCGGTGAAGGAGCCGCGTTCGTGGCCGAACAGTTCACTCTCGAGCAGACCGTGCGGGATGGCGGAGCAGTTGACGGCGATGAACGGCGAGCGCCAGCGCGCCGATTTGAAATGGATCGCGCGCGCCACCAGCTCCTTGCCGGTGCCACTCTCGCCGCTGAGCAGAACGGTCGCGTCATTGGTGACGACGCGGCCGATCAGCTTGTAAACCTCCTGCATCGCAGGGCTGCGGCCGATTATCTCGCCACCGACCAGCTGGCGATTCACTTCGTCTTTGAGGCGGTTGAGATCCGCGGCCTGCGCGCCGACTTCGACCGCGCGCTTCACGGCCGCCGCGACCAGATCGAGATTGGCGAACGGCTTGGTCAGGTAGTCGTGAGCGCCGCGCTTCATCGCCTCGACGGCGTTGTTCATCGTGCTCGCCGCGGTGATCACTATGATCAGCGTGCGGACGGCTTCGGCGTGCGCGGCGGACAATACGTCGAGTCCGCCGGTGCCCGGCATGATGATGTCGAGCAATGCGACGTCGAATCGATTGGTGCGGAGCGCAGCAAGCGCGGCCGAGCTGTCGGCGGCCTCTTCGACGCGATGGCCGTCGGCTTCGAGGCGATGGCGCAATACGAGGCGAATTGCGGGATCGTCGTCGGCGATCAGAATCGCCGCGCCGGCGGCGGGATCCTTCAGACGTTCGGCGAAGTTTTGGTTCGATGCGCTAGCGCCCATGGTGACCGTGTTCACAGATTAGAATGGTAACAGTAAGTGCGATCTTATCGCCAATGGTGCTGAAGGTCGCCCAAAATCTGAGCATTACGCCGGTGTTACGCGTGGCGGCGGCGCAATCGTGACCGGGTCGATCGGTCCGAAAAGGGGGAAATACACAATCGGTTGTGGTTTTGGGACGGCTGCGCTCTAGGGCTAGCTTTGTTCCGTCAAAAATATTTTTGCGGGAAGCGCAAGGGTCGGTGGCGCAGGAGGTGAGTCGTCGCGCGTCTTTTCGAGGGAGCGCGCGTGCAGAATCCTGGCTGTTGACCATAAGCGATGGGTAGCACGGCGGGCGATCCGGCGTAAGGCTGAACAGTTCAGCCGTTGCGACGCCCGCTGCGGCGGGTACGCGGGCCCGCTGCTCGCAGCAGGATTCGCCTGGAACATCAAGACGGCCGCTTCCCTCGTTTCATCGCGCCGCATCGAACGTTTGCCGGGCGCTCCGTGGAAGGGAGCGGAAGGATAGAGTGAGATTCATGTTCAGAATATTGGTCGACACAAGCGTATGGCTTGACCTTGCGAAGGACCCGAGACAAGTGCCCGTCGTCGGCGTAGTCGAGGAAATGGTCAGGCAGAAGTTGATTGAGCGGATCGTGCCCCGCGTTGTCCTCGACGAGTTCGGCCTGAACCGTGAACGGATTGCCAACGAAAGCGCCAAGAGCGTCTCGACGCACATCCGGGTCGTGAAGGATGCAGTTGGCAGGGTCGGAGGCGACAAGAGGAGAATGCGAGCTGTCATCTCGCATCTTGACGACGTCAATCACAAGATCCCGATTGTCGGCGGCGCTGCAACCGCCGCTTTAGACCGGATTGAGAAATTGCTCGCTGCTTCGGCCAGCCTCCAGCCGAGCGACAGCGTGAAGCTTCGCGCAGCTCAACGTGCGATCGAGAAGAAAGCACCGTTCCACCGCGGCAAGAACTCGATGGCTGACGCAGTCATTGTCGAGACCTATGCAGAATGCGTGCGTGACAAAACATCCTTCGGGATTCGTTTCGCGTTTGTCACGCACAACAAGAACGACTTCAGCACCGTCGGCGGCAATCAGAAGCTGCCGCACCCTGACCTCGCGAACATCTTCTCGCGTGTTAAGTCGCTCTACTTCATCAATCTGCCGGAGGCGCTCCGGCGTGTGGAACCATCGCTCGTGAGCGACGTGATGCTGGAGCAGTCGTGGACCCAAGAACCGCGTGGCCTGACAGAGATTCTCGAAGCTGAGGACCTGCTATTTAATCAGGTCTGGTATAACCGCCACTGGAATTTGCGAATCGGAGTTCAGGAGGGAAGGGTCAAGGTCGTAGACAATGAGACTTATCCACGCCCTGCCGGTGTGCGGGAAACGGTTCAGCGGGACGTGTGGAAGGGCGCGCTGAAGGCCGCAAGGAAGGTTGAGCTGAAACACGGGAAGAAGAATCTCGGACCGTGGGACGATTTCGAGTGGGGCATGGTCAATGGCAAGCTCTCTGCCCTTCGGTGGGTCTTGGGCGACGAATGGGACATGCTCGATACATAACAGAAAGCGTAAGGCATGGCGGCGGAGTGGGTTCCTTACGGTAGCGGATTTTAAGTTGGATGTTGTCGCGAATGGCCGAAGCGGGCGGGATTTCTTATTGCGGGGGGTTGTCGGGGGGCATCATTGGGAGCGTCACTTTGAACGTCATCCCGCCCCTCGATGCGCCCGCGTCCGCGCCTTTGACTTCGACGCCTCCGCGCTGCGCCCACAGCCTGCCGCCGTGAAGCGCGATGATTCGCTGGCATAGCACGAGACCCAGGCCGGTTCCGGCCGGCTTGGTGGTGAAGAACGGCGTGAACAGTTGCGCGAGCTGATCTTCGGGGATGCCGACGCCGCTGTCGCTGACCTCGACGCGCAGGAACTGGCGGCGACGCCCCTCGGCCGTCATTCTGAAATCCCGTTCGATGCGCGTATGCAGTCGAATGGTGCCCGACGAGCCGATCGCTTCGGCCGCATTCTTGATCAAATTCAGGAAGGTTCGTTCCAATGCGCCCGCGTCGCCAATCACGTCGGGCAGGCTGGGATCGAAATCCTGGAGTACCACGACCCCGTCGGGCGGATCCGGGTACAACCCCGCCATCCTCATCGCCTGGTGCAGCACCATGTGTATGTTGACCGGCTCCAGCGCCAGGCGCTGCGGCCCGCTGACCATCAGCACCTGCTCGACGAGCGAAGCGATCCGATTGACGCCATCGAGGATGACGCTGCAGTACTGCTGCGCGCGTCCGTCGTCGGGAAACATCCCGGCCATCAGCTCGGCGGCTCCCTTGATGCCCGTCAGCGGGTTCCTGACCTCATGGGCCAGACCAGCCGGCGATAGCTGCAGGCTCAAGTCGCCGGCGGTTCCTGCCTCGGCGGCGCCTTTTTCGTGAGACAGGTCGTGAAGCAGGATAATAACCCCGCCGGGGCGTCCTTCGGGGTTCAACAGGGGGGATACTTCGGCGCGAACCGACAGTTCCCGAGGCCCTGCCGCCAGAACGGTCTCCATGTCCCCAAGCTCCTGACCGCTGTCCAGGCATGCGCGGACCATGCGGCCCAACCAGTCGTTCTGGCGCACGAGATCGGCCACCGATCCGGCGCTGACCTGGGAAACCCCGAGCATCGTCTTGGCGGCAGGATTGACGGTGAGGGGTTCCATCGCGGGTGAAAGCACGATGACCGCATCGGTCAGGCTATCGATAATGTCGTGCCAGAGACTCAAATTTACTCGCCGTCAGCCGCCATCGGGAGGACGGTTGCGGTTATCAACCGTAACATAAAGAAGTTGGCCGGGCTAAACATGGACTTCGCGAATATACTCTCGCCGCTGAGCGCAAAAATTCGTGAGCATTTCCAAGGATTATTAAAAAAACGATTCTCAGGCATTAGATTTTTTAATAAATTATGCACCGCCGATGGGTTGATCTGGGTCGTATCGGTCAGTACGGTTGGGGTCACCCTGTTGGGGGAGAATGCCTAAGACGAAGTCTATCTATCGAGTGTTTGTTGCCCTGATGGCGGCCCTGATTGTCGCCGGATCGGCATCGACTCGTGCAGTGGCCGATGAACTCGACGGGCCACAGGCTCCGGCTGGGGCGTACATCCCGCCTCCGAGCCTGATCGGACAAAGCGCAGGCTTTGAGCTCGAGACTCCTGCGGAAGCCGGCGCCCAGCCGATCGGGTCGCAATACGTGCTTCCGCTGCCTCAGGCGGTTGCGCCGTTCCCGATTCTGCTTAATCAGGCCGTTCGCCGCTATGTGTCGGATTTTCTGAATTCCCACGACCATCTGCAGGATACCTTCGACCGCAGTCACCCCTACCTGCCCGATATGGTCCGGGTGCTCAGAAGCTATGGTCTTCCCGACGACCTGGTGTACCTGGCTTTCGCCGAAAGCGAATTTTCCAAGCGCGGCAGGGGTCCGTGGCAGTTCAATAGCGATACCGCCAAGCGCTTCGGCCTCCATATCGACAACTACGTCGATGAGCGCCGCGACCCAGTAATGTCCACCAAGGCGGCGGCCGAGTATCTGGCCACCTTGCACGACGCGGCCGGCGATGATTGGCCGGTGACGCTGATCGCGTGGAACAACGGCGATAGGGCGATCGATCGTTATTGGTCGTTGCGCGGCCCCAACATCGAAAAGTTCGGCAATCGGCTGCCGCGGCGAACCCGTGGGCTGCTGGGACGTTTCATGGCTGTGGCGTACATCGCGCATCATGCCGATAGCTACGGAATCACGCCCGTCAGGCTCGACGATCCACCGGCGTACCAGATGCTGCCGGTTCGCGGCGGCACTCCTCTCTCCCGGGTCGCCCTCGATCACGGGACGACTCTCCAGCGCCTGCATGATCTCAACCCGGCCTTGCTGCGCGACATCGTTCCTCCCTACGAACGGTCGTACAGCGTCCGCGTTCCCGTGGAAACCCACGCCAGCGCGGAGCACGTCGAATTCTAGTTTTTTCAGGCGCTTTTTTTCAGGCTCTTTTCACTGCTTGCTCCAGACCGGCATTGGCCGGTCGCCGGTCGTTGCGCTAGACCGGAATTGGCTGGTCGCCGGTTCATTCGTGAGCCGAAGCGGCGTATCCTTTTTTCCTCATGATCAGCGCCGACCAGGCCATCCAAATCGTACTCGAGAACGTGGCTCCGCTCGGCGTCGAGCGGATTCCAATCGTCGCGGCGCTTGGCCGCGTGCTCGCCCAGGATATCAGCTCGCCGCGCGATATCCCCGGCTTCGACAACTCGGCGATGGACGGTTACGCAGTGCGCGCCGCCGATCTTGCCAAGGCGTCGGAGGCCAGCCCCGTCAAGCTGACCGTCGTCGAGACCGTTGGCGCCGGCAAGATGCCGACCCGGCGCGTGAGCGCGGGTGAGGCGGTTCGCACGATGACCGGCGCGCCGATCGCCGAGGGCGCAGACGCAATCGTCCAGGTCGAACGGACGCGCGGCGGCGGGAGTGTGGTCGAGTTTCTGGTTCCCGCCGAGAAAGGCGATTCTATCCGGCCGCGCGGCGAGGATTTACGCCTCGGCGATCTGGTGATGTCGGCGGGCAGGACGCTTAAGCCGGCGGACCTTGGGATGCTGGCGTCGGTGAATCGCTCGATGGTCGAAGTCATTCGCCGCCCGCGGGTCGCGATCGTTGCGACCGGCGACGAGCTGGTGGACGTCGATCAATCGCCGACCGGTCCGCAGGTCGTCAATTCCAGCGCCTACGCGCTGGCCGGCGCGATTGCCGAAGCCGGCGCCGAGGCCGTCATCCTCAAAGTGGCGCGCGACGACGCGCGCGAGATTCGCGAGCGGCTGGCCGAGGCGATGACCTTCGACGTGGTGCTATCGACCGGCGGGGTCTCGGTGGGACAGTTCGATCACGTCACCGGCGCGCTGGACGAACTCGGGATGCGCCAGCTTTTTCACGGCGTCGCGCAAAGGCCGGGGCGTCCGCTCAAGTTCGGCACTGTGGGCTACCGCCCGATATTCGGCCTGCCGGGCAATCCCGTATCCACGCTGGTCTGCTTCTACCTGTATGCGCGCCCCGCGATTCTCAAGATGAGCGGGATGCGGCGCGTCGGTCTACCGCGCATCCAGGCGCGATGCGCCGTCGATATAAAGATCGGCAAGGACGTCACCGAGTTTGTGCGGGTCAGACTCGAGCGCGGCGCGGACGGTTGGCTCGCGACGCCGACCGGCAGCCAGGGATCGGGGATTTTAAGCTCGCTCTCGCGCGCCGACGGTTTGCTCGTCGGTCCGTCAACCGAAACCCTGTTGAAGGCTGGCGCTCAGGCGGCCGTGCTGCTGATGCCGTCTTACGGCGACCACGGCGCGGTGGCGGCCGACGAACTGTTCGAGGGTCGCCGCCATAGCCAATGAATCACGATCGTCGCGACGGCGCCGAAAATCGCGGCGCCGATTATCACCGCCGAGAGCCTGAGCTGGAGTTTCAGTATGTCGAAAGGCAGCAGGTAAAACGTGACCATCTCGATCTGAAAGTTTGCGTAAATGATGTACGCCACCCACAGGACTACGATCGTGCCGATGATGAATTTCGGGTTCTTGGCAAATGCGGGCATCGCGGGCGATCCTCCTGACGGGGCGATGGGAGAAAGCTTGGCGGCTGAAATAGCGATTGTCAACGCGAGTGGGGCGCAGTGCAAATGATGCGCTGGCGGGATTCATACCCGCGCGAGGGTTAGAGCAATGGCGACGCGATATCGCGTAGGCAACGGATTCGATTTTCATCCGCTCGAAGCGGGCCGCCGGCTCGTGCTCGGCGGCGTCGAAATCAAGCACGACAAGGGGCTGCGAGGCCATTCGGACGCCGACGTCGCGGCGCATGCGCTCGCCAACGCGATCCTCGGCGCGATCGGCGCGGGCGACCTTGGCCGGCATTTTCCCGACAGCGATCCCCGCTACAAAGACGCCGACTCGATCGCACTGCTGGAGGCCGTCTGGAAGCTCGCCGGCGGTCAGGGATGGCGGCTGGGCAACGCCGATCTCACGATTTTCGCCGAGCAGCCGAAGCTCAAGCCGTATCTCGATGCGATGCGCGAGCGGCTCGCAGCCGCACTCGGCGCGGATCAATCGCGCGTCAACGTGAAAGCGTCGAGCCCCGAGGGAATCGGCGCGCTAGGCCGTGGCGACGGGATGGCCGCGGCGGCGATCGTCATGCTCGAAGCGGACTAGCCGGCGCACAGCCCAGCCCTGCTAAAGGTCGTCGTCGTCGCCCGACCCGTCATCGCCCAAATCACCGCCGCCTTCGAGTTCTTCGACCGCTTCGTCGAATTCCGGGCCGTTGAACTCGTCGCCCATCTCCTTGCCCATCCGCTTCATCATCCGCGCGACACTCTTGGGATCGTTCTCGTCGATGTCGCCCATCTTCGACGGATCCGCGAGCGACTCCATTCGCGATTCCTCGCTGCGTGGCATCGCGAACCGCGACATCAGGCGGCGCATTTTCTTTCCGCCGCAATGCGCGCAAACCGCCTCAACCTTTTCGCTGACGCGCGTAGTCAGGACGCTGGTCGTGCGGCGGCACTTCTCGCAACGATATTCGTAGATCGGCATACTCGACGGTATTGTATCCGCTGCCAACGCAGATTTCACAGATATTTAATTTTACTCTCCGAGTCGAAACAGCGCGCGCGCGTTGGCCGTCGTCGATTCGGCTATTTCATCGAACGTAGCACAGCGCAGATGCGCAATCGCGGCGACCACATCCTTGATCATCGCCGGTTCGGTCAATCGCCCCGCGAACTGGCCGCCGTACGGCCACGGCCCGTCGGTCTCGACGAGCATCCGGTTCGCAGGCAGCATCCGGGCGAGATCCCGATCGCGCTCCCGGTAGGCGACCTCGGGAGTCAGCGAAATAAAATATCCGGCGTTGATGATCGCGCGCGTGGTCTGCTCGTCGGACTTATGCCAATGAAAGACCGCGCGCGTCACTTTAGCCTCGACAATTATCGCGAGCGCGTCGGCGGCGCATCGGTGCGGCGCATGCAGTATCAGCGGCAGATCCATCGCGGCGGCGAGCTTCGCAAAGCGTGCGAGCGTCAGCTTCGCCGCGTCCCGCGCGCCTGCATCTCCCGCGCCCGTGCCGTACCATGGCAGTCCGACTTCGCCGACGGCGCAAATCGAGTCGCGCTCATGCGCGATCGATTCGAGCGCCTCGAGCGCGTCATGTTCGCCATGTTCAAAATCCTCCGGATGAAATCCCACGGCCGGATAAACGACGCCCGGATACCGCCGCCCGAGTTCGATTGCCCTGCGATTCGACGCGGGCCCAACCCCCGGCACCACCATCGCCATTACTCCCGCCTCCAGCGCCCGCTTGATTGCGCCCGAAGGGTCGGGATACTGGTCAGCGTCGAGATGAACGTGACTGTCGATCATTTCATTCGTATAGCAGGCATGCGCCGCGTGCGCATCGTCTCGCGCGTGCCGCGATGAGCGATCTTCGCCTGATGTGGCGCAACACGCGGATGGTCGTGCTATGCGCGATCTCGGCGGCGCTCTACGCGGCAGTGCTGGTGCCGTTCAAGGTCGTTCCGTTGATTCCCGGCGTCACCGAGCTTCGCCCCGCCAACGCGATTCCAGTTGTCTGCTCGTTCCTGTTCGGTCCCGCGGCCGCCTGGGGCTCCGCGATCGGAAATATGATTGGCGATTTTTTCGGCGGCGTCTCGCCGGGCGACATTTTCGGATTCTTCGCGAACCTGGCCTACGGGTGGATTCCGTACAAAGTCTGGGAATTGATCGGCCGCGGCCAAAGTCCTATCAGCCGCTCGCCGCTGGGAATTCTCAAGTATGTCATCGCATGCCTTGCCGCGAGCGTGCTGTGCGCCGACCTGGTCGGATGGGCTGACAATGTGCTCGTCATCAGGCCGTTCGCGATGCTTGGCAACGTGATCATCTTCAACAATATGGTATCTGCGCTCGTGCTCTCGCCGTTCATCCTCGCGGCCGTCTATCCGCGGGTGAAAAAAGGCCGGATGCTTTACACGGACGTGATGCCTGAAGTGAAACTGAAGCCGGTGGGAATTCGAGCCTTTGGTTTCGCGCTGCTGATAGCGGGCGAGGGCGGCGCCTGGATATTTGGAAATTTGCTTTCGACCGGGTATTGGGCGCCGAAGTTTATCCCCGCGTGGATGAATGTCGCGCCGTACGATAAGCCGGTCGCAATAATCGTCGGCCCGTTCATCCTGTTGGCGTTCGCGGGCCTGTTCATGATGTGAAAACCGCCGCGCACATTGTTTCAGCAACTCCCGGTCCGCACGCAGTTTGGGTCCAGGGAGTCACCTTTACCTACCACGGCGCCGACCGTCCCGCCCTTCGAGCGGTAAGCTTCGTGCAGTCCGCCGGTGAGATGATCGGCGTGATGGGCGCGTCGGGCGCGGGCAAGTCCACGCTCGCCAAATGCCTCAATCGCATCATCCCGGAGTTCGAGGACGGCGATTTTCGCGGCACGATCGAAATCGCAGGCGAGCCGCTCGAGCATCTTCGCGTCTGCGACGTCGCGCCGAAGGTGGGCATGGTCTTCCAGGATTTTGAGTCGCAATTGTTTTCGACCAACGTCGCGCACGAAGTGGCGTTCGCGATGGAACAGGTCGGCATGGATCGCGCCGAGATGGATAGGCGAATCATTCCCGCGCTCGAGGCGGTTGGGCTGCGCGGCTTCGAGCATCGCGATCCAATGTCGCTGTCGGGCGGCGAGAAGCAGCGCCTGGCGATCGCGTCGGTGCTGGCGCTGCGGCCGGCTGTCATCGTGCTCGACGAGCCGACCACCGATCTCGATCCCGAGGGCAGGGCGGAAGTCTTCGAGTTGATAGCCAAGCTGCGCACGCAAGGCTTGAGCCTGATCGTTATCGAGCACGAGTCCGAGGAACTGCGCGCTGCCGATCGGATCATGGTATTGCGCGAGGGGGAAATCGCCGTGGACGGTCCGCCTGCCGAGGTGTTCGCGCGCACCGACCTGCTCATGGGATGCGGCGTACGCCCGCCCGGACTGGGCCACGCACTCAAACTGCTCGGGATCGACGCACAACCGGAGAACGTCGAGCAGGCTTGCGACGCGATCGTGCGCGCCTACCCGCGCCTCGCCGCAACTTTGGTTGACAACATCGCCGATCCCCGCGCATCCGAACCCCCGGCGACTGCCGAAAACGCCTCGACCGGCTCCGCATTTATGGCGATCGAGGATGTGAGCTTCAGCTACGCGGGCGGGCCGCGCGTGCTCGATTCGATCGATCTGAGAGTCGAAGGCGGCGACTTCATCGCGATAGTCGGGCAGAACGGCTCCGGCAAAACCACTTTGGCCAAGCAAATCGTCGGTCTGCTCCAGCCGGCCACGGGCCGCGTGATAATCGAAGGCAAGAACCGCGCGCAGATGCGGCCGGCCGAGACGGCGCGCGAAGTCGCGTACGTTTTCCAGAATCCGGACCATCAGATTTTCGCCGCCACGGTCCAGGAGGAAGTCGCATTCGGCCCGCGCAACTTCGGCCTGGCGGACGGCGAGATTCGGCGTCGATGCGACGAAGCGCTCGAGGCGGTCGGCCTTCTAAGCGAGCGCCAGAGCGACCCGTTCCTGCTCAGCAAGGGCGAGCGCCAGCGCCTGGCGGTTGCGAGCGTGCTCGTGCTCAGGCCGCGGATGCTGATTCTCGACGAACCGACCACCGGCCTGGACCATCGCGAGCAACTTCGGATGATGGCGCTGGTGCGCGACCTCAACCGCGCCGGAATCGCGATCGTGATCATCACCCATACGCCGTGGCTGGTCGCGGAGTACGCGCGGCGCGTCGTGCTGCTGCGCAAAGGCGCCAAGATTTTCGACGGCGGCGTGCGCGAGTTCTTCATGCAGGACGAACTGCTGCGGTCGTCGTCATTCCGGGCGCCGGAGATCACCGAGTTGAGCCGCCGCTTCGGGACGCTGGCGCTGACGACCGACGAATTCGTCGCGTGGGTCAAGGGGCGCGCCTGATGCCGATTTATCTGTACATCGATCGCGGCACGTTCGTTCATCGGCTGCATCCGACGGTCAAGGTGTTCGCGCTCTTCGTCATGTTCTGGTCGGTGTATTGGGTGGACAATCCAATCGCGCTCGCGCCGGTCGGATTGGTCATGCTGTGGATCGCGCAGCTCACCGATTCGTGGCCGAACTTCTACCGGCTGCGATGGTTGTTCGCGATTCTGGTTTTCACCACGACGATTGCGTGGATGGTTTTCTACCGGCGCGGCGCGGTGCTGGTGAACGTGCCGATTTTTCACGTCAGCAGGTTGTCGCTGGTATTTGGCGTCGGGCGCGGGATCAAGCTGGCGGAGCTGCTGGCGGCGTCGGTGCTGTTTCTTTCGACCACCAAGATCGAGGAGTTCACCTACGGACTGCAACGGATACGGGTGCCGTATCGGGTCGGCTTCGCGATCTCACTTTCATTCCGGCTGGTTCCGTTGTTTATCGACTCGGCCGTCACGATCGTCGATGCGCAGCGGTTGCGCGGCTACGATTTCAACGAGGGCGGACCGATCGAGCGCGTGCGGCGCTACGTGCCGGTGGTGATTCCGGTTTTCATGGGCGCGCTGCGCAAGGCCAACAACATGGCGATGGCTCTGGAAGCGCGCGGCTTCGGATTCAGCCACGAGCCGACGACCTTTATCGATTACCCGGTTACGCCTGCGGATATCACGGCGTTCGCGTTTCTGATCGGACTCGGTGCGCTATACTTCATGCTCTACTGGACGGGGCTGGGCGGAATCGGTCCGCTGAAGTAGCGTACAACCTGGCCGTTGCGTACTATCGGCCAATAATCAGGGCCACATCACGGGGCGTACCAATGAGCATCAAGTCGGAATATCTCAAACGGCCGATCGAACACGTCGATATCACGCGCGAAAGCGTCGTGCCGATCGTCGAGGCGATGGGGCAAATGGCATACAGCGCCCGCGACCTGCATCGCGCGGCGACGATTTACGATCGGATGCTGCGCGATCACGACTGCGGAATAATCCTTTGCCTGGCGGGTTCGCTCATCAGCGCCGGGCTGAAGCGGGTCTTCACCGATATGATTCGCAATCACATGGTCGATGCGATCGTGAGCACCGGCGCAAACATCGTCGATCAGGACTTCTTCGAAGCACTCGGCTTCAAGCACTGGATGGCCGAGGAGCGATTCAAGTACGGGCTCGACGATGACAAGCTGCGCGGACTGCATATCGATCGCATCTACGACACGCTTATCGACGAAGACGAACTGCGCGTGTGCGACGAGACGGTTCAGGAAATCGCCGACCGTCTCGACCCGCGGCCGTATTCGTCGCGCGAATTCGTCGGCGAGATGGGCAAGTACCTGGCCGAGGCGGGTGCGAAGACCGGCGCCAGTATCGTGCTCGAGGCGTATCGCGAGGAGGTGCCAGTTTTCTGCCCGGCCTTTAGCGACTGCTCGGCCGGATTCGGACTGGTGGCGCATCAGGCGGCGCGGCACGGAAAACCCAAGGTCTCGCTCGACAGCGCCAAGGATTTTTACGAGTTGACGCGGCTCAAGGTGAAGAACGAAAACACCGGGCTGTTCATGATCGGCGGCGGTGTGCCGAAGAATTTCGCGCAGGATATCGTGGTCGCTGCCGAAGTGCTGGGGCATGACGTGCCGATGCATAAGTACGCGATTCAGATCACCGTGGCCGACGTGCGCGACGGCGCGCTCTCGGGCAGCACGCTCAAAGAGGCGAGCAGCTGGGGCAAGGTCGATACGACCTATGAGCAGATGGTGTATTGCGAGGCGACGATCGCCGTGCCGCTGATCGTGGGCTACGCGTATCACAAGCGGGGATGGGAAGGACGCACCTCGCGCAAGTGGAGCTCAGCGCTGGATAAGGATCAGGTATAGCAGGGGAAGGGTAGATCACTTTATTGAATGTGAAACCCGCCTGGGTTTCACACTTCCTTGGGCAGGGGTGAGCCCTGCACCCGGTGTTAAGGCCGCGCTCCGTTGTCGCGCGCGCCGCATAATAAGTTATATTCCGCCCCGACACCGGCTTATCCGGGCGCCGCAATTCCCAAGGAGTCGTCTTATGCCCAAAGCAGCGAAGAAGCAGCAAGAGCCCTCCGGACCTTTCGGAGATATGTTCCCCTACCGCGAAACCTTCGAAACCTACCGCGAGCTGCCCAAGAAGAGCCGGCAGCCCGAGGAGGTCATGCGTGAGTTGCGCAGCATCGCGCGCAAGGAAAACGTGCGCTGGCAGACCGGCCAGATCTCGGGCACCTACTTCCACGGCGGGATGGAGCACTTTGCCTACCTCAACCGCGTGTTTGCGCTTTTCTCGCACGTCAACCTGCTGCATCGCGACATGTGCCCGAGCGGCACCAAATTCGAAGGCGAGATAATCGCGATGACCGCGCGGATGCTGGGCGCGGAGCTGGCGCGCGAGCAGGATCCGCAGGCCGACATATGCGGAGCGATCACTTCGGGCGGCACCGAGAGCATCATCCTGCCGATGCTGGCGTATCGGGAGAAAGCCAAAGCCGAGCGCGGAATTACGGCGCCCGAGATGGTGGCGCCGGAGACGATTCATCCGGCATTTTCCAAGGGCGCGCACTTTTTCGGCATCAAGCTGATTCGCGTGCCGGTCGGAGCCGATTACCTGGCCGACGTGGACGCGATGCGGCGCGCGATCGGTCCCAACACCATCGCGATCGCGGGTTCGGCGGCGAATTTCCCGCACGGGCTGATCGATCCGATCGAGAAGTTGTCCGCGCTTGCGCTCGAAGCCGGCGTCGGTCTGCATGTCGATAGCTGCTTCGGCGGTTTTATCCTGCCGTGGATCGCAAAGCTCGGATACGACGTTCCGGCGTTCGACTTCCGCCTGCCGGGCGTCACCTCGATGTCCTGCGATACGCACAAATGGGGCTACGGGCTGAAGGGCGCGTCGGTGGTGCTCTATCGCAATCGCGCGTTGCGGCGGCACATGTACTTTGCCGTGACCGACTGGCCGGGTGGGTTGTATGCGTCGCCCACGGTGGCGGGCACCCGCTCGGCGGGAATCAGCGCATCGACATGGGCGGCGATGGTCACGTTCGGCGAGGAGGGCTACCTGAAGGCGACCCGCCACATCATGAAGGCGGCGGACACGATCAAGGCGGGGATCGCAAAAATTCCCGAGCTCAAGATTATCGGCAAGCCGACCTACTGCATCGGGATTACGTCGGACAAGGTGGACATCTACCACGTCAACGATTTTCTCGTGGAGCATGGATGGCGGCTTAACGGGCTGCAGCGGCCCGCGGGCTTTCATATGTGCGTCACCTTGCTCCAGACACTTCCCGGAGTGGCGACGCGTTTCGTCAGAGACATCGCGGCCGGCGTCGAGTATGCGAAGAAAATCCCGGCGACGCCCGCGCGCAGCGGTGCGATGTACGGCGGCGGCGCGTCCTCGCTCGATCCATCGATGGTGAATGAACTGATACTGGCGTATCTCGACGCGAGCACCGACCTCCCGTAACCGGGCCGGCTCCGGAGGACGACGGCCTACGGCGGCGATGGACGTTAAGAAAAGATGCGGGCTTCGCCCGGTTAGAAGGGGTCAGAGATAAGATTCGAGTCCGCTCGGCTTCGCCCGGGATGATTGGAGGGCGAGTGTCAATCGGGCTTAGGCGGCGGTGGTCTAAAGGGCGATCACGTAATCAGAGCGGCAGGCCCCGACGCGAGGTTAATTCGCATCGAACAGGTCTGCCGCTCCGCAGGCGAAATACCTTGCTAGTAGTTGCTGGTACTACTATTCGAGGTGTGCTCGCTCGAGCTGTTACCGGGCGAGCCCTGTTGCGAATTCGAAGAGGATGAGTGTTCGCTGGTTGTGGCCGGGGGCGCTACGACGACCGGGCCCGGCACCACGACTACCGGGGGAGGTGCAACCATTACCGGGGCCGGCACCGCGACGACTGCCGGCGGCGACGAAGTCGTGGTCTGGCTCGTCGAGCTTTGGGTGTCACTGCTGCTTTGAGCGAAGCCGACGGCTACGCTTCCGAACAGCACCGCGATCCCAAAGGACAGAGCTGCAGTTTTCAATGAGCGTCTCATAATAATATCTCCATTAGTTCTCGTAATGCGAGGTTCACTGTGAGAGTAAGATGGTGTTCAGCTGCATAGCAATGACGTCTGCGGTGCTGACTGCAGTTTGAGTGCTCAGGAGAACTCGCTTGCCGGTTATTTCACGGGACGTTGGAGGAAGCAGACTATCTCGAAGAGATTGTGGCGGGGCCTAAACTCGGAGCCAGGGTGCTTCAGGAGGAAATGATGATGAGGACCGTAGTTATCGTCGCGCGTATTCTCTTGGGCCTGGTGTTCCTGGTCTTCGGTTTGAACGGGCTGTTGCATTTCATGCCGAATCCTCCGGAACCGCTGCCGGCGGTTGCGTTCTTCGGCGCGCTTGCGCAGACGGGTTACATGTTCGCGCTGATTTTCGGGCCCCAGGTGATAGGAGGAGCGCTGCTGGTGCTGGGCGTGGCAGTGCCGTTTGCGCTGGTGATTCTGGCTCCCGTGATCGTGAACATCGTCGCGTTCCACGTGTTTCTCTCGCCGGCACTATTGCCGATGGCGATCGTGGTGGCTGCGATCGAGGCGATCCTGGCATGGCATTATCGCGCGGCGTTCGCGCCGCTGTTCGGCGCCGCCTCCCGTCCGTGACCGAATTGTCGCGGGCGCGGGTTGCCAAAGCGAAGAGGGGAGCGCGTTGATGAACGCGCTCCCCTCAGTTGAAAAAAGTCGGAATCCGGTGGGCCGGCGGTCCTGCCCCCTTTTTTTACTAGTCCGTCCTCCAGCCACTCAGTTTCAGTGAGACCTCATTCGAAGTGTCGCTGTGCGTGCCCGTGAACGTCCCCCATCCCGAGAGCGCCTTACTGGGCGGGGGAGTACCTGAAATTCCCCAACCTCCCGACAGCGTCTCCTGGTCTTCGGTTCCGCTGGGATTCTTGCTCGAGAACCCGGTCAGCTTCTCGCACGAAACTCCCCCAAAGTTGACGGTAGCCGTATCGCCGCTGCCGTCCGTTATCGCAAAAGCGCCAAGAAACAGGTCGCACTGCGGACTGGGTCCAGGCGAGACCGGGGTAGCGGTGGCAGGATTGAATCCAACGTCTGCTGTGACGAAGAAATTCGTCACCGTTTTGAGGTCGCTTCCGGAGATCGTGGCGGGGGTAACCTCGTTGCAAGAGCAATTGCCGGAGCTTGAGCAACTATAATCATCGACCCAAGAGTCGCCAGTGCCAGTACATGGCAGCGTGGCACTCACTGAGGTTGACGTCCCTTTGACCGCAATTTTGATGGCCTTGGTCGCAGGTCCGGAATGGCCGGAACCATGCGCAAGTGCGACGCCCGCGCAAAGCAAGATGGCAGTGAAGGACACCAGAAGAGATTTGTACATGTTGTTTTCGCTTTTTTGTTTTCGCGGCGAGGAGCGCCTTGACGAACGCGCTCCCGTCAGTTGAAAAAACTCGAAATCCGGGGGGCCGGCGGTCCTGCCCGGTCTTACACTACTTCGTTTGCCAACCGCTCAGTGTCAGTGAGACCGCATTGGTAGCCTTGATATTCGTGCCCGTGAACGTTCCCCATCCCGAGTTCGTCTGAGTGGGCGCGGGAGTGCCTGAAATTCCCCAACCTCCCGAGATCGTATTGTCGGGTTCGTTTCCGCTGGGGTTCTTGCTCGAGACCCCAATGAGCTTTTTGCACGAAACTCCCACCAAGTTGAGGGTCGTCACATTGCTGCTGCTGTCGGTTGTCGTAAGAGCGCCAAGAATCAGGTTGCACTGCGGATTGGGCCCTGGAGAGACCGGGGTCACGGTGACAGGATTGATGCCGGAATCGCTGGTGATGAAGAAATCCGACACCGATCCGCCTGAGCGCCCGGCTCCGGAGAGCGTGGCATCGGTAACCGTGATGCACTGGCAATTACCGGAGGGGCAAGCATAAGCGTCGAGCCAGGAAGTGTCGCCAGTGTCAACACATTGCCCGTTAGCACCCACGTATCCGCTGGACGCCGTGGCACCAGTCCCTTTGATCGTAAGTTTGATGGACTTGGTCCCGGATCCGGAACCATGCGCAAGCGCCACGCCTGCGAACAGCACCGCGATACCCAAAGACAAAGCCGCAGTTTTTAAGACGTTTTTCACCATGATACCTCGATACCTCTATTAGTTTGTCTGATTGATTTAGCTCCCCGAATAAGAATGTTTTCATACCGCGCTGTCATCCGCAAGTCCGTGCCGCGTCACCGGCGCTCGGCAATTCAAAAGGACGCCGGATTCGTGGCGGGTGATTTTGCCCGCGCCGCTGCGCCGTGCTAATTATCACGGGCTTAATCAGGTGTATTTCATCAGAAGGACGATGCGATGCTGTTCGTGATTATCGGCCATGACGGACCCGAAGGCGCTGCGCTGAGGCCGCGGGTACGGCCGGCTCATCTCGACAACCTGCGCCCGCTGGATCGAGCCGGCAAGGTGAAGATCGCGGGGCCGTTCACCGACGGCAGCGGCAGCCTCATCATCGTGGATATGGAGAGCGAGGCGGAAGCGATCGCGTTTGCCAATAGCGATCCGTACACGACCGGCGGCGTGTTCGAGCGCGTCGAGGTGAAGCCGCTGCGGCAGGTTTTTCCGGAGTGAGAGGAACGGCACCCTCACCTAACCGGCCGCCAGGCGGCCGGCCGCCGTGTGCCCGTGGCACGTCCCGTGAAGTAACGGGCGAGGTATTGGACATGGAGAGTTAGCGAAGGAAAACAGAATGGCGGGAGCGTTATCCAGTTTAAAGATTGTTGAAGTGGGCGAGATGGTATCGGCGCCGTATTGCAGCAAGCTGCTGGCGGACATGGGTGCCGAGGTCGTCAAAATCGAACGGCCCGGGGCAGGCGACCGCGCGCGCACGCGCGGGCCGTATCCCGGCGACATCGTGCATCCCGAGAAAAGCGGACTGTTCCTGTATCTCAACACCAACAAACGCGGCGTCACGCTCGACATCACGCAGCCCGAGGGCTTCGCGATTCTGGAGAAACTGGTGGCGGATGCCGACATCCTGATTCACAACGTCGCGCCGCCCGATATGGATCGCGTCGGGCTCAGCTACGAGCGGATGCGCCGGGCGAATCCGAAGTTGATCATGACGTCGATCCTGCCGTTCGGACTGACGGGTCCGTATCGCAACTACCGCGCCGAGGATTTGACCATCTGGTGCGCGGGCGGCATCTGCGTGCTCAACGGCGCCCCGCAGTTTCCGCAGTTGCCGCCGCTGAAAACCGCGGGACAGCAGGCGGGACACCAGGGCGGAGCGCATGGCGCAGTGGCGACGGTGGCGGCCGCATTCGCGCAGCTTCGCGACGGGGCAGGGCAGCATGTCGAGGTCTCAATCCAGGAATCGGTCGCGTCGATCCCCGAGATGACGTTCGAGTACTGGCCGTATATGAAAATGCTCGCGACGCGGTGGGGGCAAAAGCCGCTGGCGCCGGTCGCGCCGATGGAGTGCAAGGACGGCTACATCTTTCTGTGCTGCATCGAGGAGCATCAGTGGCGCAACTTCGTGGATATCATGGGCAATCCCGAATGGGCCGAAGAGGAGATTTTCAAGGATCGGCTGGTGCGCGCGGTGAACTGGGACGCGCTCAAAGTGTTGCTTGAACCATGGGTCGCGCAGCAGACGGTGCTCGATTTGTATCAAAAGGCACAGGCCAGGCGGGTGCCGTTTGCGCCGGTGTCAACGATGGGCGATCTGCTCAGCTCGGAGCATCTGAAGGCGCGCGGATTTTTCGTCGAGATTGCGCAGCCGGTGGCCGGCACGCACCTGTATCCGGGCGCGCCGCTGAAGTACGCGCGCACGCCGTGGGAAATTCGGCGGCCGGCGCCGACGCTGGGACAGCATAATGCGGAAGTATTCGGGAAACAGCTCGGGCTTTCGCAAGCCCGGCTCGACGAACTCAAGCGCAAGGGTGTGATTTAGCGATGGCGAAGCCTCCTCTGTCGGGAATTCGAGTTTGCGATTTTACCTGGGTGTGGGCGGGACCGTACTGCACCCTGCAACTGGCTTATCTTGGCGCCGAAGTGATCAGGATCGAAACCAGGACGCGCCCATGCGTGACGCGGATGCTGCCGCCGTGGCCCGACGCCGTGTTCGACAGCCTCAACAAGTCCGGCTACTTCAATCAATACAACCAGAACAAGAAATCGCTGTCATTGAATTTCAAGCATCCCGAGGCCAAGGAAGCCGCGTGGCGGCTCATCAAGCAGAGCGACGTGGTGATCAACAACTTCGCGGCGGGCGTGCTCGACAAGATGGGATTCGGCTACGAGGAGGTCAAGAAGGTCAATCCGAATGCAATTATGATTACCCTGTCGGGCTATGGCGACACGGGACCATATAGTCATTACGTGTCGTACGGGCCGGCGCAGGTGCCGTTGTCGGGGCTGTCGGCGCTGACGGGGTATAAGGGATTTCCGCCGATGCACGCGGGTTTCAGCTACGCCGATCCCAACGCGGGAGTGCATGGCGCGTTCGCGGTGATAAGCGCCCTGCTGCATCGCGCGAAAACCGGCGAGGGACAATATATCGACATGAGCCAGTGGGAATGCGCGATGGACGTGCTGGCGGAGGGAATCCTCGAGTACACCATGAACGGCCGCGAGCCCGAGCGGGTTGGAAATCGCGATCCGGAGATGGCGCCGCACGGGATCTTCAGATGCCTCGATCTGCCCGAGAAAATCCTCGACCAGATCGTCGATCAATGGGTGTCGATCATTTGCGCGGACGACGCGGAATGGGCGCGGCTGGCGCGTGCAATAGGCAAACCCGAACTGGCCAACGACTCGAGATTCGCCACGCTTGCGGCGCGCAAGCTCAACGAAGACGCGCTGGAAGCAATAGTCACTCAGTGGACGGCGACGCGCAAAGTCGCGGATGTAGTGACGGCTCTGCAGGCGGCTGGAGTCGCGGCCGGAGCTTGCGCCGACGCCAAGTACCTTTCCGAGGATCCGCATCTCGCCGAGCGCGAATACTGGGTCTATCGCGAGCATCCCGAAGTCGGCAAACGGCAGCATTGCGGAATCCCGTGGCGGATGAGCGGGACGCCGTGCGAAGTGAAGACCGCGGCGCCGACGCTCGGGCAGCATACCAATGAGGTGATGACGGGATTGCTCGGCTACAGCGCGGCGGAAGTCGAAGCGATGCGGGCGAAGGGCGCGCTGGACTAGCCAGTAGAGGAAGGCAGGGAACTCAATTGTAGTGAAACCCGCCGTGGGTTTGCAGGGGTGACCCCTGCACCCGATGCTAAGAGAAGATGCGGGCTTCGCCCTGTTAGAAGGGATGAAATGGGAAGAGGCGCGATGCGGACTATGAAAGTATTAATCGACGGGCTGGCGTTTGCTGAAGGGCCGCGATGGCGCGACGGGAAATTGTTTTTCTCCGACATGCACGCGCATCAGGTGCTCGCGGTCGATATGGCCGGCAAGCGCGAAGTCATCTGCGAGGTGCCGGGGCGGCCGTCGGGACTTGGATGGTTGCCGGATGGACGGATGCTCGTGGTGTCGATGACGGATCGCAAGCTGATGCGGCTGGATCGCGACGGGCTGAAGATGGCCGCCGATTTAAGCGGGCTTGCGCCGTTTGATTGCAACGACATGGTGGTCGATGCGCGCGGGCGCGCCTACGTCGGCAACTTCGGATTCGATCTGCACGGCAACGCGCAGCCGCGCTCGACGACGCTGGTGATGGTCGCGCCGGACGGCGTCGCGCGCATCGTGGCCGAGGAAATGATGTTCCCCAACGGGATGGTGATCACGCCGGACGGAAAGACGCTGATCGCCGGTGAGACATTTGCCGCCCGCTTGACGGCGTTCGATATCGGCGCTGATGGATCGCTGACGAATCGGCGCGTGTGGGCCGAGTTGGGATCGAGTCCGCCCGACGGAATTTGCCTGGACGCCGAAAATGCAATCTGGGTGGCGTGTCCGACGAAGTCGGAAGTCATTCGGGTGAAGCAGGGCGGCGAGGTCGCCGAGCGAATCAAAGTGGAGACGGACGCGTTCGCATGCATGCTCGGCGGCGCCGACGGGCGGACGCTGTTTGTCGCGACGGCGCCCAATTCCAACCCGGAGCAATGCCGGGCGACGCGAGGCGGACGAATCGAAACCACGCAAGTGGAAGTGCCGCGAGCCGGCTTGCCGTGATCGCAGCGTGCGTGGCGTAATGAATTGCGATGGCGCTTAGCGGCAACGGCGACAATTTTCGCGCGCGGCGCAAGCGCATGATGGAGGCGATCGCGCCCGGCGCAACCGCAGTCATGCCCAGTGCGCCGGTGGCGGTTCGATCGGGCGACGTCGAGTTCGTTTATCGGCAAGACAGCGACTTCTACTACCTGACAGGATTCACGGAGCCGGAATCGGTGGCGGTGCTTTCGCCGGGGCATCCCGACGGCGAATTCGTGATGTTCGTGCGTCCGCGCGACAAGGAGCGCGAGACCTGGACGGGCAGGCGCGCGGGAGTGGAAGGCGCGATGCTCGAGTACGGGGCCGACAAGGCCTACGTCATCGACGAACTTGAAAAGATTTTGCCGCGCTACCTCGAAAAGAGTGATCGCGTGCATTACCCGCTCGGACTCAACGAGAAGCTGGATGAGCGGGTGCTGAAACTGATTCGATGGGCGCAGACGATGCGGCCGCGAACCGGGACGGGGCCGTCGTCGATAATCGATCCGCGCGACATTATTCACGAGGCACGGGTGAAGAAGGAGCCGGCGGAGCTCGAGGCGATGCGGCGCGCGATGGCGATTTCGGCCGAGGCGCACAAGCGCGCGATGATGAAGGCGCGCGGCGGGATGCGCGAGTGGCAGATAGAGGCGGAGATCGACTACGCGTTTCGCTCCAATGGGGCGACGGGTCCGAGCTATCCGTCGATCGTCGCGTCGGGACCCAACGCGGCGACGCTGCACTACATCAACAACGATCGCGAGATGCGCACGGGCGAGCTGCTGCTGATCGACGCGGGTGCGGAGTACGAATTTTATGCCGCGGATATCACGCGCACGTCGCCGATCGGGGCGCGCTTCACGGGCTTGCAGCGCAGTCTGTACGAAATCGTGCTCGACGCGCAGTTAAAGGCGATCGACGCGGTCAAATCGGGCGCGCATTTCGACGCTCCGCACGAAGTTGCTCTGCGCGTGCTGGTTGACGGCATGCGTCAGCTCGGAATCCTACACGGATCGGCCGATGAGATCATCGAGAAGGGCGCGTATCAGCGCTATTACATGCATCGCACGGGTCACTGGCTCGGCATGGACGTGCATGATGTGGGGCTGTACCGGGTGGATGGCGCGTCGCGGGTGCTCGAGCCCGGGATGGTGCTCACGGTCGAGCCGGGATTGTACATCTGTGCCGACGACGATGAGGTTCCGGAAAGTTTTCGGGGCCTGGGGATTCGAATCGAGGACGACGTGCTGGTGACCGCGGACGGTCACGAAGTGATGACCGCGGCGACGCCTAAGTCGATTGCGGAGGTCGAAGCCCTCACCACGGCGCAATAGTCATTCAATACCACAGCCACGAATGGCAACTGCTGCGGTCGGCCTGGCAAGCCGACACGCAATTGCCTATCTCATTTCGGCAATACCATTCGTCGTTGCCATGTAGTTCGCATACCTGGTAGTCGCGATTGCATTGGTACTGGCATTTGGTCTGCGCGTAGTCGCATCGATTCGCGCATCCCGCGGCGAACAGAGACGCCGCGGCGGCGGCGAGAAGAAGGATTTTCGCGCTCACGATTGAACAAACGCGCGAGCGGGCGGGCATTACAACTCGATCGCGCTGGCGCTGCCGACGACAGTCTTGGTTCCGTCGGCCTTGTCGCACCAGACTTCGGCTTCGGCGCGTGAGCGTATTCCCTCGGGCCGCCGTCCCACGATCAAACCTTTCGGCCCGGTGACGTCGTTGCCCCACAGCACGTTGACCAGCCGCAGATCCATCTTGCCGCCGTACAGGAAGCCAAGCCCGAAACGCCGCGTCATCATTTCGGCCACCAGGCAGACCGAAAGCATCCCCTGCACGACGATTTCCGGGAATCCCAGTTGGACGGCCATTTGCTTGTCGTTGTGATAGTTGCGCGCCGGTCCCGAGAAGGCCATGCACATGTCGTCGGTGATTTTGCGCATCGGAGCGCCGATCGGATCGCCGCCGCGCTCGCCTATTTTAAATGAACGTGACGAATCTTTTTCGCGCGCGCGATCGACGACGAAACCCGCTTTGGCCTGGTCAGGGATCAGGAAGCTCTGATGGGTACGGCTGCGCGATACGATTTGTCCCGACGCGTTGCCGACGATCACTTCGTTCACCACGTATTCGCGATCGCGCTTGAGGTAGCGGTCGATGATGACGGAGCGGGTCGTGAGCCTCTCGCCAACCATCACGGGCGCGAACACCTCCCATTCCTGGCGCGCGTGCAGATTGCCGTAAATATTCGGCAGATACCACGCGAGCGTTTGGTAAACTGCGCTGTGGAGAATCAGCGCAGGAGCGATGGGCCCGCCGAGCGGAGAATCGCCGCGGTACCATGGATTGTCGTCGCCGGTGCCGGCGATGTAGGTCGCGATCAGATCGGGCGTGATGTCGCAGGTCACGGCGCCGAAGTCACGGCCCACGTACACCTCGTTGCGGTCGAAAATTTTGTTGGTCATCGTGGTGTCCTGCGCGCAGCTAATTTTTCCGCTTGGCTTTGATCCGTTCGTTGAACTTGGCGGCGTCGATTACGGCGCGCCGATGCGTCCCAGAGCCGACTTGCTCGATTTCGTCGAAGGCGCGCACGGAAAACTCGAGGCGGCGGCCTTCGACTTTGGTCACTTCAGCTTCGGCGCGAGCCAGATGCCCCGGCGGAGTCGCGGCGCTGTGATTGACTTCGATCGACATGCCGACCGAACTTTCGCCCGCGTCGAGAAACGGCCGGATTGCATCCATCGCGGCAAGCTCCATCATCCCGACCATCGCCGGCGTGGACATGACGGCGGCGAGCGACGCGTCGAGATGACTGGCGAGGTCGGTGGGCGCAACGGTTTTGGCGTAACGTCCCGTGATTCCGATTGGAATTGGTTTCATCGACTTGCTCATCCCGCGGTTGGCGACTTAGCGTCGCAGGCCCATCGCATCGAGTGTCTTGACGACCCATTCGACGCGATCGTTGCCCCAAAATGGTTCGCCGTCAACGATGAGGGTCGGCACACCGAAGACCCCATCGCGATCGCCGGCGGCGAACGCATCGGCCAGTTCGCGTGGGCCGTCGTGAAGCGCGTAGCGATTGAATCCGGCGGGGTCGAGGCCGGTTTGCTTCATCACGGCGGCGAGCGCGGCGGCGTTTTCAATGTCGAGATCGCGTTTGAAGAAGCGCTCGAAGACACGGTCGGAGTAAGGGCGAAACAGCCCGTGCCGATCAGCCCACAGCCCGGACATGAGAGCCAGTTTCGAGTCGAAGATCTTTTGCGGTCCACGAATGATCATGCCGCGCGTGTTCGCGCAGCGGCGCGCGTCGAGGTAGAGGTAGCGGACTTTGCGCCAATCGCGCTCGGGCCGCTCGCCGAGATCGCCGCCGAAGGCGCCGCGGATGTTGAGTTCGTGCGGGATGTAATGCAGGCGGACGCGATGCGATTCCATCAGCGCGTATGCAGGCGCCATCGCGAGATACGCGAAGGGGCTTTTGTAGTCGTAATAGAGTTTGATGGTCAGGAGTTCGTCGGCCATGCGATCACCGTGGATGAGGATTTAGCATCACGGGAGGAATTGGAACAATCGGGCGGTATAGTTAATCGGTGCCGGCGTAGCGTTCGAGGTATGCGAGGATCGCCGCGCGCTCGTCGGGAGTCAGCGGCGGCATCCCGGCCTTTTCCATCTTTGGTTGCATCAGCTTGACCTTCAGATCCCACATCGCCGCCGTCAGTCCCTTGGGATTGTACGGCCTGTGGCAATTGTCGCATCGACGCGCGTAGAGCTGAGCGGCGGGACTATCCTTGTCGGGGAGCGGAGCCCTGCATCCTGAAATGAGGATCGCGAGGCACGAGAGCGCGAGAGCGGCACGCGGCAATTTCGTTTTGGTTGGCGACGCTGGATTCCTAGGCGGGCGGGATGCGCGCGTCGTGAAAGCGGGCGGCAACCTGGCTGCGGATCGATCCGATAAGCGCGCGGCGGTCATTTTCGTCAAGGATTACCTTTCGTTCGGATTCGGGGCGCAACCAGACTGGTCCGCGCCGCATTTCGTCGGTTTCGTAGCGTGGCAACAGATGCCAATGCACGTGCGGCTCCGAATTGCCCAGGCATTCGTAGTTCATCTTCCACGGCTTGACGACCGCGGCGATGGCGTCCGCGACCAAGCGCATCTCATCGCAGAGCAGGCGGGCGGCGTCGGCAGGCATGAGGTAAAGTTCGGTCGCGTGGAGCTTTGCGAGCAGCACGCAATAGCCGCGATAGAGCTGCTGATCACCGAGGATCACGTAGCAGCTGTTGAGCTCCGCAATAAAATCGCGGAAGCCCGCGGCCTTGATTCGATCGGACTTGATTTGATCGATAACGGCGCAGATTCCGCAAGCGGGGTTCGTGGTTGGGGCAGGGCGGCCGGACGTCACGGGGCACCTGGAGCGGGATTCTCGGCAGGCACCTCGACGAGCTTGATGCTGGCGTGCTTAAGCATCTCGGCGATGGTGTGGAGCTTGTACGGGCGCGCGTAGTACACGGTGCGCACGCCGGTGTTGATCAGCACCTTGAGGCAATGGATGCAGGGGGTGTGAGTGACGTAAATGTCGGCGTCGCGAATCGCGGCGCCGTTGCGAGCCGCTTGCGAGATCGCGTTGATCTCGGCGTGGATGGTGCGATAGCAATTCTGCTCGATTTCTCCGTCGGGCGTGCGCGATTCGTAGATGAGGCAACCGGCCTCAGTGCAATGCGGCAATCCTGCGGGCGAGCCGTTGTAGCCGGTCGCCAGGATGCTGCGGTCGCGCACGATAACAGCGCCGACCTTGGCGCGCAGGCAGGTCGAACGCTCGGCGACCTCGCGCGTGATCGTCATGAAGTAATTGTCCCAGCTCGGGCGCCGGGACCTGGTCTCGGTAGTCGGTTTGTTCGAGCCGTCGGTCAATCCCAATGCGGTTCCCCTCGATCTGGATCGATCAAATGCCGCTCAGATTCGGACGCGGCCGAGCCGGCGCAGCATCTCGTCGTAGTGCGGTACGTGATGGATTATTTCCTGAGTGTGCTCATCCTGCTGCGGCTGCTGCAAAGGCTCCTCGGGTTGCACGAAGGCAAGAGGCACCGGGCTGAACGTGACGATGAACAGCGCGACGGTAAGCCATGCGGCCAGAGCGCGGCGCGGGTTCAGCGGGGTGTCGCGATCGATGGTGGACGGATGTCCCAATCCGAGCGCAATCAACAGCACCGCCCATAGCGCCCATCCCCACCAGGGGTCGCGTCCGAGCGCGAGCGGCACCAGTACCATCAGCACGCACGAGATAACGAACAGCACCGAGATCGTGCGATGACGGCGCGGAAACAGCGCGTAGATCACGTGGCCGCCGTCGAGCTGTCCGACCGGCAGCAGGTTCAGCGTGGTGACGAACAGCCCGAGCCATCCTGCGAATGCGATCGGATTGAGATTTACGTTGACGGTCGAAGGATCGACGCCCAGCACCAGGTGCGAGAGACCGAGGAACAGGATCGAGTTGCCCAGCTCGAGACCGCCAGCCGATTTATCCAGCGGCGTCACGTCGGAAAGATACAGACCGATGATGACGGCGGGTATCGCGAGCATCACGCCCGCCCACGGGCCGGCCGCGCCAATGTCGAACATCACGCGGCGAGTGCGCGCAGGCGCTCGCATCCGGATGAACGCGCCGAAGGTCCCGATGATGAAGAACGACGGCGGCGCCGGGATGAAGTAGGGCAGGGAGGCATCGACGCCGTGGTAGCGCGAGGTCAGGTAGTGGCCCATCTCGTGCGCGAGCAGAATCATCATCAGGGGAATCGAGAACGAGAGTCCCGAGCGCAGCGCCGCAACGGCGAGAAAGGGATGGGCGAAGGAGACCATCTCGCCATTCATGTACGCGCCGGCGGTGGTGGTGGTCAGGAGAGTCAGCAAGAACAGAGCGATATTGAGCGGCGGGATTCGCGGAGGCTCGAGCGCGCGATCGGCCGGCTCCACCGCAGCGGCGTAGCGCGGAATATCAGTAAGGACCGTGGGAGCGTCCTTGTGTGTGGCTATTTCATTCATGATTAAGCGCGGCCTGCGGCCGCGACCAGCGACACCGATGAGCCGGGTCCGGCGGCGAAGTGCGCGGCAGCATTGCCATCGTGAACCGCGACTTCGAGCAGGCCAAAGCTTCCGAATATCGCGAGAGGAGCACCTTTGGGCGCGTCACCATAAGCATCCACCAATCGCATCGCCGCGCCGCGTTTGATCCTAACCGAAAGGGATTTGTGGCGAAAGCGAGCGCCGAACTGTTCGGCCGTCTGGCGATCGATGTTGCTCACCAGGTTGCCGAAGCCGTCCACGTAGATCACTTCACCGCGCAACTCGCGCGCCGAATCCACGGGACGCGGCAGATCGAGCTGCACGATCGAGCGGAGTGCGGGCCCAAGGGCGGAAATCGAGGCGCCGCGCCAGAGATACGCCGCGGCAGGCGCGAAGATGTCGCGGCCATGGAAGGTGGCACTCACGTTGGTAAGACGATGGCGGGGCGAAGTCAGTTTCACGATGCGCTTGATTCCGGCCTGGTTCGCGGCGAGCCAAAGCAGGCCGTTGTCGGGTCCGACGAAGCGTGCGCCGGCACGAGTCTCGATCGCAATCGGCGCGCGCGCGGTGCCGACTCCCGGATCGACAACCGCAAGAAAAACCGTACGCGCAGGGAAGTAGCGCCAGGTCTCGCGCAAGGCGATCGCTCCGGCGACGACGGATTGTGCGGGGATGCCGTGAGTGATGTCGATCACGGCTGCGCCAGGAGCGATCGAGGCGATGACACCCTTGATCGCACCGGCATAATGGTCGCGATAGCCGAAGTCGGTTATGATTGCGAGCGGGAACGGGCTTCGCGCGAGCGTGGGCATCACGGGGATAGTAGACCGCGAAACAGCGGCGTCGCGCAATTTCCCGGAGTCGAGTCCCATCGCGCATCCAAGAGATCATCGCACATCTAACAGATCTATGAAGCGTAACTTTTTGCCGGGCGGCTGGCGAGGACAGGCTGGGGCAGTGCTGCTGCTGGCGGTCGCGGTGGGCACGATACTGCGGTTCTTTCGGCTTGGCGCGCGCGAACTGTCGATTGACGAGTCGCTTTCATGGGCCGAGTCGTCAGCGCCGAGCGTGACGGCCGTGTTGCGGGTGCAGCATCAGCTGGATTCGGGCAAGTTCCCGATTTACGAACTTGCGCAATACGACTGGATGCGGGTTTTCGGTGAAAGCGAGGCGGCGATGCGGGCGCTGCCGGCGCTGATCGGCTCGTTGTCGATTGTGTTGGTATTCATCCTCGCGGTGGAAGTGTTGTTGGCGGCGGGCGGAAGCGCAGAACCCTCGCCTGCCTCGCTACGCTCGGCCGCCTCTCCCGTAAAAGAACGGGCGAGGTATGAGGGCGGCATCTACATGGTGTCGGCGTTGTGCGCGCTGATCTTTGCGGTTGGGCTTCCGTCGGTCGAAATCGCCCGCCAGGCGAGAATGTATCCGATGATGCAGGCGTGGGTTCTGGCGCAGGTAATTTTCCTGTTCCGCGCGCGGCGGCTGGGCGGACGGGCGAATTACGCTGGTCTCACAATTTTTTCAGCGATTGCAGTGGCTACCAACTTTACCGCGGTGCTGGTGATAGCGGCCGAGGCCGTGTGGCTGATCTACCTGTTGATTGCCGATGCGGACGCGAGAACTGACCCAGGAGTGCGAAGCGCGGCGCCATGGCTGATGGGGCTCGCGCTGGTTGCCGCGATAGTGTTGTTGCTGCCCTTTTTTGCCGGTCTGCGATATGGAGTCGAGGGCGTGAAGCGTGGCGATTACGACTGGATCAAGCCGCCGGGGCCATGGGAGCCATTTGCGACGTTCGAGAGCGGCCTTGGCAGCTGGCCGTTTCCACTGTTTGCGCTGCTGGCGATCGCGGGCGGGATTCGGCTTTGGCGTTCACATCGAACTGAGGCTGTGCTGGTGATCCTTTGGATCGGGCTGCCGCCGATTGTTCTGTTCGCGGGATCATATCTGGTTACTCCGATGCTCGTCACGCGCTATCTGATATCCTCTTTCGTTCCGTTGTTTATACTCACTGCAATAGGCATTGAGTCTTTGCCGTCGCGAAATTACCGTGCGGCCGCGATCATCGCGATAGTAAGTCTCTCCATACTGCGAGTGTCGTCGGATCTGAGGCCGGGAGACAACCGCTGGCGCGATGCATGTTCGACGGCAGTGGCCATAGCGGGTTCGGACCGCCGCGTCGGCTTCTATAACGAGCGTTATCTCGTCAGCTACTACATCCCTGCGGCGCAGCGGGATAGTGTGCAAGTGGTTCGAATCCCTTTCGAGGGCACCGGGAGCGAAGCGCCTCGAGTGGCGATCATTTCGCCGACGGTGGCGCCCGCAGAGGTCGCCGAGATTCGCCGGGAGTATCCGGTTGTCGTGGCGAGGTTCAAGAATGTGACGGTGGTGTCGCGGCCTGGATCGGGCGTGCAGAATGCTCCGGCCAGCTAGCCGCGCGGCGCGACCGAGACGTAGCGGTTGCCGCGTTCATAAAAGCGCCATCGCCTCGAGGCCCAATGGCCTGCGTAATCGACGTTGATCCTTGGCGACCGGCCGATTCGCCCGACTGGAAGTGCGGAGTATTCCAGATATAGCCTTCCGCCGCATAAATCCCGTCCATAGTCGGCGCCGGTAATAGCCAGTGCGTTAGTCAATTTGCCGGGGCCATTAGTCAGTTCACGAGAATCCGGCGGTTTGCGCCGCCGCCGCGCCATCAAAGCGATACCTCGTATCGGCTCGATCGCTCTAATCAGTACTGCGTGCGGTTCGCCATCGGCGGTAGTCACCAGGTTCATCGCCCAGCTGATTCCGTAAAGCAGAAATACATATGCGTAGCCGGGCGGCCCGTACATTGCGGCGGTTCGCCGGGTCAGACCGCGCGCGCTATGCGCTGCAAGATCGAGCGGGCCGCGATAGGCCTCGGCCTCTACGATTCGGCCGGCCGCCACGCCCTCGGCAGTGCGATGCACAAGGACTTTACCGATGCATTCGCGCGCCACGAGCAGGACGGGGCGGGCGTAAAATTCGCGCGGCAGCCTTGGCGATTCAATCATCGCAACTTTTACTGTAGCAGTGGAAAGCAGGGCAATCCGGACGTCAGAGTATAGCTGTACTTTCGTCCGCGCCATGTAAAGCCGCCCTGGGCGGCGCCGAAAACCTGCTTCAGGGTGGCAGATTTCTGGCTGTCCTCGAGGCTCTGGGACTCGAGCGGAGCGTAGGCGAGGAAGAGGCTGGACGCCGCCGCGAGAACAGGCTTGAGGGGCGGTTGGAAATCAAGCTTGGCAATTCCCGGCTTCGGCGCCCAGCCGTCAGGCGCGCCATCCTTGGCTCTCACGAAAGCCCACCGCAGCTCGGCGCCATTTGCGACGAGCGTCCATTGGCGGCTCTCGATGGAGCCATGGGTAATTCGAAGCTCCTCGACACCGGGCGTGGCCGTGGCAAGTTGATCGCAATGCACCTGCGGTTTTTCGTTGGGAAAGCTCGCCTCTCCTCGAATCGCGGTCTCCTGCTCGGCGTACGCCGCCATCTGTTGCTCAGTCGTGGAATCCGGGGGAGCGGGTTTGGCCGCAGAATGGAAGCATCCGGCAGACGCGAAAGTCAGGTATCCCACGATGAGCGAAAGAACGCATCCATGCAGGGGACGTTGAGATATGCGCGCTGCGCCGGCTGAAAAGCGGGGAATCATACCCGAGAGGTTTGCTCGATCGAGGGCAACGAAGTCAATGGCGAAGTGCGCTTGTATTCGCAGGCGATGTTCGCGAGGGGTCCGCGGCGGATTCAATTGACAGTCCGCAGGCCAGTACCTAGACTCGCATCAGAGCGGGTGTAATTCAGTGGTAGAATGCCAGCTTCCCAAGCTGGACGTCGCCGGTTCGACCCCGGTCGCCCGCTCCACCAATTTTTCCTAAGAATCAGCGGCTGATGACCAACTCCGAGTCGAGCTTTCAGAGCCTCATGCGACGAGACGTCGTTGAGTCTTTACAAGCGCCCGCACGAGTCGAACCGGCTGATCGCTTCACAGCACGCTTGTGACGAACAGTCTGTAATGGAAGTTTCACGACGCGTATACTACTGTCATCTGAGTGAGTGACGGTCCGGTGCGCAAAACGGTGGTGCAAAACCTGGTAGCCTATGCGATAGCAGCCGCAATCGTCTGCTATGCCGCACGCGGCGTCTCTTGGAGGCAGGTGGCCGGCGCGGGAAGTCACGCCACGCTCTGGATTTTTGTCATCGCCAGCCTGGGCGGCTTTCTATGCTGGTTTATCGGGGAGACAGTCTTGTATTCCCGCTTGTTCAGTTATTTTCACGGTCCGACCACAACGGTCGAACTGCTTCCGACTATGGCCGCAGTCTATTTCCTTCAGATTGTGAACTCCTATGTCGCAAGCGGCGCGTTTATGCTTTTTCTGCACGCCCGCAAGCGTGTGCCCTGGATAATGGGCGGATGCACCTTGCTGTTCCAAGGCTACCTGGACGCGATGCTGCTGGCCGCATTGACGCTCCTGGCGATCGCTCTCGTGCCGACGTCACCGATTCGGCTGGGTCTCGCCTACGCCGCAGGCGTGCTGGGCGCGGGCTGTCTCATCGCTTCGTTTTGGCTTTTATGGGGAGCTCGGCTCAGGACCGGCAATTGGCTGCGATGGATCTACGAACGGCCCTCGATGGCGAGTTTCCGCATGGCGCGGCCGTCGCATTACATCAAGCTCTTCGCCATCAGGTTTCTAATCGTTCTGGGAGCGGGCTTCGCACTCTACGGACAGTTCGTCAGCTTTCATATCGGGGTCCCACTCATGCAAACGTTGGCACTGACGCCATTCATTGTGGCGATCGGGAATTCGCCCTTCTCACCAGGTGGAATCGGAACGACTCAGTTGGTCTTCACCCTGGCGTTTGCGCGGTTTGCCAGCAAGGACGATTTGTTCGCGCTGTCCCTGGCAGTAACCGCCTTCAACCTGGCAGTCCGTATACCGATGGGACTAGCCATGGGTGCACCGCTCGCAGAAGAAGCAGTCGAGGTCGAAAGCGAGTTGGTGACCATGCGCAAGGTTGGACAGCTATGACTTCCATGCGTTGGCGTAAGAGAAGCGTCGCAATGGTTCTAGGGCTGGCATTGTCGAGTGTGGCTCTGATGTCTCATGCTGCGGACGATGAACAGATGCGGCAGACCGTGGAGCGGGTATCGCGACTCTTCAGCAGCAAGTCCAGCGTCTCTACGGTGAAAATGCAGATCACCAATGAAGATGGACAACGCGATATCGCGATGAAGATCTGGTCGCTCGGAGAAAAGATTCTTGTCCGCATCACCAGCCCTCAAGACGAAGCAGGCACCGCCATCCTGAAAGAAGGCAGCGATATCTGGTACTATCTTCCCAAGTCGAATCGCACGGTTAAAATTCCGCCTTCGATGGCGATGAACTCGTGGATGGGAAGCGACTTCACTATTGATGACCTGGTCAAGGAAACGTTCCTGACGCGCGATTACTCCATCAGTACCTTTTTCGAAGGAAAGCGCGGCGGAGTCGCGGTCGATGAATATACCTTGACACCGAAGCCGGATGCGGCGGTGGTGTGGGGAAAGATTATTTTGCAGATCCGCAAAGCCGATGCCGTGCCCACATGGCAGGGTTTCTATGATGAGGACGGGCAGTTGGTCCGAGAGCTTACCTTTTCTGAGTACAAGGCAATGAGCGGCAGGCTTATTCCTACGCGTCTCGTCATGCGGTCGGCCGGCAAGGCTGGTGCGCAGACGACGATCGAGTACGAAGATGTCGTGTTCGATGTGCCGATCAGCGAGGGGACGTTCTCGCTGCCCGACCTGAAATGATGAGCGGACGGCTTTTACAGCTCGCATGGCGCAATCTGTGGCGCAATCCCCGACGTACTTTCATCACGATGGCCGCCATAGCGTTTGGCTATGTGATGCTGCTGTTCGTTGCGTGCCTGATGGCCGGTCTGAGATGGCAGATGATTGAGAACGGTACTTGTCTCGTCATGTCCCAGATCCAGGTGCATGCTCCTGGTTACTACCCCAGCCGTTCCATTCAGAAGACCCTGGGCGGGAACCAAGGGACAGATGTCAGCGCTATGTTGGCCGCCATCACTTCAGATCGCCGCGTTTATGCTGCGGCGCCCAGAGTCTACGGATACGGCTTGCTAAGTGCGGCTCATCGCTCCGCTGGAGTTAAGCTGATGGGAGTCGTCCCTGAGCAGGAACCGAAAGTTACTATTCTAAATAGTCAGATAGCAGAGGGTAGGTACCTGACTGCGCGAATGCCCAAAGGGGTAGTGATTGGCGATAAACTCGCGAGCACGATCGGCATCGGCGTGGGCTCGGGGATCGTTCTGCTGACGCAGGCTGCGGATGGTTCGATAGGCGATGACGTGTACACAGTAGTGGGGATCTTCCACAGTGGTCTTGATGCTGTGGATCGCGCTTTGATTCTCATGTCTCTGTCTTCCCTGCAGGATCTTCTGCACCTGGCGCCCGCGAGGATCCATGAAGTTGGTATCAAGCTTAATGACATAACAGCAGCTACCACCGTGGCTGCGGCACTTGAGAAACAACTGGATAAATCTCTTCCCGTACGGGTAATGGCATGGCCTGAGCTGGCACCGGAATTGGCCAATTACGTGGAATTTAATCGCGGCATCACCTTTGTTCTCTTTATCATATTTTTTCTGTTGGCGGTCATCGGTGTCATGAACACCATGCTGATGGCCGTGTTTGAGCGCACGCGTGAACTGGGCATGCTGATGGCCCTGGGAATGCGACCAGCTCAGGTGATTGTTTTGGTCATGGCAGAAGCCGCCGGATTGGCAGCGGCGAGCCTGGTTGTGGGAGGCACGCTTGGCGTCCCGGTACTATGGTATTTGCAGGAGCACGGTTTGGACTTGGGTAGCGCTAGCGGGGGGGTAATCTCTTTGGCAGGGGTAGTGGTAGGGCACCTCTGGTACGGCCGGCAGGATTTTCCCGTTTATGGTGAGGCGGCACTCGGGCTGGCCGCCACAGCTCTGGTATCCGCGCTCTATCCTGCATGGCGGGCCGCTCATTTTCGGCCGACGGAAGCGATTCGTAGGGTCTAACAGTGAGAAGCATACTTCTTCTTGGGAAAATCAGTTGGCGCAACCTCTGGCGCAATCCTCGCGGTACGCTGTTGACCGCTTTAGCCCTGGGTTTGGGTCTTGCGTTGCTGCTGATCTCTTTGGGTTTGCTCGATGGCGGGCACGAGCAAACGATCGCCGCCGGGGTCCGGTTTGGTCCGGGGCATGTCGTGATCCAGGCGAAGGGGTATCAAGACTCCAGCTCTGATGAGCTGTTGCTGTCAGCTAAAGTGGTATCCAGGGTCGAAGGGTTCTTGCAAACCGCGGCAATGAAGAAGCTTGTGCGGGGAGTTAGTCCGAGACTTCTAGCCACCGGGCTTCTAAGTTCCTCAGCGAATTCCGCTGGCGTGAGAATCACAGGGGTGATTTCGCAAGACGAACCGGCCGTATCGCTGATTCCGAAACGGATAATTGAAGGGACATATTTAAGTAATGATATGCCTTCTGGCGTCGTCATTGGCGCCGATCTGTCTCACAAGCTCGAGGTAAAGATAGGTTCCCGAGTTGTTCTCATGACTCAGGCGCTACGACCGCCTGGCAACGAAACCAAGAATGGCGCCGGGGATGAGACGCAAAGCACTCTTTTGCGGGTGAGTGGCATCTTCCGCACGGGGCTACAGGCGGTCGACGCTAACATCATCAACCTTCCCCTGCCCGCGACCCAGGCGCTGCTCGGAGTGCCAGATGGCCAGGTGACTCAAGTGGCTATTTTGCTTCAACAGGAAGGTGATTCGCGGATGGTAGCAAGAGCCTTGCGAAAGCAATTGACGGGGGAGCCGGTGGAAGTACTGACCTGGCGCGAATCAATCCCGATGCTTGCTCAGATTCTCGGGCTGGACCACGCCTTTAATTACATCATGAACGGCGTGATATTGGCGATGGTAGGGTTGGGAATACTCAACACGATTCTCATGAGAGTGCTGGAGCGCCGGTATGAATTCGGCGTATGTAAAGCTCTTGGTCTTAGGCCTCGGCAGCTTGCAGTGACGGTCATCGGCGAATCTCTGGCCCTCACGGCGATAAGCCTGGCCCTGGGACTGGCGTTGGGTTTGAGCGTCGAGCATTATTTCGCTACCTCGGGATTGGACCTGCGCTGGATATTCAAGGCGGGTCTTCCACCGGCGCTTGTTTTCGATCCTATTCTCTACTCGCGCCTAAGCTCGAATCGAATCATCTGGTCCGTTAGTATTGTATTCGCGATGGCGACGATCATTTCGATTTATCCGGCGCTCAAGGCAGCGCGAACAGAGCTGCCAGACGCATTGAACGCGCTTTAGAGAGGAGGGCGATGGTGGCGGCAGAGTGGGCGGTGGAACTGAAGGACGTGAGGAAGACCTACCGCACCGGATCTATCGAGGTTCCGGCACTGCGCGGCGTCTCTCTACAGATTGCTGCCGGAGAATTCGCGGCTACTGCCGGTCCGTCAGGCTCTGGCAAAACCACCCTGCTCAACATCATTGGCGGACTCGACCGGGCAGATGCGGGCGAGATATGGGTGGCAGGGCAAAACCTTCAGCTCCTATCTTCAAGTGAGCTGGCGCATCTGCGTTTGCAGCGCATAGGCTTTGTGTTCCAAACGTACAACCTGCTGCCCGTCCTTACCGCTTTGGAAAACGCCGAGTTTACGTTGCTTCTCCAGGGGATGCCTGCGCGCAAGCGCAGAGAAAGGGTGGAAAAGCTGTTTTCTGAAATTGGCCTCGCCGGCCTGGAGGATCGTCGCCCGGCGGAGTTGTCGGGCGGGCAGCAACAACGGGTTGCCGTGGCTCGCGCCATGGTTACAGAACCCGCACTCATTCTGGCAGATGAGCCCACGGCGAATCTGGACTCTGCCACTGCTATCGCCCTCCTCGATGTGATGGAACATCTCAATCGTGTTACTGGTACGACCTTCATCTTTTCCACGCATGATCCCCAGGTTATGGAACGGGCTCATCGGTTGATCCGCTTGCGGGACGGTCAAATAGCTAGCGATGAGACGCGTGACAGGCAAGATGCGGGAGTGTCGGCAAGAGGAGACGCTGGCTGAGTACAGAAAGGAGTCACTTGGGAATCGATGCGCCCCCGGGCACTGCAGCGATTGGCGCGTGGGCGGCGGACACCGCTGCTGCAGCTACGACCGGCTGTGCGCTTGTGATGTAGAACCGAATGAGTTCCGTGGTGACCTCAGGGCCGCCGACAAAGGTGGTGCCTTCCTGCTTGAGCAGCCTGTAGGGCGGCGTCGCCTCGAAATAGAGGGTATTTTTGGGAACTACCGGCTCGATGACGTGCAGGACGAAGCGCGGCCAGTTCGGCATTACCGTCGCGACATCGACTTGTGCGGTTACCTTGAGGGCGGGGAAGCTGCCGGCCGGCACGCTGATCTGTTTGGACCTGCTGGCCCAAACTTCCTGACCTACATAGCTGTACGGCGTGATCTGCTGATGAAGTATACCTTCGGCGCCGTCGCGCGGCGCGTCGAGGACGCGTAGAAACGCTATCCACGGAACTGAGTCCGGATACAGGTCATGTGGCAGGTCTGCGGCCCCGGCCAGCCGCAGCACCGTCGCATCATTACGCCAGAATTCGCTCTGCAGGGCGCGTCCATGATCGTACAGTGTCCACTGATACATGGTGCAACCCTGACGATGATTGGGAAACAGCCAGAAGGCGACTTCAAACTGATTAGTCGCTAGGGTGGTCACCTCGATATGGATCGTGTCGTCGTCGACCATTTCGTTCCACGACTTGACCCGGGTCAGGACCTCACCCGTACGGATTTCTGTTTGCCGGGTTTCGTCTACTTCGGTGCCCGGCGGCGGCGTCATTATGTCACTGCCGGATCGTTCGCCGATCAGCCCGTGACCGATCAGACCGCGCGTCACAAGCCAGGCATCCATTGCGCCCCCTGCATTCGACTCTGTCTCCGGCGCCAGAACAACATCGGTGCGGCCCACGGCAGGCCATAGAGTTAAAGCTGCTACCAGTACGGTCAGCGAAGGAATCAGAATCCAGAATTGGAACGATAAGATCTTCATTTTGAAAGCCACATTCCTGAGCGACGAGCATGCTGCCGCAGCCTGATACGCGTTTTGCTGCATTTTACGGGCCTGCTTTGGCGCAAATGCCCAAAACGCGTACCGCGTGCCGGCGGCGGCTCTTCAACCTCGAGCAAAGTGTGGAGATGTGAGAAGACTCTCGGACGAGGTGATTAAATCGTACACCAATGGCCTCGAGGGGCAAAGACCGTTGGTGAAAGAAGTGGAGCGCGACTAGCGGTCAATTTCGGAGCGCGGCATGGGCTCGACACCATCGCCGGCCGTGCTGCGGCCGGCCATTGAAGGGGCCGGCTGGCACTGCCAGAGGGGAAAATGACATAAAAAATATTCTGGCGCTCACGCGGTACTTCGAAGTGGTCGCGGCCATTGCCAGCAGGACATAGTCCAACCGCGTCCTTCGACAGCAAGCGCAGCCACGTAGCCGGTTTCGAGGGTCAACTCCTTCAGAGACCAACCAACGGCTTCGTTTGAATCTGGTTGGGTGCTCAACAGCTCTGCAGGTTCTCCGGGAATCAGCGACACGTCGAACTGATCCAAGGGGAGCGAGAGTCCTTCGCCTCTCGCCTTGATGTACGCTTCCTTGCGGGTCCAACAGAGAAAGAACGCGTATTTCTGCAAGTCTGTCGGGAGCGCACGGAGCGTCGCAATCTCGCTTCGCGAGAAAAAACGCTCGGCGATCTGCTCGACTTCCAAATCGCTGCGGATGAATTCGAGGTCGATGCCGATCTCGCGACCACGAGTAACCGCATAGAGGGCCACTCCGCGAGAGTGGGACATGTTAAAGCGGATCGCATCTCCGCCAGATTCCCGGGTCAATGCGGGTTTTCCATAAGAGCTGTAGCAGAAGGATAAGCAGTTCGGTGCCCTATTCAAGTAAAGGCCGAGGATAGCCCTGAGTATCCCGTGAGCATTGATAAAGCGCCCGCAGTCTGTCTGAAAGTAAAACCGCTCGGCCCTCGTTTGCTCTTCTGCAGCAAGAGTATGCAGGAAGTTGTCGCGCTGCGGCGAAAACTCGTCCAGAGAGGCTCGCCAGACATGTACTTCGTTCCTACCTAGCATTATTGTCGCCGGCGGAAAGCCCCACGGTGCGGGAGGCGAGGTGATTGGTAGAGTCTTCATGTGGCCGTTCTTACCGGCCTTATTGCAGTTCCTGAACAAGTGACCGGAGTAGAAGAGGCTGTTTCAAAAAGAAATGGTCGCCGGGAAACATCCGCAGCGAAAACGATACATTCGTCTGAGCACGCCAGGCTTCAAGATCGCTGTCGCTCACTTTGTTATCCTGCAAGCCGCCAAACGCGGAAATGGGACAGTTCAGGGGCGGCTCAATCGAGTACAGGTAGGTCTCGTACACTGCAAAGTCCGCCCGCAAGATAGGAAGCATGATTTCCATTAATTCTTCGTGGCCCAAAAGCTCGCTGGGTGTGCCGTTCAGCCGCCGCAGTTCCATTAAAAACTCTCTATCTGGCAGGGTATGAATAGACGGCCCGCGATGAGGGATTTGAGGCGCACGAGCAGCAGATACTAATAGGCGAGCAGGATGCAGGCCGTACTGTCTGCGAATCCGGCGAGCGAGCTCAAAACTGACTAATGCTCCGAGGCTGTGGCCGAAGAAGGCGAAAGGCCTATCCAGGAGTGGGGCCAGGGCTTGGGCGAGGGCTTCGACAAGAGGTGAGAGTTGAGTGAAAGGACGCTCCGTCATCCGAGTTCCGCGTCCCGGGAGTTGAACCGGGCAGACCTCGACATCCGCCGGCAAGCTGTCGGACCAGGTACGAAAGATCAACGCGCCTGCTCCAGCGTAAGGAAAACAAAACAAGCGAAGACGGGTCTTTGGTCCGGGCTTGCGGCATGAAATCCAGGGATCAAAAGCAGCAGCGCTTGTCGAGCGGTTCATTCAAACTCTGTCCCTACAAAGTAAAACATCCAGATTAACGTTTTGATGAATGGATCGGCTTGTCGCGCTCATCCATATTCCTTCTCAGACTGAGCGGTCTCATGTCGGTCCACACTTCTTTAATATAAGTCAGGCATTCGGTCTTGGAACCGGTCTTTCCTGTAGCCGTCCAGCCAGGAGGAAATCTTCTCTCGGCGGGCCAGATAGAGTATTGGTCTTCCTGATTTACAACGACTCTGTATGTTGTCGAGTCTTCCCTGTCGTCACTATTCATATTGCATCCTTCATCGAGCTTATCGATGGATTGACTCCATCGGCAAACCATCCTTCGGTCGCTCGCACCCGATCGAGGCAAGTCCGTAGCTCTTCAGCCAGGACTTCGACATGGGGCTTATAAACCATCGTTGCGTGATTGCCCGGAACGACATGGACATCCACTCCTTCAGCAGCCCACTCACTCCAGCCCAAGGTCGGATCAGACGAGGTGCCCGCAAGTTCCTGACCAGCCTTGAAAAGCGTGATTCGACCCGGGTAGTGATGCAGTACATAGTTCTGCGTGGCTCGAAAATCAGCCTTGCAGAGTTCGATGAATGGCTGAGCTTGGGAAACTTCAATATCCGCGGGCATCAGGCCCGCTCTTTTAGCGTGCTCGAGGACGCGCTCTAGCAGTTCGTGCTTTGGAAGGCGGGCGAGAGAATCCCGGAGATCGAGTGAAAGGCCGAAATAGCGGACAAAGTCAATCAGCAGGCGCGCGTCAAAATCCTCATCGTCGAGCTCTTCATCGGCGGTTGGAATCCGAGTATCCAGTAAGGCTAACAGAGCTACCCTCTGGCCCTGAGCGTGAAACTGCTGAGCCATCTCGAGAGCTACGACGCCTCCCATGGACCATCCTCCTAAAAGGTAGGGACCGCGCGGCTGCACCGTCCGGAGCGCTTCGATGTAGTAAGCGGCCATATCTTCGATGCGCAAGTGCGGTGTTTGTCCTTCTTCCAGCCCTCTTGCCTGTAGGCCGTAGCAAGGCTGATCCGAGCCTAAATAGTGCGCCAAGTGAACGTAGGGGAAGACATGTCCACCGGCCGGATGTATCAAGAAGAAGGGTCGTCTGTTGCCCGCGGGTTGAATAGCTACCAAAGATGAATGCGGCGGCGCTGTGGTGCGCTGGTGAAGAATCTTCGCTAGGTGCTCAATGGTTGCTCCCTGGAACACGGTAGCTAAGGGAACCTTCTTGCCGAGTCTCTTTTCTATCAATGAGAACAAACGAACGGCCGCAAGGGAGTGTCCTCCCAGCTCGAAGAAATTGTCCGTCACGCCTATGGGCCGAATACCCAAGACCTCTTCCCACAGACTAGTGAGCTGGAGTTCCACAAGATTACGCGGTGCTACGAACGTCCTTCCCGGTTCCGAGGGTGTTCGCCCGGGCTCCGGCAGGGCGCCGCGGTTCACCTTCCCGCTAAGCATCAAGGGCAAAGTAGCGAGCGGCACGAAAACCGACGGCATCATATAATTAGGTAGCCTCTCCTTCAAAAAGACCCGCAGCTCACTAGCCGTTGGCGGGAATTCCCCTTGGGCGACCACATAGGCCACCAACTGCCTCTCCCCAGGAGCGGTGTCCCGAGCCAGGACAGCAGTCTCGCGGACGGCAGGGTGCTGGCGAAGGGCTGCCTCAATTTCCCCAAGCTCGATACGGAACCCGCGAATCTTCACCTGATCATCAAGTCGACCCAGAAACTCGATATTTCCGTCGCAAAGATAGCGGGCGAGATCCCCCGTCTTGTACAGTCGCGTTCCGGGTTGGCTGCTGAAGGGGTTTGGTACGAAATCCTCAGCAGTCAAATCGGGCCGCTTGAGATAACCTCGAGCCAGGCAGTCGCCGCCAATATACAGTTCACCCGGGACTCCAACTGGAACCGGGTCACCGTACTTATTTAGAATATAGGTCTCTCTGTTCGTGAGGGGGCGGCCGATGGGAATTCTCTGGAGAGCCGAGGGCTCGCGAAGCCGTGGAGTGATATCAAAGGCGGTTGCCGTTATGGTGGTCTCCGTCGGCCCGTACGCATTGATTAGACGGATCGAACTCATCGGCGTTCGGCGCCATAGGTCGAGGAACTCGGGCAGCATCGTATCTCCGCCCACGATGAAAACCCGGGGCTGAATATTTGGGACTAACTCCGATAGGTCTGCCCATTCGCGCGCCAGTTCCTGCCAATAGCCGGTTGGAATATTGAGCACAGTAAGTCTAAAATCCGAAATTCGTTTGTGAAACTCTGCTGTATGCCATACGTCGGTACTCATCATAACCAGCGTGGCCCCGACAATAAGCGTAGGCAGCATTTGCTCCAATGATACATCGAAACTCAGCGAGGCAAATTGAAGCACCTTATCGCATGAATCCAGTTCGTAGTGCCTTTGAACATTAAGGCAGTGCGCCGCAATCGAAGCATGCGAAATGAGGACTCCCTTTGGCTGACCGGTCGATCCCGAAGTATAGATTACATAAGCCAGGTTCTCGGGCATGGTTAAGCAGACGGGGTTCTCCGCGCTCTTCTGGGCAATGACCTCCGAATCGGAATCCAAACAGACCACCGTTGCATGGTGTTCAGGCAACCCCGCCAGCAACGTCTTCTGAGTTAGTATTACCGGGACCGCGGCGTCTGCCAGCATGAAGGCGAGTCGTTCCTTCGGATACGCTGGATCCAGGGGCACATAGACACCGCCCGCCTTTAGAATGCCGAGCAGTCCAACGACCATCTCGACCGAGGGCTTGAGGCAGACTGCTACGGATACCTCAGGTCCCACTCCCAGAAGGCGTAGATGATTCGCCAGTCGATTGGCGTGGTGGTTCAGATCGTCGTACGTCAGTTGCTGAGCATCAAGTACTACCGCTATCGCGTCAGGCGTTCGCTCGACCTGCGCCTCAAAGAGTTGATGGATACACAGGTTGTTCGGATAATCAACCCTGGTACCGCTCGAGTTCAACAGTAGTTGCTGTCGCTCTGCTTCGGTTAATAGCGGCAAGTCCGAGACGCGCCGCTCGGGAGCAGTGGCCACGGCCTCCAGTAAGGTCCTGAAGTGGCCAAGCATACGTGTGATGGTGACAGCCTCAAACAGGTCTGTGTTATATGCTAATGTTCCTATTAGACCTTGGTCGGTGTCCACGATATGCAGGGTCAGGTCAAAGTGAGTGGTGCCGGTGTCCACTTCGACAGGGCTCAGGCTCAATCCCGGCAGTTCCACCGGCTGCAGCGAGGCATTCTGCAGCACGAACATCACCTGAAAGAGCGGATTGCGGCTTAAATCTCTGGTGGGGTGCAATTCCTCGACCAGCCTTTCAAAGGGCAGGTCCTGATGAGCATACGCTCCCAGGCATACTTCCCGTACCCGGCGCAAAAGGTCCCGGACACTGGGATTGTCTGAGAGGTCGGTGCGCAGGACAAGCGTGTTTACGAAAAAGCCTATTAGCCCTTCGATCTCCAGCCGGTTACGGTTGGCGGTTGGCGTACCTACGACAATGTCCTCTTGATTCGTGTACCCGTGCAACAAAATTGTAAACGCTGCCAGCAGGGTCATGAAGAGAGTAACCTCTTCCTGGCGGCTTAGTGCCTTCAACGCATCGCCCACGGTCTTAGGCAATAGAATAGATTGGTGCGCCCCGTGAAAGGTCTGCACGGCCGGTCTCGGGTGGTCCGTAGGCAGCTCGATGAGCGGAGGTGCGCCAAGCAGTTGCTGTTTCCAATAGGTAAGCTGGGTTTCCAGAAGCTCGCCCTGCAACCAATTGCGCTGCCAATGGGCAAAATCTGCATATTGGATGGGTAGCTCAGGCAGCGATGCGGGCCTGCCGGAACAAAAGGCATCGTAGAGTACCGCCATCTCCCGGATCAGGATTCCGGTTGACCAACCGTCGGAAACGATATGGTGCATCGTCAGCAGCCCGACGTGCTCGTTTTCACCCAGCCGTAGCACGGTTGTGCGCACGAGCGGACCTTCGGCCAAATCGAAGGGCCGCTGCGCCTCGCTTGTCGCGAGCCGCTGGACCTCGCTCTCTCGCTCGGGCTCAGGCAGTCCCCGCAAATCCACTATCGGCAGCGCCAACGTCAGGTGCGGTGCGATAACCTGAACCGGGCGACCGTCCAGAATGGCAAAGGTCGTTCGCAAGGCTTCATGGCGCTTCACGATTTCGTCGAGACTTTGCTTCAGCGCCGCCATGTTAAGCGGTCCCTTGAGGCGAACGGCAGCTGGGAAATTATAGACAGAGCCGCCCGGCTCGAGCTGATCGATGAACCAGAGACGCTGTTGAGCAAAGGACAGAGGCAGTTCTCCGTCCCGAGGAACAGGCGCAATGGGGGAAGCCAGCAGTCCTGCTCCGCGGCCTGCATCAACGCTCTCCGCCAAACCGGCAACCGTGGGCAACTCGAACAGGCGGCGCAGCGGCATCTCCACCTGAAAGGCTTCGCGGATTCGGGAAACGACCTGGGTAGCCAACAGCGAGTGCCCGCCTAGCTGAAAAAAGTTATCGTAGATGCCTACTCGTTCGACGCCCAGGACCTGGCTCCAGATAGCGGCGAGTAGCTCTTCCGTAGGCGTGCGGCATGCCACGAATACCTGGTCCAGCTCGGGTCGCCGGTCATCAGGCGCCGGCAGCGCACGGCGGTTAACCTTACCGTTAGCCGTCAACGGGAAAACGTCCAGTAGTACGAAGACCGCGGGCACCATGTGCTCGGGCAGCTTGTCCTTCAGGAAACCGCGCAGCTCGCTGGCGGTGGGGCGTGCCTCTCGCTCAGCGACCACATAGGCCACCAGGCGCTTCTCTCCGGACCCGACTTCCTGAGCCTGTACGATAGCCTGCAGCACGGCCGGGTGTCGTCCGAGTGTTCCTTCGATTTCGCCAAGTTCGATTCGGAACCCGCGGATCTTGACCTGGTGATCGCTGCGACCAAGGAACTCGATGTTCCCGTCCGGCCGGTAACGCGCGAGATCCCCGGTCTTATACAGCCGCGCTCCCGGCTCGCCGCTGAAGGGATCTGGAATAAACTTCTCGGCGGTTAAATCAGGACGCCTGATATAGCCTCGCGCCAGACCCACCCCGCCGATGTACAAATTACCCGCGACGCCGATCGGAAGCAGGCGAAGCAGGTCGTCTAAAATATATACTTGCGCGTTCGGTATAGGTCGTCCGATAGGAACTGCGCAATGAGGATTGCATTCTTCGCACGGCCAAAATGTGGAGTCGATGATTGTCTCAGTCGGTCCATACACGTTGTACAGCTTCGCCCCGAGTCGGCTTTGGAATCGCGTGACGATCTGGGGCGTCAACGCCTCGCCGCCGCACATCACAGCGCGCAGGGCGAGGCTTTCGTCGACGGCGGGCTCCTCAACCAGAAGCCGGAGAAGCGATGGCACGCAGTGAAGAATTGAGATTTGCTCGCCACGGATGGTGTCTGCCAGGTATCGGCTATCACGATGACCGCCGGGTTCCGCAACTATCAGGGTTCCCCCCGCCAACAGCGTCGCGAGCAATTCGCGTCCAGCGGCATCGAAGGTGATGGGAGTCTTCAAAAGGCAGCGGTCGCTGGGTGATAACTCGAGTGTCTCCATTACCCAGTTGATAGCATTGGTCAGTCCGCCGTGTTCGACCATTACTCCCTTCGGCTGCCCGGTCGAACCTGAAGTGTAAATCACATACGCGAGGTTTTTGGCGGTTGCGTTAGCTTGCGGGGTGTTTTCGCCATGCCTCGCGATGGTTTCCCAGTCCGAATCCACGCACACCACCGCGATTCCAAGCTCCGGTATACTGTCCCGCAGAGCTTTTTGCGTCAGCAGCACCTGCGCGCGAACATCTTCCATCACGTAGGCTATGCGTTCTTTGGGATACTCCGGATCCACCGGCACGTAAGCTCCGCCCGCCTTAAGAATGCCAAGGATCCCCACGACCATCTCCAGCGAACGGTCCATGCAGATTGCGACTGGAACTTCAGGTCCGACCCCGAGACCTTGCAGGTGATACGCGAGTTGATTGGCGCGAGCCTCGAGCTGGGCGTAGGTCAAACGGCAATTCTGAAAAACGACGGCGATATTCTCCGGCTGTTGCCGGGCCCGTTGCGCGAAGAGTTCGTGGATACACTTGTCTTCAGGGTAGTCGGTTCGCCTATCGTTGAACTCAGCCAGCAGCCGGCGCTGCTCATTGGGGCTCACGATATCCAGATCTGCGATTGGCGATTCCGGATTTGCGCAGACACTCTCAAGCAGAGTCCGGAATTCTTGCCCTAGGCGGTCGATATCCTCAGCGCAGAAAATGGTGGAATCGTAGTGAAGCTCCGGGACCAGAAGGCCCCCGAGCTGTACGCAGGAGAGTTTCAACTTGAACCGGTCAAAACAGCTGTATTGCTTCTGAATGGAAAATCGTACGTCGCCCTCGGTATGATTCGCCTCCGCATCCTCAAATTCAAAAGCTACCGGAAAGAAGCGGCACGGCTCGATTTCGGCATCCAATCGAGGAAGTTGTTCAAAGTCGAAATACTCTTGCCATTCAACGGCTTCACGCGCCGATCCACTAGTCCGTTCCAGAATGTCACTGAAACGAAGCTGCTCTTCGAGCCGGAATTGAACAGGCAGAGTCTTCGCAAACAGGCCCAGCGCTTCCTGCAGCCCTTCGTAAGTGCGCCCGTCGCACGCCAAGCCGACCACAAAGTCTGATTCGCCAGTGAGACGCCAGAGCAGGATTTGCCAACAAGCCAGGAAGAACGCAGAGGCTGAGACATCATACTTGGCCACGAGCTTTCTAATCTTCGGGGTCAACTCAGGAGTGACCGGTAACGTCAAAAGCCGGGGCTCGAAGGCTGCCCCTGCGGAAGATTGCTTTTCGAAAGAAAGCTTCGCAGCGCGGAAAGCTGAGGCTTCCGCTTCGCGCCAGTGTTTTTTTCCTTCGTGCGTTTCTTCCGATTCCAACAGGTTATTTTCCCACTCGGCGAGATCGGCATATTGACTGGGGTCGCCTGAGTGTTCCTGGCAGCGTCCGAAAGCGCAATAGCGGCGGCTGATCTCGCGCGCCAGAATCCTTAGCGATGCCGCATCCGCACACAGCGATGGCACGTTGACGAACAACATGTGCCGGTCGGCCGCAAGGGTTAGCAAAGCGATGCGCAGGACCGGCCCGTTCGCAAGGTCGAAGGGAATCCGGCCAGCGTCCTGAAACAGCGCCTCGACTTCCGCGTTCTGGCGTGAAGTATCACACGTGCGCAAGTTGTATTCCTCTATCCAGGGCGCACTTTGCTCGTTCACCCCTTGGAGAGGAATGTTTGCTCCCGGCGAACAGCGAAAGCCGGTTCGGAGGATCTCGTAGCGGTCTGAGATGTCCCGCAGGATAGCCTTTAGGACCCGCAGGTTGAGGCTTCCCTCGATAAGGACGGCGCATTGCGTACGATACTGCCATTCGTCGCCGGCCTGCTGCAGTGACCACAGATGCCTTTGCTGAGGTGAAAGTCGGAACCCTTCGATAACATCCGTTTGCATTCGAGTAATTCTACTTTCGCGCGACGGCTTCAATGCTCTGTTGCGACGTTATGATGTTCTTGCGCTTGACGTGTATGAGTTTTTGAATATTAACTTCCTTTTGCTCTTTCCGGACGCTCATCCGTTGTTGCCGGTCCGCCGTGGCGAGCGTTAGCTTCAGCGCATCCAGTCTGGCGGTTGGCTCTTGAAGTATGCGCCGCAGAAGTAGTTCGAAATGCTGCGATATGCGGGCAATGGTCGCGTTATCAAACAAGTCACTGTTGTACCGCATCGAGGCGGCAAGCGATTCCTGCGTTTCGATTATCAACAACACCAGGTCGAGCGTGGCGGCGCGGCGTTCGAGCGCCACCGACTCCATAGCCAGTCCTCCAGAATTCATGCGCAGCCCTGTTTCGGCCGCCAGAAACGGCGACGCGCCCTGTTGCGCAATCCGATGGGGCTTGTCGAGCACGAACATCACCTGGCACAGAGGCGGGCGGCTTAGCTCGCGGGGCGGCCGTAGGCGCTCAACCAATAGAACGGTGGGGAAATCCTGATGCTCGAGAGCAGCTAGGACATTGCGGCGAACTTGCCCAAGGAACACCCCGAACACAGGGTTCCCGGAGAGATTCGCCCTTAAGACTACGGGGTTCGTAAAAAGGCCGACGATACCTTCGAACTCGGCCCGGCTCCTGCCCACCATAGGAGTTCCCACCAATAGGTCTTCCTGGCCGCTATGGTAGGACAGCACTACCTGGAACGCTGCCAGAAGCACCATGTACAGTGTCGCTCCATGAGCCTTGGCTAGGGCCTTTAGCCCGGAGCTCAGCTCCGCGTCCATAGTGAAGTCGTGCGATGCGCCTTGATAAGTCGGAACCGCGGGACGCGGCCGGTCGGTCGGAAGATCCAGGACGGGCAGCTGTCCCGCCAACTGCTCCCGCCAGTATGCCCACAGCCGCTCTCCTTCCGGGCCTGCCAGCATCTCGGCCTGCCAACGGACATAGTCAGTGTATTGCAAAGCAAGAGGAGGTAGATGCGCTTTCACGCCGGCGCTTTCCGCCGGGTATAGGACGCCGAGTTCATCCAGAAGTATTGCGAGAGACCAGAAGTCGATCGCTATGTGATGCACGACCAGCAGAAGAATATGGTCCCGTGCTGACCGCATGATCAGACTCACGCGCAGCAACGGCCCTCGCTCCAGATCAAACGGGCGATACGCTTCGTCGAGCAGCCGGGCGTTCAGTTCGTCGCCGCTCCAGGTCGAGCCGTCCACTTCCGCGAAGCTGACCTTCAGGTGTTCATGGATTTGCTGGACCGGTTTGCCGGAGTGTGCGGGGAAAGTAGTGCGCAACGAAGGATGGCGATCGAGCAAGCTTTGCAATGCGCGTCGCAGTGCCGGGACGTTTACGTCGGAGGAGATACGCGCCGCGAAGTTGACGTTGTAAACCGGGCTATCCGGTGCCAGCTGATAAAGAAACCAAATACCCTGCTGGTTGTACGAGAGAGGATAAAGCGATTTGGAGTCGCGCGCCTGCTTGCGAAGAAGCTCGGCAAGCAGCGCCCGCTTTTCGGCCGGTGAAAGATCGGCGATTCGTTTGGAAGTGTTGCTATTCACTTTTCACTGACTTCCTCTTGAGCCAATAGATCAGTGAGCAACGAATTTACTTCCTCATCCGAATACTGGTCAAGATTCTCCAACAGATGCTCATCGATACCGCCGTTTGCTTGCTGCCCTTGGAGGTGGCCATTTGCCGAAGCAAGAGGCGCTGATGAGCCGGGAGTCTCAGAGGTTAGCAGGTGAAGCAGTTGCGACGCAGCCTGTACGACGCTAGGTCCCGATAAAAACGTAACCATCGGCACATTAACGCCTAAGTCCACCGCGATCCGGTTCTTCAATTCGACCGCCATCAAGGAGTCCAGCCCCAGATTGCTGAGCGGTTGCTCTATGTCGAGTTTGGATGCGGGCAAGCCAAGCACACGAGCCACTAGCTCTGTCAGGTGGGACTGGATTAGTTGAAGGCGATCGGCTGGCTCTGCGGCAAGGATCGCATTCCTCTTCTCGGCGCAATGACCCGCATCCGGTGACTTGTCTGCGTCCTCACGTGCAAGCTCAGAAAGCAGCGGTGACTGTGTTCCCGCCGGAAAAAACTGGCGATAGAGTGCCCAGTCAACTGGTACCGCCGCGACCTGTGTCGAGCCTTGCCGAAGCAGGCGTTCCATCACTTCCAGCGCTTGCGCGGGTGCGATGCTCCTGATTCCCGCCAGCGCGAGGCGCGCGGCAACGCGCTTTCCTCCCGCCGTTTCCGCGAAACCCAATCCGCTCCATGCTCCCCAGTTGACGCTCAGCGCCGGTTTGCCCATCGCTCTTCGATGATGAGCGAGTGCATCGAGGAAAGCGTTTGCTGCCGCATAGTTCCCCTGCCCAGGCTGGCCCAGGAGGGAGCCTGCGGACGAGAAAAGTACAAAGAAGTCCAAGGGGTCGTCTTTGAGGAGTCGACCCAGCAGCCAGCCGCCGATCATCTTGGGCCGCAAGACCGAATCCATTGCGGACGCGTCGAGCTGCGCCAGCAGTCCGTCTTGCAAAACTCCCGCCGCGTGCACTACGCCTCGAATCGGCGGCCAACCCTCAGCTCGATATTCATCTATGTAGGCGCGTAACTGTCCTTCATCCCCTACGTCCACTGCCGCCAGATGCACGCTCGCCCCGAGGGCTTCCAGCTCACGAATCGCGGCAATTTGATGGGCCAGCCGGCTACCCGCTTCCGCTGAATTCCATCGCGCGCGTGGCGGGAGCTTGGTGCGTCCCATAAGGATCAATCGCCGCGCCCCTTGCTCCACCATCCATCGGGCGACCGAAAGGCCCAGCTCTCCCAATCCACCGGTGATCAAGTAGGAGCCGTCAGCGCGCCAGCTAAGCGCAGCAGGCTGCGTGGCGCAGCGAGGTTTGCGAATCAAACGGCCTGCGTATCGCCGACCTTGCCGAAACGCAATCTGATCCTCGCCGTCTGGAGCGGAGATTTCGTTCCATAACTGATGAGCGGCATCGTCGGGAACCGAAGGCCTGGGTTCCAGGTCCATCAGTCCTCCCCAGAACATGGGATGCTCCTGGGCGACAACGCGACCCAATCCCCAAAGCGGCGATTGAGCCGTGTCCAGGGGTAAGGTTTCTTCCCCTGCTGGCTGAGCGCCGCGCGTGATCAGCCACAGGCGGGGTAAGTCAATCCGTTCGACCCGAGCCAGCTCCTGAACTAACTGTAAGACATTGTTACAGCCGAGAGTCTGAGCTGCCTTCAGCGAAGTGACGGTAGTAGCGTCTGGAAGGCCGGCATCAAGACTCCAGAGATGGACAACCGCCCGGCAGATCGGCTGATCCTTCGCCAACACCGCCTCCAGGAGCCGTCGCATATCCTCCGGTCGTTCGGTATTGATGCGAAAATGCTCGCCGTCCGCGCGTTCGTACGATTCGCCTCGCGTGACAAGGATGGTCCCATCTCCTTGCGCCTTGATCCGTGCTCCAAGCTTTTCTCCAACGCCGCTGGTGTCGGCAAAGATAAGCCAGTTGCGCGCGCTGGCGGGTGCGGACGGATCCGGGGCCGGCTGTTCATTCAGACGCTCTTTTGGCTGCCACTGGAATTCGTAGAGCCAGTCGTCAATGTTCTCATCGGCGGGGCGCTTTGTATCGCGGCCGATGCCATCGAAGCGCAGTCCGACAATTTCGACCGCCACATGGCCGGTTTCATCCAGGAGCCGTACGTCTCCCTTGATGCTGGCGGCGCCGGGTTCCTGCAGATGGGCGTGACTCCACAGATGCAAGCCCTGACCACCGTGGACCCGAATCTCATCTATATGAGTGGGCATGTAGGTGCCCTGTTCGTCGTTTCCTGTCGCTTGAGCGGCGACACCCGCTCCAAGAGTCTGAAAGCAAGCGTCCAGCAGGGCAGGGTGGAATTGACAGGCGTCGAACTCTCGATGCGATTCGTCGGGGACTTTCACTTCACCGAGCATTTCCCGGTCGCATCGCCACAACCGAGTGATGCTCTGGAAAGAGGGGCCATAGTCAACGCCACTTTCGCGAAGCCTCAGATAGTAGTCTTGTCCCGAGATCTGCTCTGAGCATCGAGCCTGGACTTGCGCGGGTGCTTCCTGTTCGACAAGCGGAGAGATGACAGGGTCCGGCCGAGGGCAAATCTTTGCCGTCGCATGCAGCGTCCACGATCGATTGGCTTGCTCCGCATCGCGCGGGCAACTGTAGATATGAATGGCGGAGGCGTCGGCGCCGGGAGAGAGGATCACCTGAAGGGTCCGACTTCCGCCGTCGGGGATGAAGAGCGCTCGGCGGAATTCCACATCTTTCAGCACAAAGGATTGCGACGGGAACGCCTCAGTGGCCGCCGCCAACGCTATCTCGATGTAAAGCGCGGCGGGAAGCACCGCGAGTCCTTCGACGCGATGGTCGTCCAGATAAGACAGCGCGCTCCTGTCAAGGGTGCTTTCCCAGAAGTGGGTATCAGTCTGCGCCGATTTGAAATGCCGGCCGAGAAGAGAATGCTTCGCCGTGCCATCGCTGGGGACGTACTGCGATCGAACCGCGGTACCGCCCGCCGGCGGGTCCATCCAACAACGCTCCCGATCCCATGGATAGGACGGAAGCTCAACGGACCGGCCGGGCTTGGGATAGATGCGGCTCCACTCGATCGGATATCCCAACGTGTAAAGGGCGCCCACCGACCCGGCTAGCACCTGGGCTTCTTCTTCCTCGTGCCTTAGCGACGGGAGTACCGCGCCTTCTATCCCGGCATGACGAAATTGCTGCTGAATGCTACTGAGTAGAATGGGATGCGGACTGATCTCGAGGAAGATGTCATGTCCATCCTTCAGCAAGCGCTGAACCGCAGTTGAAAAGAGGACGGGCTCCCTGAGGTTCCTGCTCCAATAGAGCGGATCGAAGCTCAAGCCGTCGGCAAGCTGGCCGGTTACGGTAGAGTAGATGGGCAGCGATACAGGCCGGGGCTGTAGCCCCTGCAATGCGCGCTCCAAGTCAGCGCGGATAGGTTCCATCTGCGGACTATGAGCGGCAAAATCAACCTTGATTATTCGGCAGAAGATGTCCTGGCGCTGCAATCGACTCACGATTGTTTCGAGCGCCGCGGGATCTCCCGACAAAACCGTCGAAGTGGGACCGTTGCTGACGGCGATCGATACGCGATCTTCGCAGCCGGCAATGGCGCGGCGGGCGTCCGCGATGGAAAGGTCCACGGCAGCCATCGCTCCGCGCCCGATCGTTGGTTTCACCAGGCGGCTGCGGCTGCATATCACGCGCGCCGCATCTTCGAGGCTTAGCGCGCCGGCGACGTGAGCGGCCGCGACCTCGCCCATGCTGTGACCCACCACTGCGTGCGGCTCGATACCCCAGGAACGCCACAGGGCCGCAAGGGCGACCTGAATCGCAAACAAAGCCGGCTGCAGAACGTCAACTTCGTTCAGCCGGGAACGGGCCGTATCGATGGCAGAGAGTTCCGCAAGCAAGGACCAGTCCCCGTGCGGGCGCATCGCGAGGTCACAGTGCTCGATGGCTTCGCGAAACGCGGCCTCCTGATGCAAGAGCGTTCGCCCCATCCCAAGCCATTGGGAACCCTGCCCGGGAAATACAAAGACCAGTTTTCTGCCGCGATCGGAAAGTTTGCGGCCCGAAGATAGCCAGGGACAAACCACTGCGCGGGTATAAGTCTCAAGTGCATCGGCCAGTTGCGATGCTGAGTTGCCGGTCGCGGCGAGGCGGTACTCGTGATGACTTCGCCGCGCGCCAGCCGTGTAACAAATATCGTAAGGTGGCGCCGTTGACTGCGGATCAATCAGGAGATCGTGGTAGCTTTGCGCGAGAGACTGCAGAGCCGGCGCGCTGCGTGCCGACAAGGGCAGCAGGTAGGTGGAGGTGGCATCGCGATTTCCGTTCTCGTTTTGGGTAACATGCAATCCCGAGTCGAGGATAGGAGCGCCTTGTAGGACCACGTGGGCGTTGGTTCCACCAAAACCGAATGAACTCACTCCAGCGAGCAGGGCTGTATCCGGCTGCGCAGGCCATGGGCACAGAGCCGTGTTCACGCGCAACGGGAGTTGATCGAAAGGAATATGAGGGTTGGGTTCCTCGAAGTGAAGGCTGGGTGGAATCTCTCGATGCTTAAGCGCCAGCGCCACCTTGATCAGTCCAGCGATACCGGCTGCGGCCTCGAGATGACCCAGGTTGGTTTTGACCGAGCCAAGGAGACACGGGCGGTTAAGGGGACGGTCTAGAGCTAGCACCGCGCCCAAGGCCTTAGCCTCGATAGGATCGCCCAGGAGCGTGCCCGTGCCATGGGCCTCGACGTATTGAACGTCGGCGGGCGAGACCGCGGCGCGCCTATAGGCTTCTCGCAGCACAGCTTCCTGAGCTTGAGGATTCGGAGCCATCAGTCCGTTGCTGCGTCCGTCCTGATTCACCGCACTCCCGCGAATGATGGCGTAGATCGGATCGCGGTCGGCCAGGGCTTTCGATAGCGGTTTGAGAACGACGACCCCGGCACCCTCGCTGCGGACGTAGCCGTTGGCTCGCGCATCGAAGGCTTTGCAGCGCCCGTCTGGCGCCATCGCTCCGGCCTTGGTGAAATTGATCGTAATGGCAGGCGACAGGATCAGATTCACGCCCCCGGCCAATGCCAGAGTGGACTCCCCGCTTCTCAGGCTGTTGCAGGCTTGGTGGACCGCGACGAGTGACGATGAGCAGGCAGTGTCGAGGGCGATACTCGGTCCGCGGAAATCGAATACGTAGGAGATACGGTTGGCCGCGATACTCAGCGCATTGCCCGTGCCGGCGTACGCGTCAATACGATCCAGATCGTTAAACTGAATCCGGCCGTAGTCGTTGTTCGAGATGCCGATGAACACGCCGGTGGGCGTGCCCGCGAGGTGCTCACGCACCTGTCCCGCGTCTTCCAGCGCCTCCCATGTCAACTCAAGCAGCAAGCGTTGCTGCGGGTCCATGCGCGCAGCTTCGCGCGGCGAGATACCAAAGAAGTGCGCGTCGAACTGGTCGACGTGCTCGATGAAACCACCCCAGCGCGTGACAATTTTGCCCGGCGCCGCGGGATCAGGATCGTAAAAATCGTGCAGGTTGAAGCGATCCGCAGGAACTTCCCGGATTGCATCTACGCCGTTGCGAAGCAGATTCCAGAAAGCTCGCGTGTCCGATGCGCCAGGAAAGCGGCAGCCGATCCCGATTATGGCGATCGCTTCGGCATTTGCCTCCCGAACCCGGCTTGCTGCGGCGGCCGGCTGCGACGGGCTCGATGAGTCCGCCAAACCGCGGGCGAGAGCTTCGATGGTCGGGAACTCATATGCCAACTCGGCCGGCAGGTCTCGTCCCAGCCATTGGGCAAGATCGCCGGAGAGACTGACCAGCTCCGTCGATCCCAATCCGTAGCTGGCGAATGGCTCCCCGACGTCTATCTCGTTCGCTTCGATTTCGAGGAGCTCGGAAAGTTTGGATACCAGCCATGCCTGGATCGTTGCCGCGCTGGGTGTGGGATTCCCTTTCTCGCCGTGTCCATTGCGCTCCGCATCATGCCGGATAGCGCCGTTAGTTTGATTTTCGTCCATTACTTACTCTTCGCGGACTGTTCCAGCGTCCCGTCCCGAAACCTGGCCTCGCACATACGGCGCTGAACCTTGCCACTGGGAGTCTTCGGAATGCCTCCCGCCTTGAGGAGCACGACCGCATGCACTCGCACGTCATGCTCTTCCGCCACCGCGCGGCGAATGGCCCGACTTACCGCGTCGAGATCCGCCGGAGACCGCCCGTTCAGATGGCTCGCGTGTGAATTATCGCGCGGTTCGCCGTTCAACTGGTGCCGCTCCGATTGGTAGCGGCGCTCAACTTCGGCGGCGACTATCAGACGTTCGTCGTCGGCGACATCGACCGAAAACGCGACGCAACACCCCGACCGTACTGCCGCATGGCTTTGTTCGACCGTCAATTCGATGTCGTTAGGGTAAAGGTTGCGGCCGCCGATGATGATCAGATCCTTGAGCCGGCCGGTGATAAATAGCTCGCCGTCTCTCAGGAATCCCAGGTCCCCGGTGCGAAGAAACGGACCCTCGCCCGTGCCTGCCAGATAAGCATTGAAGATGCGCTTGGTTTCCTCTGGCCGGTTCCAGTACCCCTGAGTGACGCTCGGACTTGATACCCAAATCTCCCCGACCTCATCGGGCGCACAAACGGTCATCGATTCAGGATGGGCGACAACAATCTTCGTATCGGGCATCGCGCGACCACATCCAACCAGTGTCCGGACGTTCTGCGCGGCGTCCGAGGCCTCCGCGACGCCGTTGTGTTCGAGAGCCGCCACCTGGGTCGTGCACAGCACGGGCTCATCTTCTACGACTCCGCCCGATACGATCAGCGTGGCTTCGGCGAGCCCATAACAGGGATAGGAGAAGTTTGAGTGGAAGCCACAGGGTGCAAAGGTCGCAGCAAACCGTTTCAGGGTGTCCGCACGGACTGGCTCGGCACCATTGTACGCCACCTTCCAATTGCTGAGGTCGAGCGCGCTGCGCTGCTCCGCCGTAATCTTGCGTGCGCACATTTCATACGCGAAATTCGGGCCGCCGCTGACAGTGGCTTTGTAGCGCGAAACAGCCTGAAGCCACCGCACCGGCCGCTGAAGAAAGGACTGCGGCGCCATGAGGACGCAACCACGCCCTCCGTACAGAGGTTGGATGATTCCATTGGTAAGTCCCATATCATGGAAAACCGGCAGCCATGTCACAGAGACAGTGTCCGATGTAATCCCGAAAGCCTGGTTGATGTGGGCCGAGTTCTCGATAAGGTTCCCGTGACTGACCATCACGCCCCTCGGCACAGCGGTGGAGCCCGAAGTGTATTGGAGCAAAGCGAGGGTATCGCTAGTTGCCCCAGGGTCTCGCCAGTCTTGCTCCGCACTACTGAGACCTTTGTCAGTGGCCAGCCAGTGCATTGCCTTTAGTTCTGGAGCTTGCGCGAAAAGGCCCTCAACCTTGGAGAGGATCGATGACGTGGTCAGCGCCAGCATCGGCTGAGCATCCCTTGCGATGGTGCGAAGCCTCGGCAGAGTCCGTTGCGGCTGGGCCATATTCGGCGGCGGCAGAGGGACTGCAATAACCCCGGCATATAAGCATCCAAAAAAGGCGGGGATGAACTCAAGGCCCGCTGGATAGAGCAATAGTGCCCGCTGCCCGCTTGCACGGTAGCCTTGGAGCAATGCACCAATAGCCTGTGCTTGCCGGTCCAGGGCCGCAAAGCTCAAATTCGCTCCTTCGATCTCTCCGTCGATCAGATAAGAATAGATCTGCAGCTCTGGCTCCTGGAGCGCCCGCCAACGAAGAAGCTCGATGAGAGTAGAAGCCTTGGCGGTAGTTCGACTCACCCGTAGCTGACTTGGTTGCATTAGCTAAGCGATACCCATGTTCATCAGAATTACCTGGTTGATCCATACGGCCAGCGAAGTGCCGACCTTGCCCTTCGGATCTTCAAGACTGCTTCGCTTCTGCGAGGCATTATTTATCGCAACCAGAGTATTTAGGGAATCGAAACGTCACTGAAGACATTGACTCATGTTCTTTAGAGAACCAAATGGCGAAGCAAAAACGAAGACTTGCTGTTCGCGTGGCTTCCCAAGCCGGCGGTCTCTTTAAAAGAATTCAGCACTTTAGTTTCATCAAATACCTCTCCCGAGGTGCTATGAAGCGCTTATCCGATATCATCCGTGATTCGGACGCCCAAGCGTCGCGAAAGGTCATTTCGCGGTAGCAGACGACGGTATAGTTTTGGTCCGCTTGATGAGCGACCCAGTCCCTAGTATGGATCCTGATGAATGGCGGGCTCATGCGGCGAGCGTGGTCGCTCAGGGAGAATTATCATGCACCGACTATCGTGGATGTGGGTTAGGTACAGTGTCATGGCTGTGGTGCTGGGCGCTGCGCTGGCCGCGCCGGCCGGGGCGGCGATGCCGGACGCCTGGATCACCACGAAAATTAAGCTGGCCTTGTTGACCACCGAGGGCGTGAGCGCAGCGGCCATTAAGGTGGATACCGTAGCCGGCCAAGTCACTCTGTACGGCAAGGTGCACTCCGCCGACGAGAAGGCGAAGGCCGAGACGATCGCTCGGAAAGTCGACGGCGTTCAAGGCGTGCGCAACCTGCTGCAGGTGGTCGCCCCAGAGCATGAGAAGGCGATGCGAGTGTCTGATGACGATCTCAAGCAGCGGATCAAACAGGCGCTGCAGGCCGACGCCTCACTCAAGAGCAGCAATATCGATGTGCAGTCCGTGAACCACGGCGTCGTGCTGCTGGGCGGCACGGCAAAGACCTTGAGCGCTCACCTGCGCGCCGTCGAGGATGCGGCCGTGGTGCCGGGTGTCCGCCGCGTCGCCAGTGAGATCCAGAGTCCCGACACCCTGGCCGATGCGGAGATCTGGCGGGCGCCCACGCCGCCGCCCAGCGCCGGGTACGGAGCTTGGGATACCGCCAACGACATATGGATCACGTCGGCCGTGAGGATGAGTTTGCTGGCCGATAGCAACGTTCCGGGACTCGAAATCGATCTGGACTCGTGGGACGGGGTGGTGACGCTGTTCGGGATTGTGTCCTCACCGGACGCGAAGGGCGCCGCGGAGGCCGATGCCCTCAAGGTGAACGGAGTAAAGCGCGTGGTGAACGAACTTCAGGTGGTGCCGAGCGCGAAGCAGCCAGCTGTGAACGCAAGTGACGACGAATTGCAGCGCATGGTCAGGAAGGCTCTCGACGAGCATCAGTTCAGACACGTCGGCCTGGAGGTGAGGAACCGCGTTGCGCGGCTGACTGGGACCGTCCCAACCGGGGCGCGGAACCTGGAGGCCGCAGTGGTAGCGCGCTCGGTTCCCGGCGTGCGCGCGGTCCAGGACGATCTGCGCCTGCGGGACTAATCCAACGCGGCAGCGCCCCGACGCCATGCGAAATATGCGGGCTTCTGGGAGATCCTCTCGATTTTAGAATCGCGCGCATGAAAAAATCAGTCATCCGGTCAAGAGAGCAAATGATTCCATGCCTTGCGACACACGTCAGGATCGCCTTCACCATTGTCTCGTCGCCAGCATCGCGTTGATGGTGGCGTTGCTGGCGAGCCTCAACGTATTCGCCGGCATCAGATGCAGTCCGTTCGGCGCCCCCCGGGCACAGGTCGACCGAGGGTGATACGCCAGCTTTGTGACCGCGCGCAACTCGGTATGCCTCGGCGGTAAGCGGTTGGGCCCGTGGACCGACGGAAACGGCGATGCACGCTACGCCTGTCTCTACGAGCCTGCGGGCGCGGCTGAACGAGGACCGCTGCCGATGCTGGTCTTCCTTCATCCCTCTGAAACGAGCGCCTACTCGGTCATTCTCACTGGCTTGGTTGGGCTTACCGACAAAGGCACTCTCAAGGAAGGGGCTCCCGGTTTCATTCTGCTCGCGCCACAGGGCCGCTACACGACGCATCTCTATCCTGGATACGATTCGAACGCGCTCGGGTGGGACAACTGGTACCGGCAGTTGAGTCTCGCTGGAGCAGTCGCCGTAGGTGATGCGACTTACGATGAAAACACGGACGCAGCTTCGATTGATCATTTCGTCGACGCAATGATCGCCACGGGCAAAGTCGATCGTCAGCGGATCTATATGATGGGCTGGTCCAACGGCGCCTCGATGGCGCTGCTTTACGCATTGAATCGGCCGTGGGTCGCAGCTGCGGCCGTCTATTCCGCGCCCGACCCGTTCTCCGCGCTGTTCGACGTGTGCACCCAGACGCCAGTGGCTATCGCTGCGGCGGGTGACGGCCAGGCGCGAGTGTTCAATCCGCGGGTGCCGCTGATGCATGTGCGCAACGATTGCGACATCGGCGGGATTTGTCCGAATGGCAGCAGGTTTGCGGCCGGTGTGCGCGCGCTCGGCGGCAGCATCGAGGACGTTATCGTCGATTCCGGGAAACCGGGTGCCTTTGTGCGACGACTCATGCGGCACCGATGAGATGGCGGATGGCCGGATCGGGACCGTCGCAAGTTTCCGCGGCCTGGCTCGTCACATGCGATGGCCGGCTCGGTGGAACGAGCCGATGCTGAACTTTCTGAGACGGCATCCGCTCGGCACAGCGAACGATAAAAACACACGCGATGGTTCGCACGACACGCGGACTGGGCGAGGCGATTAGAGCGGACTAACGGGGATATGCGGTTCTTTGGTTATATGAGTAACCTTAATCAACGATACCAAGCCGACTTTATATTACTAGTCATGCTACCGTTAGGCTGTGACTAATAGAAAACTGACTACAGCAGCGTATATCTCAACTATGATTCTAATTGGTAGCATGTGCGTCGGCGCGTGCTCCGAGCCGGCGACCGAGGTCTCGCGGAGCAGCACTAGCACCCAGACCAACGTCCCGGCTTCCAGCGTAACGACGCAGAAGACCAGCTCCACACAGACCAACGGCAATTAGCGCGGGTCTCGAATTGACCGCGCTTGGGCAGCCGGCCTTGCGTTCAAAGTAACCATTGGCGGGTCGGAAAAGTCCGATCGCCAACTCACAGTTCAAGTCCAAAGGAGAATAGCAATGAATTCAGTGCAACGATTCGCCATCAGCGTCGTGGCGGCTGCGGCCTTCGCTTGCGTCGCCGGATGCGGCAGCACCAAGGAAGTTGACACCACCAGTTATGTTCCCGCCGCGCCGGCTCAAGTGATCGTGCAGCCCGCGCCGGTACAGGTGGTTCCTCCTACTACGACCAGCAACACGTCGAGTGACCGGTCAAGCAATTCAACTAACTCGAACAATGCGGGCACCGTGGATAGCTCGAGTTCCCGTCACAGCGAATCCACTACCGTGACTCCCAGCAACTGATCGCAGCTTGGGGAGAATACTGCGATGCGAAACAATCGCAATCGGAAAAGAACCGCCGTGGCGGCCTTGGCGATCGCGTCATTGATTGGCGGCGGAATGCTGGCCGTCAATGCCCGCGCCCAATCCGGTTCTCCCGACTCCTCGAGCTCTGAGTCGCGCCAGAACGAGAGCGTAAACGTCACCGGGGAGCATCATTACAACTCCCCGGCGGAACGCGCGCACGACGATCTGCTGATCACCGAGGTCAAGAGCGCGCTTGCCCGTGACGGTGTTGCCGACAACTATCCGGTTGCCGTCGATTGCGATCATGGCAAGATCCTGTTGAGCGGGGTGGTCAAGTCGGCCCAGGCCGCAAAGCATGCCGGCGACCTCGCGGCCGCCGCACAAGGCGTCACCGCAGTAAAAAATCAACTGACCTGGCATTAGCCGGCCGCCAGCCAGCTTGGAGAGTTAGATCGCGATGCTGTTGAAGCGCGAATTCAACCCATCCGATCGACAGCAATTCTCGCTTTTCGCTGTTGAAAGGTAGTGTCCTAATTTCAGATTAGGACACTACCGATGAGCCGGTCCCGCTATCAAAGTCCAAAAAAGAGATTGACGCCGTCGGGCGGCGGCGGACCGCACTCGTAGCCGTAGTCCGGCCCGTAGCATGGTGACGGCCCATAGTAGCCGTAAGGCTCAGGCGCCCCCCAGTAGTAGGGTCCGGGTGCGTAATAGCCACCGCCATAATGGCCGCCGCCCCATCCTCCGTGGTAGCCGCCGTAGCCGCGACCACCGCCGCCGCGACCGCCACCGTGACCGCCACCGCCGCCGTGACTGCCACCGCCGCCGTGACCGCCACCGCCGCCGTGACCGCCGCCGCCGTGTTCGGCGGCGCGAGCCGGCCCGACCCCGAAGCTACAGATCACGAGAGCAAACGCGACCGCCGTGACGATCCGGCCTATCTTGGAGCGCGATACCTTTATCGGCTTGGGCGATACTTGCATGGTGACTCTCCACCGCGGGAACGACTCCCGGTTCAGTTGCTCTCTTTGGCCGCTTTTTTTGCCGCGGCGCGCGCGCGGCTCCGGAACATGGAGTCGGCGATCTTCTTCTGCGCGTCCGACATGGTGTTGTAGAGAGCCTCGAAGGCCGGAATGAATTTCTTCATTCCTGCGCCATGCGCTTCGATCACTGATCCATAGGATTTGACGGCGTCGACTGCGTTCATCGATTTCACGTCTGCGGCCCGTTGCTTCTGCAGGTCCGCCATCGCCTGCGCGTTATCGCGCATCACCTGGGCGAGGCTGTCCCATTGTGGCTTCTGAGCGTCCGTGACGCGGAGCTTTTTGTGCAGCTCCGTGATACGCGCCTCGACCGAGGTGGTTCCTGCGGGCTCTGACGCGGTCGCCACCGGCGCCGGCGACGCAGCCTGCGCTATGACCTCGCGAGCCACGGGCGACTTGGTCGCAGCCGCCTGGGAGAAATTACCTGAGGCCGCAAACAAAGGACCGGCCAGAACGATAGCGCCGAGCAGAGTTGCCGCCGCGCTGGTGGCGCATGCGGTCGGATGCTTGAGCAGGATCATGATGTGCACTCCCTTCCAGTTGCGATTGCTGAAACGTTGAAACTTCCGCGCGCTTAAACTTCGTCGCCACCTCGTTTTAATTATTCCCGCATCGGATGCGCTTGCGGCGACTAGCAATTTTGGAACCTCTGCCAGTCTCTCCCAAGAGCTACGAGAATTCCATCTGCATTCGCCGAAAGCGGTGCCCTACAGAACATTCATGTGCGCTGCCCAACTCAAGTAATCTCCGGTTGGCCTCCGCCGCCTCGGGCAATGTTTCACCAAGCGAATCAAATGAATCGCGGGCGAGCGAAGAAACGCGCGTGCGAAGCGATCTTTGGTTCTTCATATAACGCAATTCAACTCGGTCGCGGCACTTACTGATGTATATCGACCGGCATGAGAGTAAAAGATTAGATAGGAGTTGAATAATGAAATACATAACTAATTCGGCAGTGGCTATTTGTGTTGGTATTGCGATGGCCTGGCTGGTCGGCTGCACGCCTACTACTCATGTCACCGAAACCACGACGACCAGGCAATACGATACGCCGAATCCACCTGCGATGGAGCCGGCGCCGATCGTGAATGGAAGCACGACCACGACCACCCAGTTTGACAACGGCACCGTGCAGCGGACGTATACGCAGCCCGCTCCGTACGCGCCTCCCGATCAGAGCACAACCACCGTAACCACCGATACAAATAACGGAACCGTACAGAAGCAGACCACCACGACGTATCCGACGCCGTAAGCACTCGTTGAATAAGAGACGAAGGAGAATGCCATGTTGTTATTAATCATAGTTTTGATTCTGTTGTTCGGCGGCGGCGGTGGTTACTATGGCTATACTAACTACGGTCCCACCGGAGGTATCGTACCGATCATTCTCGTCGTGCTGGTGATCTGGCTGCTGCTCGGCCGCGGCGGTCTCTGACGGTTTGGTTAAAGAGGGGCAGGTATCAATTGAATTCGTCGGGCGATGTATATCAAGCGGGAATCTCAGGGGTAACAAGAATGACAATGGAAGAAACCGCAAATTCTACGGTTCGAAGCGCAATGGATCAGGGCCGCCAAGCGGCAGACAAGGCCGCGCAGGCGGTGAAGGACGGCTACGAGGCGGCGCAGCAATTCGTCAAGGACCAGGGAGCTGACTTTGACCTGCGCGGGTTCGTGCGCCGCGAGCCGTGGCTGGCAATCGCGGCCGCGTTTGCGGTGGGCTACGTCGCCGCGCAGATCGTTCGGCGCGTTTCCTGAGCGGGCGCCATGAATAGTTCGGCAGAGGCCATCTCGGCGGATGCGGATGAGCGGCTGCGTCGGCGGGAACGCAAGGTCGGCGAATTCGTCAGGGAGGAGCCGCTGACCGCGCTGGCTATCGCCGGCGCGGCAGGATTCATTTTCGGCGGAGGAGCCAACAGCCGCCTCGGGCTTGCGCTGCTGACCGTCGTGGGACGGATCGCGCTGCGCGGGGCAGCCACCAGTTTTATCGTCGGCCTGGTCACCGGCGAAGGCGGCAACCGAGACCCGGAGCGTGCAAAAGCTCGCGGCGGAAATTACCACAAGGGAAACCATGTCGACGGAAGAACAGATTTCCGCGATTCAGACTGAACGCAACGACGCGCGCCAGGACCTGCGCGACACCTTGACCGAGGTCAACGCGAAAGTTGGACGCGCGGAAGGCGGGATGCGCCCCGATCACGTCATCGAGAGCCACCCGGTTGGAGCCTCGTTGATGGCTGGGGCGTTGGGCTTTCTGTTCGGCTCGATCGTCAACAACCGCGGCGCGGGTCCGGTCGTGATCGCCGCATTGCTCGGCTTCGCAATCTCAAAACACGCGTCAAACGACCAGAGTTGAAGCGTCGCGAACCTGCGATGCACGGCTGATCCTATGTCAGAGAAACAACCTAACACCGCCAACGGCGCGCCGGAGACCTT
>PLDK01000031.1 GCA_003135135.1 Deltaproteobacteria bacterium
TTCTCACTGGGTGCAGGGGTCACCCGTGCCCAGGGAAGTGTGAAACCCACGGTGGGTTTCGCATCCCTGCCGAGCAGTTGACGCCGGGCCCGCGACGGTGTTCCCTCATTCCGTGATCGAAAACATCTTCAACCTCGGCCCGCAATGAACCGCGCATCCGCGATTGCCGCGGCATGGATGCTGGCGTGGGTTGCTCTATCCGGCTCCGCCTTGGCCGCCCCGCCGGCCTCGCCCAACATCCTGCCATCTGAGTCGATGGGGGTGTCGAAGGCGCCGCCTCCGCAACCGATCAATTGGGACAAGGTCACCCAGGAAGCGACCGACCTGCTTTCCAGGTACATCCAGCTCAACACCACCAATCCGCCGGGCAACGAGATCGAAGCGGCGCGGATGCTCAGGGAAAAATTTCTGACCGACGGGATTCCCGCCACGACCTGGGAGCCGCAGCATGGGCGCGGAATTGTCGCGGCGCGCCTGCGCGGGATCGGCAAGCATACCAAGTCGATCATCCTGCTGAGCCACATGGACGTGGTGCCCGCCAACCCCAAGGAATGGGAGGTGGCGCCGTTCTCGGGCGCCGTCAAGGACGGAAAAATCTGGGGACGCGGCTCGATCGACGACAAGGGCCCCGGCGTGATCGAGCTGATGGCGATGCTTGCGATCAAGCGCGCGGGCATCCTGCTCGATCGCGACGTGCTGTTTGTCGCCACCGGCGACGAGGAAGCAGGCGGCAAGAACGGCGCCGGATGGTTCGTCGATCACGAGGCCAACGTCTTCTCCGACGCCGGCTATCTGATCAACGAAGGCGGCGGGATTCGCGCGCTATCCGACAGCAAGCGCAAGGTTTACGTGGTGTCCGTCACCGAAAAGACGCCGCTATGGCTGCGGGTTACCGCCAGTGGCCCGGCCGGGCACGCATCCGATCCGCCCGCGGAAACCGCGGTCACGCGGCTGGTGCGCGCGCTGGATAAATTGAGCGAGTACAAAACGCCCATCCGCGTCATCGGGCCGGTGAATGATTACTACCACACGATGACGGAGCTCGATCACGGCCCCAGGCAGCTTCTCGATCTCGCCGCCGCGCTGAAGAATCCCGCCTACCTCAAGGAATTTCTCGACGACCCCGGCCAGAACGCGCGCGTGCGCGACACGATCACCCCGACGGTGCTGTCTGCCAGCGATAAGACCAACGTGATCTCCGAGACGGCGTACGCCGAAGTCGATTGCCGCCTGCTGCCGGGCAGCGATCCCAAGACGGTCATGAACGACATCAAAAAGGTGATCGCCGACGACACCATCAAGCTCGACGTGATCCTCAATTTTCCGCCGATCTCGTCGCCGTCGCGCTCGCCGCTGATGACCGCGATTGCGACGCTGGCCAAAGACCACGACCGGGCCACCGTCGTCCCCTCGATGATCATCGGATTCACCGACAGCCATTACTTCCGCCATAAAAAGATCGTCTCCTACGGTTTCATTCCGGTCGAAGTAAATCCCGCCGAAGCAAAAGGCGTCCACGGAATCAATGAGCGAATCGGCGTGAAGGAACTCACTGACGGGATTCAACGGATGGTCGAGTTGCTGCGGATTTTCGGGAGCCGGTAGCAGGTGATGGGATGATTCGAGCCGGCGTCGGTTTCTCGACTGCGCCCAATCCGCGGAGCGCCGCCGCCGAGGCCACCGCCGCCGCGCTCGCGCAGGCGGGGCTGAGCCGCGCCAACGGCGCGCTTTGTTTCGCGACTCCAGCCTACGGCGCAGCGTATCCGATGATCTTGCGCACGGTGGTTTCCCAAGCGCATACGCGCGAAGTCGCGGGATGCTCGAGCATGGGCGTCATCGCGGGCGAAACCGAAATCGAATCGGGAAACGCGCTGGCCGTGATGGTGTTCGGCGGCGAAGACATTCACGCAACCCGATTCTTCGTGCCTACCCCTCGCGGCCGCCCCGCAGGCGTGGCGGCGGAAGTGGCGTCCGCAGTGCGCTCGCAACTCGGCAAATCGAACCTGCTGATTCTTTTTGCCGATACTTACAACTTCGAAGCTGAGGCGACGCTCGAAGCGCTCGGGACTGAACTGCCCGGCGTGATGATTGCGGGTGGCGGTGCGAGCGAGGACGGCTCGATCGGCGAGACCTTTGTTTTCTGCGGCGATACTGTCAGCTCGAACGCGGTCTCCGGGATGCTGCTCGCGGGAGACTTCGAGCCGACTGTGGCGAGCTCGCTCGCATGCGGCCCGATCGGAACGGCGCATCGCGTGACCGCCGCGCGCGACAACATACTGATCGAACTCGACGGCCGGCCGGCTTACCAGGTCTTCGCCGAGACCGTCGGCCCCCTGGCCGACGACCTGCGCCGCGCGCTGAGCTACGTCTTCGTTGCGATTCCGGTGTACGAGAACGCACAGGCGATCGAGCGTGGACAATTTGTCGTGCGCAATATCGTCGGTGCCAGCGAGGAACACGGCGTTATCGCGGTCGCATTCCAGCCCAAGGTGGGCGACACGGTCGGTTTCGTGTTGCGCGATGCCGAGCTATCACGCCAGGACTTGAAGGCGACGCTGGAAGAATTGAACGACCGCCTCGACGCGCCTCCCGCGTTCGGTCTGTACTTCGATTGCGTCTCGCGCGGCGCCGGGCTCTACAACATCCCGGGTCACGATTCCGCATACATCAGGCGCTACCTTGGACCCGTTCCGATCGCGGGGTTCTTCACCGGTTTCGAAATCGGCTCGCTCGCGGAGCAGACCTCTGTGCTCCAATACTCGGGCGTCCTCGCGCTGATATCGGGAAGAAAAACTTAAAGAACGCGCGCCGGCAGCTTGCGCGTCACCAGCATCGCGATCCGATAGGTGAAATGCAGTTCGCCGTCGATTCGCACAGGACGCGCGCCGCGTAGATCTTCGTCCGCATCCCGCTGGACCATCGCGATTGCTTTCGCTGCGCGCTCCGGCGACGTATGCGCCGCCTTGATCCATTGCGAGACCGGGATGCGGTAGCCGTGCGACGTAAACCTCACTATCTCGAGGCCGGCCGCGCCCATCATCCGGATTAGTTCGCTCATCGCAAGCGCATTGGTATGCGACGTGTCGCGCAGCCTTTCGAATTGGTTGTAGTACGCGGCACGCTCGGGCTGTTCGCTGGCGATCAAGTCCTCGATCGCCACCAGTCCGTCAGTGCGACACACTCGCGCCATCTCGGCGATCACTTTCTCCGGCGCGGCGAAATGATGAATCGCAAACCGGCACACGACGACATCGAATTCGCCGTCGTTGAACGGCAAGCGTGACTCGACGTCGCCCTTCTGGAAGCGGACGTTGGCCAGTCCCCGCTCCGAGCGCATCTGCTCGGCAATCTTGAGCGGCGCCTCGGTGAGATCGATGCCGACGACTTCGCGGCACAGCGGCGCAAATGCCATCGCGACGTGCCCCGGTCCGGTGGCGACTTCCAGAACGCGCGCATCGGCAGGCGGCGCGACAATCTCGACCAGCTTGCGCAGATGTTCGATGTCAACTATCGCAGGGGCGGTCGCGTAGTCAGCCGCCTGCCGCGTGAATTCCTCGCGGACGAGATCTTTGTGTTCCATATGAGCGGTGCGCGGCGCCGATGGCCGAGCCCTCTGATGATTCCAGTTAGTTGATTCCGATGCGGCTATTGTCGCGGTTCCCGGGCGCGAATCAAGCGCGCAACCGGCTGCGTCGCGGGGTTCCCGGCGCTTGCACGCCCGAAAGCCTTAGTGGTACCTGAAAGATGGATCTAAGCGGTTTCAACCGCAGGATTCCCCATCGAGAAAACGGAGGAACGCAAATTGGATTTCGGATTCTCTGAAGAACAAGAGATGCTTCGGGATGCGGCCAAGCGCTTTCTGGCCGACAACTGCCCGTCCAAGTTTGTTCGCCAGATGATGGCGGATGCGACCGCGCACGACCCCGCCTTCTGGAAAAAGCTGGTCGATCTCGGATGGCCCGGGCTGCTCATCCCGGAGAGTTACGGCGGCCAGGGTGGCGGTTTCCTCGACATGACGGTGATTGCCGAAGAAGCCGGCAAGGTTCTGGTGCCGGGACCCCTCTTCACCTCCGCGCTGCTCGCGGCGCCGCTGCTTATAGAAGGCGGCTCGGACGAGCAGAAAAAAAACCTCCTGCCGCGCATGGCGAAGGGCGAATATATCGGCACCGTCGCGATCGCCGAAGCCTCGGGCCGCTTCGACGCCGAGGGAGTCCAGCTCAAGGCGACCAAGAGCGGCAAGGAATACACGATCACCGGCGAGAAGTTTTTTGTGCCCGATGCGCACGTGGCCAACGGGATGGCGGTTGCAGTCCGCACCGGCGGCAGCGGCGAAAAAGGAATCACGATTCTGACCGTTCCCACCACCGCGAAAGGCCTCACGATCACCCAGCTCAAGACGGTCGATATGACGCGGCGGCTATGCCACGTGAAGTTCGACAATGTGAAAACCTCCGAACTTATCGGCAAGGAAGGCGAAGGATGGCCGATCCTGCGGCGCACGCTCGACATCGCAACCGCGGGGCTGGCGGCCGAGATGGTCGGGACGGCGCAGCGGGCGCTCGACATGTCGGTCGAATACGCCAAGACGCGCGTGCAATTCGGCAAGCCGATCGGATCGTTTCAAGCCGTCAAGCATAAGTGCGTGGACATGATGGTCGCGGTCGAGAACGCGCGCTCGCTGACCTACTACGCGTGCTGGACCGTCGATACCAATAGCGCAGAGGCGGCGACTGCGGTGCCGATGGCGAAAGCGTACGCGTCCGACATGGCGAAGAACGTCACGTCGGAGGCGATCCAGGTGCACGGCGGCATCGGATTCACCTGGGAGCACGACATGCACCTGTATCATCGGCGCGCGCTGGCCGGAGAAGCCAATTTCGGCAACGCCCCGGTGCATCGCGAGACCGTAGCGAAGTCCCTGCTGGGCTGATCGAAGCGAACCGAACACCAGAAGAGCCGCGAGACTGAACGCGGCTCTTCCGTTTTGAAGAGGCAACACGCGGGTTGACGCTGACCAAGTTTCGCTTTATATTCGCCTATAAGCCGGAGGTCATCTCGTGAGTGATCGCAGTGCGATCGAGTGGACTGATGCCACGTGGAACCCGGTGCGCGGCTGTACCAAGATCAGTCCAGGCTGCAAGCACTGCTACGCGGAAAGATTTGCCGAACGATTCCGCGGCGTACCCGGCCATCCATTCGAACAGGGCTTCGACATCCGGCTCGTGCCCGAGAAGCTGGAGCAACCACTTCGATGGCGCTCATCTCGCCGGATCTTTGTAAATTCAATGAGCGATTTGTTCCATGACCGCGTGCCGACGGAATACATATCTCGGGTCGGCCGCGTCATGCAGGGCGCCGGGTGGCATACGTTTCAAGTTCTCACGAAACGCCACGATCGACTGCGATCGTTGTTGAATGGCGAACTCGATTGGATGGGTTCGCTATCGAATGTTTGGTGGGGCGTGAGCGTAGAAAACCGAGAGCACGGCCTGCCGAGGATCGACTCGCTGCGATCAACGAACGCTCGTGTCCGTTTCTTGTCCATTGAGCCGCTCCTGGAAAATTTAGGCAAGATCAATCTGTCGGGAATTGATTGGGTGATCGTCGGCGGCGAAAGCGGCCCCCATTTCCGAACGATGGCTGCTGCTTGGGCTGAGGGAATACGAGATCAATGTCTCGAGGCACGAGTACCATTCTTCTTTAAGCAATGGGGGGGGCGTAGTCCTAAACAACTTGGTCGTATGCTAGACAGCCGTGAATGGAACGGAATGCCGGTACCTTCAATCTCCAATCCGGCCGCGTCCTACGCCGCCCCGTGAAACTTCTCGGAAGCGATGGACTGCCGGCGCGTCGCGCACGGATTTGGACTCGCGAGAAACTCAGATACCTGCAGAAATACGCGCAAGCGTTTATGACGGCGATGGCGCCGAAGCGGTCGCAGGGAAAGTGGGAGCATCTGGACTATATCGATCTGCTATCCGGCCCGGGGCTCAGCATTGTTCGCGAGACGAAAGAAGAATTCGATGGCTCGCCGCTAATTGCTTTGAAGATTAAACCAGCCTTTGATCATCTTTACTTCGCGGATCTGAATGCTAAAAACATAACTGCTCTAAAGAGTAGGGTCTCCGCCAAAGATGCTGATCGAGTGACGTTCAGCGCAGGTGACTGCAACATCGTGGTCGATGAGGTCTTGAAACAAATATCGAGTCGCACCCTCGGGCTCGCATTCATTGATCCCGAGGGCTTCGAAGTCGATTTTGAGACCTTGACTAAATTAGCCAAAAAGAGAATCGACCTACTCTATCTCTTCGCGAGCGGAATCGGAGTTCGACGCAACTTGAAAAATGCACTCTCTGTTGCGAATAGCCGTTTGGATAAGTGGTGGGGAGGAAAAGATTGGCGCGATCTCCCGGCGGCGAGATGGGCCGCAGGCAAATTTTCCGAGGAACCGAGCGAGAAGGTATTACAATCGTTCGTGTCAGCGTTTCGGAAAAAGGTCGCCAGCGCGGGATTTCAATTTCAGGATGAAGAGGCTCTACCGTTCACTAATACGAAAAACGCACAAATATACCACCTGCTGTTCTTTTCTCACGATCAGGCCGGGTTGACGATTTGGAACAACATAAAGAAGATCGCTCCGGGCGGCCAAAGAACGCTTCTCTGATCGATCGAAAGAACACCCGCCTAGGCGGTGGACTTTGCTTTTTCTTCTTCTTCGGCGGCGGCGGCGTTGCGCGCGGCGAGCCGATCGCGCATCGCGCGATGGCTCTCGCGGGTGATTGGATAGCGCGAGAAAACCAGCGCACTGAGCAAGTAGAGCGACGCGGGTCCGAGCGCAAAGAGCGCGCGCAGATTCTGCCCCGCTTGCTCCGTGATCCCGCCAACGCCGGGCTTGTAACCGACCCAGGACAGGACCGGGCCGACCAGCAGCAGCGAAACCGCGAGCGCCATCTTTATCGACATCGAGGTGATTCCGCCGTAGGCGCCCTCCTGGCGCTGGCCGGTACGCTCCTGGTCCCATTCGATCACGTCCGCCGACGCCGAAATTTGCGTGACCCAAATCCCGATGGCCGAGAATCCGCTGAACGCCATCAAAAAATATAGCGCCCAAGTGCTTTGCCGGGTCAGCAGCATCAACAGCAGCGAGCCGATCGCGTTGCAGATCATCGCGACCACAAAGGCCGGCTTCTTTTCGAACCTGACCGTGATCCTGAACCAGAACGGATATGAGACCGCCGATCCGACGAAGTACGCCATCAACCATCGCGCCGCCGCGTCCTCGTCGTGATACCAGTACTTGGCCAGGAAGCGCATCAGGACGGTCGGAATGTTGATGGCCATCACGGCCAGCGTGGTGGCGATCAGCAGAATGACAAACGGCCGATTGCCTGCGACCGATTTGAGCGACGCGAACAGCCTGGAACGCTCGCGCGTGGAAAATTCGGCGCGTTCGCGAAGACCCGCGTACGCGAGCATCGCACCGCCGGCGACCACCAGACCGCAGATCGCGCCGGTGACTTTGAAATCAGTGCCGCGCGCGAACAGGTACGAAGCAGCAAATGGCAACAACGCTCCGCTGATGTCGCCGACCGTGCCCAACAGCTGGCGGAAGGTGGAGAGCTTGGTGCGTTCGTCGTAGTCGAGCGTGAGTTCCGGCATCAGCGCGCCGTACGCGGTTTCAAAGAACTTCCGCGACGTGAGCATCAGGAAGTAGAAACCGATAAACCACGCAAACAGCCCCGCGCCCCGCAGCTGCGGCGGCGACAGCAGCAGGTAGTAGCAGACCGCCATCGGAATTGACGCGATAAAAAACGGCCGGCGCCGTCCCGACTTGAAGCGCGCGCGATCGGATATATTGCCAACCAACGGGTCGGTCAGCGCGTCGATCACGAGCGCCAGGAAGAATGCAAGCCCGGCCAGCGATGGAGAGAGCCCATTGCGATCGGTATAGAAATAGAGCAGGTGAAGCCCGAGCAGGGTCGCGCACAGGTTGAGGCCGGTCTGCGCCTGCGCGTAGATTAACAGGGGACGAAGGCCAATCTTTTCGCTCAAATCCCGGTTTGCCACAGGCCGCAGAGACTACCCGATAGACATGCCTACTTACAAAGCGATTGCAATTTCCGGTCGGATTCGACTATCGAGATGGCGATGAGAACTATCGACCGCACACCGCTGCGTGAATGCCGACTGCTACTGTGGCCGGTCGCACTGCTTTTGACACTGGCGCTGGCGACGCAGGGATGCTCGTACGTCAAGTCGCTGTGGGATTCCGGCGACGACACCGATCTCGACGATGCGGCCTACGCCAACGAAGGTGAACCGCTGCCGCCTCCCATCGCCAACGTCGCGATCAGCTACCGGCGTCCCGGCGATGCGCTCGCACGCGCGACCGTAATCAAGTATTTCGGCGCCGAAGTGATCGCGAACCATCAGCGTGACGCGTCGCATACCGAGTCGGTGGTGCGATTCGATGGCGGCGTTCCGATCTGGGAGTTCAAAGCCGACGAAGGCACATTTGGTTCGATCACCGGCGTCGGGGCGGCCAAGTACACGCTCAAGAATATCGAGTACGCGAAACTGCCCCCGCACTTTACGCAGATACTTCCCGAGGAAGGACCGCCCGAGCCGCTCGATCGCGGCGCTTACTACGTCTTTCAGATCGAGCGTCAGTCGGGCTCGGCCAGCTACCAGGCGGTCAAGGTGCAAGCCGATGGGTCGCTTCAGGCCTACAACGCTCAACCGCGGGCGGGCAGCAGTTACCTGCTGTGTTGCAACGTCACGGCGGATTTCCCCGAGCCGGTGATCCTGCCCGATACGACTCAAGACACCGGAGCCGCGAACGCGCCGCCCGAGGAATCTCCCGACCAATCCGGCGCTCCTCCGAACTAACCGGACGCTTCTGTGAGCGGCACGTCATAGCGCTCTTTTCCGGCCTCTGACCGCCTGATTAGACTCCAACTGATTTCAAGATTCTCCAATGAATCGGCTTGGTTCGGCGGTCCTGAGGGGTGTTTCATTCATGAATTTATATTCAGTAATGAATCAGTAATCGTAATTGACTCAGAATTCATTTTCGACTAATAGTTGCATTAGTGGGTCAAGTTAATCGAGAACTAGGCGATGCTCCGAATCGATTCGATCGGCGCCGTGAGAAGACGCGTGTCGATCTGATCCAGGCGGCCGAATGCATCATCTCAAGGAAGGGGTACCATCAGACGCGAATCGCCGACATCGCGACTGAAGCCGACGTGGGGCTGGGCACCTTCTACCTGCACTTCAAGACCAAGAACGAAATTTTTATCGAGCTGATCGAGCATGGCGCGGCTGAATTGCGGCGCGAACTCGCCGAGGCGAAGGCTGGGGTCCATACGCCGGCCGAGAAGCTCAAAGTCACGATCGATACGATTCTCGACGCGGCGGCCGAGGCACCCGAACTGTTTCGGATAGTGTTCGGCCATAGCCCTGCGTTTCTGGATCTGATGGTCCGCGTCCACGATGTATTCATCGATGACCTGCGCGACGAGCTGGCTCCCGCGGTCGGTGATCGCGCCGATGCGATTGCGCATCTCACGATCGGGATGTTGTCGCAGGCGATTTCATGGCTGCTCGCCAGCGGCGATCTTTCCCACGCGGAACTGAAAAACGTCACCGTAAATTTTGCCCTGGGCGGACTCGAGCGCGCGGCACGGCTCGGCGCCCCTTGAATCTGGAGGATTCTCACGATGGCTCAAGAACGCACCGTTGTCAGCACACCGCTCGAAAGCATTTTCCACTGGGACTACAGCGTGAAGTTCCCGCAGATGGATAAGCTGTACGAGAACGCCAAGCGCGATCAGTGGAACGTCTCGACGACAATCAACTGGGACCGCCCGATCGAGAAGGAAGTCCTGGACATGACCATGATGCCGATGTTCCAGACCGAGCTTTATAAATCGCTCAGCGAGGAGAACAAGTACCAGCTCGGCCGCAAGTTCGCCGCGTGGCGGCTCTCGCAATTCCTGCACGGCGAGCAAGGCGCGCTGATGGTCTGCGGACAGTTGGTTGACGCGGTGCCGGACCTCGACGCCAAAATGAATGCGGCGGCGCAGGTCTTCGACGAAGCGCGTCACGTGGAAGGCTTCCGCAAGTACATCACCAAGCTCGATCGCATCTACCCGATCGATCCGACCCTCGAGCGGCTGCTGCGCGCAATCCTGGAGCACGATCGTTGGGAGCCGAAGTACGTCGGGATGCAAATCGTCGCAGAGGGACTGGCGATCGCGGCGTTCCGTTTCATGCAGCGCGAGACCAAGGACGAGCTGCTCAAGGAACTGCTCGAGTACATCATGAAGGACGAAGCGCGCCACATCGGCTTCGGGATGCTCGCGCTGCGCGACGCCGTCACCAAGCTCAAGGGCAAGGACAAGAAGGACCTCGAGGACTTCGCCTTCACGGCGTGCGACATGATGGTGACCAAGGTCGTCGACGGCAAACCGAAGGACGGCTTCCTGTCGGGCACGGACGTGTTCGAGGAAGTTGGCATCTCGATCAAGGACATCGAGGACGAGCTGCATCGCAACCCGGCGTGGGCGGCGGCGGAGAACGACATGGAAAAGCAGTTCAACTCGTTCCTGTTCGTCGATACGATCATCCCATGCCTGCGGCAAATCGATCTGATCAACGATCGCACCGAGTCGTGGTATCAGCAGCTCGGCGTGATGCAGATGGCGTCAGCCGCATAGCTCGCAATCAGCACACTGTGAATGATGAAGGGCCGGTCGTCCTCGACCGGCCCTTTCTTTTGTCTCGCGGCGCGAGTTCCTTCGTGTCATCCTGACCGGAGCGGGTATTTTTCATGCAGCCTTTGGAGCCTTTATGGATACGGGTACTGATGGTCCTTGTCGTCATGCTCGTGTGCATATCAATTTCATGGCAATGCCTCTTTCGAACACGTCAGCTTCAGCGAATGGCTATGGAACGACTCCGTCGCGATGGAGAGAGACCAACGTCTACGTGGGGGAGAGTTCTATCGCCATATTATTTGTGGGAAATACGCTTTGCAGGCCTAGGGGCGGGTATCATGGCGGTCTTTTCAGTCTATGCGTTGATCAGAACCTTGGTCGGGCACTAAAGGCTCGCATCGACTGACAGAGAAGCGGCGCTACTTTCGAAACTTTGCGAGCGCTGCGCCGGAGAGCTTGTAGTTAGGCTCGCCGAATTCTTCATCGATTCCGCCCGTCGGCTCGAAGCCGATGCTGTTGTACAGTGCCGCGGCAGCGGTATTGGCGCGAAAGCAGGTTAGCTGCACGGCGCGGCATCTGGGATAGCGCGCGACGATCATCTTGATCGTCTCCGCCACCGCGGCGCGTCCGTAGCCTTTACGCTGATGCGCCGCGTCGATCATGATGTCGTCGATCCAATAATCGTCGGCACTGGCCGGGTCGCATACGGTGGTCGCGTATCCGACTACCTCGCCTGCGGCCACAATGAGATGCGGCAGATGCTCGAATCGGTCGCCGAACAGGCGCACGTAGCACCGCGCAAGCGTCCATCGCGGCGGCGTGACGAAACTGATCTGCTCGGGCCGAAGCTGCATCATGAACAGCTTGCGGTAATTGCTCCGATCGACAGGCTCGAGAACGACTTCGCGGTCGGCGGGCTTCATGATTGCATTTGCACGAAGATGTCGCGGGCGTGCTCGTCGCTGATGCGCTTGACAGAGGTAATTCGATCCGCGAACTGCGCCAGCGACGACATCTCCGCCGAGCCCACGTCAACCAGCACCGCAAAGATCGAGAAATCCAATTCGTCCTTGCGCTCGCGCAGCCGCGCCAGCCAATCCGGACTGACCTGCGATTCACCGTCGGTGATGATCACGATGTCGCCGCGCTTGAGTTTCTTTTCGCCAAGCAGTTTGACCGCCGCGTCGATTGGCGCCTCGAAGTCGGTGCCGCCGCCGGGGAAGTACTCGGCCATCTCGACGACTTTGTTCAAGTCGGGCTGGTAGCGCCGCTGGCGATTGAGGTCGAGCACCTTGAGGCTCACGTCGCCCGAGGAAAACATGACGGCGCGGAACAGCCGGCGCTGGCGCCGCGCGATATCCATCAGCGTCAGCGCTACGGCCTTGGACCACATCTCCTTGTCGCCCTGCATCGAGGAGCTCACGTCGATACACACGACCATCGGGCCCCTGCCCTTTTGCTCGTCGTCGCGCAGCCGGTACTGAAGGACGGCGCCTTCGAGCACGCGGCGATGGAAATCGCGCTTGAGCACGGGATGATGCATCGCGAGCAGCTCGGCGGGAATCAGGCGTCCGAGCTCGGAGCCGAGCTCGATGTCGTAGGCTTCGGCGACGCCGCGCTCGAGCGTTTTGCGCTTTAGCGCGCGCGCGTCCTGCTTGAACCGCCCGACCATCCGCGCCAGCTCGCCGAGTTTTTTGTTTCGCGCCAGGCGCCGCCCGAGCTCGAGGCGCGCACCGGCCGCGACGCGTCCGCCCTGGCCGAATTCGCGGCTGAAGTCGTGACTGTCCTCGGCGGCTTGATCGATTTCCCGGGCCAGCTCGGCGGTCTTGAGCTGCATGCGCTTGAGCGCACTCTGATCCGCGCCCTTGAGTTGAGTTTCGAACTGCCGCGACTTCTGATTGAGCCGCGCCTCGGAGACCTTGGCCGCGCGTTCGGCCGCATCGGCCATCTCCGCGAGCTCCTTTTGCGTTTCCGTTGCCCGCGCTTTTTTTTCTTCGCCGGGATCGGATTGGTTTTCGTTGTCTTTCGATTCCTGGATTTCGTTGACGGCCTTCATCGCCTCGGCACGGGCTTCGAGATCCTGCTCCTGGCGCGCGAGATCCCACAAGTCGAGCATCTCACCGCGATTGATGAGCGTCTCGGATTTAATCATCTGGAGCGCATGCTCGCTCATCACTATCGCGGCGATCGCGGCCTTGTCTTCTTCGAGTGCGGTGCGCGATCGCAGCGCCTGGAACGGCGCTGACGGGACGATTTGCTCGAGGATAGTGCGGTTGAGCGCCGCCGCTTGGCGCACGTCGCCGGATTTGCGCAAGACCGGATTCATCTTGAACAGTGCGAAAAAGAGATCCTGCACCAGTGCGCCGAAATGAGGGACCAGCCGCCCGCCGGATTCAGCGAGATCGGCGATCGAGGGAGCGTCGGCGACGATTTCATTCCACGTGCGCCGGTCGTAGCTGTCGCTCTCGAACCACGACGCATCAGCAGGCACCACCGGGATATATCGGCGTCGCGGCTGGATGATTTTGGCTTTACGCGCCATCGGGATCCGATCCTACGTCACTGAAAACCGCGCCGCCACGGCTGAAATCGCCGCCATTGCGTCACGATAGTGCTTGAATGTATCGCTGGATGCGTAACACAATTGAAACATGCGCTGCGCCGCGGATAGTTGGACCCGGTGAAAAAGCGAAAAGTGAACTTCGCGCGCCAGCGCCAACGAGATGACGCAGGAATCTGAAAGCAACCCGCTCTCGAACCGGCAACACGCGTTGATCCTCGCGGCGGTGCAGGAGTTCATCTCGACCGCCGAGCCTGTAGGTTCGGCGCAGATCGTCGCGCGCCATCAACTGGGCGTGCGCGCCGCGATGGTGCGCAACATGATGGCCGAGCTGGAAGACGGCGGTTACCTGCGTCAGCCGCACACCTCGGCGGGCAGGGTCCCGACCGAGAAGGCGTTTCGCTACTACGTCGATCATCTCGCCGCGGCGACCAGGATCGGCTTCGAGGATCGCGCGCAGATTGAGCTCCATTATTCGACCGCCGTGCGCAACCTCGGCGAAGTCCTGCGTGACACACCGCGGCTGCTCTCGATCCTGACGGGACAGGCGGCGCTGGTGATGGCGCCGCGGCTGGAGGCCTTGATCCTCGAGCGCGTCAACTTCGTGCGCCTGCGCGATAAGCAAGTGCTGGCGGTCTTCGTCGCCGCCAAAGGCGCGATGCAGAACCGGATTGTCGATACCGAGCGCGACCATTCGCAGGACGAACTCGATCGCATGGCGCGCTACCTCAACGAGTCGCTCGAAGGACGCACGCTCGACGAGGCGCGCAGGTGGATCGAGACGCAACTGCACCAGGAGCGGGCCAACTACGATCGCTTCATGCACGACGCGCTCGCACTGGGCGAGGCGATCGCGGACTACATCGGGCGTCCGGAGCTGTACGTCGAGGGCAGCCTGCAGGCGCTCGAGCAGCCGGAGTTCTCGGATCGCAATAAGATGCGCGAGCTGTTGCGCGCGCTCGACGATAAAACCGCGCTGCTCGAATTGCTCGAGCGCAGTCTGACCCACGCCGGGCTGACGGTGTCGATCGGCTCGGAGAACTACGACCCGCGCCTGTCGTCGTTGAGCGTGGTTGCGGCGTCGTACGCCAGTGGTTCGAGCGCGCTGGGCAGCCTGGCGATCGTGGGTCCGGTGCGGATGGACTACGACCGGGTGATACCGCTGGTCGAGTACACTGCGCGCGCATTGTCGCGCTTGATGGAGTACTGAGCCCCCTCTTCCCCCGCTCCCTTCCTTCCGCCTGGCTTTGTAGGCCGCGCCGACCCACAAAACTCGACGAAAATCCAACGATTCCGCCCTTACCGGCACTGGCACGAGCGTAAATGATGCTTACGTTTAGGTTCGGTGCGGTTTTACCAAATGAGCAAGCGACACAAGCAACCCCAGGACGAAAATCCCGCCGTGGATGGGCGTGGCGATCAGGCAGACGCTGGCGCTGAATCAGTGCACGGCGAGGGCAGCCATACCTCGGCGGGGATCGAGAGCGAACTGGATCCCTTACGCGCGCAGATCGCCGAAAAAGACAAGGAAATCGCCGAGCTGAAGGACAAGTATCTTCGCACGCTCGCCGACTCTGAAAATGCGCGCAAGCGAATCCGCCAGCAGAGCGAGGAATCGATCCGCATCCAGCGCGAGGCGATTCTCCGCGACCTGCTGCCGATCATCGACAACCTCGAGCGCGCGCTCGCGGCCGCCCGCAATGGCAATGACGCCAGGACGATCGTCGATGGCGTCGAGATGACAGTGCGGGCGCTGATCGATTTCCTGCGTGCGCAAGGCGTGACACCGCTGCAGTCGGTCGGCCAGGCATTCGATCCCAATCGGCATGAGGCGGTCGATCACGTGGCGTCGCAGGTGCATCCGCCCAACACCGTCGTCGATGAATTCCATCGCGGCTATCTGATCGGTGACCGGATTTTGCGTCCGGCCCGCGTGTCGGTTGCCAAGGAGAGCGTGACCGATTCGGGAAGGCGAAACGGAGGCGAAAGCGACGCCTCCGACGTTGAAAACGACTGAAGCATGATTATCTCAATATCAGAGGATCTTTAGGAAAATGGCAAAAGTTATCGGTATCGACTTGGGCACGACGAATAGTTGCGTCGCGATCATGGAGGGTGGCGATCCCGTAGTCATCGCCAACTCCGAGGGCAGTCGCACGACGCCGTCAGTCGTCGCATTTACAGAAGCAGGCGAGCGGCTGGTCGGCCAGATCGCCAAGCGCCAGTCGATCACCAATCCAACCAATACGGTGTCCGCAATCAAACGCCTGATGGGCCGGCGTTTCGATGACGCCGAAGTTCAGAAGGCGCTCAAGGTGCTGCCGTACAAGGTCGTGAAGGCCGACGATGGCGCGGCGTGGGTCGAACTCCGCGGCAAGAAATATAGCCCCGCGGAAATTTCGGCGTTCGTTCTGCAGAAGATGAAGCAGACCGCCGAGGACTATCTCGGCGAGAAAGTCACCGAGGCGGTTATCACCGTGCCCGCGTATTTCAACGACAGCCAGCGCCAGGCCACCAAGGATGCGGGCCGCATCGCGGGCCTTACCGTGCTGCGGATCATCAACGAGCCGACGGCGGCGTCACTGGCCTACGGTCTCGACAAGAAGAAGGACGAGAAGATCGCCGTGTTCGATCTCGGCGGCGGCACGTTCGATATTTCAATTCTTGAACTGGGTGAGGGAGTCTTCGAGGTCAAGGCGACCAACGGCGACACCTTCCTGGGCGGCGAAGATTTCGATCAGCGGGTCATCGACTACCTGGCCGACGAGTTCCGCAAGGACCAGGGATTCGATCTGCGCAAAGATCGGATGGCGCTGCAGCGGCTCAAGGAAGCCGCCGAGAAGGCCAAGACTGAGCTCTCCACCGTGACCGAGACCGACATCAATCTGCCCTTCATCACCGCGGATCAGTCCGGCCCCAAGCATCTCAACATCAAGCTGTCGCGCGCCAAGCTCGAGGCGCTGTGCGCCGACCTGCTCGACCGGCTCGACGCGCCATGCGTGACCGCGCTTCGCGATGCCGGCCTCAAGGCGAGCGAGATCGACGAGATCGTCCTGGTCGGCGGCATGACCCGGATGCCCGCGGTGCAGGAGCGCGTGAAGCGCCTGTTCGGCAAAGAGGGGCACAAGGGCGTCAACCCCGACGAGGTGGTCGCGATCGGCGCCGCAATTCAGGCGGGCGTGCTCAAGGGCGAAGTCAAAGACGTCCTGCTGCTCGACGTGACTCCTCTGTCGCTCGGAATCGAAACGCTCGGCGGCGTGTTCACCAAGCTCATCGAGAAGAACACGACCATCCCCACCCGCAAGAGCCAGGTGTTCTCGACCGCGCAGGACAATCAGACCGCAGTCACGATTCGCGTCTTCCAGGGCGAGCGCGAGATGGCGTCGGACAACAAGCTGCTCGGCCAGTTCGACTTGATCGGAATCCCACCTGCCCCGCGCGGGCTGCCGCAGGTCGAGGTCACGTTCGACATCGATGCGAACGGCATCGTCAACGTGCATGCCAAGGACCTCGGCACCAACAAGGAGCAGTCGATCAAGATAACCGCGTCGTCCGGACTCAACGAGGAAGAGATCAAGAAGATGGTGCGCGAGGCCGAGGCGCATGCCGCCGACGACCATGCTCGCCGTCAGCAGGCCGAGGCGCGCAACAAGCTCGACAACCTGATCTATACGACTGAGAAGACGCTCAAAGAGCACGGCGCCAATGTTGACGAGGCGGGACGCAAGCAGGTCGAGGATGCGCTCGCGGAAGCCAGGACCAAGCTCGAGTCCAAGGACGCCGACGAGATTAACCGCGCGGCCGAGGCGCTCGCCAACGCGTCGCACAAACTGGCGGAGGCGATGTACAGCAAGACCAAGGCAGGGGCAGGAGCGCAAGCCGGCGCCGGCCCACAGGATGGCGCCAGCGGGCAAAGTGGCTCTCAGGGCGGAAATGGCGAAAGCGGCGCGAAGGAAGACGTAGTCGATGCGGACTACAAAGAAGTCAAGGATCAGTAGCGACAGGCGGGGCCGCGCGAGCGGCCCCGCTCGTATGGAACGGACAATGGCGTCGCCTCGGATGTTCGCATAGAATCTGTGCGCGATGCCGCCAGCACATAAACGCGACTATTACGAAATCCTCGGTGTCAATCGCGGCGCCGGCGAAGACGAACTGAAAAAGGCCTACCGTCGTCTCGCCATTCAGTTTCATCCCGATCGCAATCCCGGCAACAAAGAATCCGAGGAGCGATTCAAGGAACTCAACGAGGCTTATCAGGTCCTCTCCGATCCCGAGCGGCGCGCGCAGTATGACCGCTTCGGTCACGCCGCCTTCCAGGGACCGCAGGGTCCGGGCGGATTCGGCGGTTTCGACTTCAGTCAGGGCTTCGAGGAAGTTTTCTCCGACATCTTCGGCGATTTTTTCGGCACCGGTCGCGGACGCTCGCGTTCGCGCACCCGGCGCGGCGACGACCTGCGCTACGATCTTGAAATCGAATTCGAAGAAGCGGCGCGCGGTATCGAGAAAGTCGTAAAGTTCCAGCGCCTGACTCAATGCGAAGCCTGCAACGGCACGCGCGCCCGCGGCGGCTCCAGCGGCGCGCGCCAGTGTCCCAATTGCCGCGGCAGCGGCCAGGTCCGCACGCAGCAGGGATTCTTTTCTATCTCAACCACCTGCGGGCAATGCCGCGGCGAGGGCATGATCATCTCCGACCCGTGCCCGAAGTGCCAGGGGCAGGGGCGAATCCGCAAGCACGAATCGCTCGCGGTGAAAATTCCGCCGGGCGTGGACAACGGCTCGCGGCTCAAGCTGCGCGGCGAGGGCGAGGCAGGCTACGGCGGCGGACCGCAAGGCGATCTCTACGTCGTCATTCACGTAAAAGAGCACCCGATGTTCGTGCGCCAGGACAACGACGTGATAATCGAAGCGCCGATCAGCTTCCCGCAGGCGGCGGTCGGCACCGAGATCGACGTGCCGACGCTCGAAGGCAAAGTCAAGCTCAAGATTCCGCCCGCCACGCAATCGGGAAAAATCCTGCGCCTCAAGGGCAAGGGCATCGTCGACCTTCATGGCTACGGCCGCGGCGATCAGCTCATCAAGGTAATCGTCGAAACGCCGCGCAGCTTGACCCCGCGCCAGCGCGAACTGCTCGAGGAGTTCGCCCAGCTCGACGGCAAGGCCGTCAACCATCCGCTCTCCAAAGGCTTCGTGGACAAGCTCAAGGAGATGTTCGGCTAAGCCTCTGCGTGCAGCTAACTTTGTGTCCGGCCCAGCTCGTTGAACAAAGCCGCGCGCATCACGCCCGCCGGCGGCGCGACTCGATTGAACAACTTGAACGCGAGCTCGCCCTGATTCACCAGCATCCCGGCGCCATCTACCGCGCGCCGGCCGGCGGCAATTGCAGGCTTCAGGAACGCGGTCGGCTCCCGCGAATAGATCAGATCGTAAAACAGACAATCGCCAGCGGTTGAACTGTAGTCGATTCGCGCGAATCGGCCCGTGGTCAGACCCATCGACGTCGCATTGACGATCAATCGCGCGTCGGAGAGCAGCTTGGAGTCCGTGAGCGCGTCCAGGCCACGAGGCTCGATTGCCCCTCGCACTATGCTCTTCGCCGAGAAGCGGCGCGCCAATGCCACGGCGCGAGCAGGGGTGCGATTGGCGATCATGACCCGATTCGCGCCCAGCCGGAAGCACGCGAGGACCGATGACGCCGCGCCACCGCCCGCGCCGATCACGATCGCAAGCCGCCCGCGCAACTCGCATCCGAGATCGCGTAAGTCGCGCTCCAGCCCGCGCGCATCGGTATTGTCGCCGCGGAGTGCGCCGCGCCGATTCACAACGCAATTGACGGCGCCGAGCATGCGCGCTTCTCCACTGAGGTCCTTGATGAGCCGGGCGGCAACTTCCTTGTGCGGCACGGTCAGATTTACGCCAATGATTCCGAGCGGATGAATCGCACGAAGCGCTGCCGCGAGATTTTCGGACCTGACGCGAAACGCCACGTACGTTCGGTTTATGCCAAGCGCCGCGTAAGCGGCGTTGTGCATTGCGGGCGACTTGGAATGCCCGACGGGATCGCCAAAAATCGCCGCGACCGCGGCATCGGCATTGATTGCTGAAGATTTCATGGGCTGCCGGCCAGAACCGTTCGATCGGATCGTCAGTAAAAAGTGAAATCAGACGGGATGAGCGGCGCGCTCGGCGCGCACCTCTTCCGCGGTGAATACCCAGCTGTATTTCAATCCCGCGCGCGCAAACGCCTCGACCGCGCCCTCGCCGCGTTCCACCAGCGCGATTGCCGCGATTACGTTTGCGCCCGCCTCGCGCATCGCAGCCACCGCTTGCAGGCTCGATCCTCCGGTAGTGATCGTATCGTCGATCACGGCGGTCTTCAGGCCGGGCTTGAACGCGCCCTCGATGATTTGTTGCAGCCCGTGCTGCTTGGTTTCCTTGCGCACGAAAAACCCGCGAAGATTGATGCCGCCGCGATGCGCCGCCGCCATCACCGCGTCAGTCACGGGCAACGCGCCGACCGCCATGCCGCCGATTTGTTCGACGCCCGCCGCCGTCGCGAGTTCCAGCACCAGTTCTCCGGCCAGGTACGCGCCACGCGGAATGTACAGCGTGCGTTTGCAATCAACGTAGTAGTTGGACGCGCGTCCCGATGAGAGCGTGAGCTGGCGCTCGAAATACGACTCCCGGGCGAGCATCGCAAGCAGTTCGCGGCGTTCTTCGGATCTCATAATTGAAGGGTGATCTTAACGGATGTAACGCGGGGTACAAGAGCGGTATAATAAATGTCATCCTGTTGATAGCGTCAAACACGCCCGAACCGAACCCTGACCGAATAGCTCCAGCTCAACGGATCGTGTTAGGGTTCGCCGGGCAGCAAAGGAGAGGCATCGCTGTCGCCACGGGTTCCGCAACTCGGGCGCCATGCGACCATCAGTGATTAGCAACGATTCACCCCGTGTGATCGGAACCGGCACTGCGTTACCCGTCAACTACGTCGATCAGGAAGAACTGACCTCGCGCCTGCGCGAGCTATGGGAGAAGCGCTACTCGGATCTGCGCCGCTTCGACAAAATCCAGGGCGCGCTCGGAATCACCGGGCGCCATCTTGCCCTGCCCATCGAGGAATACCTCCCGCTCGACACCTTCGCCAAGACCAACGACGCGTGGCTGCGCGTTGCGCCCGAAATCGGAACCGTGGCGGCTGAACTCGCACTCGAACGCGCCGGCCTGAAGCCTCGCGACGTCGATCATTTATTCTTCGTCACCGTCACTGGCATCGCCGTTCCGAGCATCGACACTCGCGTCATCAGTGCGCTTGGGATGCGCAAGGAAATCAAGCGCACTCCGATCTTCGGGCTCGGATGCGTGGCGGGAGCGGCCGGCACGGCACGCGCGGCAGACTATATCCGCGCGTATCCGTCGGAAGTCGCGATGCTGCTGTCGGTCGAGTTGTGCTCGCTCACGCTGCAACGCGAGGATCTTTCGATAGCCAACGTTATCGCGTCCGGGCTGTTCGGCGACGGCGCCGCCGCGATGCTGATAGGCGGCAATACCCCGGCGGCGACCGGCCCGCAGGTAATCGCGACGCGTTCGCTCGTCTTTCCAAACACCGAAGAGATTCTCGGCTGGGAGATCGTGGACAGCGGCTTCAAAATCGTTCTGTCGTCGAAGCTCACCGACCTCGTCCGCGCCAATATCCTCGACGAAGTTGATTCATTCCTTGCGACGCAACAAATCGACCGCTCGGATATCCGCCACTGGATCGCGCACGCCGGCGGCCCCAAGGTGCTCGAGACCCTCGAGGGCGCGCTGGCTCTCCCCGAGGCCGCGCTGGCGCGTTCGTGGCGCTCGCTGCAATCGGTCGGAAATCTCTCGTCCGCGTCGGTGATGTTCATTCTCGACGAATTGCTGGAGGACAACGCCGCCGCTCCCGGCGACTACGGCCTGATCATCGGGATGGGTCCGGGGTTCTCGGTCGAGCTGGTTCTTCTGAAGTGGTGATCGAGCTTAAGTGTTGATCTCGCTTCGCACCTATCTGCTGATCCTCGCGCTGCTGGTCGTCGAGCGGGTCTTCGAGATCGATCGCGCGCGCCGCAATGCGCGCCGTGCGTTCCAGCACGGTGCTGTCGAAGTCGGGCAGGCGCACTATTGCGTGATGGTCGTATTTCACGCTCTGTTCATCGTGTCATGCGCAGCCGAGGCGGCATTTTTTCCGCACGCATTTGCGCCCGCGGTGGCGTGGCTCGCGCTGTCGGCTGAAATCGTCGCGCAAGCGCTTCGCTACTGGGCGGTTGTGACTCTCGGCGATCGATGGAACACGCGAATCATCGTGAGTCCCGACCGCGCCCCCGCGACCGACGGACCCTATCGCTTCATGCGCCATCCCAACTATCTTGCGGTCGTCGTCGAGATCGCGGCCGTGCCGATGATCGGCGGCGCGATCTTCACGGCGATCGCGTTCTCGATAGGCAACGCTCTGATTCTCGCCGTGCGAATTCCGGCCGAGGAATGCGCGATGGGCGGGCGATACGCCGACGCGCTCGGCTCGCGCCGCCGTTTTTTCCCCGGCTTGCGGCACGGGCCAGGATAGCCGCGCAATATCGCGCCCTGCTGCGCGATTGCGCAACATTCGCTCTGCGCGCGATGCCTGCTATCATCGCGCCGTGTTTTTCGCGCCATTCCTCTTTTTCTACGCGATCGTCTTCTTCTTCGTCCTCGCGTTCTTTTTTCTCCTGCTCGAAATCCACGTCATCAACTACGCATTCGTGACGATCGGCCTGCCACCCGAACTGGCCTTCACCGCTCTGCTCGTGAGTCTCGTCGGCAGTTACATCAATATTCCCATCGCGCGCATTGCCACCGGCCGGCCGCATCCCGCCGCGGTGATCCGCAGTTTCGGTGTTCGCTACAGAGTGCCGATTCGCTACGCCACCGACTCGACCATCATCGCCGTAAATGTCGGCGGTGCGATCGTGCCCGTACTGATCTCGGCGTACTTGCTGATGCAGATGCCGGCGATAATCGTCCCCGCGTTGATCGGAGTCGCGATCGTTACTGCCATCGTGCATCGTTTCGCGATGCCGGTTCCCGGGCTGGGAATCGCGACCCCGATGTTGATTCCGCCGATCGTCGCCGCCGCCTGCGGCTACTTCCTCGGCTCTTCACAGCATCATCGCGACGCCGTCGCATTCGTCAGCGGCGTGATAGGCACGCTCGTCGGCGCGGACCTGCTCAACCTGCGCAACCTGCGCAATTTGGGCGCGCCGGTCACTTCGATTGGCGGCGCCGGCACCTTCGACGGGATCTTCCTGACCGGAATCGTCGCTGTGCTATTGGCGTGAGCGCGGAAATTTACGCCGGCTTGAACTTCACCAGCGTGTGATCCGGCGTCACATCGTCGAAGCAGACCTCGACCGGCATCTCGACGCGCACATCCTCCGGCGACGCGACGATATTACTCGTCATGCGCGGCCCCTCGGCCAGTTCGACGATCGCCAGCACGTACGGCGCGTCGGAAAACGCCCGGCTCGACGCTCGCCGCACGACCGTAAAGCTGTACACCTTGCCGCGCCCGCTCACGCGCTCCCACGCAAGCTTGTCCGAGAAGCATTTTGGACATCGATCGCGCGGATAGTAGATGAACGCGCGGCACGCGCCGCAGCGCTGAAGCGTCAGCTCGTGGCGCCGCGCCGCCTCCCAAAACGGCCGGCTGGTTGGCGATGGCTTCGGAAGCGGTTTGTAGTACTCGCTCATGATCTGCGCTCCAGCACGAGACTTGACTGCTCGCTCATGATTCCGCCGTTGCCGTTGACGTAGCCGAGCGCCGCGCCCTTGACCTGGCGCTCGCCGCCGCGTCCCATCAACTGCCTTATCGCTTCCGTCACGTGACTCATGCCGCCCGCCAGCCCCGCCTGGCCGAACGACAATTGCCCGCCGTGCGTGTTGCACGGAAAGTCCCCCGCGTACGTCAGGTCGTGCTCCATCACGAACGGTCCGCCCTGGCCCTTCTTGCAAAAGCCCGCGTCCTCGAGCGTGACGATCACGGTGATCGTGTAGCAGTCGTAGGGACACGCGATGTCCATGTCCTTCGGTTGCAGACCCGCCATCTTGAACGCGGCGGCCGCCGCCGGCTTAATCGGCGATTCGGTGATCGACGGCGCATACGTGATCGTCGAATGATTGGCGTACTCGCCCGCCCCGAGCAGCCATATCGGCGGATTCTTTGCGCGCTTCGCCAGCTCGGGCGACGCGACAATTATCGCTGCGCCGCCGCTCACCGGGCTTACGATTTCATATAGATGAAGCGGATCGACGATCATCCGCGAGTTCAGCACGTCGTCGATCGTAAGCGCCTTGTCATTGAATGTCGCCAGCGGATTCTTGAGCGCGCTGGTTCGCTGATCGACCGCGACCTTCGCCATCTGCCGCGCCGTGGTGCCGTATTCATGCATATGGCGATGCGCGATCATCGCGTAGCCGCAATTGGCGCCGATATTCCCATACGGCGCCTCGAACTCGCGCTGCACCGATATCACCGGCGGGCGCTGGTCGCCGACCTTGTTCAAATCCGCGACGATGCACAACACCGCGTTGCACATTCCCGCGTCGATCGCCGCCGCCGCGCGCCAGATCATCCCAGCCGGGCTCGCGCCGCCGATATCGACCTGGTTCAGCATCCGCACGTTCAGCCCCAGCACCTCGGCCGCGCTCGCCGGGTAAATCATCCCCGGGTCCGAAAACGGCACGCCGACGAGGAAGCCGTCGATGTCTTTCTTCTCCAGCCCCGCGTCCGCGATCGCTTCGGCCGCCACCCGCGCCATCAGTCCGAGCGCGGTGAGGTCGCCGGGTTCCTTGACCGGTTTGAGTTCGCCAATTCCAATTGCCGCGGCTTTTCCCTTCAGACTCAATTCGCATCCACCTCCCGCGTTTGCGTTTTCAAGTTCGCGCGTGGGCGCATCTCGATCACGATTACCACAAATTGCGTCTTGGGGGTCTGCCGCCCACGCGGTTCAATTCGGTGAAAAAATCTTGTAGTTTTGTTTGTTCGAGGTGCTTTTAACGAAATGGCATTTATCATCTGTGACGACCATAACCTTGACGTCGAGGCCGACGGGATCGACAACGCCGTCGCGAAGCAGTTGATGCTGACCGACGCAAAACCAGGCGCAACCCCGATCGAAAAAGAGATCATCGAGTTCGGGATTAAACATCGCAACTGCAGCATCCGGATTCTCGCCGGCTAGTTTTGGATCGGAATCGAGTCCGCGACGCAATCGCCGGCTCGATTCCGGGAGCATGGCTTCCACACGCCCGCGCGCATTTTAATGCGTTCGATGTTGACCGGCTGACCGACCGGCAGATACACTGCCGGGGCGGGGTGGAGCAGTCTGGTAGCTCGCCGGGCTCATAACCCGGAGGTCGAAGGTTCAAATCCTTCCCCCGCAACCATTCGACCCGGTCGGACATCAGACTTTGAAATTTTAATCGCGCGATGAAATCATCAGAACAGAAGGCGCAAAAGGCATTCGAGCTTCGTGATTCGCGCGATATGCTCAAGAAATCGCATTCGTAATTGAACAACCTGTTCTGCCGCCAGCGTTATGACGTTGAGGCGTGCCGGTATCACGCATTTAATTGTGCCGTCACCGCATGGCACGTGACGAACTGGTTATGGTGGGACATCACTCCCGATGTAAAGGCCAGACTAGAGGAGAAGATTCAAAGGAAGCTGAATCGGTTTGAGAAATTTCAAGACTATGTTGGTGAGGATTGCCCGTCGCTCAACCTGTGCCGTCAGATCGCGAACGGCTCGAAGCATTGCCTACTGATGCATAACCCCGACCCGGCGATTTCGGCAAGCATTAGCAAAGGCGAAGGATACAACTACGGCAATCCGATCATCAAGGAAGGCGACACCCCGCATCTGGCGGACAAGGTATTTTTCGCTGGATTATTTTGGTTTCAGGCATTTCTCCGCGAATGGAATATTTTCCCTGAGGAGCCGTTCGCGCCGTCCGGTGATGGGCCTAACGGCCGAGATCGGTCAAAACAAATTCGTACGCCCAAGATAGTTGCCCGGTCTTATCCTCACTTATAGGCTATGACGGCACGCGCGCGAAGCCGGCGGCTTGTTTGGCCGGCAGGCCGCCAACCAGATTGGCGCCGTTTCAGCGAATGTCGGCCTCGGCCAATGCCTGCCCCCGCGACCAATCGAATTTGCAATCCAGGGCATGGACATCTTCTGTGACGCGCGCAACGCGAAGCGCACCTCAGATCTGGGCCTCGCCTCAGCCTACTCTATCTGCTACCATTACTCGTACCAATGGTAGGAACAATTCGCCGATGAGTGCCGCAAAACTTTCGGTATCGCTTCCTCGCTCACTAGCTGGATTCGTTGAGAACTATCGAAAAAGGCGGGGTTTGAAGAGCCGATCCCAGGTCTTCGAGGAAGCAGTCATCCTGCTCCGAAGCCGCGAGTTGGAAACTGCTTACCGCCAAGCGAACTCGGAATTCGACAAGGCCTGGGACACCGCGACTTCAGATGGGCTGTCCGATGAGACGTGGTGAAATCTACTTCGCCGACTTAAGCCCAATTATCGGCACGGAGATAAACAAGCGCCGCCCGGTGCTCATCGTCAGTAACGAAGCGAATAACCGGGCCTCAAACACGGTGACCGTCCTGCCCATCACTTCCAACGTCAGCAGGATATATCCGTTTGAAATTGCACTGTCCCCTAAAGATAGTGGCCTGCCGAAGCCCTCGAAGGGTCAAGCGCAGCAGATCCGAACTATCTCCAAGGAACGAATCCGAGGCGCAGCGTTGGGCCGTCTCAATGCAACCGTTATGAGCAAAGCTGCAGACGCAATGCGTCTTCACCTTGATCTCTAGATCACTTCGACCGGTCCTCGATCAAATCTGCAACCCACCAGGACGGGCACGCCGGCGATGCTGCGGTGCTGAACTTCAAAACTCTGGACTTCTTACCGCTTTTGGAGTTTTAGTAGCCACAGCCGCGCAAGTGCGGCCATCAGGGAGAGAAAAAAATGGGACGCAAAGTGTACGTCGTAGGCGTCGGCATGACCAAGTTCGAGAAGCCGGGTTCGCGGGCTTGGGACTATCCCGACATGGCGAAGGAATCCGGCACCAAGGCTCTGCAGGACGCCGGGATCGCCTACGAAAACGTCGAGCAGGCGGTGGTCGGCTACTGCTACGGAGAATCGACTTCCGGCGAGCGCGCGCTCTACGGACTCGGGATGACCGGCATCCCGATTTACAACGTCAACAACAACTGCTCGACCGGATCGACCGCGCTGTTCATGGCCAAACAATTCGTCGAGGGCGGTATCGCGGACTGCGTGATGGCGCTCGGCTTCGAGAAGATGGAGAAGGGCTCGCTCGGCGCCAAGTACACGGACCGCACCAATCCGATGGACAAACACATCGCGCTAATGGCCGACCTGCGCGGCTTCGCGCCGGCGCCGCCGGCGGCGCAGATGTTCGGCAACGCCGGACGCGAGCACATGGATCGCTACGGCACGACCGCGTTGCAGTTCGCAAAAATCGGATGGAAGAACCACAAGCATTCGGTGAACAACCCTTACTCGCAATTCCAGGATGAGTATTCACTGGAAGGAATCCTCAGCGCGCCTATGGTGTATGAGCCGCTCACCAAGCTGCAGTGCTGCCCGACCTCCGACGGCTCGGGCGCGGCAATCCTGGCCAGCGCCGACTTCGTCAAGAAGCATGGCCTCGAGCACAAGGCCGTCGAGATTCTCGGGATGGCGATGGCGACCGATTTTGCCAGCACGTTTTCCGAGCGTAGCTGCATCAAGATGGTCGGCTCTGACCTGTCGAAGGCTGCCGCGCATAAGGTCTATGAGCAAAGCGGTCTGGGACCCGAGAACGTCGACGTGGTCGAACTCCACGACTGCTTCTCGTGCAACGAACTGATCACTTATGAGGCGCTAGGGCTATGCCCCGAGGGCAAGGGCGGTGAATTTGTCGACGCGGGCGCCAACACCTACGGTGGCAAAGTGGTCGTGAATCCATCGGGCGGGCTGATTTCCAAGGGCCATCCCTTGGGCGCAACCGGCCTGGCGCAGTGCGCGGAACTCAACTGGCAATTGCGGGGCGAAGCGGCCAAGCGGCAGGTATCGGGCGCCAAGGTCGCCCTCCAGCACAATCTCGGGCTTGGAGGAGCCGCGGTCGTCACGATGTATCGCCGCGCAAACCTGGCCTGAGTTTCGCGCGCGTTCAACCCGCGCCGAGATGAGACCGCAACATTCCGATCGCCGCCAACGCGAACAGCGCGACGTCCATCGACGCGTGCGCGAGCATCGAGGCTTCCAGTCCGCGACGCAAGTATAGGCGCCCGAACACGACACCCTCCCACGTCTGCGGCATCACCAAGCCACCGATCAGAAATTTCGACGTGCTATGGAACAGCGCCCCGCCCACCGGCATCAGGTGAATTATTCCGAACAGGTAGCCTTGGGCTATCGTGATTATCCAAAGCGCGCGGCGTCCCGGGTAGCCACTTGAGTCGCGTGATATCAGCCGCCCGATCCATCCGAAGATCGCATACATCACCAGTCGAAACTGGATCTCCTCGCTAACCGCAGCCGCGATTGCGACCGACGCTCCGACGATCGCGATACGGCCCGGCGCCACCGTCAGCATCGGCGGCTTCGGAAGGCTGATGCCGGCGCCGCCGCGCGCGATAAAAACCAGCGGCACGATCACAATCATGAGCACGCCCGCGCCTGCCGCCGCGGCCAGTATCGCGTAGCCGATCGAGACTCTCGCCAGGCTGCGAATTGAAAAATGGATTTTCGCGCCCGCGATCTTTGCCGCGATCAGCGGCGCACCGGGCAACCCGAGCTGTCCGTTGATTCGAAGCGCTACCGGTACCAGCGATGCGAGCACGAGAGTGACGCCGAGGAACGGGATCACGCGCCAGATTTCCGATCCGTCGATCGGCTTAATCGCCATCGCGAGCGGATACTCGGCCGCCGCGCCGGCTATCGCCAGCGCGATCAGCAGCGCCGACTCGCGCCGCCACGCCGAGTGAGGCGCCCGCGCGCCGCCGGAGCCATCGACGGACGGCTCGATCACTTGATTGCCGGGATAAATTTGGGGATGTCCTTCGACGGCTTCATCTTCCACCTGGGCTTGCGCTTCTCGACAAACGCGCTGACGCCTTCGTACGCGTCCGGCTGCTTGCCGGCCCACACGAACGCCTTCGTATCTACAGCCTGCGCCTTCTCCGCCTCGGGCTCCGCGAGCAGTGCGTAGATTAGCCGCTTGGTTATCGCGACCGACACCGGCGCCGTATTACGGGCGATATCGAGCGCCATCTCGCGCACCTTCGCCATGAACTCAGCGTCGGGCCATACGTGACTCACGATTCCGAATTCGAGCGCCTCGCGCGCGCTGATTATCCGCCCGGTCATCAGCAGTTCGTTGGCCTTGGCCAGTCCGATCATTCGCGGGACGGTCCACAGGCTGAGCGCCTCCGGAGTTATTCCGCGCCGCACGAACACGAATCCGATTCGCGCGCTCTCGGCCGCGACGCGGATGTCCCATTGCATCGGCAGCGTGATTCCCATTCCGACCGCCGGCCCGTTGATCGCCGCGATGATCGGTTTGCGCACGTTCCACGGCCGAATCGCAGGCGCCGGCCGTTCGCGGCGCTCCGCACGCGCGTCGGCGTCAAACGTGTTGCCGCCGCCCGACAGATCCGCGCCCGCGCTGAACGCACGGCCCGCGCCGGTGACGACGATCACGCGGACCTCGTCATCCTGGTCGTATTCGGCAAACGCCGCATAAAGCTCCGCGGCCATCGTGCCCGAGAATGCGTTGAGTTTCTCGGGGCGATTGAGCGTGATAGTCGCGACGCCGTCTTTCACTTCCTTCAAAACGTGTCCGCTGGCCATGTGACTAGCTCCTTGTGGGGGAGATTCCCGATTCTCTCATCGGGATTTATAGCCCGCCGCGGCGCAATCACAAAACCCGCGCACTCGCCACCGCAGGTGAGTTCCATTGCCCTAAGAATACGGCCGATGGTCTGTTGCGACCGTTAGATTACGCGGTGACTCAAACGGTTCACACCATTCGAAAGAATCGTGGCGAACAAACGATCGATACTGTGAAAGGGGTCTTCGTCGAAGGTGGACCCACCGACGAAGGTTCCGGCTTCGATGAAAAGACCCACATTCAGATCACCGTCTGCAATCCGGGCTGCACCAAGGGTATCTTCCGCGCTCCGGATTCTCAGCTCACAAGCCGCAAGAGAATGAACGCGTTGATTGCTCAGCCATTTGCAATAGACCTGTCAATTGAGTACACGTCTAGTCACAATTGGGCACACTTGTAGTCATACACGCGGGCATACCGACACCGCCGTCCCCGCACAGACACAGAAGGAGACAGATACAAGGCTGACACACCCAAGCGAAACAGGCATGTTCATCGCGGAAAACCGGAAACACTGTGCGATAGCGCACAGAGCGGTTGAAATCGAGGAACGAGAACCTCAGAAGGAGAATTGGCCAGGGTGGGGAGTGGAATCAGGTCAAAGCACATACGCCTAGCCTGATGAAGCTCGTAATAGCCGGAATCGTCCAGGTCAACTGCAAACCAAATCGCCCGAGTTATGTACAAGCTTTGGGGAAATCGGCTCGAATGGGGAGAAGAAGATATGAAACTGTCAAAAATGTTGTGCGCGTCACTTGTGGCTTTGGCGGCGTTGGCGCTGTCCGCCGATGGCGCGTTTGCTCAGAACAACAACACGTGTTGGGAATTTGTTACTTGGAACGCGGTGACATGGACTGGGAGTGCCCCAAATTCTCACGGTTGCGCGCCAATCGGTAGCACGATGACGGGAACGACCTGCGCCACCGCGGGCGGAGGGCAGCCAGTCAGTGGCACCACCATTGAGGTTGCTGCCTCTCAGTGTCATGAGGACACGCGCAAGGCTTTCCAAGCGAGCACATTGTGGGCAACTGCAGCGTTGGCCTGTCCTAGATTCCCAGGCCAGACGCTCGAAGCGTTGGCAATTGACCGCTTCAAAGAAATCGCGGAGACCCCCCAGCTCTATAATAGAGTGGACGGGTTTAAAGTTAAGTGCGATCTTACCGGCGTGCCCGTCCCACACACTGAGGCTCCATACACTGGGCTAGTCGGCGATGTGCCACCATATTAAGGGTCAAGTCCGCGGCTTGCTGGATAAACGAGTAGCGTCCTAGTTTGAAATTGAGTGGACGGCAGACGGCGCCGGAGCGATCCGGCGCCGTTTTGCGTTCAAGGTGCTGCCATATCTGGTGCTTGAGTGGTGAAATCTACTAACCCGATCCAAGCTCGCGCTATCGGTCTCCGAGATCAAATTTGCTCTCTCTTTTACTTCCTGAAATCGATCGGTTGCGGGCAGTATGCGCGGGTTTGCGCCGCGTCCCGGCGTGGCTAGCGCGTCTCGCAGCAATCGCAAAATCCGCCGCCGCGCGAGACTATTCTTGGGAACTGTTTCCTGCTCAGATGCGCGTTGAGGTCTGGCACGTCGGAGGAGTTCAGAGATGAAAGAGTTACCGGGGCGATATCGGGATTTCAAGCGGCAATTTCCCGCAATCAGCGGAGCCTACGACGATCTCGGACGTATGATCGCCGAGGCCGGCCCGCTGGACGAAAAGCATAGCCAGCTCATCAAGCTCGCGATGGCGGTCGCATCCGGACAGGAAGGCGCGGTCCATTCCCATGCTCGGCGCGCGTTGGAAGCAGGCGCCAAGCCCGAAGAGATCCGGCAGGTCGCGCTCCTCGCCATGACCACGGTCGGGTTTCCGCGGATGATGGCTGGTTTGTCGTGGATTGACGACGTGCTCAAGGGCGGCCTCGGAGGCAAACGCAAGGCGCGCCGGACGAGGTAATTGATGGACTTCGAATTGAACGAAGAGCAGCGGATGTTCCGGGACAGCTTGCGGAAATTCCTCGACGCGGAGGTCCGCCCGCTCGACGATCGGTGGGGCGACCTCGAGATGACCGCCGAGCGCGCCAAGCCGCTGCTCAAGATGCTCATACCGTGGGGCTATGCGGACGCCGAAGGAATCCTTGCCGGCGGCTCCGACCCGATCATCGGATGCGTCCAGAGCGAAGAACTGTCGGCCACTTTCCCGGGCCTGTCCGGGATGTCGGGGATAACCTCCGGCGCGGCCTCGCTGATTGCCGCCAGTGCGCATCCCGACCTGGCGCGGCGGCTGGTTGCACCACTCTCTCACGCCGATCTGATCGGATGCATCGCGACCACTGAGCCCGAAGCGGGTTCCGATCCGTCGGGGATCCGAAGCCGAGCCGAGCGCAAGGGCAACCATTGGGTGATCAACGGCGCGAAGACCTGGATCAGCAACGGGAGCGTCGCCGACATCGCGGTGGTGCTGGCGCAGACCGATCCCGCCAAAGGGCCCTTGGGATTCCGCCATTTCGTAATTGACCGGCGGGAGTCTCCGTTCGACAGCCGCGAGATCCAGACGATCGGGCTGCGCTCCTTTCCCACCTCGGAAATGTTCTTCAACGATGTCGAAGTGCCGGAAACGAACGTGCTCGGCGGATGGAGCAGCGAAACCGTGTCGCCGGAACGCGCGTTCCAGCGTACGCTTGCGTTGTTTTCGCATGCGCGCGCGGGCACCGGGATGATGGCGGTAGGGATCGCGCGCCGCGCCTACGAAATCGCGCTCAAGTACGTGCAGATACGAAAACAGTTCGGCAAGGAAATCATCCGCCATCAGCTGGTCGCCGCGATGGTTGCCGAGATGGCGACCGAGATCGACGCGGCGCGCCTGCTATGCAATCGGGCCTATCTCGCGCTGCGGCGCGGACGCGCGGACGTGGAAGCCTCGATGGCGAAATGGTATGCGACGGAAGCGGCGGTCAAAGTGGCGTCGACCGCGATCCAGTGCATGGGGGCGAACGGACTCGCCACCGAAAACCGGGTCGAGCGATGCCTGCGTGACGCACGGATGCTGACCATGCCGGACGGAACAACCCAGATTCAAAAGCTGATCATCGGCCGCGCGTTGACCGGGAAATCGGCGATTCGATGAAGGAGCAGACCATGGCAGGCGGAATACTCGATCTGAAAGGCCGCATCGGTCTCGTGACCGGCGCGGGACAGGGCGTCGGAAGGCAAATCGCGCTGCATCTGGCCGCCAACGGCGCGGGCGGCGTGGTGGTGAATGACTATTACGAGGAACGCGCGAAGGCGGTCGCAGCGGAAGTAGAAAAGCTCGGATGCAAGGGGCTCGCCGCCAGTTGCGACGTGACCGATTTCGCGGGCGTGATGGGCGCGTTCGAGCAGGCCGTGCGCGCGTTGGGTCGGGTCGACATCCTGGTCAACAACGCCGGGAATTACGGACCCGATCCGCGCAACATTTCCCGCAAGCCGTTCTGGGAGCAGTCGCCAGACGAATGGCAGGCTGCCCTGCAGACCAATTTCTTCGGCGTGCTGAACTGCACCCGCGCGGCGCTGCCCGGTATGATCGAGCGCGGTTACGGACGGATCGTCACCGTGATTTCCGACGCGGGCCGGGTCGGTGAGCCCAATCTGGAAATATATTCCGGCGCCAAGGCAGGGGCGGCAGGATTCATCCGCGCGATCGCCAAGGATGTGGGCCGCTATTCAATCACCGCGAACTGCGTGGCGCTCGGTACCACGCGCACGCCGACGACCGCGCGCATGCTGGAGGTGGAAGAGTACACGAAAAAAGTACTGCGCCATTACCCGATTCGGCGCTTGGGCGAGCCGGAAGACGCGGCCAACATGGTCCTGTTCCTCGCCTCCGATGCGTCGAGCTGGATGACGGGGCAGACGATTCCCGTAAACGGCGGCTACTCATTCGCGGTTTAGGCTCCCCAAGCGCACGCAAAACCAGTTCCATTTCTAGCGCACTGTAGCCGCCGCGCGCAGCTTTCAGGTTAGCCCGGTTTGCCGGAAGCGTGAAACAAACTTATCCTCTACTCCGTGGATTTCAGGCGCCGAGATTCTGAAGTCTATTCACAGAGGGGGGAACGATGTTTCGGATAAGCCCTAATATGCATCGAGTTCTGGCTGTGGTGGCGACGGCGACCGCCGTGGCCGGCTTCGGGTGCCAAACCGGCGGCAGCCCTGTCACATCCGGACCAGGCGGCCGCCAAGAGCCTGCCGCGGTGGTCGTCATCAGCGACGCACCGGCCGAGTTCATGCCGAGCGCACTGACGATACGGGCCGGCGACACCGTGGAATGGAGAAACACCGGCGGCATCGCCCACAGCGTCGAGTTCGTTGGCGAGGCTGCTCCGGAGGGCACGGCATCATCGCAGTCGGGAATCATGGCGCCTAATGAAATCTACAGTTACACGTTCAAGGCGCCCGGCACTTACACATACGTCTGCCGGTTCCATGTGATTAACGGAATGATCGGCAAAGTCGTCGTGCTTGCCGACGAGCCGGCCTCTGGAACCACGGCCGACACGCGCTAGACGGCGCTCATGAACCCGCGATCACTCCGGCAGATTCAACTGTTTTGCGAGGCGACGGAGTTCCTCCTTGCGGCCCGGAAGCGGCGCCGGCGCTTGCAGCATCTTGGACTTCTTCAGTTCCTCGACGACTTTAGGATCGCGCGGGAACGGATTTCCGTACTTGCCGAGGAAGTACTGCTCCTCGAACGGAGGCCGCGGCCGCTGCCCGCCCGCTTCGCGAGACTCCAGCGAATAACCGATGTTGAGCTGGTAGAGCGGGAACCAATCCGCCGGCGGCTTGGTGATCGCGCCGATGATAGGTGCGGCGAACGCGGTAAGGCACGCGCCGAGCCCTTGTTCATACGCCATCAGCAGGCCCTGGCACGCGGCGATGCCACAATCGAAAGCGGCCATGGCGGGATAGTGCGGCGATTCGGTCATCGGCTTGAGGATATACGGATACACGACCTCATCGACGAACTTGACGCTCCAGCCGTGGGTCGAAGCGATGATATTTGCATTGACTAACTCTTTGAGACGGGCGCCCTTGACCCGATTCACGACGCCGAGATCGGCATAGAAGTAGATATGCACCGAGGCGAGTTCGATAACGATGGCCTGCACGGGGTTCTTCAGCTTCTCGAGTTCGGCCTTCGGTATGTCGTCGCGTTTGACGACGATTGCACGAAGCCAGTGCGCATTGACGGCGCATGAAGCGACGAGGCAGGCCTCCAGAATTTTCTGAATCTTTTCCTGTTCGACGGGTCGCTTGGGATCGAAAAAGCGAATCGAACGTCGCGTGCCGATTAATTCCTGATATTCCATTGTCCCTCCTCGGGTCGCGGAAGTTGTACCGCCATTGCGCCGCCTCGATGGCGGCTGGTTCATGCCGGCGTGCGTGTTCGTTCGACCTTGATGCCTGCCTGCTCGCGATCCCACGCGCCTGCGACGCCCCGCGCCTTCAGGGCCGCATATTGGATTCGCTGAGTGCCGGTCTTGGGAAGCTCGTCGATAAATTCGATGAAACGAGGCACCGCATAGTAGGCCATCCGGTCGCGGCAAAACTCGATGAGATCTTCGGGGCGAAGTTTCGCGTCGGGCGCCAGCACGACCGCGATCTTGACTTCATCCTCACCGAGTTCCGACGGTACCGCATAGGCCGCCGACTCCAGCACTGCGGGATGCTGATTAACGACGGTCTCGATCTCCCAGGCGGAAATGTTCTCGCCGCGGCGCCGGATCGACGCCTTCTTGCGTCCGCAGAAATAATAGAAACCGTCCTCGTCGGTCCTGGCGAGATCGCCCGAATGAAACCATCCGTTGCGGTATGCCTCCGTGGTCGCATCGGGAAGCTTGTGATAATGACTTAGCTGCCCCTTGGGATGACGGAACACGAGCTCGCCGATCTTGCCCGCCGGGAGCGGATTGTCGTTGTCGTCGACCACGCGGAACTCTACCTCGCCGACCGGCTTGCCCATCGACCCGACCCGGTCAACGTCGTTCATAAGGAAACCCGGCGAATCGACCATTCCATAAACTTCGATGATTTTGACGCCGAAACGATCCTCGAATTCCTTCCACACCGATGGCGGACATGCTGCCGAGAGCACCACCCGCACTTCGTGCTTGCGATCGTCGGGACGCGGCGGCTGCTTGAGCAGAATCGGAATCATGCCGCCCAGGGTGTTGAACTCGACCGCGTGGTACTTGCGGCATTCGTCCCAGAATCGCGACGCGCTGAAGCGCTCGGCGATCGCGAATTTAGCATCGAGCAGCATCGAGCCGAATCCCGAGATCATTAGCGCGTTGCCGTGAAACAGCGGCAGCGCCGTGTAGATGGTTTCGCCGGGACGCAGCTTGATGGCGCCCAGCACCGCAGCGAGCGCGGTAGTATCCCCGCCGCTGGCGATGACTCCCTTCGGAGGCCCGGTGGTGCCCGAGGTGTACATCATGTTTGCGCCACCGGCGCCTGAGCCGACATCGACGTCGGGCTCCCGATCGGGGTGCGCCATCAGGGCATCCAGCGTCGTATCTACTCCCTTGCCGGTCTTGCCGTCGGCTACCACGGTAGCTTTCAGGCTCGGGAGCGAGTCCTTTACCGCCATCACCGAATCGCGCAGCAGCTCTTCGAAGATCACCGCCGCGGAATCGGAGTCTGCGAGCACGTGATGCAATGTCACGCCGCGCTGCGAGGTGTTGACGGGAACGCTCACCGCGCCGATGAAACCGATCGCGAAGTGTATCCACAAAAATTCGGGGCGATTCCCCATCATGATCGCCACGCGGTCACCGGGCGCGATGCCCAGAGCAAGCAAGCCGTTGGCGGCGCGATGAATGTTGCTCAACACTTGCTCCCACGAAAATTCCTGGTCTTTGAACTTGAGCCAGGTTTCGTGCGGATGCTGCTTCATGCGCAGTCTGATTAGCTGCTCAATCGCTCCCTGTGCACGCGCCATCTGCTACCTCCATCGCGACCGGCTAAATGCGACCGTAGCTGCTATGCGTGCCCGTGGCCATCGCCCTCGGCCAGGATGTGCCGCGCGCCAGCCAGGCTCAGGACCTCGTTGGTGCCGTCCTCGATTAGCGAGGCGCGCGCATCGCGGAACAACTTCTCGATCGGATATTCCTTGCTCAGCCCATTGCCGCCGAAAATCTGCAAGGCGTCGTTGGCCACCTCGAACGAGGCCTGCGTGCAGAAGGTCTTCGCGGCGATCGCATGCTGCAGCGAAGGCGCCCCAGACGAGCTGTTGTAAACGGTGACCGCTCGCGACAGCGCGCGGCATGCCTCGACCTTGGTGAACATTTCGAACAGGCGCTTCTGCACCAGCTGATGCTCACAGATGGGACGTCCGCCCTGGATGCGTTCCTTCGAATAGTCCAGTGCAATCTCATATGCGGCGCGGGCAAGCCCGGTAAATGCGGTGGACATGCCGCCGTTGGCCATGGTCAGGGTCGCCATCGTCTGTTGCTCATAGGTATCGGAGTTCACGACCATGTAATGGCGCGGGATGCGCACGTTCTCGAAAAAGATCTCGCCCTGGTTGAGCGCGCGCTGCCCCATTTTGTTCAGCGGCTTGCCCTTCGACACTCCCGGCAGGTTCAGCGGAACCACTGCGACGCCGCCGCCGGACATTCCTGTTGCTGCACCAGGCGATCCGGATTCGATCCTCAGATAGAGCGCCGCGTGAGTCGCGATGGTGCCGTTGGAAACCCACGCTGCCTTCTGGCCGCTGATGACGTAGGAGTCGCCTTCGGTACGCGCGACGACTTCGCCCTTCACCTTAGGATCGTGAAACTCGGGCGTGCCTACCATCAACTGATCGGATCCATGGTTGGGCTCGGTGATCGCCCAGCATCCTATGAACGCGGCTTCGCGGTCCTCGATGAACGGCTTCATGATGGTTTCGTACAGATCGGCATTGCCGCTGAGGCCGGCGATCATGGCCGGAAAACCCGCGACACCGATTGCTATCGACAAATCAACCGATCCCCACGCCAGTTCCTCATGCAGGATGTGACTGCCGAGCGGATCGAGTCCCAGCCCGCCCAGCGCGACCGGGATTCCCGCCACATGATAGCCAAGGCCGTACGCCTTCTTCATAACCTGTCTTAGCGGGGAATTCGGCGCGATGACGTCCTTGGGATCGGCCATCCGGTCGAGTTCGATCGCGGCCGGACGCATCACTTCTTTCGCGAAGCGATGAGCGGTCGCGCGGATCGACTCGTACTCTTTCGGGATCCCGATAGAGAGTTCACGGTAAGTATCCATCGGCCTGTCTTCTCCTCGCTATGCGGCTCGAGAGAGTCGCTGGCGCTTAATTGATCGGTTTTGACTTTCGATAGCTGAGCATCGAACGTGCCATGCGTGCCCGCACCAGACTTCGCGCAAACGCGTTAGATGCTTTATCCGGCAATACAATCGGCGAGTCCAGACCCGATGGAGCGAAAAGGCTCACGTGGGTGCTTTCGATACAAATTGCCCAATACGGTGGCGGATACCTCGCTTGGAGGAATACGCGTGGTGCGCAAACTCAAGCACCTGGGGTTCGAGCGCTGCGCTCCAAGGGTGATTGTCAGCGACAACGACGCGGGAACTAGCCAGCTGCGCAGTCTTGCGCTGGGCCAC
>PLDK01000003.1 GCA_003135135.1 Deltaproteobacteria bacterium
GGAAATTGGGGAGCAGGCCACTGGGGACAGAGAACTCGGAGGATCGCGCCGGAGGGAGGGTTGGTCGCAGGACTGATTTGTATCCCGCCAAAAGCGGCAGAACATTTATTTTGGAGCCTCATTGGGTTCCTCTTGGGGAAGCGGGACCCCCTGCTCTCCTACTGGCAGCACGCGGCTAAGGAATCCGTGCCAAGTCACGAGCATCCACGGCTTGCCGTCAAGCTGGTTGAGGGACTTTGAGGTTACTTCCAACCGCTCCTCATGAATAACGCAGTAAATTTCCGCGACCGCGCTTACATGCACATGTATCGTGATGAAGAAGCGATGGAAGGTTTGATCGTCTTCTGTTTGGCTGAGAAGACGTACCCAAGTTTTGCCATCCGTCGAAACTAGCTTGATCGTGTTTGTGAAGTTTTGGACCTGTTGGTTCTCATAATCTGTCAGACCCAACTTGCCAGAGGTAAATCTAAACTGATCACCTGTTCGTTGATAACAAAGCCGAAGTGACCCTACCTTACCACCCCACTCTGCAGCTTGGTTGCCGACGCGTTCAACGGTGTAATCAGAGTCCGAGGAGCCTGCCCAGCAACCTCGCAGAATTGGTGGTGGTGCAATCTCCAGGGTTGAACCCGAAGATGGATTTGTCGGCGTTTCACGCTGTGGTTGCTGTATTGGGGCGTCGAGCGGCGGAGACGTTGAGAACGGGACTTGATCTGGTTGCACAGGGACCGCGTTCTCGCCCTCGACGTTCTCGACCGATGCCGTCATCACGAAGAGGGCACATAGAGCCAGCATTCCGAAGACGCGTGCCCTCGATACCATGTCGCTTTTCACGTTGTTATTGTCCCCACCCTCAATTCGAGGCAGCTATTGCTCACGACGCGAAGTGAACGAGAAGCTCTTTCAATTTCCGAGCGATTGTCGCCTGTCTGGTGCGGCCATACTTGGAATCTTTGGTCCTTTCCAACACCGGAAACGCTCCTTGAACTATTCTCCACGGCGTGGCGTTCAAGGCAACTGGGAACTCTGCTCTTCATCCACACTGTCCACAACCGGTCATACAGCCCGAACGACTCAGCGTGTTGCGGGAGTCGGGAGAAACTGCAAGAACATAGGGGCCAAAATGCATCCGTATTTCGTGGGGTCGTTCATCATTCCGCTCTTCGCATTGCTCGTCGCGACGGTGTTTGAATTGATGATACCGGAACTACGCAAATCAATTCCCGACGCGCTTGTCGCTTGGCCCATTCGTGATTGACTCCAACACGATTGCAGCTTGCTGGTAGATTCTGCGGGCCTTCTCATCCATCGACAGCAACCCGTCGAAATAAGTTGCGAAAGTGGCAAAGTTCACGTCAACAAGATCGTTTCGTATTTTCTCTGCCTTGACGCCGTAGGGGCCACCCATAGAAATCCAGTCGAGCGCCCAAAGGAATGAGCACAATGCCCAGCGAAACAGGAATGTGTCTACCAGCTCATCAAAGCTACGCACTACCGCATGACGGGGGTGTCGGGAAAAAAGAGACTGAGTCAGTAGTAAAATATATTTGATTACCTTCGATGCAAGTTGTTCGGATAATGGCAAGCCCGTTCGAATGATTTTTCGTTCAGCGTCGATGAAGGTCTTTGCTATTTCGTCTATAGCCACAGGAATGTTGATGGCGTCCGCCAGCACTCGAGCCATTTGGGCGTCAGCCTCGCGCCCTTTGTGTAGTAATTGCTCCCGCAAATAAACGTCGCCGAGTTTGGCCGCAAGGAGACGGTCACAGTACTTTGGAAAACCACGCGTTTGATCATGGTCTATCAGCCGATGCTGTAGCTCGAGACGGCGGCCTCTTAATCCGCGTACGACCATTGTCGGCTTGAGCACGATGACTTGCCTCGGGAAGTCAGCGAGGACTGCCATTGAACGAAAAATGGAAACGAGCGTATCGCCCTTATACGCCTCCATCGAGGCGTAGTCAGTTAAGACTGCAAAGTTGTTAATTGATTGTGAGAGATAGTCGCGAAGCATCGGGGACTGAAGCGCGTTGCTATCGACGACCATACGTGTCGGCCCTGACTTTTTGTACGGCATCTCTGTTAGCTCGAAAAATGTGTCTTTTTGTGTCGGAGGCGAGCAAATCCGATACGATGGGAAGCCTCCCCGATTTGGAAAGTTCCCGCATTTTCCTATCCGATCCGATGCGAGCCGATGCCGTTAGGCCCCCCTGATCACCTTAGCAATCTGGTGCCTTCGACCACTCGGCCGGGAAAGATAACCGCGAGGTAATTCCCCTAACCCGTTCTAACAGGGCGAAGCCCGCATCTTCTCTTAACAGACGGGAAGCAACGAAAACGAAACCTGCGTGAGGTTTCGCTCTCTTCACTCTCTTGGGGGCGGGGGGAGGCCGGCGCGGGCCAGATCAGACGGCGTATCCAGATCGAGATTGATTCCCGGATCGTCCAGGTCAACGTAGGCCACCCGCGACGCATCGGCATTCACCACGAAACGCGCGCCCTCCTCTTCCGGCGCGGACATAAGTTCGCCGAACATTGCGCGATCGAAAATCACCGGATGGCCCCGGCGGCCATTGTGGCGCGCAATCACAATCGGCTTGCCCGTTCGATTGTATGAATCGACTACGGCTCGAAACGTTTCCGCGCGGACCATCGGATGATCCCCGAGATGCACAAGCGCACCCGCCGAGTCCGGTTGAACAGCGCCGAGCCCGACCTTCAACGACGACAGTTGCCCGCGCGCATAGTTCGGATTCTCGACGATCGCGATGCGCTTGTCGTCAGGAATCGCGGCCCGCACGCGCTCGCGATGCGCCCCGATCACAATCACTAGCCGCGGCACCACTGCGAGCATCGTCTCTGCGATCTGCTCGATGAAGGTCCGCCCGCCGATCTCGAGCAGCGGCTTCGGATAGCCCATCCGGCGCGACTCGCCCGCCGCCAGAATGATTCCCTCGAGCTGCTGCTTCATCGTGTCGATCTCAGGGGCCGGGGGCCGCATCGATGCGAGCTACTTCAAGCGTTTGAGGATGCCGGAACGTACGCCGAGCGTGAAATCGTCGCGCTCGCCGGTCCGGCGCTCGCGAATAATCTCCGCGATGATCGAGATCGCAATCTCGTCGGGCGTCTCGCCGCCAATCGCGACGCCGAGCGGCGCATGAACGTCGCCGAGCCGCTCGATCGGAACTCCGCTCTCGCCGATTCTCTCGAGCGTGGCCTTCACCCGGCGGCGCGAACCGATCATCCCGACGAATCCGCACGGCTGCATCAGCGCCGCGCGCACAACTTCCTCGTCGAAAGAATGACCGCGCGTGACGGAAACCAGATAACAGTGGCCGTCGAGCGCGAGCGAGTCGATCGCGGCCTTGAAGGGCTTGACGATTATTTCGTCGGCATCGGGGAACCGCTCACGATTCGCAAACGATGCGCGATCGTCGATCACCGTGACGTGAAACCCGAGCATCGCTCCGAGCACGCACAACGGCGCCGCGATATGGCCCGCGCCGACGATTATCAGCCGCTGCGCACCAACGATCGGATCGACAAACAGGCGCACGCCGCCTTTGGGCTCGAGACGCGTGACAGGATGCAGACCGCCGGCGCCATCGACTTCGAGCAACGCGGGAATCGCCTCGGCGGTTCGCTCGATGATTTGTGCGAATTGCGCCGCGGGCAGATCGATCGGTCCCGCATCGCGCGCGCCCGCATCGCGGGGATCGATAAACGTCCGCGACCCGGCCGGCATTTCGCTTCGCGAACCCGCATCGACCACCGTTATCAGTGCGCCGGAAGCACTGCGGCTGGCGGCGGCGGCCAGCTTGCGCGCGATTGGCAAGTCGCGGGCCGGGGACCACAGATCGACGAAGACGTCCATCACTCCGCCGCAGGTGCCGATCTCGCGCTGGTCGAAATCGCCGGTGAGATCGACTTCCGCAAGCCGCGCGCCGCTTTCGTTGCCTTCTTCAAGTAATACACGAGCTTTTCGAAAGACCTCGGCTTCGCCGCATCCACCGCCGATGGTGCCGAACTGGCCGTCCTGGCGGACGATCATCTTGGCGCCGACTTCACGCGGCGTAGAGCCGCGAACGTTCACCACCGTTGCCAGCGCAAATGGCTGACCGCGCTCCAGCGTGCGCAACGCCTCAGCCCAGATTTGATCCGAACCACTCATTTGGGAAGCCGCGATTAGAACTTACCAGAACCCGCACTCGCGATGAATGCGGTCGCCGGTGTCAGTCGGAGATCTCGCGCAGATGGCGGAGGATCTCGCGGGCGCGGAGCAGGCTGTCCTCGGCGGATTTGTAATCGCCGGATTTGATTGCCGCCTCGCCCTTCTGTTCCAACTGGTTCGCGTCGAAGAGCTGCTTGCGCTCGACGGGATCAGTAGGTCCGCTGTCGCGCACGTGCGCGAGTTCGAGCGACACCTGCCGCTCCATCTCGACCAAATCCGGCGGCGGAGAAGCGGCCAGCGCCGGGCAGATGTCAACTAAAGTTGCAATTGCGGCAATCGCCGCGAAAAGTCGCGCGCCCGTCCTCATCGAGACTGAATTGTTATGGAATCGATCGAGGATTTCCAGCGGTGGTAAGCCAGGAGGGGTGAGGGGGAAATTCACTTGATTGAATGTGAAACCCTCGGTGGGTTTCACACTTCCGTCGGCAGGGGCTGCAGCCCCTGCACCCGCAGTGAGAAGACGCGAAAATCTGCGCAGCGCATCTTTTCGCGACTACGCGATGGGCAGGTGTGACCCCTGCAGCCAGTGTGAAGGGCGCCCGTCGCAACGGGCGGCGCGAGTGGCTAAGGGGTCGTATCTTCTGCCACCGTGCAGGAAATGCTGCCATCCGGACCCGGAGCCTGGGTACATGTGCACAGACACTCATTGATATCCGGAAGTGGCGGTCCGTCGAGCTGTAGCGCAAGGAATTTCGGGACTCCGGTTGCGGCTCCAACGGAGAGAGTGGTTCCGTTAGCGGTGGGGTTAGGCACGCTGCAGGATGCACAGGCGCTTGCGTCACATCTGCTTCCTTTGGGTGCCGTCGGATGGTACGGGCCGAACACCTGATATCCGAAGCTATCCGAGCTGCCTGGCGTCGAGCCAGATGAGATCGGGCAGGAGCAAATGATCTCATCATCGTCGAGCCGGCCAGCGAAGCCCGGGAACCTTTGACCCGTGCTGCTCTTGAAGCAAATGCCACCGTCACATTGGCCATAGGCTACCGGCGCGATCACGCCACTCCCCGCGTCAGCCGATCCAGGGCAGGTGTAGACGGCCGCGCGACCACCTTTCGTCACATCATCGGGCAGGCTGAAGGTGCTCACCATATAACCATTCGTCTTGCCCTGCCGGTTCACATCACAGACATTTTGCTCGTCGATGGGGCTTGAGTAGCTGAGCTGGAGACTGATGCTGTCACCTCGCAAGATATCGCACTTGCAATAAGCGACTCCGTCATAAACGAAGCAACTCGCCGCGGCGCAGAGCGCGTAACGCTGCTTTTTGCAAATCACGAAGGGCGGCTCGGGATCGAGCGACGGATCCAGGTGGAAGCCGAACGCTGATACCGCGGTGAAGAGTTGGACGGCCACCATGACAGACGTAGCTTTAAGGAACCAACGCATAATCTTAGAAAGGGCGCTGAAGGGATGGCCGGTGCGGATTATCGGCGATCCCATAGCGAATGAGCATCCGGTAGAGCGTTGAGCGCGAAACGCCCAGCAGGCCGGCGGCGCGCCGTCGATTTCCCTCGGTCTCTTCGAGCGAACGCATCAGGGTCTTCTTGACTACGTCATCGAGCAGGAACCCTGGCGGCTCACCGGCGAAATCTATGCTGGGCAAGTGGCGCGCGACTGGCGCAGCCGGGTAGCCGTTGGCGGACGATTGCTCGTGCGGGTACAACAACTCGGCGCCGGTTCCGTCCACGATCTGCTTGGGGAGATCGGATACGCCGATGTTGTTGCTCTCGCTTAAAATCACGGCGCTTTCGATCGCATTGGAGAGTTCCCGGACATTTCCCGGCCACTGATATGCGCAGAGGATCTCGATGGCGCGACGTGAGATTTCCGAGACATTTTTGCCGAACAGGCGATTGTATTGTTCGATGAAAAACCCGATGAAGGCCGGGATAGCCTCGCGCCGTTCCCGCAGCGGCGGGATAAAGATCGCCGAAGCGCTCATGCGGTAGTAGAGATCGTCGCGAAACTGGCCCGCTCTGACCATCGCGTGCAAGTCGCGGTTGGTCGCGGCGACCAAACGGAGATCAACCTTGTAGCAATGCGACGATCCGACCGGCTGAACCTCGTGCGTCTCGACCGAGCGCAACAGCTTGGGCTGGAGCTTGAGCGGCAATTCGCCGATCTCGTCAAGGAACAGCGTGCCTCCGTTGGCGGATCGGAAGTAGCCCTGCGACTCCTCGCGTGCGTCGGTAAAGGCGCCGCGAACGTGGCCGAATAACTGCGACTCGGCCAACGATTCGACGAGGTTGGAGCAGTTCAGCGTCACGAAGGGACCGTTTGGAACCGGACCCAGCGTGTGGAGCGCGCGCGCGACCAATTCCTTTCCGGTTCCGGATTCGCCTGAAATCAGCACGGTCGCTTTGTACGGACTGAGCAACGATACCGACTTCAAGACCTTGCGCACCTGCGCTGATCGTACGACCATGCCGCCGAGCCGATCCGCACTGTGCACGAGATGGTCGAGCGACACCATCTCGCTTGCCCCGTCTCCGATAGGGAGCGTTCCCGATGCGAGATTTCCTGGTGCCAATTGAGTGTCTGCGTGCTGCACAGTCCTACCTCTTTGGCCTGTAGTAACAGGTCAACAACAACTATCAGAGCAAGTGACGGGCCATCGTCTCGGAATCGGGACACTCATTGAACGTTGTCTCTAATAGGCACAACTACGCGCCGCGCCGCATGGGGCGCGCGATGCGACATTTCAGTGTCATCGAGCAGGTCAGAATGCGACATTGGTTTGCCGCTGGAGATTGGCGCGGGTGGCAGCAGCGCAGGTCGATTAGCTATACGCCCAGCAGCCATTCAGCGCCTCGTCAGCGAGTGTGGATAGTCGCATTTTGTCGGAGTTTCAGAGCGTCCACATCGAGCGTACAATCCGACGACATGCGGCTAGTCAATAACAAATTCGGATGAGGGATAGGAATATGCCACAATCCAAAACTCACTGTTCTTCCCGCTTCTGCAATAAATTTCAGGACGAGAGCAAGGTCTACGCACTGGGAGCGGGTGAATTCCATTGTGAGTGCGAAGCTGGGCACCAGTTCCACAACAAAATGCAGCAGGTTGCGGAGGGAGAAGTGCTGGAAGGACCTTGCCCGCGAAAATGCAAGTACCACGACAAGACGAGGCCTGCCGTTAAGCTCGCGACGGTATGATCGATTTCGATAAAGCTGACCGAATAGAGACTCGAATCTGATGCTCGCGAAAGAGAAACGGTTTGCCATCCGGTCAATCGCTGTCGGAATAGTTGCCACTGGACTAGTTGCAGGCTTCTGTACATGGCAAGTGCAGCGAGCTGACGCTCGGCTCGAAGCGCTGCGGCACATCCCAACAGACGAGGAACTGAGACCGGTGCCAACAGCGCTCTCAACCCCGAAGGTTTTGCATGATCGCGATTTCGTTCCTGAGGCCGACCTGCCGAAACCAACAGGACACTGGGAGACTCTAGAAGGCGCGACCGTCGATCCCGACTTAGTTGAAGCTGAAACACAAGCAAATCAAGCTCACGATAGTCGCCTTTTTCTCAGCCTTCTGACCCTCGCCGTTTTTTCCCTGCCGCTTGTATGGTATTTGCTGCTTGACCGAATTCGTGAAATCAGCGCGGCAGTCTCAGGGCGGGACAAATCAAACTAAGACCTTGTTCGTCCAGTAGTTTGACTTAGTGCCTCGCGCGCGTTCGCACCTTGGCCCGCGGCCATGTTCGCCAAATCGAACTGTGCCCGCTGCACCGCGGCATCGCCATCGAGTGCGCGCGAGCGTGAAATCAGGCACCAGCTCCGCTTAATAGTTCAATTCAATAAGGCGCGGAGCTGCGCCAGCGCGGATAGGCAAGTCAGATCGCCGGGCGCGAATGCGAGTGCGCCTTCGAATTCGTCGATCGCCCGTTTCACCATTCCCTTGGCAGCGTAGATTCGGCCCAGGTTCATGAACGGATAATGACGCGGATCGTAACGCGGCGCGGTCTTGGCTTTTTCGAGCCACGGGACGGCCTCGTCGAGCTCGCCCTTGGCGATTAGATATGCGCCGATGTCGTTGTACGGATTGCCAAAGGCGGGATCGATTTCGATGGCGCACCGACACTGGGCGATCGCGTCGTCGATTCGTCCCATCCCTTCGAACGCCCATCCCCGAAATGTGTAGGCCTCGGCGGTCGGAAAGACTTCAATCGATTTTGTGTAGAGCTCGACCGCGCGTTCGAGATCGTGGTTCATGTGAAAGCGCATCGCCTCGTTCCATAACTCAAGCGCACGCATCCGCGGTTCCGCGTCAGCCATGATCGATCGGTTATTGTGCCGGCGCGGGCGCGTCAAGAGCGTTGCTACGGCTTGGGAACCGAGGTAAGGGCACGCATGATCTGAATCATGGCGGGGCCGACGATCACGCTCATCATGGCGGGCAAAATGAACAGCACGAGCGGGAAGAGAATCTTGACCGTGGTTTTTGCCGCGGCTTCTTCAGCGCGCAGGCGGCGGGTGGAGCGCATCGAGTCCGAGATGGATCGGAGCGCGGGACCGATTGACGCGCCCAGCCTTTCGCTCTGCACCATAGTCGCGGCCAGCGGTTTGATGTCGTCGACGGCGGTGCGATCGGCGAAACTTTTCAGCGCCTGGCCAAGCGAATTGCCGGAGGCGAGCTCGGCTGACACGATCGACAGCTCGGCGCCTATTTCCTGATTTTGGCGCTGGGTTTCGGAACCGACGACCTTGATGGCTTCGCTGAGGCCGAGGCCGGCTTCGACGCAGACCACCAGCAAATCCAAAACGTCGGAAAGTTGGCTGGCGATCAACTGCTGACGGTTTTTGGCCTTGCGGCCGACATAGTAGCCGGGTGCGAATGCGCCGACGCCCAGGCCCATCAACATGAACATCAGCGGCTTGACGCCGTAGAAGCCGAATGCGATCGCGACGACGAGCGCGAGGAGCGCAGTACCGGCCGTCGATGAGAGGCGGGTGAAGTGAAAGATGCGTACGGCGCGGGACCCGGGAAAGCCGGCGCGAACCAGGGTCTGTGCGAGCTTCTCGCGCTCCGGAGTATTCGGCGCGGGTTCGGGAAGATGCTTGGCGACCCATCGAAACAGCGACCGGGTATAGGAATCGGAATCCATGTCGATATTGGCGGGATTTCCATAGGCGACGCGCATCTTGACGCCGATCTCGGTGATGCGCTCGTCGAAGGGGCGATTGATCCCGTAGATGGCCGCGTAGATCGCGATGGAGATCGCGCCGAACAGGAAAAATACCGTCAAGCTCGCATAGATAGCCGGCATCGCAGTTACTTCAGTACTTCACCTTCAGGAGCTTGCGAATTGAGAGGAACGCCAGGGCGTCGAGCACGCAGGCAACTTCGAGAATCTTTTGGCCGGACGGATCGTAAAAGAGCGTGTTGGTGTAGCTTGGCTGGATGATACTGAACGCACCCAGCATCACGATCGGCAGGAAGCCGACCAGTATCCCGCTCATCCTGGATTGGGCCGTAAGCGCCTTGATTTGCTGTTGCAGACGCTGGCGGGTGCGAACGATTTCCGAGAGCCGTCCGATTATTATTGCCAGCGAACTGCCGACTTCCGCCTGGACCCGGACCGCGACGACCAGCAGGCGGAGGTCATCCTGGGGCACGCGCTTGAGCATCTCTTCGAGCGCGCGGGGCAGCGGCAGCCCGAGCCGGCTCTGTTCGATAGCGGAGCGGAATTCGGTGGAGATCGGATCGGCGAACTCGGCCACCACGACTTGCAATCCGCGCAGCAGCGTATGGCCGGCTTCGAGTGACGATTTGATCAAATCGAGCGCGTACGGCAGTTGCTTGGCGAATGCCTTGAGGCGCCGCTGCCTGCGCAGCCGGATATAAATTATCGGCAGGCTTGCCATCGCCGCGCCCATCGCGATCGACAGGAGTTCCAACCCCCAAATCGCCTCGCCGGCGATCAGGCCGGCCGTGAACATCACCAGGATCACGAGCAGTACGTCGACGATGCGGGCGTAGATTCCGGCCTGCCAGAGGTTTTCCTCGAGTTTTTGGAGCAGATTGAGCCGATAGAACCAGCTTAGAAATTCGCGTCCGGTAAGGCGGCGACGATCGGTCTTGGTGATGTCGTCGGCCAGGGCGACATTGGGCCGCGACATCCGGCGCATCACGGTGCGCGTGACGCGGGGCCGATTGGGCCGCATGAACAGCATCGCGCAGGCAATCAGCACGAGGCCCGCGGCCGCAGCCGGAATCAACAGGTCGCCGAGGTTCATCGCGCGGCCATTTTGATCACGTTCGATTCGGCCTTGTATCCGGCCGTTTCGAGGCGCTGTGCGTATGCTGAACGAATGCCGGTCGATTGAAAGGCGCCGTTGATTTTTCCCGTCGCGGTGGTGTCAGCGCGGACAAACTCGAACAAATCCTGCATCATGATCATCTCGCCTTCCATGCCGCTGATCTCGGAAATCCTCATGACTTTGCGCGAGCCGTCGGAGAGCCGGCTGACGTGAACGATAATGTTGACGGCAGAGGCAATCTGCTGGCGCATCGCGCGCTGCGGAATCGAGACGCCTGACAGCAGCATCATCATCTCGAGCCGGCCCAGGCATTCGCGAGGACTGTTGGCGTGGATGGTGGCGATAGAACCGTCATGGCCGGTGGACATCGCCTGCAACATGTCGAAGACTTCTGCGCCGCGGACCTCGCCGACGACGATTCTGTCCGGGCGCATGCGCAGACAGTTCTTGACCAGGTCGCGCTGCGTGACCTCGCCGCGGCCTTCAAGATTCGACGGCCGCGTCTCGAGCCGCACGACGTGGGGCTGCTGCAAGGAAAGCTCGGCAGAATCCTCGATCGTAACGATTCGCTCGTCCTCGGGAACGAACGCGGACAGACAATTGAGCATCGTGGTTTTGCCCGAGCCGGTACCGCCGCAAACGATTACGTTGAGGCGCGCTCGAACAACCGCGAGCAGAAACTCGACCAGGTCCCAGGTGAGAGCGTCTTTTTCGACCAGCGCGCCGATGTCGAAGCGATGCTTGCCGAAACGCCGGATCGATAGCGCCGGCCCGTCGAGCGCCAGCGGCGGGATGATCGCGTTGATACGCGAGCCGTCAGGCAACCGCGCATCAACCATCGGCGACGATTCGTCGACGCGCCGTCCGACGCGAGACACGATCCGATCGATGATCAGCATCAGATGCTGGTCGTCCTGGAAGACGACGTCGGTGGCGTGCAGCTTGCCGCGCTTTTCGACGTAAACCTGGTCGTGGCCGTTGACGAGAATGTCGGTGATTTCGTCGTCACGGAGCAAGGGCTCGAGGGGACCCAGGCCGAGCAACTCGTTCTTAAGTTCCTCGATGAGCCGGCCGCGGTCGATGTCGGTCAGGAGGCGGCCATCTTCATTAAGAATGTCATTGATAGCGTCGGTGACCTTGACGGAGACCATCGCGGGCTCGAGGGTCTCGAGCTTGGACACGTCGATAGTCTCGAACAATTTGTTGTGAACTTTGACCTTCAAGCGGCGCGAGCTATCCGCGATCGCATCCTTGCGCCGGCGCACGGTCGCGCCGATAAGCGAGCCGCCGCCGGTAGTGGCCTCTGGCGGTCGTCCGCCCCTGGTGGCATTCGACAGCCTGTCTGTCAGTCCCATCTTGCATACCTCATCGACTTCAATGCGTGACGAAGGCGGATTTGAGCCGCGACATAAATGATTCCTGAAGTGGGGCCAGTTCCGCACGCGGCATTACCAGCGCCGCGAGATCGAGCATCGCGCGCGCGACCGGAGACGACGGCGCGAGCTGGAACAGGTCCTGCGCCTTCATCTCGATAGATTCGAAGGTACGATCGTCGGTTGGAATCTTGGCGTAGATGGGCCTGGCGAGCGTTGCTTCGATCGCCTTCTCGGTCAACGGATGCGACGGATTATAGCGATTGAGAATGAAGCGCGGCTCGAGCGTAGTCAGGTCCAGGCGCTCGAACAGATCGATGAATCGCCATGCGGATCGCGCCGCCGCGATCGTCTGATTGAGCACATAAAACAGATGCTCCGAGCGCTCCCATGCCGCGACCCCGTTTTCGTCCACGTGGTCGCCGCAATCGACGATCACGTAGTCGAACAACTGACGAATCAGATCGAGCACCGTGCCGACCGTGATGTCCGAAACTAGTTCGCCTTCTTCGATTCGCTTGGGCGCGGCCAGCAAATAGACCCCCGATTGATGCTTGGTCAAGGCGGTTTCGAGCTGGATCGAATCGAGCTTATGGTCCAGCCGCACCAGCGGCATGATGGTCACTTCCGGATCGAGGTTGAGAAAGACCGCCAGGCCTCCGGTCTGAAGATCGAGATCGACCAGCGCTACGCGTTGATGCAACAACGCGAGCGCCAACGCGAGGTTGCCGGCCAGCGAAGTCACACCGACGCCGCCTATCAGGCTGGTGACGGAAATGACCACCCCGCCCTCGCGGCGCTCGGTGCGCCAGCGCGCTTCGCTTATTTTCAGCAAGGCGCAGGTAGCCTCTCCCGGGTCGAGCGGCATGAAGAGAATCTCGTCGGCGCCCGCGCGCAGCGCTCGCTTCATCAGGCCGGCCGAGCGCGCGGTAAGGACGGCGAGCAGGCTTGGGCGCGGCGAATGGAGCGCCTGGCTCTGTAGAAAGCGCAGGGCAGCCTCCTCGTTGCCGTTGACAATCACCAAGGTTGCGGCGGGCGGCGCGGCGACATTTTCGGAAAGATTCGCGGCGGTGGCAGTCTCGCCCTCGATGATCTCGAGTTCAGGCTCAACCAGCGCCGCCAGCACCGACTTGAGCTGGGTGCGCTGCTCGCCGGGCTCGCCGACCAGCATGACCTTCATCGTGCTGCGACGACCCTCACTCTTTGATCCGTTTAATGGCACTCGATGTTTTTCCTAAGTATGCGGGGTCTGGCAGCGGGGAATGTTCGTGCGTAGGTTCCTGCGCATCCTCATGGCTTTCCCCTTATTGCCACCTGCGATCACTGGCAAAGCCCGCGGACGAGGCAGGCTTTGCGGCCGAGACCGGAGATTCCGGTGCGCCGGTCAATCCCGGAGCCGCGGGTAACTGCGGCGGCGAAATGGCAGGCGCATCCTGCTGCGCTTGAACGGAAGAACGCGCTCCCGCGGAGGAATTAGCAAAGGTAATCTCCTCGGACGATTTGCCATTGCGCATCACTTCCACTTCGATAGGAAGCTGCGTAGGTCCATGCGCTGGGCGCGCGGCGAGCGCCGGCGCCATCTGCGGTTGCATCACGGGCAACGTCGATGGGCCCCGATGCAAAAGGTCATCGACTGCGATTCCCCTGGTCGCGACAATCTTGCTGTCGCTGTAGTTGCGCATCGCCAAACGCAGCATTCCCTCGTGACTGGCCAGGGTAAGTTTTTCGGCGTCGTCCGGAGTCACCAGCAACGTCACGACCTTTACTACTTGCGGCTCGTCCTTGACGTGTTCGATTTCCTGGGCGACCGCCAGAACCTCGATATTCTGGAGAACGATCCGCGAGAAAGACGGCTCGCCCGGGCCAGTGCCCGAGACCGCGACCAGGATGTCCACGCGCATGTGTGGCTGCACAAAGCCTGCGATGTCCGCGACTTCGTCCACCGGCACCGACATCGCACGCATTCCGGCTGGAATCAGCAGCGGCATCACGCCGGAGCTCTCTGCGCCCATGAACAGCTTGCTCGCGACAACCGGCTCATTGGCGAGGAACTGACTCTTTGCGAACGAGCCCGCGACCGCCTGCGGATCCGTGAACGCGCCCTGCGGAACGCCGTCGCGTGCCCAGCGAACCAGTTTGACCTCGTCGGGCTCGAGTTTCGCGCCAAGCGGGATATCCTTTGCCGCGACTACGACCTCGACCGTGTGCGCCATCGCGCGCTGCACTTCGGACTCACGGGTTCTGATCGCGGAAAAGACCACAATCGCGGCCAGCACCGCGCCCATTCCTGCAAGGATTATGAAAACTATAGGTCGTCTCATCTATGCCCCCGTTCTTGCGCGACCCGCCGATGCGGACCGCCCGCACAAGCACAATTCGATCGCTCACGCTCCCATTGCGAGCTGCGCCGAACCGGGCGAAGCCGGAGCTGCCTGAAGTCACTGTTTCTCTCGCATCGACGCGTCACTTCGTCTGCAAAAAAAGCGCTGAGTTTGCGCGGCGGGGCGCTCGGGGTCCCCGCCGCCGGTGTCCCGCGCGCCTGGTTTCGACCGTGCGGGCTTTGGGGGCTGTTCTTACGCAGCCTTCAGCGTCGTGGTCACGTTAGTGATGATCGTGTTGATTCCCCCTTCGAGGCCTTCATACGCGATGTAGCCAGCTACCGCGATCGCCGCGATAATCAGCACGTACTCAGTCATCGTCTGTCCGGTTTTGCTCTCGCGGACCCTGACGATGAGTTTGTTGATGTAGTTCATTATTGATGTCCTCCTTTGCGCGTTGCGTCAGCGCAATCGATTTGTTTCATGCTCAGCACCTTGTACGAGGTTCAGGTGCACCACTCATGCCAGCGGTAGTTCCGAGAGAGAGTTGACGTAGCCGCCCAAAGAAGACTGCGGGGGCGAATCTGAGACCGCCGGTGTCGCACCGCGACACATCAGATGATTCGGTCGCCGACGCGACAGTCCATTGCCTCTTCTTGACGGGTAGGCAATCGGCTGCCGCCTTTGCCATAATCAACTCATGCCTCGCTACTCCCGCACTTCTATCCTGCGCTCCGCCTTCCCGCGGATTGCCGGCCAAGCGGCCGTCGCGATCGCGCTGGTAGCCGTGGTCTCAGGGTGCGCCCCGTCGGCGCTCACCGTGGCGCGTAGCCAAATAGCGGCCGGCAATTATCCGGCAGCGCGTCAAGAACTGGCCGCTCTCTCAGCTCACGGCAGCGATTTGAGTGCGAGCCAGCGGCGCGAGGTGAAGGACGACGTCTGTCTCTGTGACTTCATGATCGGCCGCCCCGCGTTCACACTGGCCGAGCAGCGCGGCGTCTGCGCCGACGCGGCCAAAGAACCGGGCAGCCAGAGCAGTTCGATCATCGCGCGAATCGACGAGGCGGCGCGGCGCAAAGACGCCGACGAAGTCGAAGCGGCGCTGTCCGACCACGATCTGGCAGACGCCGAGCGCGCTGCAACCGACTATCAGACTTTGCCGGCCGCCGATGCCGCAACAGTTGCGCGATGGTCGAAGCAGATCTGGACGTTGGCGGACGCGCAGGTGTTCGCCGATTCCACCGCGAAGAAAGGCTCGCTCGACGCCGCTATCTCCGAGGTACGCAAGAACTATCGCGACGTCGAGAACATGGATAAGGGCCAATTCACCCGATGGGTCGTCAAGACTGCGACCGTCTCCGGCACCCCTGTCGCCGCCAGCGTCGAGATGAAGGACTCAACCCTGAAACTTTCCGTCGACGATGCGAACTTGCAACTCGCCGCGCTCAGTCTCGACAAACTCGCTGCGATAAACGACGCGATGGCGGCGCGATGCGGTTGCGACGCGCGCACCAACGTCGCCGTCACTGAAACCGGCTTCCCTGCCTACTTCATCAGGCTGGATCCCGAGACCCGAATGTCCGAAGTAATGATCCTGCCGCGCCGCGATCGCGCAATCGTATCCGCCACCTCGAACTAGGCCTCCGCTGCGTCAAGTAAGGAGGCATCATGCCGGCATCAACGAAAACCAATCCTCTGACCGAGCGCCCTGCGTGGAAAGCATTGCAGGCGCATTACAAGCAGATCCACGACCGTCACCTGAGAACTCTGTTCGCCGAAGATCCCAAACGCGGTGAACGGCTCGTCGTCGAGGCCGCCGGCCTGTACTTCGACTATTCCAAGCATCGCGTGACCGACGAGACTGTTCGCTTGCTGCTCGCATTGGCCGACGAGGTGGGGCTGCGCGGGCGCATCGACGCCATGTTCCGCGGCGACAAAATTAACCTGAGCGAAAAGCGCGCCGTCCTGCACGTCGCGCTGCGGGCGCCGCGCGGCGAGTCAATCGGCGTCGATGGCGACGACGTGGTGCCCAAGGTCCACGCGGTACTCGATCGCATGGCGGATTTTTCGGCGCGCATCCGCGACGGCTCGTGGAAAGGTCACACCGGCAAGCCCGTCCGCAACATCATTAATATAGGCATCGGCGGTTCCGACCTCGGCCCGGTCATGGCGTATGAGGCGATGCGCCATTACAGCGACCGTAACCTGACCGTGCGCTTCGTCTCCAACGTCGATGGAACCGATTTTGCCGAAGCGACGCGCGACCTCGACCCGGCCGAGACACTGTTCATCATTTCGTCGAAGACTTTCACCACGCTCGAGACGATGACCAACGCGCACACCGCGCGGAGCTGGAGTCTGGCCGCGCTTGGCGACGACAAGGCGGTGGCGAAGCATTTCGTCGCGGTCTCGACCAACGCCGCCGAAGTGGCGAAGTTCGGCATCGACACGAAAAATATGTTCGGCTTCTGGGATTGGGTCGGCGGCCGCTACTCGATGGACTCCGCGATCGGCCTGTCCACGATGGTGGCCGTCGGCGCCGACAATTTCCGCGCGATGCTGTCGGGCTTTCACTCGATCGACGAGCATTTTCGCACCGCGCCGTTCGCCCGCAACCTGCCGGTTCTGATGGGCCTGCTCGGAGTCTGGTACAACGATTTCTTCGGCGCGCAAACCGTCGCGGTGCTGCCGTACGAGCAATACTTGAAGCGCTTTCCCGCCTATCTGCAGCAGCTGACGATGGAATCGAACGGCAAGCACGTCACGCTCGAAGGCGCGCCGGTCGATTATCAGACGGGACCGATTTACTGGGGCGAGCCCGGCACCAACGGCCAGCATTCGTTCTACCAGCTCATCCACCAGGGGACGAAACTGATCCCGTGCGACTTCATCGGTTTCTGCCGGCCGCTGAATCCGCTCGGACGCCATCACGATCTGCTGCTCTCGAACGTATTCGCGCAGGCCGAGGCGCTCGCATTCGGGAAAACGCCCGAGCAGGTCAAGGCCGAAGGCACGCCGGATTGGCTGGTGCCGCATCGCGTGTTCGAGGGCAATCGTCCCTCGACCGTGATTCTCGCCGACCAACTGACTCCCCAAACGCTCGGCAAGCTGGTAGCGCTGTACGAGCATAGCGTCTTCACCCAGGGCGCAATCTGGAACATAGACTCATTCGATCAATGGGGGGTTGAACTGGGCAAAGTTCTGGCGCAAAAAATCATCCCGGAGCTGGAATCCGCCGCGGAGCCGCCGCTCGCCCACGACAGCTCGACCAACGCGTTGATTCGCCGCTACCGCGCGCGGCGCAGGAGCTAATGACGACGGCGTCCGCCGCGATTGCCGCGGCTCGGCGCTAGTTGCCCGGGGTCGTGAGGGGAACATCGGGGTACAACCAATGAATATCAATATCCCGCCCGTCGACGAAAAACCTTCTGACAGCGATGTCCATTTTCTCGAAGATCGTATCACTGAGTACAACCTCGAGCGGACTCGTATCAAAGACGGCAAAATCCTCTCTTACCTGGTGCGCGAGGAAGACGGAACGATCATTGCCGGCCTCTATGGTTGGACCTGGGGTGGATGCTGCGAAATTCGCTATCTTTGGGTACGGTGGGACTATCGCAATCGCGGATATGGCAAAGGTCTGATGGCGGCGGCGCAGACCGAGGCGATTGCGCGCGGATGCCGCCAGATGATCCTGGACACTCACAGCTTCCAGGCGCCGCGCTTTTACCAGGGTCTCGGGTTTGAGATCATCGCCACTCACGGCGACTATCCGCGTGGCCATCAGAAGCACTACCTGAGAAAAGCTCTTTTGGAATCTTAATCACCTCGATTCAGCGAGGTCGGCGACAGGAAATCCGGAGCGGGCGGCCAGCGACCGGTCGTCAAAGGCGTCGGGGTTCAAGTCCGCCCTCACGCATGGCATCCACCGGCGCGCCTGACGTATGATCACCGCGCAGCTGGCGGTCGTTGCGATCGATGCACCGGCCGCAGCCGCATTTTGGAGGAAGCTAGATGACACAGCTGGTCGAGGTCCTGATGACACGGAAAGTAGTCACAGTAAACCCGGCCGATACGCTCGCTGCCGCAGCATCCAAAATGAAGGCGGGACCATTTCGCCGGCTGCCGGTCGTCGAGGCAGACCAGCTCGTAGGAATCGTCAGCGAATTTGACTTAGTACGCTACGCGGACGCGCTCGACTCGACGCTCGTCGAAACCGCGATGACGCGTCAGCCGATCACCGTGATGCGCTCGGACACGCTGGACCGTGCGGCCGCCCTGATGCGCGAGCACAAAATCGGCGCGCTTCCCGTTATGCACGGGGCCAAGCTCGTCGGTATCGTTGCGGCAAAAGACCTCATGATGCCCGAGCCGCGGCCGCTGCCAGAGTGGGATCCGCGCAACCGCCGGTAGAGCTAGTCTCGATATCGATTGCCGCGATCGGCGTGTCATTTTCGTGCCGCCGCTGACATCCGATTGCCACCGGCCGCCTGCTTAGTTTGCCTGCAACAAGCCCATTCATTCACACCGCCCGGCATGAATCTTGAAATGTGCGCTGCCAGGGCAGTGAACTGAGAAGGGGCAATCTGTGGGCGAAGACAAGCTTGGGAAACGGAACCTCACAGACCGATTACTTTGGATTGGCCTTGCCGCGGCTATCGTTGCTGCGGTGGCAATCGCCTGGTATGCCGATAAAGACGCGCACGAGTCCTACGCCTGGAACAACTGGGTAGCTCACACGCAAAGTGTTCTCGACGCCCTGGACGACGCGCAAGAGAATTCACTCGCGGCGCTCTCCTCAATTCAAAACTACTACCAGAGCGGCGATCTGAAGAGCCTGGACAGCGTCAGCAATTCTATCTCCAAGCTCAAGCGCCAGTCCGTAGTACTCCGCTCCCTGACGCAGGATAACGCGTCCCAGCAGAAGCGACTTGAGCAATTCGATCGGATTGAGCGGCGAATGACAGCGCTCTCTGAGAACATTATTCGTTCGGCTCCGGCCTTTAGCCAGCCACAGTCCATCAGGGCGCCGGAGGCTGCAGGGCTGAGTACCGCCGTTTATCAACTGTTTGAGCAATTGTACCAAATGTCCGCGGCGGAACGGCGGCTGCTGACAGAACGCACGGCAAGGGCCCGCGCGACGTCGCGCCAGAGCACGACTGCGTTGGAGATCGGCGGCAGTATCGTCTTCCTATGGCTGCTAATAGTCGGCGGCTACGCCTTCCTGACCACGAGGCGGCTGACTGACATTGCAAGAGCTCTCGCGGTCAGCGAGGTAGCTCGCGTCACCGAGCGCAAGCGTGTCGCGGACGATTTGCGGGCACTGAGCGAATCCGAGCGGCGATATGCCACGCAGCTCGAGGTCGTCAACAAGGAGCTGGAGGCGTTCTCGTATTCGGTGTCGCACGATCTTCGCGCGCCGCTGCGCAGTATAGACGGCTTCAGCTCGGCGCTGATGGAGGATTACGCCGACAAACTCGACGAGCAGGCCAACAGCCACCTAAGGCGGATCCGGGCGGCTGCTCAGCGCATGGCTCAACTGATCGACGACCTGCTGAAGCTGGCGTTCGTAACGCGCAGCGAGATGCGCACAGAAGCGGTGGACCTGAGCGCGTTGGCCAACGTCATCCTGGCCGAGTGCCAGACCGGCGAGCCGCTGCGGCAGGTCGAATGTGTGGTTCAGGACCGGATCATGGGGCAAGGAGATCCGCATCTGCTGCGTTTAGTGCTTGAAAATCTGCTCGGCAACGCATGGAAGTTCACCGGCAAGAAGCAGCAGGCAAAGATTGAATTCGCAGTGGCGGATCAGGACGGACAGGCGGTTTATTTCGTCCGCGACAATGGGGTCGGCTTCGACATGACCTATGCCGAAAAACTATTCGGCGCATTCCAGCGGCTTCATGCCGCAGCCGATTTCCCCGGGGTCGGCGTGGGACTCGCGACGGTTCAGCGGATCATTCGACGCCACGGCGGCCGGGTTTCGGCGCAAGCAGCGGAAGGCCAGGGCGCGACGTTTTCGTTTACTCTCGAAGTCAACCATGGGGGGCAACAATGAAGGAACGGGTGATCCTGTTAGTGGAAGATAACGCTGACGACGAAGCGCTGACGCTGCGCGCACTCAAGAAGAACAATATCACCAACACGATCGTGGTCGCGCGCAACGGGGTCGAGGCGCTTGATTACCTCTTCGGCACGGGACAGTACGCGGGGCGCGACACCAGCGTCCAGCCGGAACTGATTCTGCTGGACCTGAAGTTGCCCAAAGTGGACGGCTTCGAGGTGTTAAGGAAGCTGCGCGCGGATGAGCGGACGAAGCTGCTCGCCGTGGTTATTCTGACCTCCTCCAATGAGCAGCAGGACATCGTCAACGGCTACGGCCTGGGCGCTAACAGTTACGTTCGCAAGCCGGTTGACTTTCAGCACTTCATGGACGCCGTCCGGCAGCTCGGCCTGTATTGGCTGGTCCTGAACGAGAGGCCGTTTGCCGGTCTCAGGAACGGCCGGTGAAGCAGCCGCTCCGCATCCTGATCGTCGAGGACTCGCCGGACGATGCCGAGCTCGAGGTGCGGGCACTCCGGCGCGATGGCTGCGAGGTGACCTACCAGCGAGTGGATACGCCGGAAGCGATGCTGGCGGCGCTTGAAGGCGGCGGCTGGGATATGGTCATCGCCGACTACTCGATGCCTCACTTCAACGGGCTCGCCGCATTGAAGATGCTGCGCGACAGGGGACTCGACCTGCCGTTTGTCCTGGTCTCGGGGACGGTGGGCGAGGAGGTGGCCGTCGAGGCCATGAAGTGCGGCGCGGATGACTACGTTTTAAAGACCAACCTGGCGCGGCTGCCGCTCGCCGTCGAGCGCGAGCTGCGCGACTATGAAGAGCGTATCGGGCGTAAGCGTGCGGAGGTCCGCTACCGCAGTCTCGTCGATCGCGTGCCGGTCGGATTGTACAGAATTTCTACCGAAGGAAATATTCTCGAGGCCAATCCGGCGATGGTCGAGATGCTGGGATTCAAAGACGCCGAAAGTCTCAAACGCGCCAACATCGCGCAGCTGTGGCTGGACGCGGGGGAGCGCGCCCGGCTCGAGGCTATCATCGCAAAAGAAGGAGTGGTTCAGAACTTCGAAATGGGGATACGCCGGCCCGACGGCGGCGTCATCTGGTGCGAGCAGAGTGCGCGCGCTGTTTACGACGCAGCCGGCAAGGTCGAGCACTACGAGGGGGTGATGCTGGATACCACCAGCCGCAAGCGCGCCGGGGAAGAGGCCAATCGCGCGCGCGATGGAGTGCGTGACCTTGCGCTGGAAGCGGCCCGTCTGCGCTCGGAGTTCCTGGCCAGCATGAGCCACGAGATTCGGACCCCACTAGCCGGAATCATCGGGGCCGGAGAGCTGCTGTCGCTTTCCGATTTGACTCCCGAGCAGCGCCGCCAAACTGAAATCATTCGGTCAAGCGGCGAGCTGCTGCTGACCACCGTCAACGACATACTCGACTTCTCGAAACTCGCAGCCGGCCGGGTCGTGCTGGAGAAACTTGACTTCGACCTTGTCGAACTGACGGAAAGTCTAATCGATTCTTTTGCAGTGGCTGCTCGCGGCAAAGGGATCGAGCTTGCTCTGTATGTGGACGTAAACATGCCAAGCGGTTTGCGAGGCGATCCGAGCAGGCTGCGCCAGATTCTCAACAACCTGGTGTCGAATGCGATCAAGTTCACCCACCAGGGAGAGGTGATGGTCCGCGCCAACAGAGTGGAAGACACGGCCGACGATGTGCTGGTGCGCTTCGAGGTGGCCGACACGGGAATTGGAATTCCATTCGAGGCGCAGGGGCGCCTGTTTCAGCCGTTTGTTCAGGGGGAAAGCTCGACGAGCCGGCGCTTCGGCGGCACCGGACTCGGCCTCGTCATCGCGGCCAGGCTGACCGATCAAATGGGCGGCAAGATAGGATTTGAAAGCGCGCCCGGAAAAGGATCTAACTTTCATTTCACCGCGCGACTCGAGAAGGGATTGGAGATTGTTCGTCCGTGGATGACTGCGACAGCCACCTCATGCTTCAACGGGATACGCGCGCTGATCGTCAACGACAGTCCATCCAGTCGTCAAATCCTTTCCGAATACCTATCGTCGTGGGGAATTGAGAACGCGGCGGTCGGCAGCGGAGCCGAGGCCCTGGATATTTTGAAGCTGGCGCGGGCCGCTGACGAGAAGCAAATCGTTGCGCTGATCGATGAACAGATATCCGGCCTGAGCGCGCTCGGCCTCGCGCGTGCAATCAAGGAGCGCGCCGATATCAAACATAGCAAGGTGATCATGCTTAGCGCGCAACGCGCTGTGCGCAATGCGACCGAAGTGGTGGATGCATGGATTACAAAGCCGGTGCGTCCGTCGCACTTGTTCAGCTGTCTCCTCGAGTTATGCAGAAATGCCGATGGCGTCAGCACCAGGACCATCGCGGCCCCGCCGCCGAGCCCGATTGACAACGTACCGCCGCAATGGCGCAAGGCGGTACGGGTGCTGTTGGTGGACGACAATCTGGTGAATCGAACCATCGGGGCGCAGCAGCTTTCCGTCCTCGGCTACACGGCGGAAATCGTCGATGGGGCGCGGCGAGGGTTGGAGTTCGTATCGTCCCGGCGCCCCGATATTGTCTTGATGGACTGCGAGATGCCCGAGATGGACGGCTACCAGGCGGTCGCGGAGATTAGGCGACGCGAAGGAAATACTCGGCACACCGTGGTAGTCGCTCTTACTGCTCATGCGACGGAAGGCGATCGCGCCCGATGCCTCGACGCCGGGATGGACGATTATCTGAGCAAACCCGTAAAGCTGCAGTCGCTTGCAAAAATGCTGGACATCTGGGCAAGCGGCAAGCTCGACCACATCCTCCCTTCGGAGCAGTAGATGACCGGAGAATGCCTGCGAGATGCTCGATAGGCGCGATGGACGAAGCGGGTGACGGCAGATAGAAGTAGCTATCATGCCGCTTGAATCATCGATCGTGGGCAGCACGGGTGCGCCAATGGTCAGCGAGATCGATTCGCGCTGGACGATGGCCTATGCCGCCGCGCTTGGCGACGCGATGCCCTGCTACATGGACACCAATCGCGCAGTGATTGCGCATCCGATGTTTCCGGTCTGCTTCGAATGGCCGGTGCAGGTCGCGATGCGCACACAGTTCGAAAAATCCTCCACGCTCACGCGCGACGAGGCGATGCGCGCCGTGCACGCGACGCATGACACTGTCCTATATCGCCCGATTCTGCCCCCCGAGCGGCTGACGACGCAGCTCACGGTCGCGGGAGTCCAGCGGCTCACGCCCGGCGCATACATGGTCACGCGCCTCGATACGATCGATGGCGCAGGCAAGCCGGTTTGCACCAGCTGGTATGGCGCGCTTTATCGCGGAGTTGAGGTCAGGGGGCCTGATATTCCGCCGACCCATCCGCCAGCGCCGATGCAACCGATCGTCGAGGAAGGCGAGCCCCGTTCGGAGTGCCGGGTCGATGTGCCGGCGGGCATGGCGCACATCTACACGGAGTGCGCGCGAATCTTCAATCCTATTCACACTGACGCATCGGTAGCGCGCGCCGCCGGGCTGCCCTCGATCATCCTGCACGGCACCGCGACGCTCGCGATCGCAGTGTCACGAATAATCGAGAGTGAAGCGGGCAACGATCCTGCGCGAATTGAAAGAGTCGCGGGCCGCTTCGGCGCGATGGTGACGATGCCCTCGACGCTGACGGTGCGGGTGCTGGGGCGCGATGACAGCCCGGACAAGGTAGCCGTCTTCTTCGAGACGTTGAGCGGCGAAGGCGGGCGCGCGATCCGCGAGGGTCTGGTCGTGTTGCGCGCGTAGTTCACGACGAGTCCCGCTCCTCAAACTGTTCGTCGGAGGGTTTGACGGCGCGGAACTGAATCAGCAATGCGATGTCGTAAATTGTTTTGAGCGCGCCCGCGCAAATCAGCGGCCATCCAAACGACGAATGATTCAGCATCGCGCCCGCCGGCAATGGCGCCAGCGCCGCCGCCAGGCTGCGCGGCACATTGGTCACTGTCGCCGCGGCCGCGCGCTCCTCGGGCGGCACCACCGCCATCACATACGACTGGCGCGCGGGAACGTCCATCTGAGAGGTCGAAAAGCGCAGCAGCAGAAATGCCATCGCCAGCCCCGGGGTCGGCATCAACGCCGCGATGATCAGCATGGCGTTCGACGGCAGATGGCTGAACACCATCGTGTTGATTCGGCCGAACCGCGCCGCAAGCGCCGACGAAATAAACTGTGAAAACGAGCTAAGCAGTCCGGCCGCGAAAAAAAACGTGCCCGCCACTTGAACTGAGAGGTTGAAGCGGCGAAACAGCCACAGCGCCAGCAGTGACTGAATTACGAATCCGCCGCCGAGCGAGTCGAGACTGAACAGCGCCGAAAGCCGCAGCACGATTGCCCGCGACTTCGCCAGCGGCGCGGACTTGGCGGGCTGGCGCTCGACTTCGATGGCCGGGGAGAGACGCCGATAAACCGCGAACGCAATCACCGCGATGATCGAGTATGCGACGAAGCCCGACCGCAGCGCCGGCGCGAGCGCCCATCCATGGCGCGCCGCGAGTATCGCCGGCACGCCACTGGCCAGCGCGCCAAACGCACCAGCCGTCGCGCCCGCAACGTTGTACAGCGCGAACATCGCGGTCAGATCGCCAGGCTCTGCGGCCTCGGCCAACGCCGCCTGCTCGACGGGCAGAAACAGGCTGACGTCGCCGGCCGATGGATTCAGCGTGCCGACGACCGCCACCACGAACAGCAGCCAGAAGCTCTCCGTGGTGGCGAATCCTATTCCCGTCGCCAGCATCAGCGCGCACGCCGCAAGCAGGACTCGACGCCGGCCCAGCCGATCGGTGGCCAGCCCCACCCATAGCGTTAACGCCGCCGAACCCAGCAGCGTGCCAAACACGATTGCGCCGACGCGGAGCGGATTGAAGCCGATCGCGGTCAGGTAGCTTGGCAACAATATGCTGACTGCCCCGTCGGCAAGGCCGCGCAGCGCGCGTGTCGCCAGCAGCAGCTTGGCGTCAGTCGTAGCGCTGCGCGGGAACCATCGACTGATCGGACTCACCATCATCTGGCCAAAACCTAACCCCTAACCCCTTCCCAATCTGGGAAGAGGAACAGTCGCATTGAGATGGTCTATAAGGCGCGCGCCGCCGAGGGAAGCCAATAGCATAACGCTCTGTTCGCCGATCCGCTCGTTGTGGCATACTCTTGGCCTCTGCGCGTGTTTTTGAGGAGCAATCGTCCACGGCCATTCGAAGGGAAAGCTCGATGCGCGTCGAAATCAGCGATGGCGTCATATGGCGGGATCTCGGCGGCGACGTGGTCATCTTGAACGTCGAAACGGGCGTCTACTTCGGCCTCGACGGCTCGGGTGGCCAGATATGGCGCGAACTCGTCGAACACGGTTCCATTGAGAAAACCTTCGCCTCGCTAAAGCAGCAGTTCGACGTCGAACCCGATGAGCTACGCCGCGACCTCGACGCTCTCATGAATCAACTTGTCGAAAAGAGACTCGTGCATCTGATCGCCGAACCTAAAGGTCGTTTGCGATGACGCCAAGGCTGGAGGCATCGGGCCGTCACCCCGGCGCTTCGATCTAATGAGCGGCATCGCGGTCCTCTATCAATGGGACGGAGCTCCAGCGGACCGCTCGACTGTCGAGCGGATGATTGATGTCATCCCGTACCGCTCGGTTGACGGCTTCGGCGTATGGGGCAACGGCCCGGTCGCGATTGGGCATGCAAAGCTCCAGACGACGCCCGAAGCTTCGGCTGAGACCAGCCCGTTCGTGGACGAAACCAGCAGGCTCGTTCTATCGATGGACGGGCGGGTGGATAACCGCGACGAACTCACGGCGGAGTTGAATTCGCATGGTCATCGTGTTCGCACGGGCACGGACGCCGAGATCGTGCTGCGCGCCTGGCAGTGCTGGGGTACCGAGGCGCCTGCGAGAGTCATAGGCGATTTCGCGTTCGCCTTATGGGACCCATCGAAGCGGACGCTCTTCTGTGCCCGGGATCCTTTGGGAGTAAAAAGCTTCTACTACTTCAATGGCCCAGGATTCTTTCTGTGCGCCTCGGAGCTTCATCAACTGTTCCAGGATCCAAGGGTCGTACGAAGGCCGAACGAGCCTGCTATAGCCGAGATGCTGGTGAGGCTCCCGGTAGACCGCGAGGAGACACTCTTCGAAGGTGTCAGCCGCCTCGAGCCGGCGCATTATCTGAGCGTGAGCGCGCGTGGCGTGGAACGTCGGCGCTACTACGATCTGGACGCCTCACGGGAGATTATCTATCGGAGCGACGACGAATACTCCGATCATTTTCTCTCGCTGTTCAAGGAGGTGATGCGATGCCACCTTCGCAGCAACAAGGGAGTCGCCTCGGACCTGAGTGGCGGGCTTGATTCATCATCGATTGTCTGTTTGACAGAACAACTACGCCACGACGGCGAAGTGCAACTTCCTAGTTTTGAAAGCTTCACGGTTCCCTTCGAGACCGGACCCGCAGCCGAGACTGAGTACGTCGAAGAGGTCTTACATAAGTATCCTCATCGCCATACCTATCTTCCTCCAGGAATGGCCCCGCTCGGCCAGCTCACTGCCCAGGTTGCGCACTATCTGGACTTTCCGGATTTTCCCAACTCTGGATGCACCGATTACACGCCGATTCTTGGCAATCGTAACGACCTGAGAGTTCGGCTGACCGGACTGGGCGGCGACGAGTGGTTTTCCGGAACATACTTAGTATATGCAGACCTGGTCAGGCAGCTTCGCATGATGGCGCTGTTGCGCAGGCTGCGGATTGATCGAAATCCACCGGTCGGATTCGCGCCCTTTCCGGGCTATGCCAGGACCCTTTGGCGGTATGGCGTTTTGCCCCTCGTGCCCGACGGCCTTAAGTCGGCGCTCAGGCCATGGCTGCGTCGTCCGCCTGAGCTTCACCCGCTGGTCGTGCCCGCGTTCGCGGCCAGGACGAAACTTTTGGAGCGCCTGTCCACGAGGCGGCCGTTGCCCCGGAGCCGCAGCTTCGCACAGCAGGATCTGTTCAGGTACTACTTTTCCGGATTGCTCTCGTACTCCCTTGAGATGGATGCACGGTGGACCGCGGGCTTTCGACTGGAGGCACGGCATCCTTTCCTGGACCGCCGCATACTCGAGTTTGCCTTCGCCATACCTGATAACCAACGATTCAGGCCCGGCGTCAGCAAGTTCGTGTTGCGCAATTCGATGCGTGGAATCCTGCCGGAGCGGGTACGGCTGCGGTATGATAAGACTCACCTGACAGAGTTATACCCAATGGCGCTAATCGCGCTCGGCGGCGAGCGGCTGTTCGATCGCCTCAACGTCGTCAAAAACGGATGGGTCGACGGAGTCGTTGTGCGCAGGCTTTACCGCTCGATGGCTGAGGCGTTTTCTCGCCGCGATCCCTCTTACGCAGAGAATGTCTTCGAACTGTGGAACATCTTTGCGCTCGAACTCTGGCTCAACGTGGTGTTTCTCGGTATCAGTGAGCCTTTCAAGCACGTGGCCGAAACCACAGAAGCGGCTTGGTGACCCTCATCGATGCGCTCTTCAAGCTGTAAACCCTGTCGCAATGCATGGCAGAGCGAACTGAAATGGAACGAGTAAAATGTCTTTGATGCTGGATGAGCATCGCCTGTATCTTTCCGACCTGAACCGAACCTCATTGTTTCGACGGGCGATCAACGCCGTGGTTAAGCCGGGCGACCTCGTGCTCGACATCGGCTGCGGGACTGGGGTGCTTGGCCTGCTCGCGATGAAGGCCGGAGCCGCAAGGGTGTACCAGATTGACCAATCGCCCATGATCCAGGTCGCCGGCGACGTGGCATCTGCCAATGGTTACGGGCAAAGCACGATCGGGATTCACGAACGCTCCGGTCGTGCCAGGCTTCCCGAAAAGGCCGACGTCGTCGTTGCCGATCAGCTGAGCCACTTCGGAATTGGCGCCGGGATGCCCGAGGTATTCAACGACGCCCGCCGGCGTCTCCTCAAGCCGGGCGCCCGCGCGATCCCTCGACGCATCGAACTCTTCCTCGTCCCGGTGAATTTTCCCGAGATGTGGGGCATCGCCGGCTTCTGGGAGAAAAGACATGCCGGGCTGAAGATGTCGCCGGCACGCAGCATTGCATTCAATACCGTTTACCCCAGCGAGAAGAGCCCGCGTCGGAGGCTGGGCAGACCCGCGCGGATGTTCAGCTTTGACCTTACGGACCTGACGCCGGAACGCTTCTCTGCCAAGGCTGCGATCGAGGTTTCAGCGGCCGGCGTTATGCACGGTCTCAGCGGATGGTTCGTTGCCGAACTGGCGCCGGGCGTGATCATGACCAATTCGCCTTTTCGCAAAAGCCGAATCCAACGATCTGCGGTGTTTTTTCCGGTCGAGAAGCCTTTAGCGTTGAGCAAGGGGGATCGCCTGGATATCACGATGACTGCTATTACCGCGCAGAATCTCCTTAGCTGGAAGGTGGTGGTCTTCAATACTAAAGGTAGGGAAAAGGCACGATATGTTCATTCCACGCTCAATGGGATGTCGCTCATGCCTGGCGAATTGGCTAAGACCCGTCCGGACTTTGTGCCACACCTGTCGGATTGGGGCGTGGCGCGAAGGTCAGTGGTCAATCTGGCCGATGGAACACGCACACTGGCTGAAATAGAAAGGGAATTATTCCGAATTCATTCGGCTCTCTTCCCCTCATTGGCGGATGCAGCGGAATACGTCACCAAGGTTCTCATCGCCGACGCGAACCCCTGACCGACTTGACCTTGGTCGTCGTCTTTCATAATCTGAACCCGCGTTTTCGAACCAGGTAGCGCATCCGTATCTTGACCAGCTTCGGCGAATCAGGAAGGGTTATGCTGCTTGTAAGAAGCGCAAGTGTGCTATATAAAGAAACGTGACGTTTTGGTGCGAGGCGAGATGCAATTGGAGTTTGGGGATTGGAGATGATTAAAAAAATTAAGACAGACGCGCAGAAGCCTCGGACGCAGAGCATCAAGAAACCTTATGTCCGTCCTCACCTCGTAGAGTACGGCAACGTGGCAAAGCTCACAGCTTCAGGCGGCACGGCTGCATCTGACGGGATATCCGGGCAACGCCAAATTATGATAGGCTAGCAGACCATCGGACTCCCCACCGAGGTTCTTGCGAGCTGATTCGCGTGGTCAAAATTACAGCCGGCTGCTACGCTTGGGGAAGAGACCGGGTACAATCCGTCGGTGGGGCAAATCGAACGGTCTCAACCGGAACTTTTCTGGGCATCGCGCTCCGTCACCGACCTGAGCAAAACGAGAATCCCAGACTTTCATCAGCAAGCCTACGGGCTGCAAATCGTTACAGACCTTCCGCTTCCGGAGCTTCCGGCACTTCGAGTGTCGTCGGTAGGGTCGGCGGTTCGCGCGACTCTAGGCGGACGCTCTCAGCGCCTCCGCCTCAATCCCCGATGGTACCTGCGTTCGCGGCTTCCAGGCGGCAGGATTTGGCTCCGCTGCGGCAAGACTCCGGCTGGTTACGTACTTTCCTTTGCTAACATAGCCGACTTTGTCATTGACAGCTCCGGAAGCCAGGTAGTCTGCTGCAACGCGAGCAGCGACGTTAGTCTGGAGACCATCCGTCATCTCCTTATAGACCAGGTGCTCCCGCTGGTTGTAAACCTGCGCGGCCGGGAGGCCCTGCACGCTACTGCGGTCGCGACGCACAGGGGAGTTTGTGCATTCACGGGACCTGCAGGGTCGGGTAAGTCAACGCTCGCCGCGAGCTTCGTCCTATCTGGGTATCCGCTGGTCTGCGACGATTGCCTGGCGCTTTCCGAAGGCAAAGCGTTTATGGCGCTTCCCGGTTATCCGGGTTTGCGGCTGTGGCGCGATTCGATCCGGGCGCTTGGCGCAAGTTCACGGAATCTGAAGCCGGTCGCGCACTATACGACAAAATCGCGCTTAAAAAACCACTCCCGACGCGCCGACTTCTGCTCGACAACACGCCGGCTCGCGCGCATCTATCTGCTCGAGCGCGCGCGATCGAGCAAACACTCAGCCCGCGTCGCGATCCAGGAGCTCGCTCCCGGCGAGGCGCTGATGGGGCTGGTCAAGGCGGCCTATAGGCTCGACATCACCGACCGTGCGATGCTGACGCGTCAGTTCCAGTTCCTCTCCCGCGTTGCCGAGCGCGTTCCGGTCAAACGTCTCATCGTGCCCAATGAATTTTCCGCACTCGCCGAGGTAAGAGCGGCGGTGCTGCACGACTTGAGCCACCGTCGGCCGCCCCGTTGAGCGCTATACCAAGGCGATAGATGTCTCAGAAACGCGAAGCTCCGCGGGTCGCAGGACCCGCGGAGCCATCGCACAAACGATCAAGACCTAAGCCTTAAATTCTCCATCCCGATCAGAACGGAGTCAGCGGAATGCAGGCGGGACTCAACACGCCGTCGGCATCGGCCGTGCCATAGTCGTTGGTGACCCAGTGGTTGCCTCCGCACGTGCTGCTCGCGTCGTGGAGATCGTGACCGCTTGTAACACCATTGCCCGATGCGCTTATGAGGTAAACCTGATCCATGTTGGTCGATTCACTTGCGTCCAGGAAAATTCCGTCACCGTTGTTGCCAGTGACCGCAGCTGAACCAGCGGTAGCACCTTCGGGCGCATCGCCCACCTTAACCTCGGAATTGGAGCCGCAACCCCATGTGCAGCCTACGTGCACGCCAGCGCCACCGTTACCGGTAGCGGTGAACACGCTGATCCTCGGTCCGTCCGAGCCGGTTACGAGCACTCCATCGGCGCCGTTGCCTGAAGCGCTGAAGTCTGAAATGCCGCACTCATCACCGCAGTTATATATGTAAATACCCTGCTTGCTATTCGCCGTGGAATCAACATTGGTCCATATTTCCGTCGTGCTCTCGCCAGTGCCGTTCATCTCCAGCCCGACTCCGTTGTCGGTCGTGACGATCGCATCGCCTGCAGTATTACCTCCCTTATCCAACACACCCACTGCAAACCCCGAGATTACGCTGCCACCGCCTTCGATCACGTCCTCATTGGCTGAGCTTTCGACGAAGATTCCGTCCCCTGTCGAGGTCCCCGTCCCAGTGTACGTGATGCTGTAACCCTGGAGACTAAGGGTGTTGTCGTGGCCACCGAGAGTGAGGCAGGTGTTGCCGGCGACAGTCTCGGTGAGGTTATTCTGTACCAGATAGATCGTGTTGTTAGCCGTGTACGACCCGCACGTGGTGATACCCATGGGATCTACGGCGTTCGCAGACGCATGAGCCTTCTTGGCCCAAGCGGCCTGCGGGCCAGTCAGGACAAGCGCGGCCGTCAAAGCAAGAAAAGATACGCCAGGAGCGCCTATACTTTGAAAAAACCCTCGTTTGATTGCCTTCATATCGTTTATGCTCCTTCGCCTTTCTTTCGTTTTCTGTGTGGCGACACCATTAATAAGCGGCTCTTGGCAACTCTTGTTCTTGGACGTTTGCTCACGACGTGCCGAGGTAGATTTAGCAATGGTTTAGATCGACGGCGAATCATTTCATTTTGCCTCCCTTGAGTCAAGCGGTTCTATGACGCCCATTGACGGCTTTGCTATTCGATTTTAGTCGTTAGAAGTCGTAGATTAGGCTCAGCGACGTAAATCTCTACAAGTTGTTATCCTGTTGCCCACAAAACGAAAGCCGGTGTCGCCGATAGATACACTTGCAAAGCGCAGTCGCTGGCCGCTTTCAGTCTACAATTTGTCATCCGGTTGTTATGCTCTTGCGGACGAGAAGGAAACGGCTGTCACCGATCGATACACTTGCAAGGCGCACTTGGTCCCAGCTCGCGCCTGGGGCTATTGTTGACAACTCTGTGGAATTCGACGCCCTCCTCGACCTTGCCGGCTTGTCCATCGAAGCGGCGCTCGTGCTGTGCTGCGCGACAACTGCGGCCACGCCCGTGCGCACGGAACTGGCGGCCGACCTTGCGCCGCGCGTGCGCAGTTGGGACCGCGTCGTCGATATCGCCAAACGTCATGCGGTGCTCCCGTTAGTACATCGCTATCTGAAACTCGAATGTCCGACCGCGGTTCCGGGAGAGGGGCTTGCGAAGCTGCGGACGCAGTGGCAGCTGATCATTCTCTACAACCGTCATCTGACCGCCGAACTTGTGCGCCTGATGGGCCTGCTGAAAGCGGCTGGAGTTCCGGCTGTCACCTTCAAGGGTCCGGTACTTGCCGCGATGGCATACGGATCGATCGAACTTCGCCAGTTCAGCGATCTGGATATTCTCGTGCGTCAGACTGACCTGCCCCGGGTCGCCGAAATACTCACCGCCGAACGATATTTGTCGCCACATACCAGGCGCGAAGGTCTCGCCACCGGCTACTTTCAGGAGTACGAGGACGCCTTCGTCGGACCCGACGGGCTGGGCGCCGTGGACGTTCATTGGAACCTCACGCCGCGGTCGTTCCGTTTCGCCCCCGACGAGGAAGGCCTGTGGCGGCGCGCGCACGAGGTCGATCTGGAGTTCGGCAAAGCGATGGCGATCGCGCCCGACGACCTGTTGCTGTACATCTGCGTTCACGCCACGAAGCATGGATGGGTCACGCTCGGATCGATCTGCGATGTCGCCGAGACCGTTCGCGCGCGTCCGGAAATCGATCTGATGAGGATACTCGACGAGGCAACCTCACTCGGGAGCCGGCGGATGTTCCTGACCGGCATCTGCCTGGCGCACGAGCTGGTCGGCGCGCCGATTCCCGCCGATCTTGTCACGATAGCTCGCGACGACCGCGCCGCCCGGGCATTGGCAGGACGCGTGGCGGGGCAACTGTTCAGCGGAGCCACGCAGGGACGGGCAGACTTCGATCCGTGGGCGGTTCCGATCCGCTCGATCGAGGGCGCACGCGCGCGAATGCGCTACATCGTCCGCCGAATGCTGGCGCCGACGATGGGCGACTACGAACTCATCCCGCTGCCAGCAGCGCTCTTTCCGCTCTACTGGGTGATTCGGCCGTTTCGGATGGCAGTGCAATACGGGCCGCGGCTGGTCCGCGGCTCTTCGACCAGTTCGAACGCGTGAGCAGTCTCAATTTTTGATTTTTTAGTGGATTTTTGGTGAGCCGGCCGGGACTTGAACCCGGGACCCTGTGATTAAAAGTCACATGCTCTACCGCCTGAGCTACCGGCTCGCCCGAGAGGTTTCAATGCTTACAGGTAATTCGAAGCATTGGGAATAGTCGCGACTTCCGAAGTCGGTTCCGCAACTCCGCCCCGCTCTGATTTCAACTACGCATGTGCCGCGAAAGCTCTATTATTAGATAGTTAAATTAGCTCAAAGCGCGGCGTAGCGTTACCAGAAGAGCGACCGAGATGAGGGCGGTGAAGGCGCGGGGTTATGTCATTTTCTATCAAATTTTCTAGCCAGCGCCGTCATGGTTGCACCGCGCTCATCACGGTGAAAAGCGCAATGACTAAACACAAGTTGACTAGCTTTTGCCCAAATTCGGCAATTTCTGCGCTGACCATCTTGACAGGCTAGCCCCTACTAGAATATATCCAAACCCTACAAATTAGTAGAGCAGGTTTAGGAAATAAGCGGAAGTTAGAAGAGTCAGCGCTCGAGGGGAACTGAAGATGCGCCTACATGAGTACTCGGCGAAAGGATCGCCGGTCGCGACTGCGAGGCAGAATCTTGGCGCCCAGCCGGCGGACGCAACGTCCGAGTGGTTGAGCCTGGCGGATCTTGCGCACGGGTCGGAACGGATTGGCGGGGCGGTGGTGCGGTCGGCGCACGCGCGCAAAATACTCAAAACCATTTCACGCTTGAGTCCGTACAAGGCAACGGTCCTGATTCACGGCGAATCCGGAACCGGGAAGGAACTGGTCGCGCGCGCGCTGCATACGATGGGCTCGGCGCCAAACGGTCCGTTCGTGACCTTCAATTGCTCCAACCTGGTCGAGTCGCTGGCAGAGTCGCAGCTTTTCGGTCATGTGCGCGGCGCATTCACCGATGCCCGCGAGGATTCGCTCGGCTATTTTCGCTCCGCCAACGGCGGAACTCTATTTCTGGACGAAGTCGGCGAGCTTCCGCTGCGCCTGCAGCCCAAGCTGCTGCGCGCGCTCGATACCCACGAGATTCAGCCGGTCGGTTCTTCACGCACCTACTCGGTTGATATTCGGCTGGTCGCGGCAAGCAATCGCGACCTGCACGCGATGGTCAAGGCGGGGCAATTCCGCGACGACCTCTACTACCGCCTTAACGCGGCGGCAATCCTGGTTCCGCCGCTTCGCGAGCGGCGCGAGGCAATCCCGGCCTTCATCGCTCATTTTATCGAGCACTTCAACCGCCTGTTCGGCAAAGATATAAAGCTCGTTTCGCGGATCGCCTTGGACGCACTGTACGCCGACCCGTGGCCCGGCAACGTCCGCGAGCTCAGCCATGCAATCGAGAGCGCGGTGCTGATGACCGAAAACGATCGTATCGATCTCGACGACCTGCCTTTGCGCCACCACGATGCGAATCCGGAAGTGGTGGGCGAGTCGGTCGAGAAGGTGCTGCAAAACGGCGGGCTCAATCTCGACGGCGGGCCCAATGGCGACGGGATTGACTGCGAGAAGGCGTCGAAGCGGTGCTTCGAAATGGCGAGCTGGCCCTACTCGCTCGACGCGGTAATCCGCGAGGCCTCGAAAGTCGCGCTGGTTCGCGCGCTGGAAGCGACCGAGGGCAATTGCCATCGCGCGGCCGAGTTGCTGGGCGTATCGCGCTACACGGTTTACCGAATGCTGAACCGGTATGGCCTGGGCGAAGGCCATACCTACAGGACGCTGCGCAAGTCGACTGTACGCCGCGCGTCTTGAATCTCCTCTGACGGCCTCTCCCGGTTTGCGACTGGCGACCTACTCGCCAGCCGCGGAGGCGGCTATTACCTCAAGCGGATAAGCCGAAGAAAAAACGACGGGATTTCCCGAAAGATGGACAGTACGCGATCGATCCTGTACACCTGACTCGGTTGCACGAGGTCAGGTCCTGGAGCCGTGAACGGGAAGCGACCTGACAGGCTCTGTGAGTTGTTGAGCACGCTGCGCCCGCGGACGGCGCAGTAAAGGGAAAGGCGCGCATGCCGCTCGAAACATCGCGCGACGAATTCTGCGAAGAAGACCTACCTCCGCCTACCGGCACGATCTTCATATTAGGAACGTACATGCTGGTGCTCGCCGTGAGCTGGGCCGTGATGTTCTGGATGCTGCTGGATAGATAAATGGAACGGTACGAGAAGGCCTTTCTTGCGGCATGCGCGGTAATACTGGTGATTTTTCTGGGCGCGCTTGCCTACGGCAGCGTCGCGATGGGCGTGCATCTTCCTTCGCGTGGCGGGCTGATCTATTGCGGGGTCGGCCAGAAGCTTCGCAAGGTGCTAAGCAAAACGCCACCTTTCGATCACCCCGGAGTGCAGGAAATCGCGCCGGGGAAATACCGGGCGGTGGTGATCGCGAAGACCTGGACCTTCGCTCCCAATGAGATCGACCTTCCGGTCGGCGCCGAGGTGAGCTTCGTCGCAACGTCGGTTGACGTGATTCACGGATTTTTCATCGTCGGCACGCGGGTCAACGTGATGCTCGTTCCCGGGGAGATTTCTCAATTCGACTATCGCTTTACCAAACCCGGCGAATACCTGCTGATATGCCAGGAATACTGTGGCGAGCTGCATCAGACGATGTCCGGGAAGGTGGTGGTCAAATGAGTACGGCTATCGTCTCGGAGCCGTCCGGCTTCGCCCTGCCGCAGGACCAGTTGAACGTTATCAAATGGAACATCTATTTCGGGTTCGCGGTGCTTGCGGTCGGCGTCATCATGGGGCTGGGTCAGGCGCTCAGTTACGCGCGCGTGAACGTCTTCCCGTACTACCCGGTAGTGAAATCCTACTACCAGGCACTAACGATTCATGGGGTGTTCAACGCGCTGGTGCTCACGACGGCGTTCGCCAACGGCTTTATCGCGCTGACCACGGCGCGAGGTTTCGGGCGCAAGCTCAATAATGCGCTGCTGCATGCGGCGTTCTGGACGCTTTTTGCCGGCTCGATCCTGGCGGCGTATGCGATGTTCGCCGACAAGGCCTCGGTCCTGTACACCTTCTACCCGCCGCTGGAAGCCGACTGGACGTTCTACCTGGGCCTCGCGTTGGTGGTGGTGAGCACGTGGATAACCTCGGCGGCTCAGCTCGTGGCGCTGCGCGGATGGCGCAAGGATCATCCGGGCGAGCGAGTGCCGCTGCTCGCCTTCATGTCGATCGCAACCTACGTGATGTGGGATATCGCATCGGTGGGCCTGGCCGTAGAGGTCGTGGTGTTCCTGCTGCCATGGTCGCTGGGATTGCTTCCGGGCGTCGATCCGATGCTCGATCGCACGCTGTTCTGGTTCACGGGGCATCCGATCGTGTACTTCTGGCTGCTGCCGGTTTACGTTTCATGGTACGGACTGATTCCCAAACAGGCCGGCGGCGTGCTGTTCAGCGACACCGTGACGCGGGTGGCCTTCATACTTTTTATCCTGCTGATCCCGGTCGGTTTTCATCATCAGTTCATGGACCCGGGAGTATCGCAGGGACTGAAGTTCACCGTCGCGGCCATGACCTTCGCGATTTTCTTCCCCAGCCTGATAACGGCGTTCTCGGTAATGTATGCGCTCGAGATCGGGGGACGCCGTCGTGGCGGGAAGGGGCTGATTGGTTGGTTTTTCAAGATTCCATGGAGCGATCCGTCGGTGGCGGCGCAGGTGCTGGCGATGATCGCATTCCTGCTCGGCGGCATCTCCGGCCTGATGAACGGGAGCTACACGATGAACATGGAGATTCACAACACCGCGTTTATATCGGGCCATTTTCATCAAACCATCGGCTGCGCGGTGGCCCTCTCCTACATGGGAATTGCATATTGGCTGATACCGTATCTCGAGCGGCGCGAGCTATGGTCGGCGCGCCTGGCACTGTTCCAGGCATTTTTGTATTTCTTCGCAGTGATGATTTTCTCCAACGGCCTGGAAGCCGGAGGTCTGGAGGGAATGCCGCGGCGCACCGACATGGTGCATGCAACCTACGGCCTGGCGGCGTGGAAGATTCCGGGAATCATGACCGCCTTCGGCGGAACGCTGATGTTCGTGAGCGCGATGCTGTTCTTTTTCATCGTGGTGATGACGATAGTTGCCGGCAAAAAGGCCTCGCAGCGCGACCTTCCGTTTACCGCGACGGTCCAGGCGCCACCCACCGTCGGATGGCAGCCGCGGCTCGATCGGCTTAGCTACTGGGTTGCGGCTTCGGTCGTCCTGACAATCGCGGTCTATGGCCCATTTATCCTCGAACACTTCCCGCCCAGCCTCACGACCCAGGGCCTGCTCTATCCTTAGCAGGCTGTTGAAAAAGTAGTTTTCAACGCCTGCTCCCTCTCTCTTGTCTCCCCCAGAGGGGGAGATGTTGTAGGTAAGAAGCCATCTTTTACGCAGGGTGTTGAACGGTTCGAGACCCTAACTACGCTTCGATATGAGTTTATCAACACCCTGTTGGAGCCTGAGCCGGTCGGCTTCATCACCCGCCGGTTGAGCCGGTTGGCACAAGCCGTGTAACCTACCGGCAAAGGGCCCGCGCGGCCTGCCAAAAAACCATGAGAGAGCCAAGCTAAACGGTGCCTCGCGTTTCGGTAATCATTCCCGCGTACAACGCGGCCTCGACTATCGCCGGCACCTTGGACAGCGTAATCGGGCAGACCTTCCAGGATTTTGAAATCATTTGCGTTGACGACGGCTCGACCGATCGAACCCGCGCAATCGTTGAACAGTACGCCCGGGACTGCGGCGACCGCCTGAGGCTTATCGAGCAGGCCAACAGCGGACCGGCGGCGGGGCGCAACAATGGCGCGCGGCATGCGACGGGCGAGTATCTCGCTTTTCTTGATGCCGACGACGTCTGGACGGCGCCGATGCTCGAGCGGACGGTGGCGGTTCTGGACGCCGCCCCCCTGCTCTCGCTGGTGTATTGCAACGCGGCGCTCGCCGACAGCGAAGGCGTGGCGCTGGATACGTCGCTGGTCGGCAAAGGCTTCGACCATCCGCCGTCGCTGCATGAACTGCTGACGCGGCTGTGGCCGATAATGCCGAGCGCGGCGCTGGTGCGGCGCTGCGCGTACGAAAAATGCGGCGGCTATCGCGACGAATTGCGCGGCGCGAGCTTCCGCTTCGAGGACGTAGATTTCTGGATCAAGATGCGCGAGCAGGGGCCGTTCGGCTATATCGCCGAGCCGCTGGTGATATGGCGGTTCGCATGGTTTCCGAAGCAGCTCAAGCGGTTGCCTGACTATTCGAAAGCGTTGCACGTTTTCGAGGCGTATCTGCAGGAGCGTTACGGGGTTTCCGCGGCGCCGCTGGTAAAGGCACGGACGCGGGCTCCACGGAGTATCCTGGCGACGATAGGATTGAAGGCGCTTCGCGACGGCGATCGCCCCAGGGCGCGGGCGGCGTTCGCGCGCGCGATCAGGGTGGATCCCTACCGGCTGAAGAACTACCTGCGCTGGATGAGGACGTTTCTGCCGGATCGGCTGGCGCAGAATCTATCGGGTAAAAGTTCTCGGCGTGCTCGATCTGGCGGCGCGTATCAGGAATAAATAGACGGCGGATCGCTTTTCGCCTTTTCACTGTTGGAGGCATTTTCAATGCGGGTGATTGTAACTGGCGGGGACGGCTACCTTGGATGGCCGCAGGCGATGTACTTGTCCAAGCGCGGCTACGAAGTATGCGTGGTGGATAACTTCAGCCGCCGTCTATGGGACCTCGAATGCGGCACCGAGAGCCTGATTCCGATTGCGCCGCTGCAGGAGCGGGTGGCGGCGTGGCGCGAAAAAAGCGGCAAGACGCTACAGACGGCGATCGGCGATTTGACCGACTACCCTTTCTTCAGCGCCGTGGTCCGCGATTTCAAACCCGACGCAATCGTCCACTACGGCGAGCAGCGCAGCGCGCCATTTTCGATGATCGATCGGCGCCATTCGGTGCTCACCCAGGTCAACAATCTGGTCGGCACGCTCAACGCCGTTTACGCCGTCCGCGAGCATGTGCCGGAGTGCCACCTGGTCAAGCTCGGCACGATGGGCGAGTACGGAACCCCGAACATCGACATCGAAGAGGGGTTTATTGAGATTACGCACAACGGGCGCACCGACACCCTTCCCTATCCAAAGCAGCCGGGCTCGTTCTATCACCTGTCCAAGGTTCACGACTCGCACAATATCCAGTTCGCGTGCAAAATCTGGGGGATCCGGGCGACCGACCTCAACCAGGGCGTCGTTTACGGAATCGACACCGACGAGACGATGCTCGACGAGCGCCTCGCGACGCGCTTCGACTACGACGGAATCTGGGGCACGGTGCTTAATCGGTTCTGTATCGAGGCTGCGATCGGGCATCCGCTAACCGTGCACGGCAAGGGCGGCCAGACCCGCGGCTACCTGAACATCCGCGACACGATGCGATGCATCGAAATCGCGATCGAGAAACCGGCGAAGGCCGGCGAATACCGCGTCTTCAACCAGTTCACCGAGCAGTTCTCGGTCGAGCAACTAGCGGAGCTGATCCAGGCTGCGGCGAAGCACAAGGGCCGCAGCGTCGAGATTCAGCATATCGCGGACCCGCGCGTCGAGGCCGAAGTCCACTACTACAACGCCAAGCACACCAAGCTCATCGACCTGGGCCTCAAGCCGCGCCTGCTGTCGGAGGTGCTGATCGATTCGATCTTCGACAAGGTCGAGCATTTCAAGCATCGCGTGAAGATGGATCGCATCGACGCGCTGGTGAACTGGCGGCGGATCAGCAATGCGGTCGGGTATGGATCGATGTCGTCGCCGGCGGCGCCCGCTGAGACTGAGCCCAAGCCCAAGGCGCGGGTATCCGGCACGCGGTAGGGAAGCTGCGCTCGATCCGCAAGTAACTTTTCAGGTGGCGCGGATCGCGCGATAGTCACTACCTTCGAAGATCGAACCGCACAGGCTATCGACTGTCACGGGAACGATCGAGTGCGCGAATAATGCTCATCGGGAGTAGCGTTCGCGCGATCCTCAAATATGTCTTGAACGCCGTGCGATCATAAGAGAGCGAGCGAATCAGGCATTTGCGCGCGGCGGCTCGATTACCCTTGCTGAGTTCAGCAAGGCCAGTATTTCTGAGGATACGGACTTTGTGTTGGGTGTAACTCTGAAGAACTCCAGACGCGCGATCTCCATATCGAGATCGAATCGAGCGCACGAAGAGCTCGCCGCGGCTGTCTCGCCTGAGCACTTTGGGATATAGCGGGCCCATCGTGAACCGCGTCAGCTTTTCGGGCAAATAGCTGAACTCGCCTTGTTCGCGAATACGAATCCAGAAGTCCAGGTCCTCGCTGAATCCTTCGGCAAAACGGCCGCATTTTTCATAGGCCGCGCGACGCATCACGACCGTGCTTGGCATGATCGGCCACAAACGGCTGAGCATCTCGTCGAGGGTGGGAGGATGCGCTGTTTGCGCATCGACGGGCGAAGTACCGAGGTCCCGGCCAGCGGTGTCGCAATTGGAAACATCCGTATAGACCAGTGCGACTTGCGGGGACTTGTCGAGAATCGCGATCGACTTTTCGAGTTTGGTTGGCAGCCAGAAATCATCTGCGTCCAACAACGCGAGATACTCGGCTTTCGACTTTGCGATTCCGGCGTTGCGGGCGGCGCAAAATCCCTGGTTGGGCTGCCGAATGATCACGATCCTGGAACCAAACCGTTCAAGTATGGAAGCCGTTGCGTCGGTCGAGCCGTCATCGACGACGACGACCTCGTAGTCGGTGACGGTTTGATCGAAGATGCTCTGGAGCACAAGGCTAATCGTGGCGGCCCCGTTATAAACCGGGATTATTACCGAGACGCGCGGGGCGCGTCCGCCGGATGTTGACGCGGCAGATGTCATCCGCGCCGGCTCAGGCCTCGCCATCGCCCGTGCGCGAGGTCGCCAGCGGCGAGCGGGCCGGAAGGAAAGTCTTCAAGTATCGACGGTAGGCCTTCGGTGACGCGGGTTGATAGTGGATGACGCGGGCGAGACAACGGCGCGCATCCTTGGGGCGTCCCTCCTCCATCAGAGTGCGGGCCATATGTCTCATGACCTTCATTCGCATGCGCCGGAATTCCCGGATGAGACCGGTGGCCGAGGCGCCATAGCGCGCGCGGACCAGCCGAACGAACAGTTCGCACACTTGCTCGCGTTCCAGCGCCTTGGGATAGAGCGGGCGCGTGGTCTTGCGCACCAGCAATTCGGGGACGGATCGGAAATGCCCGTATTCGCGGGCATTGAGCAGGAAATAGAGATCCTCGCATGACGTTACGCAGCGCTCGTCAAATCCATCGCATCGGTCGAAGACCTCGCGGCGCACCATGAACTGACTCGGCACGACATTCCACGGGCGCTCGAGCATCTGCGCGAGCGTCGGAGAATCGACGCCTTGGGTCTGGCTGTCCTGGTTGGGCATCGGCCGGCCGGCCAGATCCACCTTGAGCGCTCCCGTGTACACCAGCACGCAATTCGGATCTTGATCAAGGACGGCTGCGGATCGCGCGAGGTTTTGGGGCATCCATTCGTCGTCATCGTCGAGGAACGCGACATACTCGCCGCCCGATGCGCGTACGCCTGCGTTGCGCGCCCCGGAAAGACCGCGATTGGGCTGGCTGACAACGCGAATTCGATCGCCGTAACCGGCCAGCACCGACGCGGTATCGTCGGTCGAGCCATCGTCGAGGACCACGACTTCATAGTCGGAGTACGACTGCGCGAACACGCTCGCGAGCGCGCGGCTGATCGTGGCTGCGCCGTTATATACCGGAATTACTACCGACACCTTTGCCATTGCGGGTCGCTATTTCCCTTGAATGGCGTCAGCGCGAGGAGCTGCGGGACTGCAATCAGCCTGAGGTCTCTTCCACATGGAAAGGTCTCGCCCGATCATCGGCTCCAGCGCATCGAATTCCGGCCGCATTAAATCGTGAAGGCGCGCTTCAGTCTCCTGATCAAGAGATGAGAACTTCGGCCCGCCGCCGAATGAGAATTTCCAAAGTCCCACTCGTTCAAGGAAATTGAGCATGCCGTAAAGTTGTTTCTCTTCGAGCCAGTACATGAAATGGCGCGCCTTGCGGGCGACGTGCGGAAACCTTGGCAGATCGGTAATTGAATTGATCAACTGGCCCTGGGCTGCCAATGCCGGCACGGGGTACCGCGCGATACCGATAAAATCGCAAACCCGGTCGAGGTAGGCCTGCGGATCGGCGCGCAGGTCGTCGTTGAGCAGGACCAGCACCCGGTCCTGGCCAAACCGCGCGCGCCAATCGGGCAGATGCCTGGCATAGCGGGTCACTTCGATCACCTGCGGAACTTTTATGAGGAACTCATCGAGCGGAAAATTCGTAAGCGTGTAGTGACGCCAGAGTTTATAAGCCGAGTAGATTCGCTCGACCGGATTGCGAAACGTGCAGATGATTTTGCATCGCGGGATATGCAGCGCGATGCGCTCGGCGGCCTCAGGGAATCCGAAGTATGGATTGACCTCGCCAATCGGGCGGCTGCCGTCGGCATCGCGAAAGTGATGCGCGTACCACTGGATTCCCTTGTGGTAGTTGGTGGTGAAGAAATCGGTCTCCTTGATTCCAGCCGGCAGATCGACACCGCCCTTGAGGACTTCATGAAGCCACGTTGTGCCGGTCCGGCCCGGTCCGACCGCAACGAAATCGGGCAGTCTCAGTTGACGTCCGCTATTTAACGATTGAGTCACGAAGATCGTCACGGCTGATCGCGCGCGCACCAGATATAGCTGCCTTTCGCTTATCGTGGCCAGCTTGTGGTGCGCGCGGTTTCTTCCACGCAGAGAGATCGATCGTAAGCAATTCCTCGAGCTCCTCGACTTCGGGGAGGTAGCGCTGACGCAGGCGCTCCTCCTGCTCGGGCGTCAGCCAGCCGAACGGCTCGCCGCGGCCGTGGCAGAAATCCCATACGCCCCAGCGGTCCAGAAGATTTATCGCGCCGTATGCCTGGCGGACCTTGAACCAGTACATCAAGCGCGTCGCGCTGCGTGCGAGCCTGCGATTTTTTGGCGCGCGATCGAACGAGTGCACATCGTCACGGATTTCGGGCCGCGCGGAAAGTGCAATCCGCTCGATGCCCATGAAATCGGTCACCCGATCCAGATACGACTGCGGCTGCGTGCGCAATTCATCATACATCGTGATGAGCACGTTCTGGCGGCCGAAGTTTTCGAACCATTTGCGCAGATGGAATGCGTAGCGGTTGCCGCCGCCTAAACTGGGCCGGGATTTCAGGACCTCGTCGAACGACCCGCGTGCCCAGGCGTAGTGCGCAACCAGTTTATAGACCGAAAACGAATGCTCGACGGGATCGCGCAGCGTGATGATTACCCGGCAGTTCGGAATGTACGTCTTGATACGGTCGGGGGCGCGTGGTTCGAACAGGTATGGACAGATCTCGACGATCGGCCGCTGGCCGGTTGCGTAGCGAAAATGGCGCGCGTACCAGTCGATGCCCTTGTCGTAGTACGTGCTGAAAAACTGGGTCTCCTTGACGCCGTAAGGCAGATCGACGTGGCCTTCGAGCACGCGATGCAACCAGGTAGTGCCGGTGCGACCGGGACCGGCGCCGATGATCTCAGGGAGCCGATGTTTGATGGTTGCGCTCATCCGTTGGCTAGTCGCTGCAGCCGGGGCGCCGGGGAAGTATCGATAGTGCGCGGCGAGCGCGATTTCTTCCACGCGGAGAGATCGATCATCAGCAATTCCTCGAGCGCTTCGACCTCGGGCAGAAAGCGCGCGCGCAAGCGCTCATCCTGCTCGGGAGTAAGGCCCGGAAATAGCTCGCCGCGCCCGTGGCAGAACTCCCACACGCCCGCGCGCTCGAGCAGGTTGATAAGGCGATATGCCTGATGGCCCCTGAGCCAGTACATGAACCTGGTCGCTTTGCGCGCGAGTTTGCGGTTCTTGGGCGCACGAGCAAAAGCATTCACATCGCCACTGAGATCGGGGCGCGGCGAGAGCACGACTCGCTCGGCGCTCATAAAGTCGCAAACCCGATTCACATAGCTCTGCGGATCCGCGCGCAATTCATCATATATCGTGACCAGGACGTTCTCGCGGCCGAAGTTCTCGAACCATGTCTCGAGACGCGCCGCGTAGCGGTTGGCGCCACCCAGATGCGGCAACGCTTTGAGGGCCTCGTCGAAGGTTCCGCGACGCACCCATCCGTAATGACGCTGAAGCTTGTACGCAGAATAGATTCGATCGACCGGATCGCGCATCGTCGCGACGATCCTGCAGTTCGGGATGTGGGTCTTGATGCGTTCGGGCGCCAGCGGATGGAAAAAATACGGGCAGATTTCGGCGATCGTGCGATCGCCGGTCGCGTAGCGAAAATGGCGCGCGTACCAGTCGATACCCTTGTCGTAAAACGTGTTGAAGAACTGGGTTTCCTTGACGCCGCAGGGCATGTCGACCGCATCGCGCAGCGCGTTGTAAAGCCAGGTCGAACCGGTGCGCGGCGGCCCGATTACGATAACGTCGGGGAGCCTCGAGGGGCGCGCTCTTCGCATTGCGGGCGATACAGAGTTCAAAGATTGTGGCTTAGCGATGATCATTCCGGACGTGCCCCCAGCACCGGCATCGCGACGATGACGGTCAACGATAACATCACCAATATTTCATATCAATGAGGCTGCAGCCGCCAGCGCAGGTCGGCGCGTGGGGATCGCCGCGCAGGATGCGCTCGGACAGCGGTGTTGCGATGCTGACAGGTGGCTGAGCGACAGTTTCGACCCGCCCTCAAATCGGTAATAATTGACCTCCACGAACCAGACTGATACTTCGAATGGATCTGGAAAATGCGAGGAGATGCGCCGGCGGCGGCCCTGATGCGGGCCCGCGGAACTCCCGGCGCGACGGTTTCAAACGGATGAAGAAATATAGATGAGTACGCAGGCCGAAAGTTCAAAGTTTTACGAACCGATCGTACCGTCGGACCAGATTCAGTATCGCGAATACAAGCTGCTGCTGAAGCCGGAGCGGTTTCCCGACGAGAAAGCGTTTCACAAGTTCTGGAAGTTAGCGCATCACGCAGCCAAATCACTCGGTATCAAGCTGGGCAAGATCGACCAATCGGTCAAGCCGCATCAGCGCGAAGTGGTGTTCTACGACACGCCGCACTTCAAGCTCTACAATCACGGCTTCATCCTGAGAAAACGCACCTTCTTTCATCATGGAGTGCCCGACGCGAAGCACGAGCTGGTGATCAAATTTAGGCATCCGGAAAAGAAGACGGCGCTGGCGGTAGATCCGCGTCCACTGCTGCCGTGCGAGTACACGCTGAAGTTCAAGGAGGAAATCCTCCTGCCGAAAGATGGCGCGCTGGGGATGCGGCTGGTGTATTCGCACAACTGCGAGCTCGACACACCCAACATCATATTGACGCAGCGATTCGAAACGACCGCGGAAGCATTTCCGGCGCTCAAGAAAATCGACGCGAACCCGAAGGCGGCGCTGAGCGTAGTCAACGGCGTATCGATCCAGGAATACCAGGTAGATCTCGGGATGCTGGACTTCGGGCACAAGCTCGAGGCGAAGGCGACGCTGGCGGTATGGCGGGTGCGCACGACCAATACGCCAATCGTGGCGGAGTTCGGCTACCAATTGAACTTCGATAGTCCCGAAGCGGTGCGGCGCAAGCAGCGCGAGCTTTCGGAATTCTTCTACACGGCCCTGCAGTCGCGGGCCTCAGACTGGGTGCAGCGTGGAACAACCAAAACCGCCCTCATCTACGGATACGGAAACACCAGTCTCAAGCACCAGGAATGAACCCGATCTTCATCCGAGCCTGCTGACGCTGTTCCGAATCTTCCTGCTCGCAGGCGGGCTCAGCTTCGGCGGCGGCGCGGTTGCCTATCTGCGCGAATACCTGGTGCGGCAAGAAGGATGGCTCGACGACGAGGGATTTCTCGGCGCGATGGAGATCAGCGAGACGCTGCCGGGGCTCAACGCCGTCAACATGGCGATCATCATGGGCGACAATCTGCGCGGGTTGGCCGGCGCGGCGGTGTCGGTCATCGGGATGCTGCTGCCGGGGGGAATCGTCGTGATGGTGCTGGGGATACTGTATCAATCGAATCACAGTAATCCCGACGTCAAGCGTTTCCTGCTCGGGATCGCTGCCGCAGCGGTTGGCTTGCTGTCGGCGGTGACGTTGCAGATCGGGCGGCGCCAATTCCGCCAGCTTCCGGATATCGCGATCATCATCCTGACGTTTCTGGCGGTCAGCTTCGTTAAATTGCCGCTGTTCGTGGTGCTGCTGGGTCTCGGGCCGATATCGGTCTGGCTCTACCGGCCCAAGGTCTCAAAACCGCGCGCGCAGGATGAGCATTTGCCATTTCATCGCGGCCCGCGCCATCACCTGTTTCGTCATTAACTATTGAGATCGAACCCCGCATGACGCGATTGATACATCTGTTCCTGGTTTTCGCGCTGCTGTCGGTGTTGGCGGTCGGCGGCGGCACGGCGGTCCTGCCCGAGATGCAGCACATGACGGTGCATACGTTTCACTGGCTGACCGACGCGCAGTTCCGCAACATCTACAGCCTCGGCCAGGTTGCGCCGGGACCAAACATGTTGATGGTGCTGGTGATTGGCTATCAGCTGGCGGGATGGGCCGGGATGGTGGTGGTGGGAATCGGATTTTTCCTGCCCGACTGCGTGATTACATTGTTCGTCAATCGATGGTGGGTGCATCTGGGCGGGTGGCCGTGGCGTACGTCGATTCAGCGCGGGCTGGCGCCGGTCGCAATCGGCCTGATGACGTCGGGGACGTTTGCGATTGCGAGGCTTTCGATCGTGAACGTGCCGACGCTGGCGATCGCAATTGCGGTGTTCGGGATTTTGCTGTGGCGCCACGTCAATCCGGGCATACTGGTGCTGGTGGGAGGCGCGGTTTACATGTTGTTGAGATAGGCCGCGGGAATCGACGTCCGCGCGTGAGAGAAAAGAAAACGCCGGCAGGAGTGGATGCTCCTGCCGGCGTCGTACGATCAGAATCGTAAGGCGATTGGCCTCGCGGCCGCTTGCTACATGTGTCCGGTTTCGGCCATCTTCACCATCCCCTCGGTGCTGAAGAACGCTCGATCCACCGCACCCATGTTGATGTACCAGCATTCACGCTCGGGCGTCTCGATGCCGGGCAGGTAGCACATCGATGCCTGGCCGCTTTGCACATCGGTGGAGCAGGATCCGACGACGAATTCGCGCTTGAAGGGATAGATGGCGACTTTCGCGTCGGGCACCGGACGATCGCGATACGCGAGCCAGAAGATGTTGTTGCGGAACAGCGCGCCGTGACGATCGTAGGTATCGATGTACGGCTCGAACCACATTTCGGAATCCATGTAGATGACGGTCTTGGAATCGAGCGCCGAAGCGTTGTTAACGCCGCGCCGGGGCTCGGCAGTCACGATGTACATGTGGCGCATCTGCCAACGCTCGGGGCACGCGCTGCCGCCGCCGTCGGTGGCGCATCGGATTTCCGGTGAATGCTCGGCGTCAACCGTCGCGAGCATCTCCTTCTCGCCAATGAACTTATAGTCATACTCTTCGGTCTTGGGATTGAAACCCGAATAGTGATCGGGGCTGAAGGTCTGCGCGTCGGTCGCGGTCGAATTCATCGCCTCGTTCAGACGGCGCAGCCGCCGCGTGCCGGGCTCCCAAGCCCAGGTGTCGTCGCCATGAGTCGGACTGCCGTACCGATAACGCAGCAGACTGCTGCCACGCTGGTTCTGGGGCGCCAGTTCGGGACCGAGCAGGAACAACCACAGGCGGTTGGTAGTCTTGAAGTCGGGATCGACGGGAATCGGCTCGACCTCGGTTCGGCCGACGAGGTCATAACCGGCGTAGTGCCCCTCCTGCAGGTATTCGACTGGAAAGTAGGGCTTCTTGTAGCCGGTGTAGACCGTCTCGCAATCGAAATATCGCAGATCGTAGTCGTCAGTGCTGATCGGACGCCACAAGGCGTTCCAGACGACCTTGCTCGCGACGTAGGGATCGTTGGCGTCGATGAGCGGGAACGGCTGGCCAGCGACATAGCCGATGACGCTGCGATGATCCTTCGAGAGTTGTACCTGCGACGAATATTTCTCGGTCGCGTCCTTGTACGGAGGCGGCCAATCGATGCGCGCGGTGGGGACTATCTTCATCGTCATCCCGCGCTGCACCTTGTAAAATACGCCCGGCGAAACAAGATCCTTCACCTGCGACGCGTTGTCCGGAGTGATGAAGTCGCCCGGCTTGACGCCTGCCTCCCCTGGCAAGCTCAAGACCACGAGGGCCAACAATCCAAGGCCCCCGGCGACGACTATTCTGCGAAACCTCGCTATCCCCAATTGCATTCGAACCTCCGTAAAAGCCTTAAGCTGTTTCCCCTGGTTGGAAAAAATACCCGCAAGCACGAGTTTTTCACGAACCTGTATTAGAATGGAAGCACGCCGATGTCAATCTTTCTATTGCGTATCGAATAAAATTTACCTGTTGCGTTCCGAGAGGCACGGTTTGACGCGAGGCGAAATCGCCTATTTGCCGGCAATCCACTCGACAGTTTAGATGAAGATTGGCTGCGGGAATCGACGTCCGCGCGTGAGTGAAAAGAAAACGCCGGCAGGAGTGGATGCTCCTGCCGGCGTCGTACGATCAGAATCGTAAGGCGATTCGCCTCGCGGCCGCTTGCTACAAGTGTCCGGTTTCGGCCATCTTCACCATCGCCTCGGTGGTGAAGAACGCTCGATCCACCGCACCCATGTTGATGTACCAGCATTCACGCTCGGGCGTCTCGATGCCGGGCAAATAGCACATCGTTGCCTGGCTGCTCTGCACATCGGTGGAGCAGGCGCCGACGACGAATTCTCGCTTGAAAGGATAGATAGCGATTTTCGCATCGGGCACTGGACGATCGCGATACGCGAGCCAGAAGACGTTGTTGCGGAACAGCTGGCCACGACGATCGTAGGTATCGATGTACGGCTCGAACCACATTTCTGAATCCATGTAGATGACCGTCTTGGAATCGATCGCCTCGGCATTGTTAACGCTGCGCCGCGGCTCGGCGCTCACGATGTACATGTGGCGCATCTGCCAACGCTCGGGGCATGCGCTGCCGCCGCCGTCGGTGGCGCAGCGGACTTCCGGCGAATGCTCGGCGTCAACCGAGCCAAGCATCTCCTTCTCGCCAATGAACTTATAGTCGTACTCTTCGGTCTTGGGATTGAAACCCGAATAGTGATCGGGGCTAAAGGTCTGCGTGCCGGTCGCGGTTGAATTCATCGCCTCGTTCAGACGGCGCAGGCGCCGCGTGCCGGGCTCCCAGGCCCAGGTGTCGTCGCCATGAGTCGGACTGCCGTACCGATAACGCAGCAGACTGGTGCCACGTTCATTCTGGGGCGCGAGTTCGGGACCGAGCAGGAACAACCACAGGCGGTTGGTAATCTTGAAGTCGGGATCGACGGGCATTGGCTCGACCTCGGTTCGGCCGACGAGGTCATAACCGGCGTAGTGCCCCGTCTGATAGTACCAGAGTGCAAAGAAGGGCTTGTTGATGCCGGTGTAAACCGTGTCGCAATCGAAATATCGCAGGTCGTAGTCATCGCTCTGAATCGGACGCCACAAGGCGTTCCAAACAACCTTGGTCGCGACGTAGGGATCGTTGGCGTCGATCAGCGGGAACGGCTGGCCGGCGACATAGCCGATGAGGCTGCGATGATCCTTCGAGAGTTGTACCTGCGACGAATATTTTTCGGTCGCGTCCTTGTACGGAGGCGGCCAATCGATGCGCGAGGTGGGGACTATCTTCATCGTCATCCCACGCTGCACCTTGTAGAACACGCCCGGCGAAACAAGATCCTTCACCTGCGACGCGTTGTCCGGAGTGATGAAGTCGCCCGGCTTGACGCCTGCCTCCCCTGGCAAGCTCAAGGCCAAAAGGGCCAACAATCCAAGGCCGCCGGCGACGACTGTTCTGCGAAACCCCGCTATCCCCAATTGCATTCGAACCTCCGTAAAAACCTTGAGCCGTTTTTCCCCGTGGCTGGATAAACTAACTGCCCGCATAGAGTTTTCAGTAATCTCTATTAGAAAAAAAGACGCGGAATGTCAATCCGCCTAATTGCAAATCAAATGAAATTATCCTGTTGCGTTCCCAGAGGCACGATTTGACGCGAGGCGATATCGCCTATTTGCCGGCAATCCGCCACTCCGATACCGGGCTGCGGCGATAGATGCCCTTATCGCGCGTCAGCATCCCGTATCGGACCATCTCGCGGCGCAGCGTCGCGCAGTCGGAAAGGAAGAAAGATGGTGTCCCCGACGGGATTTGAACCCGTGTTACCGACGTGAAAGGCCGGTGTCCTAGGCCGAGCTAGACGACGGGGACGTTAGGATCGAAGCCCGAAAATACGAACGCGCGCGATGCGCGCGCCTGACAGCCAAAAGTATCAGAGCCGCAAGAAGCGGAGCAAGTCATCGCGGCCAGCGGTCCAACGGCCGCAAGCGGTGGCGTTGTCTGGCGAATCGGCTACCGATAATTTCAACACGATGTCCGATACTCCCATTTTGATCGCGGGCGCCGGCGCGATTGGCTCGATCCTCGGCGGAATGCTGCATGATGCAGGGCACGACGTCACGCTGCTTGGCCGGCCAGCGCATCTCGAGGCGATTGCACGCGGAGGCTTAAGAATTTCGGGACTGCTTGGCGATCGAATCGTCGCCGGCATGACGCTGGCCGACGATCCCGCCAGACTTGGCAGGCGCTTCGGATTAATCGTCTGCGCGGTCAAGAGTTATGACACCGAATCGATCGCGGCTGCGCTGGCCGACCGTTTGAGCGACGACGGCGCGATCGTCTCGATGCAAAATGGCCTGGGCAATATCGAGTCGTTGATCGAGAGCTTCGGACGGCGGCGCGTATTGGGCGCGCGCGTGATCTTCGGCGCGGAAATACCCACGCCGGGCAGCGCGCACGTGACGGTTTTCGCGCAGCCGGTCGCAATCGGACCAGCGCCTGCGATTCATCGCGAGGACTCGCCGGCGCTGGCGGCGCGCGCCCGCGCGATCGCCGCAATGATCGACGCCGCCGGCGTTCCAGCGGTCAGTGTTGACGACATCATGCCCGTGCTGTGGATCAAGGTTCTCTATAACGTGGCGCTGAATCCGCTCGGCGCACTTTTGCAGCAGCATTACGGGGCGCTGGCCGGGGATCCGGACGTGAGGCCGATAATGGATCGCGCGATCGAGGAGGCATTCGCGGTCGCGCGCGCGCTCGGCATCGCCCTGCCCTTTTCGAGTGCGGCCGAATATCGAAAAGTCTTTTACGAGCAGATGATTCCGCCGACGTTCAGCCATCGGCCGACGATGCTGCACGATCTTCATATTCGTGGGCGCACCGAGATCGGCGCGCTCAACGGCAAGATCGTCGAGCTTGCCGATCGCCTGGGGCTCGGCGCGGAGACCAATCGGATACTCACTCGGCTCGTCCGAGCTGCGCAGCGCGTCACTGAAAAAAAGGAGCAACGATGAAGGCGGCGTCGATACGCCGCGCGAGCATGGATGCGATCGTCGCACAGGCTGAGCGCGAGTTCCCCTTCGAATGCTGCGGCTTCATCATCGGTGACAACGAAAACTCGGTCGAGGAAGTCCGCCCGGTCGCCAACATCCAGAACCGCATGCACGCCGAAGATGCGGCGGCGTTTCCGCGCGATGCGCGCGCGGCTTTCCTGATGGAGCCGAAGGAGCATCTGGCGGTAATGAACGAAGTCGATCGGCGCAAGCTCGCGGTCCGCGCCGTTTACCATTCGCATCCCGATCACGACGCGTACTTTTCCGCGACCGATCGCGCGCAGGCGTGCTCATTCGATCCGCCGGCACCCGACTATCCCGGCGTCGTTTACATCGTGATGTCGATTCGCGCCGGCAAATTCGCGGGCGCAGCCGCGTTCGCCTGGGATTTCGAAAAGCACGAGTTCGCCGAGACGGAGTTAACCGTCGAATGAATGCGCGCCCGTTGGCACGGGCGGCCAGGGTTAAAAAAACAGATGGAGGTGGCGTGCGGTATAAGGACTCTTCACTCTCACCTTCGTCCCTCACCCTAACAGGAAGAGGCAAGGATCCGGGTTCCTTCGCTGCGCTCAGGATGACACAAAAGAAGTTCTAACAGGGCGAAGCCCGGCCGTTGGCACGGCTGGCCAGTATGCAGGGGCCGCGCGCGACAACGGAGCGCGGCCTTAACACTGGGTGCAGGGGTTACCCCTGCCACGGCGGGTTTCACATCAAATAAAGTGATTTCCGTTTCCCCACTGCATGCGCGGGGGGCGGGGATCAGTTCTCCAACCTGGTGAATTCATCTTCCTTGCCGGCGATCTCGAGCGACATCCCGCGAGTTTCGTCGATCATCAGGCCGAACAGGATCGCAGCCGGGATTCCAATAATCGACAGCGCACCGACGACGATCGACAGCCCGCCCATCGCGTTCGCCAGCATCGCGACCGCGGCATTGGAAATGACGGCGCCGATCGCGCCGACCAGTGCGAACCAACCGATCATGGTGCCGCGTAGCGGGGTGGGAAACAGTTCGGTCGCCGCCGCGTTGGTCGCGACGGTGCCCCCGTTGTCGCATACGTTGAACCAGAAAAACCCGCTCGCCAGCCATATCAACGGCCACGCGAAATGCGCCGGCGGTCCCCAAAAAAACCACAAATGTCCGGCGGTGATGAAAATGCCGAAGCCGACCACGGTCGGCACGCGGCCGAAGCGCTCGGCCGCCCACGCGCCGAGTGGAAACCCGACCAAGCCGATTCCGCCGGCGACGATCATCATCGCGCTGGCGGCGGCGGCCGACAGGCCGACCACGGAAACCGCGTGGTAATAGCCGAAGGCGTTGGCGGCGGTGGTCGAGATTGCGACGGCCAGCGCGCATACGATCATCGTGATCGAGCGTTTGCGGTAGAGCGGCTGAAAGACGTCGTAAAAGTGCGACCTGGCGGTGAATCCCGCAGCTTCGGAGAGCTCCCATCGCTCGCTCTCGGGCAACAGCCGCGCCATCGCGGGCAGCATCGCGACGCCAGCCGCTGAAATCACGAACATCCATCGCCACGACCATCCGTAGGCCACGAAGATCGGCATGAGGAAAACGCAGAGTCCGGCTCCCATCGAGGCCGCCAGACCGCCGAAACTTTGGCCGCGCGCGCGACGTGCGATGGGGAGCTCCTCGGAAAGCATCACGATACAGCCGGCGCCGGCGGCGCCGAGGACCGCGTAGAGCGCGATCTGAAATGAAGTGAACGCGACAAAATTGGCCGCGAGCGCGGCCCCGATGCTGAAAACGGGAATCGCGGCCATGCACCACAGAATCATGCGGCGGCGTCCGTGCCTGTCGATCATCCGTGAAAGCGCCAGCGCGCCCAGGGCAGAGAGCGAGATCCATGCGAACAGGCGGGCGATACCGGCGCCGTCGAGATGGAAGCTGATTGCGATCCACGGCGCCGCGACCGAGACAATCGAGGCCGCGAAGCCCTGATAGAAGAGCATCGCGACCAGCGCGATAACGGTCACCCGCTCGCGCCGGGCGGACTGGCCGACGGCATCGAGCTGCTCGTGATTCGGGGTCGGGGCCGTCGGCGTCGCGGGATCAATCACAAATAAATTCGGGGCCCCTCATGCGTCGGCGACCAGCTCAAAGACGGGCGTGCGCGACGCGACGGCGCCAAACGCGGTGGCGGGCGACCCGGCGGGCACGTCGAAGAAACGCTGAACCTGGGAGGCGAAGCGATCGAGGAACGCCTTGATAATCTCGGGCTTGTCGGCATCGGCAAGCTCGCGAACGGTCAGCGATTCGCAACTGGCGCCGCGGCGCAGCACGACGCGACCGGCGGCGCGCGCGTTGCGGGCCCATGCAGTCTCGCCGCGAGCAGCCACCAGCCATCGGCGACCCTGGAATTCAAGCAGGTTGACGGGAGTGGTGAAGGCCAACCCCGATTTTCTGCCGCGGACCTCGAGCAGGCGCATGTATCGCGGCGCGATTCCGAGCCTGACGGCGCGGCCCATCAGGCGGTTGAAGAATCGAGCGAGCGCGCTTTCCTTCTGAAAAGTCTCGGGCACGATGTGGAGGCCTCCGCGGCGAGGATATACGGCGAGCATACTCAGTGCATAGGCGCTTTATCCAAGCAGCTGGTATTCGGGTTTGTAGGTCTGCGATCGGACGAATTGCGCGATATCCTTCGGCGCCGGCACGCGCGCCAAGCCGCGCGCGAAAATCACCTCCGCCACGCGCGCGGCAGCATATAACTCGGTCTCGAATATCGCCGACACGGGCGGATAGATGAGCCCGGCATCGAGCTGGGCCGGAGTCACCTGCTCCGCCACCGCGCAAGCGGCAGCTATGAACATCTCATTGGTCACGCGGGTTGCGCGGGTCGCATAGACCGCCAGACCTATGGCGGGAAAGATGTAAATGTTGTTCCCCTGTCCGGGCACAAAGGTCTTGCCGCTAAGGTGCACCGGAGGAAACGGGCTGCCGCTGGCGAAGATGGCACGGCCCTCCGACCAGCGGTAAGCCTCATCGGCCGAACATTCGGAGTGCGAGGTCGGATTGGAGCAGGCGAAGATAATCGGGCGCCGGTTGATTCGCGACATCGTTTCGATCACGCGCTGGTTGAAGGCCTTGCCAACCGTGCTGACCCCGATGATCGCGGTGGGCTTGATCGACTCGATCGCATCGACAAAATCCCTGCTCGGCGCGTGGCGATGCGCGTAAGGCTTGTGGAAATCAGCCAGGTCAGTCCGGGTTGATTCCAGCAGTCCGTTTATGTCGAACAACCACAGTCGAGCGCGCGCATCCTGGGCGGCAATCCCCTCGAGTATCAACCTTTCGGCCAACAGGCCCGAGATTCCGATCGCGGCGGAACCGGCGCCGAGGAACAGGAAGGTCTGGTCGGAGAGCTTCCCGCCGGTGGGGCGAAGCGCTCCGAGAATTCCCGCAAGCGCGACCGCCGCGGTGCCCTGGATGTCGTCGTTGAAGCAGCAAATCCGGTCGCGGTAGCGGGCAAGCAGCCGGATGGCGTCGGTGCCGGCCCAATCCTCGAACTGGACGCAGCAATTAGGGAACTCTTCCTGAACCGCGGTTATGAATTCCTCGACAAACTCATCCAACTCGGCGATTGGCGGGCGCGTCTGGCGCAAGCCCAGGTAGAGCGGGTCGCGCAGCAACGCCTCATTGTTGGTGCCACAGTCGATGAGGATGGGGAGAGAATACTGCGGCGGCACGCCGGCGCATGCGGTATAAAGCGCGAGCTTGCCGATCGGGATTCCCATGCCGTTTGCGCCGAGATCGCCAAGCCCCAGAATTCGCTGCCCGCTGCTGACCACGATGAAGCGTACGTCGCGTTGCGGCCAATTGCGGAGAATTTCGCGGACGCGGCCCTTGCGTTTGATCGACAGGTAAAGGCCCTTGGGGCGGCGTATGATGTGGCCGAACTGCAGGCAGGCCTCGCCCACCGTCGGGGTGTAGACGAGCGGCAGGAATTGCACCGGGTCCGACATGAGCACGCAGAAGAAAAGCGTTTCGTCGGTATCCTGCAGTTGCGACAAGTAGATGTACTTTTCGAGATCGTTCGGTTTTTGCGACAACTGAAGATGCACCCGCCGAATCTGATCTGCCTCGGAATCGATCCCTTCGGGCAAGAGGCCGTGCAGGCCCAGCGCCTCGCGCTCGGACTCAGTGAACGCGGTCGATTTATTGAATTGCGGGTCACGCAGAAGCGCCAAGCCACGCGGTGTACCTGCCATTTTGGTTTCGCTGTCCTCCAATCCTGATTTTCAGGTCCGAACCGGTGATCCGATCACCGGAAGATGTTGGTCTCGGCAAGCTCGACGCGGTCGCTGCCCGCAGCCATCCTGCGCGCCGCCCCAATCGCATTCAAGCCAGCGTGAATAAAGGCGTTTTAAGCGTAGTATAATTTAGTAGTTTACCAGTAAAATGGAAGTCGGGGATTGCCATCCGATGTGCGCAGGATTGCATTACGCACCTGCGTTAGCATAGGAATTACGGTTCACAAATTTTGCCGAGGAGCGATGAAGTGACGCCCAACCCCGACAACACAACCAATTCACCGACCGGCGGCCGCGCGTTGCGCGATTGGGTCAAGAAAGTAGCCCAGCTCACCCGGCCCGATGCCGTGGTCTGGTGCGACGGTTCCGAAGCGGAGAAAGATCGCCTCACCAAGCAGGCGGTCGCCGAGGGAATACTCATCGAGCTCAATCAGGCCAAACGGCCCGGCTGCTACCTGCATCGCTCGAACCCCAACGACGTTGCGCGCACCGAACAACTGACCTTCGTCTGCACTCCGAACAAAATCGAGGCTGGTCCTACCAACAATTGGTCCGATCCCGCCCAGACGTACACCAAGCTGCGCGGATGGCTCAACGGCTCGATGCGCGGGCGCACGATGTACGTGGTGCCGTACGTGCTGGGCCCGCTCGGGTCGCCGTTCTCGAAGGTCGGCATCGAGCTCACCGACAGCATCTACGTCGTGCTGAACATGCGAATCATGACGCGGATGGGCGCGGCGGTGCTCGATCAGCTCGGCGAGTCGCGCGATTTCAATCGGGGAATTCATTGCACGCTCGATTTGAATCCCGAGCGCCGGCTGATTTGTCACTTCCCGCAGGACAACACGATCATCTCGGTCGGCAGCGGCTACGGCGGCAACGCTTTGCTCAGCAAGAAATGTTTCGCGCTTCGGATCGCAAGTTCGCTCGGCCGTGACGAAGGCTGGCTCGCCGAGCACATGCTGATCCTCGGCCTGGAAAGTCCCGATGGCGAGACCACTTATGTCGCGGCCGCGTTTCCGAGCATGTGCGGCAAGACCAATCTTGCGATGCTGACGCCGCCGGCCGAGTTCAAGGGCTGGAAGGTGCACACGATTGGCGACGATATCGCGTGGCTGCAGGTCGGTCCCGACGGCGGCCTGTGGGCCGTCAATCCCGAGAACGGCTACTTCGCCGTCGCGCCCGGAAACAGCGAAAAATCGAACCTGAACGCGATGCGGATGCTCCAGCATGATTCGATCTTCACCAACGTCGCGATGACTCCCGACGGCGACGTGTGGTGGGAAGGGATGGACACGCCGGCGCCCGACGGTCTGCTCGACTGGCAGGGACGCCCGTGGAAAAAAGGCTCGCCGGACAAGGCCGCGCATCCCAACAGCCGCTTCACGACTCCGATGCGCAACAATCCCGCCTGGTCGCCGCACGCGGACGATCCCCAGGGTGTGCCGATCTCCGCGATCATCTTCGGTGGACGGCGCGCCACAACGGTGCCGCTGGTGCTCGAATCGACGGACTGGACACACGGCGTCTTCATGGGCGCGACGATGGGTTCCGAAACGACGGCCGCGGCTGCAGGAGCGGTGGGAGTGTTGCGGCGCGATCCGATGGCGATGCTGCCGTTTTGCGGCTACAACATGGGCGATTATTTCGCTCACTGGCTCAAGATGGGGATCGCGATCAAGAAACTGCCGCGCGTCTTCATGGTCAACTGGTTTCGCAAGAGTCCCGACGGCGACTTTATCTGGCCCGGCTACGGCGAAAACCTGCGCGTGCTCAAATGGATGCTCGACCGAATCCATGGACGCGCAGGTGGCCGCCAAACGCCGGTGGGAATCGTTCCCAATCAGGCAGACCTCGATCTCAAGGGCCTCGATCTGCCCGCGAGCACCGCACGGGATGCGCTCGCCATAAATCCCGCGGAATGGAAGGCGGAGCTCGAATCCGCCGGCGAGTTTTTCGAAAAGATTGGTCCGACGATGCCGAAGGAATTGAAGGAACGTCGTCAAGCGATCCTCAAATCAATCCACGACGACGCCCCCGTTCAGCAAGTCGCCGCCGGCCGCTGACAGGCCCGCAGGATACGACGCGTTTGCGCCGCACCCTCTGTCATCCTGACGACGCGAGCAACGCGAGCCGAGGAAGGATCTCGGACAGCTTCGCGCCAGCGAAGCCGGTACCGGTTTTGGAATCGCGACACCCGCGCCATCCGCTCCGCGCGGGCGTCTCGCCGGCTCGCTTCCAGCAGATCCTCGGACAGCTTCAGGTATATAGACTCCATGAGAGGTTCGCCTCGGCTATGCGCAAAATATTGTGGGTGATTCCATGCCTCGCTCTATGCTGTGGGTTCGCGTCATCGGGGTGGGCGGCGCAACCAGATTTGGCGTCAACCGATTGGTCGGTTAAATCTTCGCACAATCTGGCCACCAACCCGCCGCCCGATGAAGCGGTATTAACCCTAGTGAAGAAGGTGAAAGACCTGGACGATCCACATCTAAGGTTGTGCTCGTCCCGCTTCGCCGACTTACGTCATTCGGGCGATTTGTCTTTGGTGGTGTCAACAGACAGTGGGAGGTTTTGCGATGTCGAGATAATTGACAAGACCGCGTCAGGTTTCGAGGTATACGATGTTGACAGCTCAAGCGCCCACCTTAGAGACATCAACGGAAGTGGGAGTCTCGAGTTGATCGCTGAGGTCGATTTAACCTCCTACGAAGGCGCGAGCCACTGTCAGGCCACCTGGCCGGTGATATATGCTTGGACCGGCAATGGCTATGCTGACGTGAGCAGTCAGTATAGGGAATACTACCAGCAGCAGCTCGCGTTTCTGAAGAAAGAGATCGCCGCTAGATATTCCGCCAGTGAACAAGCGCGGGCGGCGGCTAGTCAGACGCCGGGTTCTGCGCCGACAGTGGTTCCGGCTCCGCCGGCCGAGTCGTTCTCCGAACCTGCGAAGGGCATGGGCGGCCGACGCGACGTCGCCCCTGCTGCAGCTCCGTCGCCAGCCGCTGCCTCCGCCGCCACGCCTGACCTGCGGGGCACGGACTGCATTAAAGCTGAAGCCGCGAAGATCGAACGATTCCTGGGCATCTCCCGGGACGCCGGGATGAGCGACGCGATACGATGGGCGAATAGCGATGACGTTTCGACGCGAGATTTTGCTACTGAGGTTCTGTCCGACATTGGGACTCCGGACGCGATCGTATATCTGCGGACCCTGAGCAACGACTCGAATCCTATGGTGGCCCAGTCGGCAAAGTCCTTCCTCGCGGCCGTAGGACAAGGACCTATTCCCCATAAGATCGAACGGGAGCCGCTGGCCGATCATTGATTCGCTATCTCCGACGAGGTCGCGCACCCTCGCACTTTCTCTGCGCCCGGTCCGAGTCTTTCGCCCTGTCACTGCGCTGCCGTCGCAACGGCCGGTTCAGGGATGAACTGTTCAGCCTGCCCGCGCCGCTCCTCGCGTGCTAGTCGATCCCCTATGGTCAACACTCATCATAATCGCCGCGGCCATGCCTCCAGCATCGGGGAACCTGCTCGCGAAAAATTATTTTTGACGGAACAAAGCTAGCCCTTGTGGCCCATACGTCACTAGACCACAAGCAATGATATGAATTGCCCCTTTCCCAGCCCTGACAAGATACGGCCTCCAGAGCGTCTGCGGACTCCGGTGCCTCGACTGTTTGCGCGATCGCCGGCGCTAGTCGAGATGCTTGCGCAGGAAGGTCGGGATGTCGAGCTTGTCGTCGCCGTCGAGCAGCGAATTCGGCTCGAGCTTCTCTCCATCCACCAGGCCCGCATCCTCGCCGCGGCGCCTGAAAGCCGGAATGTCCAGCGAGCTGTCGTCCACGACCATCCCCATCCTGCGCACCGGCTTGTTGCCCGGGAACATCCTGACCTGCCCGGCCTGGGCCGCCGGCTTGACCTCCATCGGATCGACGGGCCGCGTCGAGGCCGCCGCGATCGGTGTGGTGACGGGAGCGCCCGACGGCGAATAGCGCGCCGGACCCCGGTCGAGATCGCCGAATCCTGTGGCGATAACCGTGACGCGAATCTCGTCGGTCATGGAGTCGTCGATCACGGCGCCGAAAATGATGTTCGCGTCCTCGTGCGCCTCTTCCTGGATCAGGCTGGCCGCCTCGTTGACTTCGTAGAGCGCCATGTCCGGGCCGCCGGTCACGTTGATCAGCAGGCCGCGCGCGCCCTTGATCGAGACGTCTTCGAGCAGCGGGCTCGAGATCGCACGCTGCGCGGCCTCGACTGCGCGATTTTCGCCCGACGCTGTCGCCGCGCCCATCATCGCCATGCCCATCTCGGCCATGATCGATCGCACGTCGGCAAAATCCAGATTGATCAGGCCATGGACGGTGACCAGTTCGGAAATACCGCGCACCGCCTGCAGCAGCACGTCGTCAGCCTTCTGAAACGATTCCTTCAACGAGGTATTTTTGCTCGCGACCGAGAGCAGGCGTTGATTGGGAATCGTGATGAGCGTATCGACGGCGTTCTTGAGCTCGCGCAGTCCTTCCTCCGCCTGTGCCATGCGGCGGCGTCCTTCGAACTGGAACGGCTTGGTTACGACACCGACGGTCAGCGCACCGAGCTCGCGCGCGACGCGGGCAATCACCGGCGCAGAGCCGGTGCCGGTGCCGCCGCCCATCCCGGCGGTCACGAACACCATCTCCGCTTCCGACAGGATTTCGCGGATCCGTTCTTCGTCTTCGAGCGCGGCCTTGCGTCCGATTTCAGGATTGCCGCCGGTGCCGCGTCCGCGCGTGATCGCGTCGCCAATCTGAACGCGCAGCGCAGCATGATTATTCTGCAGCGCCTGGATGTCGGTATTCACGGCTATGAAATCGACGTTGCGCAGCCCCACATTGATCATGTGGTTGACCGCATTGCCACCGCATCCACCAGCGCCGATTACCTTGATCCTCGCGCCCGGGTCGGGATTACTCACCAACTCAATCATTACAGATCCTCCTCCACCACCTACTGGCAAAGCTTGTTGCCCGATTAAATTTTTCTTTCGGCGACTTCTCAAAAGAAGTCCCTCACCCAATCGCTAAGTCGCGAGCGCAGCCGTCCCAGCCGGCCCGTTCTTCCCACCCCGTTGCCAATTCCACCCGCCGCGCTCTGGTGCAGCAGCAATCCCGCGGCCGTCGTGTACATCGGCTTCATCAGTTCTTCGGGCAGCCCCTTGAGGTTGATCGGAAGTCCGCGCCGCACCGGCACGCCGAAGATGCGCTCGGCCAGTTCCTGCGTGCCCTCCAGCAGCGAGGTGCCTCCGACCAGCACCACGCCCGAGGCAAGACCGTCGGAAACCCCCGAGCGCAGCAGCTCGCGCTGCACCATCGTGAAAATCTCTTCCATCCGCGGCTCGATTATTTCGCCGAGCAAGCGGCGCGCGATCACCCGCGGTTCGCGTCCGCCGACCCCCGGCACCTGGACCATCTCTTCGCGGCGCACGACCTGGTTGGTCGCCACGCCGAAGGTAATCTTGAGCCGCTCCGCTTCGGAAATCGGCGTGCGCAATCCCGCGGCGATATCGCTGGTAAGATGGTTTCCGCCAACAGGCAGCACCGCGGTATGCATCACCGCGCCGCCATGAAACACGATGATGTCGGTGGTGCCGCCGCCCAGATCGATCAGCGCCACTCCGAGCTCGCGTTCCTCCGGAAACAGCGCCGCGTCCGCCGACGCCAGCGGCTGGAAGACCATCTCCGATGGCGTGACGCCCGCGCGCTCGCAGCACTTGGTGAGATTCTGGCCGTAGCTCTGCGCCGCGGTCACGATATGAATGCGCGCCTCGAGGCGCACTCCCGCCATCCCGCACGGCTCGCGCACGCCTTCCTGCTCATCGACCGCAAACTGCTGCGGCAGGATATGCAGCACTTGCCGATCGAGCGGGATTGCGACCGCGCGCGCCGCATCGATCACTCGATCCACATCGCGCGAACTGACTTCACCGCCGCGCACCGCGACGATCCCGTGGCTGTTGAGGCCCTTTATATGCGGTCCCGCAATCCCAACCACGGCCGAACCGACCCGCACGCCGGAAGTTTTCTCCGCTTCCGCGACCGCCAATCGGATCGCATCGACCGTCGCCTCGATATTGACCACCACGCCCTTGCGCAACCCCGTGCACGGCGCGATGCCGTAACCGAGCGTCGCCAATTGGCCGTCGGGCAGCGACTCGCCGACGATTGCGCATACTTTGCTGGTGCCGACGTCCAATCCGGTGAGCAGATTTCTCATCGCGTCACGGACTCCCCGCTCGGCTGGAGCGAAACTTTTCGAATCCCGGCTTTATGTTTTGAGTGGTTACCCTCGCCTGCATGCAGGCGCACGACCACCAGCCCCGGCGTAGTCAAATCGAGCGCGGCGATCAGGTTCTCGCGCCCCCGCCATTGCTGGCGCACCTTAGTCGCGCGCTGAAGTTCCGTCGTCGCGCGATCGAGATCGATCACCACTTCGGTGCGCTCGCGTTCCAGAAAAAGCGACGCGGTCGCGTCATCATTAATTCGCATTTCCGAGATAATTTCGGAGAGCTGCGCCTCCGCGCGCACCAGCACCGCCGCATAATCGACCATCTGTGGTCCGCGCGCGTTGTCGAGCGCCGCGCCGCTCAGCACCGGCAGATCGCCCTGCACCCCGGGCGAGACCGGCCCGCGCAGCTCGCCGCCGCTGAACAGCTCGTAGAAGCCGTCGCGGCGCTCGACGATCGCGATCGCGCCTTCACGCACGTCGCCCGCCGCCAGCGCCGCGCCGCCCGGTTCGTGGCTGGCGCGATGGTAAATTCCGGCGCGTCCGGCCCACTGGGTCAGCAACGCCGGGTAGCTCGCGGCGGCAGTGCGCGCGGGCGCGAGCGAATCCATTATTTGATTTCGATATGAGCTGAGGGTCGCGCAAGCTCTGAGCGCGATTGCGCGGCCGGCCGTGCTGAATCCCGTCATCACGCCCAGCGTAAAAAAGGCGCACACGACCAGCCCGCCCAACCGCGGGCTCCATCCTGCCACCACCCTGCTTCCACCGCTGCGAACCGCCACCCCGCCACCTCAATCCCGCGTCACCAATCGCCGACCAGCTTAACCTCCGGTTCAAGCCAGACGCCGCTCTGCTCCTTGACCTTGTTGCGCGCCATGTCGATCAGCGCGCGCACTTCCGCGGCCTGAGCACCGCCAAGATTCACGATAAAATTTGCATGCTGATCGGAAAAAGCCGCGCCGCCCAGCCGCGTCCCCTTCAGACCCGCGCCTTCCAACAGCTTCCCCGCAAAATTGCCGGGCGGATTCTTGAAGATCGATCCCGCATTCGGCACGCCACGCGGCTGGCGCGACGCACGCCTGGCCTTCAGCTCCGCGACTCGCGCCATCAGCTGTGCGCGATCGCCGCGAGCAAGCTCGAAATCGACGCGCGTGATTACGAAGTGCGCCGGCAGCTCGGTGCGCCGGTATGCGAACTTGACTTCGTCCCTGGTCAGCGCAATCGCCTCGCCAGCCTCGCTGACGCCGTGGACCAGCGTGACCACCTTGGCGATTTCGCCGCCGAACGCGCCCGCGTTCATCACCAATCCGCCGCCGACCGTGCCGGGAATGCCCTCGCCGAATTCGAGCCCCTCAAGACCCTGATCGACGACCGCCTGGACCAGGGCGCCGAACGCGGCAGCAGCGCCCGCGACGACTTTCGTGTCGTCAATTTTTATTTTGCCGAAGCCATCGCCAAGCCTCACGACCAACCCGCGCACCCCGCGATCGCTCACCAGCAGATTGGTCCCCGCGCCGAGGCACAAGCACGGCGGGCCAGCGCGATACGCCGCCGCCTTCGCGTGCATCAGCTCGGCTTCGTCCTCGACGGTGACGAACAAGTCCGCGGGCCCGCCAATGCGAAACGACGTCAGCTCGGCCAGCGGCATCGCGCAGCGGACTCGCTCGCCAAATTTCTCGCGCAGCTCGCGTTCAAGCGCCTTCATGGATTTTGACCTCGGCGCTGAGCGCGTCCAGTACTTCGCCGCCCATCTTGTAGATATCGCCGGCGCCTAAAGTCGCGATCACGTCGCCCGCGCGCGAGCCTGACGCGATGCGCGCGGCGGGATCTTCCTCGGCGCCGAGGTAATGCACTTCGAGATGCCCCCGCGCACGCAACGCCTCGTACAGACGCCGCGCGGAGACATCGGCAATCGGCTCCTCGCCGGCCGGATACACGTCGAACAGGTAGAGCACGTCGGCATCGTCGAATGCCGACAGAAAATCGTCGAACAAATCGCGCAGCCGGGTGTATCGATGCGGCTGAAAGACTGCCACTACCCGGCGCTTGAACGATGCGCGCACCGCGGCCAGGGTGGCGCGCACCTCCGCCGGATGATGCGCATAGTCGTCGAGCACAATTCGCCCGGCCGCTTCGCCCTTGATCTCGAATCGCCGGCTGATTCCGCCGAACTTCGCCAGTGCCGACGCCGCACGCTCGAAACTGATTCCAATTTCCATCGCGACTGCGATCGCCGCGAGTGAGTTCATCGCAACATGCACGCCCGGCGTCGGTATCGTCACTGTGCCAAGATGCTCGCCATTGCGAATCACCTCGAAGCGAGTGGAAAGACCGTCGATTACGATCTTCTCGGCGCGCAGATCCGCGTCCTGCGCAACACCGTAGGTCACCATCGGCTTGCGAATCGACGCCATCAGGCCGCGCACGTTCACACTGTCGATTCCCAGCACGGCAACGCCGTAGAACGGCACCCGGTTGATAAAGTCCGCAAACGCCTGCCGCACGCGATCCATCGTGCCGTAGTGATCGAGATGTTCCGGATCGATGTTCGTCACCACCGCGATCGTCGGGATCAGCAGCAGAAACGATGCGTCGCTCTCGTCGGCCTCGGCAACCATGAAATCGCCGCGCCCCAGCCGGACGTTGGTGCCCGTGTTGCGAATATTTCCGCCCACCGCGACCGTGGGATCAAGGTCTGCTTCTTCCATGATCAACGCGATCAGACCGGTCGTGGTCGTCTTGCCATGAGTCCCCGCGACCGCCACGCCGAGCTTGGCCATCCGCAGCAGCTCACCGAGCATCTCGGCGCGTGCGATTACCGGAATTTTCAGCTCGCGCGCTCGCGCAACTTCAGGATTCGAAAATTTTATCGCCGACGAGATTACCACCGCGTCGATACCAGCCTCATCCTTCAGATGCGCCGGATGATGCCCCTGGCTGATTTGCGCACCCAGCGACGCGAGCCGCGTGATCGTCGCCGATGGTTTCACATCGCATCCGCTGACCCGCATCCCGAGCTTCAGGCACAGTTCGGCGATTCCGCTCATGCCCGCGCCGCCGATTCCAATGAAGTGCAGCCGCCGCTGACGCGTCAAGAGACCATTTGCGAGCAGTTCACTCACGCCGGTGCTTTCTCCGCAACTTCAAAACATATTCTGGCTACGTGGCGAGCGGCGTCCGGATGCGCCGCCTGATGCGCCCGCAGACCCATCTCGTCCAGCCGCGCCGGATTCCGGGTAAGCGCCTCAAGTTCGCGCGCGAGATTGGACGCAAGCTGTTCGTCGTCGCGAACTATTATCGCTCCGCCGCGCTTTTCGATCACGCGCGCGTTGTGCAGTTGTTGCAAATCCTTATGGAACGGATAAGGCACGAAAATGGCCGCACGCGCGCCAAGAGCAATATCCGTGACCGTCATCGCGCCTGAACGCGCGATAACCAGATCGGCGCAATGCAGGGCGTCGGCGACGTCGTCGATAAACGGCGTCACCTCAGCCGCGAGCCCCATTTCGCGGTATGCACTCCTCACCAACTCCTCATCCGCCTCCCCGGTCTGGTGGACAACGTTCAAATTTATAACACTTTTTCCGCAGATTTTGAAAGCCCCAACAACACCAATATTCAGGCGATGCGCTCCCGATGAACCGCCTAAAACAAGGATTTGTAATTGCCCAGCCTTCCGGCGCGATCGGTCAGGGCGATATTGAAACCTGGTCGGATTACCCGTGACCGCAACTTTAGAGGAACTGAAATAAGCCGCACTGTCACTAAAACCGACGCAGATTTTGTCCGCGAATCTCGACAACATCCGATTCGCCAGACCCGGCCGCGTGTTCTGCTCCATCAACACCAGCGGTGTCCGCGTCATGATCGCCGCCGCACCCATCGACGCCGACGCATATCCACCCGCGCTCACCACGATGCTCGGACGAAAGCGCCTGACCAGCGACACCGCGAGCCCAATCGCGCGAATGAATTCCACCGACGCGCGCGCCCGCTCGATCGCGCTATGCCCGCGAATTCCATGCATCTCGAATAATTCGTAACTGTGCCCGCTCTTCGGCAACCACTTCGCCTCGAGACCCGCGCTCGTGCCGACGAACAGGACCTCGATGCCGGGACGCTCGCGAATCAGTTCCTCGCCCAGCGCGACGGCCGGGAAAAGATGTCCTCCGGTGCCGCCGCCTGCGATTATCACCTTCATCGCACCGCCGGCCGGCGCCCGAGCGCGAGTAGCGCGCCCAACGCCGCCATCGCGATGATGATCGAAGTGCCGCCGTAACTCAGGAACGGCAGCGGCAGCCCCTTGGTAGGGATCAGTCCGATCACCACCGACATGTTGATCAGCGCTTGAATCGAGAGCAGCGCGGTCAGTCCCACGGCCAGCAGGCTCGCGAACGGATCGGGCTCGTCGTGCGCGATTCGCATCCCCCGAAACAGAATCACCAGGAAGAGCGCGACCACAACCGCCGCCCCGGCCAGGCCGAACTCCTCGCCAACCACCGCGAAGACAAAATCGGTGTGCGCCTCCGGCAGATAGAACATCTTCTGCCGTCCCGCGCCTAGACCTACGCCCCACTTGCCGCCTTCGCCCAGCGCGATGAACGATTGCACCAGCTGGAAGCCGGCGCCGCGCGCGACCGACCATGGATCGAGGAACGTCGTCAGCCGCTTCATTCGGTAGGATTTCGCTACCGCCTGGAATACCAACAGGCCGACTGCGCCGCTGCCCGCGGCGGCAAGATGATCCCAGCGCGCGCCCGCCGCCCACAGCATCGCGAACAGGATCAGCGCGATCATCACGGTACTGCCGAAGTCCGGCTGCTTCAGAATCATCAGCGTGATCGGCCCGACGATCAGAAACACCGCCAGCGGTCCATGCGTGAACTCGCGGATCCGATCCTGGCGCTTGCTCAGGAACCTGGCGAGGAAAAACACCAGCGCGAATTTCACCAGCTCCGACGGTTCCGCGACCACCGGTCCCAGCCTGAGCCATCGCCGCGCGCCGCCCTTCATCAGCCCGAGCCCCGGAACGTAGAGCAGCACCAGCATCACGAGCGACACGATGAACAACGGCATCACGATTCGGCGCAGACCCGCCAGCGAGAATTGCGACAGCAGCGTCAAAATGACGAAGCCGGCCGCGATGTGCGCCAGGTGAAGCTTGAAGAAATGGAACGCGTCGCCGCGCTTCTCGATGCCGAGAAAGTAGGTCGTGTTCAGCACCATCAGCAGCCCGAGCAACAGCAGCGCCGCCGCCGGCAGCCACAGCCACGGGTCGGGACGCCGATAGGTTACCGCGTCAAAGCGCCCGAACCAGCTCTTTATATACGTTGCCGCGTTCCGCATAGTCCTTGAACTGATCGAAGCTCGAGCACGCCGGCGACAGCAGGACAGTGTCGCCCGGCCGCGCCTCGCGCGCCGCATGTTCAACCGCCTCGCTTAGAGTCGCCACCAATTCGATCTGCGTCGCACCTTCGAGCGCCGCCGCCATCTTGTCCCGCGCCGCTCCGTTCAAAATCGCAAGCTTGACCTTCTCGCCGAGCGGCCGTCTCAGCGGCGCGTAATCTCCGCCCTTGTCGAGGCCGCCCGCGATCAGAATTATCGGCGCCGCAATCGCGTCGATCGCCTCGACCACCGCGCCGACGTTGGTTCCCTTCGAGTCGTCGATATAAGTCACGCCGCCGCGCGCATGGACGACTTCGATTCGATGCGGCAGCCCGCGAAATGACGCGAGCGCGCGTTCTATATCTTCAGCCCCGACCCCAAGCGCGAGCGCCGCTGCCGCCGCCGCCATCGCATTGGATATGTTGTGCCGCCCACGCAGGCGAAATCCTTCAAGGCTGATTCGCCCGCGACGCGCGCCGTCAAAATCCAAATCGAAAACGATCGCGTTTGACCGGTCGTCGAACCAAATCGACGCCGCGCCTTCGCCGCGCGCGTGCCCAAATCCGATCACCCGCGAGCGCACGCCGTGGGCGAGCTTCCACACATTGGGATCGTCGCGATTCAGAATCGCGTAGTCCGAAGCTTGCTGGTTCTCGAACAATCGCGCTTTCGCGCGTCCGTAGTCGGCCAGATCGCGGTAGCGATCGAAGTGATCGTCGCTCAGATTCAGATGCACGCCGGCGTGCGGCCGGAATTTCTCGATCCATTCGAGCTGGAAACTCGACACCTCGACGACCGCGACGTCCCACTTGCCATCGACCGCGTCGATTAGCGGCGTGCCCAGGTTGCCGCCGACGAACGTGCGCCGTCCCGACGCCTTCAAAATCTCGCCGAGGAGCACCACGACCGTGCTCTTGCCGTTGGTGCCCGTGACCGCGGCGATCGGCGCCTCCAGGAAGCGGCTGGCGAGTTCGATTTCTCCGATTACCGGAATTCTCCGCTCGGTCGCAGCCCGCAACAGAATCGAATCGCGCGGTACTCCCGGACTCGTGACGACCAGCTCGACGCCGTCCAGCCAGCTCGCATCTTCGGCGCCAAGCTTCAGCGCGCCCGCGGGCAGTTTGCCGCGCTCGACGTCGATGCGTCGATCCGTCATCACGAGTTTCGCACCGCGCGAGGCAAGGAACCGCGCCGCGGCGAGTCCGCTGACTCCCAGTCCCACGATCATCACGCGCTTGTCCGAAAGTTCCATCAACGCAGCTTCAGCGTGCTCAGTGCGACCAGCGCGCACACGATCGATACAATCCAGAATCTGATCACGACCACGGTTTCGGGGATGCCCTGGAGTTCAAAATGGTGGTGCAGCGGCGCCATCAGGAAAAACCGCTTGTGCGTCGCCTTGAAATAGTAGCGCTGAATGATCGTCGATACCGCCTCTGCGACGAACACTCCGCCGGCTATTATCAGCGCGAGTTCCTGCTTGGCCAGCACCGCTACCGTTCCGAGCGCCCCGCCCAGCGCCAGCGCGCCCACGTCGCCCATCATCATCGAAGCCGGGTACGCGTTGAACCACAGGAAGCCAAGCGACGCGGCGATTATCGACGCGCAGAAAATCGCAACCTCGCCGACGTTGGCGATATACGGCACCTGCAGGTAGCTCGCGAACTTGATGTTGCCGGCGACGTAGGTGAACGTCCAGTAGGTGAACGCGACGGTCATCACGGGTCCAATCGCGAGACCGTCGAGTCCGTCGGTCAGGTTCACCGCATGCGAGCATCCCACGATCACGACCATCGCGAACGGGATATAAAACCACCAGTGCAGATCGGGATGAATGTTCTTCAGGAACGGCACCGTCAGATGCGTGTCGAAGCCGAGATACAAAAACAGCCACGCCGCCGCGATGAACGCGCACGAAAATGACCAGGCCAGCTTCGCCGGGCCGCTCAGCCCCTGCCCTTTGCCGCGCGTGAGCTTGAAGTAGTCGTCGCTGAAACCGATCGCGCCGAAGGTCAGGGTCACGAAGATCGCGATCCAGACGTACGGATTGAGGATGTTGGCGAGCAGCAGCGTCGCCGCCAGCATCGACGCCACGATCAGCAGACCGCCCATCGTGGGCGTGCCGGCTTTCTTCTGATGCGCCTGCGGAACAACCTCGCGAATCGTCTGACCGATATGCAGCTCGCGAAACCGTTCAATTAGAATGGGTCCCAGAGCCAACGACAGCGCCAGGGCCGCCAGCCCGGCCAGCACCGATCGCAGCGTCTCGTACCTGAGCGCATTGAAGCCGGAATAATATTTGTGCAGGGGGTAGAGCAGCAGGTAGAGCATCGCAGCGCTCGCCGAGTATCAACTCTGCCCGCCGCCGAGTTCCGCCGCAATCTCGCGGACCACGACCCGATCGTCGAACGGAAGTACGCGCCCCGCCACCAGCTGATAGTCCTCGTGTCCCTTGCCCGCGATCAAAACCGCGTCGCCAGCCGTCGCGATTCTGAGCGCAATCGCGATCGCGCTGCGCCGATCCGGCTCCACGATATATCCGCCACGCATCGAAGCATCGCCAGGCTTTTTCGGATTTCCGATTCGCGCGCGTCCCGCCGCGATCAATCCCTTCTCGACCTCGGCGATTATCGCCATCGGATCTTCGCTGCGCGGATTGTCGGAGGTCAGCACCGGGAGATCGGCGAGCCGTCCCGCAATTTCACCCATGATCGGCCGCTTGCCGCGGTCGCGATCTCCGCCGCATCCGAACACGCAGATGATCCTGCCCGCGCCGACGCGACGCAGCGCCGTGAGCACCGCCTCCAGCGCGTCGGGCTTGTGCGCGTAATCGACCAGCACCGTGACCCCCGCTTTCGCCTGGATCGCTTCGAGTCTGCCGGGGGCCCCTGGGCATCGCCGCACCCCATCCGCCACCGCCTCTGATTCGACACCCAGGGCCGCCGACAGAGCCGACGCGCCCAGGATATTGAGCAAATTGATTTCGCCGATCAGCGGCGAGTCGATTTCGATCTTTTTGCCGAGCACCGACAGCGTCGCGCGAAGTCCGCTCACGTCCGCGGCGAATTTCTCGGGATGCACGTCGAGCGAGCGGTCCAGCCCGAAACTTATTTTCGAGCCCTTGACCGATTCGAGCACCCGTTGCCCGAACGGATCGTCGCCGCGCACCACCGCGACCGGGTCTGCGCGCCGGCTGCGCGGCAGTATCTCGGTGAACAGGCGCAGCTTCGCCGCGAAGTAGTCCTCGATTGTCGCGTGATAGTCGAGATGGTCGCGGCCCAGGTTGGTGAACATGCACGCGCGAAAGCTCAGCGCATCGACCCGCCCTTCCGCGATTCCAATCGACGACACTTCCGCCGCCGCGTGCCGCACGCCCTCGCGCTCCATTTGCGCCAGCGCGGACTCGAAGTCGATCGACTCGGGCGTGGTAAGCCCGCTGTAGATTTTTTTCCCGGCGATGAAAATGCCGATCGTGCCGATGATCCCCGCGGGCATGCCGGCCGCCTCGAAAATCGACGCCAGGATGTAGCTGGTCGTGGTCTTGCCGCTGGTTCCGGTGATGCCGATCAAATCGACGCGCTCGCTCGGCGCGCCAAAGAAACGCGATGCGGCCGCGCCCATCAGCAGACGCGGCCGCTCGCTTTCCACCAGGGTCACCGCGGGGCGCGCCGTTCCACCATCCCATCCCCCAATCACCACAGCGCGCGCCCCACGGTTTAATGCATCGTCAATGTTGGCCCGGTTCCGCTTTGGATCGCGGGCCGTCGAGAAGTACAGATGACCGGGCCTCGTCTGACGCGAGTCGTAGCTGAGGCCCGTGATTTCCACGTTCAGGTCACCGTCGGTTCGACGGACGTCGAGTCCTTCGAGTAATTCACCAAGTTTCACTTTTCACTTTCGCCCGGCCAGCCCGCCGCCGCTGAAATACGACGCGGGTACGACGCCGGAATCGCTTGCCGCGCCGGCTTCACGGTCCGCGACAATCGGCGCGAGCGTCAGTTTCACCGTCGAATGATTAAGCGCGGCGCCGGCGCGCGGCTCCTGCGCGACCACGTAGCCGCCGCCATGCACGTCGACGTTGACCCGCGAAATTCGCGCCAGCTCCATCGCGCGCCTGAGACTCAATCCCGCGAAATTGGGCGTTGCCCGCGTCAGTTTCGAACCCGTCAGCACCGGCAGATAGTCGTCCACCTCGGCAGCCGCGCTCTTCAGGTCCGAATTCCGGCCCGCCGAATCTTTGCCGAAATCGGGCATCGGAATCATGCTGGCAGTATCGTAGGGCTGACTGGGCGCGGTGATATTCAGATCGCGAACCGCGCCCTGCGCGATTTCGCTGAACACCGGCGCCGCGATCAAGCCGCCAAAATGTTCGTGGCCCACATCGTACAACGCCACCAGGATCAGGAGGCGCGGATCGTCCGCCGGCAAAAATCCCACGAACGATGAAACGTGGCGATTCTGATAGTAGGTGCCGTTTTCCGGATTCACCATCTGCGCCGTGCCGGTCTTGCCCGCCACGATAAACCCGTCAACCCGCGCCTTGGCCGCGGTGCCGCCGTCGGACATCACCACGTTGCGCAGCAGGAGGTTCATCTGATGCGCGATATCGGGCGCAATCGCGCGACGCATCACTTGCGGCGTATGCGTGAGCAGCGCGCGCCCATCCGCGCCGTAAGCCGCCCTCACCACGTACGGGCGGATGATATTTCCGCCGTTGGCGATCGCCGCGTATGCCACCGCGAGCTGGATCGGCGTGACCGCCACGCCCTGCCCAAAGCCGTGATTGGCGAGATCTATTTCTTTCCATCCCGACGCTTTGCTGAGCATCCCCGCCGCTTCGCCCGGCAAATCGATTCCGGTGCGCGCGCCGATTCCGAATGCGAGCAGTCCTTCGTGGTAGCGGTCCGAGCCGAGCGTCAACGCGATCTTCGCCGCGCCGATGTTCGACGACACTTCGATTATCCCGCCGAGATTGAGCCATCCGTGACGGCTGTGATCGTGGATCGTGTGCCGATCGATCGTGAAGTGTCCGTCCTCGCAGTAGAATTGGCGATCGAGCGTGATCGCGTGATCGGCCAGCGCAATCGAGCCGAGAATTCCCTTCATCGTCGAGCCCGGCTCGAACGCATCCTCCACCGCCGGGTTGTGCAGACGGTCGTGGACATCGGCGCCGCCGGCGCTGACGTTGGCCATCGCGATCACTTCGCCGGTAAATGGATCGAGCACGATTGCGCTGCCGCGCTTCGCGCCGCTCTGAACTACTTCCGCCGCCAACTCGGTTTCGGCAAGCGATTGGATCGACGAATCGATCGTCAGCTCGAGTTGCGCGCCCGGCTCCGCCGCCTTGAGCGCCATCGGGCTGTCGAAAATCGGATGCCCCAGCGCGTCACGATAGAAGCTCAGCTCGACGGCTTCGCCTCGCGCCAGCTTGTCGTATTGCAACTCCAGCCCGGAGAGCCCCTGGCCATCCATCCCCGCCAACCCCACCACCGAAGCCGCCAGGTTGCTCTCCGGGTAAAACCGCTTGTATTCGCTGATCGTGCCGATACCGTCGATTCCGAGCGCTTCCACGGCCTGCGCCTTGTCCGGTGAGATTCGACGCTCGAGCCACACGAACGGCGCGTCCTTGTTCAGCTTCGATTCGAGCGAAATCGGCAGCATCATCAGGATTGCCGCGAGCTTCGTCCGCTCGGCCGGCGTGCTCGACTCGAGCACCCGGCGCGGCCGCGCGTAAACCGACCGCGTCTCGGCCGACAGCGCCAGCGGCTCGCCGTTGCGATCGACGATCGGTCCGCGCACCGCTGCGAGTTCGCTCTCTCCGGTATGTTCGTGGCGGGCCAGCGAGTTCAAGCGCGGCCCATATATTGCCACCAGCATCACCAGCCGGATTACCGCCAAACCGAACAACGCCGACAGCGCGAGCGTGAGTGCTCCGATTCGAGTGCGCCGCTGCTTGAACGATGCCTTCATGGGAGCATCACCACCTGCCCGCGTCCGGGCGGCGCAAGATGATATTGCGGCGCGAGCGCGCGCAGCCGATCATGCGAGCTGAGTTGCGCGGCCGTCAGGCGCAGTGCGCGATTTTCGTCCTGCAGCCTGGCGATTTCATCGTGCAACGCCGGCAGCCGATAACCTTCTCGCGTCACTTCCAGCCGTATCATCAACGTCGCGAATCCCACGACCGCGATCAGCGCGCCCAGCACCGCCGGCACCGCCCTGGACGGCCGCTGCGTCGGCTTTACCCGCGCGCTCATCGTGCGCTCCGTTCGATGCATCGGATCCTTGCGCTGCGCGCGCGCGAATTGCGCGAAGTTTCCGACGACGACGGCTTGATCACCTTGCGCGCAATCGCCGTGTAGTCACCGCCGCGCACCAGCTCGCGAAAACGCTCCTTGACCGGACGGTCTTCGAGCGAATGATACGAAATAACCAGCATCCGGCCGCCGGGATTCAGCATCGCCGGGCCGTCGCGCAGCAGCGCCGCGAGACTTTCCAGCTCGTGATTCACCGCGATTCGAAGCGCCTGGAAAGTGCGTGTCGCCGGATGCGCGCCGCCGCGTCGATGCGCTCCGAGCGCGCGCTCGACGATCGCGCGCAATTCGCCCGTCGTCTCGATCGGACTGCGCCGGCGCGCCTCGACGATCATCCTCGCTATCCGACGCGACGCCCGCTCCTCGCCGTACGTATAGATGATGCGCGCAAGCTCCTCGGCGCTCTCTTCATTGACGATGTCGCGCGCGCGGATCGCCTGGCGGTCGTCCATCCGCATGTCGAGCGGACCATCGAGCCGAAATGAAAACCCACGCTGCGGATCGTCGAGCGCGTAGCTGCTCATGCCCAGGTCGGCGAGCATCGCGTCGGCGCCCTCGAAGCCGTGATGCTTCATCGTGGCCGCGACTTCGCCGAAGTCCGCCCGCTCCAGCACCACGCGATCGCCGAACTGCGCCAGCCGCTCGCGGGCGAATCCCAATGCCGCCCCGTCGCGATCCAGCCCGAGCATCCGCGCCTTGGTCGCGCGCAGCATCGCCTCGGCATGCCCTCCTGTCCCGACCGTCACGTCGACGAACGCGAGCGGACCGTGTGCGGACAGCAGCCCGCACACCTCCTCCACCATCACCGGCACATGCCTCCGGTCCGCCGCGTCGTCTTCGTGTATGGCCGCCAGACTCATCACTCGTCACAGACCCAGCTTCGAAAAAAATTCCGGATCCATTATCTTCTCCTCGGTGGCCTTCAAAACCTTCTCGAGGATCTGCCTGTCCCAAAGTTGAAAATGATCCTGCCGCGCCGAAAACGTCACCTCGCGATCCAGCGCCGCATATTCGCGAAGCTTGGGCGGAATCAAAATCCGTCCCTGCCGATCCACGGGCACCTCATGCGCTCCACCGATGATCAGCGTCTCGAACACCTGCACCCGCGGATCGAATCTCGGCTTGGTTCGCAGATGCGCGTTGAGCGTCTCCCACTGACTCGGTGGATACAGCGCCAGGCACCGCTCTCCGTCGAACGGAAAATTCGTGATATAAAGACGATCGTGATTCTCGCGCTGGAGAACTTCGCGAAACCGGGCAGGGATACTCACCCTCCCTTTCTCGTCGATCGAATGGTCGAAGCGACCGTTGAACACCGTGTTTCCTCCCCAGCGTCCCACAACATCCCACTCTTCCCCACTTCAGTCAAGCAATTCGCCGGTCCTGCGTGTGACGGACGGAATGGTCTGGCCATTACCCTCTTTGGCAATTATTTGCGGGATATCCTGGGACCACCCTGGGATATTGTGGGACGCCGACCGCAGCAAACCCGCGCCAGGCCGAGAGTTTGTGAGTTTCGCGCGCCTTGTCTTAACCCGCGCCGCACCGCTCGCAACTCAAAATTCCGGCCGGGATGGTTTGGCCAGAAAAACACATAAGCCAAGACGCGATATAAGGGGTTTAGCGATGTCTATACACTGTTATTCGGACAGTTTGGCCAAACCATCCCGGCCGGTCCGTAAGCCACTGATTTTGCTAGGAAAATATTTTTTTCGGGCCATGAAATAGCAAAATTTGGCCGGCGTGCAGCTCGAATAGTTGAGGCGTGCTTATTGGGTCTTCCGGATGGCCGCGCGCCGCTCCGATTGAATTAGCTGGGCTTACGGTCTCATGTGCCCGGCGGGAACATGAGGCGCTCCCGGACTCTCGCTTCACCGCCATCGTATGTCGCGAAGCACGACATACGATCGTCCGGGAGTGGGAAGTGTCGTGGACAACGACACTTCCTTTTACCACGTGGAACTCTCTAAGCGCGTCTTAGCGCGGCTAACGAAATATCGTCTTCGACGACATTTCCCCATTCACCATCAGCGCTATCGGGTCGGCGCCGCAGTCAGAGAGTTTCAAGATCGTTCCGGACGATCTTGAAACTCGGTCGCCGCCATGACAGGTGGCGGCGCGACAGCGCGCGCCTTGGCACGACGTAGGAAATGTCGTGGCCCACGACATTACTTTGATTTCCGATCACCGCCCTGAGCCTCGCGGCGCTCGATCCGCTTAATAGCGCCGAGCACGACTTTGATCCGGCTGGCCGATCTGGGAATCACCAAAGACGAAGCGGTGAAGTGGCAGGCGGATCGATCACGGTCGTGGCCGGCGACCGTGATTTTTTGCATCACGGTTCCCGAGCGGAAACGTGATTTCACTTTTAGCTTGTAGGCTCTTTGGCGCGGTGCAGGATCAGCGGGATCCCGCCTTCGGAACCTTGTTTCGTGATCATGATGCTGCCGTCGTCTTGAATCTGGCAAACGATCGTCGCGTCGCTCTCTTTGAAGACCACGACGTTGGCGTTCTCGCTCACCAGGTCCAGGTAGTGCGAGAACTGCTCGCCCATCGCGACGCCCGAATACTTGTGCGCGGGAAAATCGATCGTCACGGTCATGATGTTGCTGGTCCAGGTGCCATTGAGCCGATCGTGCGGCGAGCTGCCGCGCGAGCGCGAGCAGCCCGCCGCCAAGATCACGACTGCTAGCAGTCCTGCGATCGAACTCCGGCGCATAAAACTTTTCCCTGGGATTTTGTTCGCCGCCCGTTCGCGGCGATTTCAAATGAGGCGGCCGTGCCAGACGACGCGCCCCACGATCTCAAACTCCTGATCGGGCAGCCGCACATTGAATTTCATCACCAAAGGATACGCCGGATTGTCGCACTTGAGTAAAGCCTCCTCTCTTGAGGACCATTCCACGCGCCTAGGAACAATAACCAGGTCTTCGAGGGTTTCGGGCTCTGGCTCTGTCCTGAGAGAAACCGCGTAAATTCCGTTCACTGGAGAGAGCTGATTCTGATCCCCAAATCCCTGGAAAAGCAGCAGATCTCCTTTCTCCATTGTAGACTTCATCGAGTCATCAGAAATCTCAATCAGATGGATCGAACCTGCGGATTGTTTCAGGACGTTGGCTTCGAGCCAGGCATTCAAAAACAACAATGGGGGCGCCTTAGTTTTATAGAGCGGACGTATGTAACCGCCGGGCGCGGAATCGCGGAATCCTTCTCCGACTATTAGCCACGCGGGCGGTGTTCGCGTGATCGCGGCCACGGCGAACAACTTCGCGAGGCTCGGTTCATTCGCGCCAGATAACCAGTTGTAGATCGCTGAGGCCGTGACCCCGACTTGCCGAGCAACATCCTCGACTCGGTGCGATGCCAGCGCGGCCCTCAGCCTCGATGCAAGCTCAATCATCGCGGGTTCGCGGTCGATCTGAGTTTTGCTCGTCTGGATCGCGGTTCGTTTAGAGAATTTCTTGGATGCCGGCAGATGTTTTACAGCGATATTCTAAAGTATTACAGCCGCTCTTGAATATCACGCTGACCTTTGCTAGTCTCACGAATCGTTTAGCCGAATGCGCAGAACAGATCAAACCGATTGGCATCCTGCAGATGTGATCGCGGCCTTGCATAAGGCTGACCAGAGCCTCCGCCAGCTCGCTTTCAAGCATGGACTAGGCGAATCAACTCTCCGTGCGGCACTCCGCAATTCATCGCCGCGCAGTGAGAGAATCATCGCAGCCGCATTGAACCTTTCGGTCGCGGCGATCTGGCCCGAGCGCGAGCGGCTGCGTGCTCAACGGCGCTCGCGGAAGATTCTGAAAGAACCGGCCCGCGACCAGGTGGGCGCATGAGTGAAGCGGCGCGCAAGCGCGAGGAAAAAACAATGGAACAAAAAGACCCCGAAACGCTTACGGAAGCCATCAGAACAGTTAGGGAAGCGGGGATCGACCCGGAGCGATGCGTGCGGCTGGGGAACCTCTCCGAGGATCAGTTCGAACTCTTGCTCACGAAGATGAAAGCTGCTGGCTGGGACGGTGTTCTCAATACAGATCCTTATGTCGATAAGCTCCTTGACGAATTAGAGCGCGGCTGATGGGAAGACTAAGTAAAAATGGGGCAAAGTATCGCCGCGCGATCTTGTTGAGAGACATCGCGCTCGACATGGTGCAGCGAAATGGCACGATCACTCAAATAGCTGATCGTGGCTTCGCCCGCGAGCAGGTTAGGCCGAGCTACCGGATTTTCTATGCTGATATCGAGACCGCCGAGTGCGATGATCACCACCACCTAACTATAAGCGCTGTCGGTTTTGGGAAGCCCTTCACCTGTGCGTGGAAGCCTGAAGGTGAACTCGATGTACGCACATTCAATCGCGGACCTTGGGAAGAGCTATTTTTTTCATGAAGGCGGCGAGTCCACAAGCGGAGAGTTTTGCGCGCGCGAAGACGATCGAAGCTCCCGCGCGGGCGGACTCGGCGCCAGCGCATGATGATTTAGATGGCGTGCCTCTAACGATTGCTGATCGCGCCGATTCGATGGCGGAAATCTGCCTGTCGTACCTCGCATACGAGTGGAAGTCGAGCCGCACGCGCACTGCCACGATCGAGCGGTACATCGAAGATTTTAACAGCGGCGAGATAAAAGTGAGCGCCGAGGCTCGCGAAAAATTTCAGCTCAGCGAGAGAACTTTGCGGCGCTGGCTGAGCAACTTCAAAGCGGGCGGGGGCATCGCGGCGGCGTTGAAATCTGGATATGGCAATCGCCGCGGGCACACCATCATCGACGATGATCCGCGGAGGAAGTCGTTTTGCGAGACGATGGTGCAAAGTTCTCCGAGGATTCGCGCGCCGTACCTGCTCAAAGCGATTTCAACCCGGTTCCCGGACCAGCGCCAGCCGGGAATCAGCGCGGTCAAAGAATGGCTTTCAAAATATAAGGTCGATCACGCCGCGCTCCTGCATACTCTCCGCGACCCTGACGGTGCCCGGAGCAGCCGCATGTTCGCTATCGGCAGAAAGAGTGAGGGAGTAACGCGCTTCGGCCAGATTGTCGAGATCGATGGATCGCCGTCCGACGTTTTCACGCTCGCCGATGGAGGCGAAGTTGTCCGGCTGCATATGCTTGTCGCGATCGATGTGTTCTCGGGCGTCGCAGTCATCCTTTTCACGCGCTCCGAGTCCAGCGAAGCGATCGCGGAGCTAATTCTGAAGTGGATTCGGCTCTACGGAGTACCAACGGCATTTAGGCACGACCGCGGCGCCGGTTTCCTATCGAAGCGGACTCAACGCGCGCTCTCGCGCCTCGGAATCGCCTCGTTGCCCACGCTCCCCTACGCGGGCTACTTGAAACCGTTCGTCGAAAGAATGATCGGTACGATAGTTCGCGGGTTCCTCGAAAACCAGGAAGGTTTCGGCGGACACAATGTTGTCGAGAAAGAGGAAATTCGCAAATCTAACAGCTTTCCGCAGCGCCGCGGCGGCCGCCGCAAAATGGCCCAGCTCTACAACGTCAAGCTCCCCCAACGGGAACTACAGGATCGGGGCGACAAATGGGTCAAGTGCGACTATGCGAATCAAAAACAGGCGCATCGCGGCGGAAAGTGTCCGAACGAATTGTTCAGCGAGGCCGATGCGCGCGGAGAGATTAAGCGAGTTGACGAAAGGGTTCTCGACCTCTCGCTCGCCCCGAACGGCTCCGCGAGTGTCACAAAAAAAGGCTTCCACATAGACGGCCGACTTTATTGGGCCGACGAACTGATCGAACATCAGGGCGAGCGATTGGATTATGTCCTCACGGCCGATCTTGGCAGGATCGCGGTTTATACCGCGGGCGACGCGCCCCGCTTTGTTTGCATTGCGATCGATGTTGATGCGGCCGGCTTGGATCGTCGGGTCATTGCGATTGCCGCGCTTGATGCTCAATCGAAAAAAGTGGAGTCAACGCGGATCGAGCGCGAGCGAGTCACAGACGCTGGCGAAGCAGGCTGGGACCGGTATCACCGCTTGAAAAAGCTCCAAGCGGTTTATGGATTTCGCAGGCCCGATTCACCAGGCGGGCTCGATGAGAGCGACCAAGTGTTCCTTAAAGTGTTCGAACAAAGTCCAGCATATCGCGCGCGCACGCGCCTCGGGTTAACAGGGTGAAAACTGATCTACTCGTCCCGACCCGGAACGTAATCATGTTGGGTGAAGCTATCGAGAGATCGTTGTCGCGGCGCCCGGGCTCGGGGCGCCTGGTCGTAATAAATGGCGCCGCTGGGACGGGCAAGACTTCCAGTGCGAAAGCCATCGCGAAGCAATATCACGGTGTTTATTTTTCTGTGCCTGAAATGGTCACTGGACGCGCGCTCATTTCGGGCGTTCTCGATTCGATGGTCGGCTGGCGAGTCGAATTGCATCGCGTCGAAGCCTTGTGGGAGAGACTGTTGATCGAGCTGGAGCGGCGCGGATGGCCGCCCATCTTTTTCGATGAAGCCGATAGGCTGAATAGAACCATTCACAGTTGCCATCTGATCGAGATCGTGCGCGACCTTCACGACGAGGCTGAGTGTAAGTCTCCGATCGTTCTACTTTCGATCGGCAAGCTGGCCCGTCACTTAACCAATGCGACCGGCTACGCTGCGGCCGTCTCAACACGAGTCTGCGCGAGCGTGCACTTTGAAGCGGGATCGTTAAAAGATGCGAAGCTTCTTGCGCGCGAGCTATTGGAAGGCGTCACGCTCACGGACGATCTAATTGCAGATTGCATGGCGCAGTCGGGCGGTTCCTTCCGGCCGCTCTTGGGGCTCTATTCTGAAATCGAACAGGTCTGCCGTGCCGCAGAAATCGAGACAGTCTCGCTGGCGGCGTGGGAGCAGCTCAGTACCTACGCAGCTCCGAGCGCTGCGCCTTCGCGCGTGAGCAAAAGGAACTCCGGGACGGCCGAGCGCCGCAAGGTTGCGTGATGACGAAGGTAACAACATTGAATGAGCGACGCCAATGGGCGCCTGTCAGTGCGCTCGGGGCAAAAGACCTAGACCGCCTGCGGCACTTCGCAGATATATCGCACAAGACGATCCCTGAATATGTGAGCGACTTGGCAGCGGACTGGAACGAGACGCCAGAGGATCATTTGAGTCGGCTTCAGGCGATGGAGGACCTACCTTCGGTAAGAAAGATTTTAGAAGAGGCTCGCGCACGCCAGTCAAAACGAGTCCTCGTAAAAATGCCGATGCTGTCTGCGGTAAAACTCCTGCATGAGCAGGCGCGCGGGCTCGAGCGCGAGTGCGATGTTCTTGGCCGTGAGGCGAAACCCGAGCTGCGCAAGCTGCTCGCGCGCGCGGCGCATCTTCTATCGGGCCTCGATGACGACCTAATCGGCAAATTTGTAGGGCTGAGCGATGAGGTTAGCTCGGCTCGCCGGGAAATCCCGCTCGGCGATCTCGCCGCCGCCTGGAAGAGCCGGCAGATCAAGGATGCTGCACCATGCCGGCGCCGGCCGCATCAAAAGCTCAAGCTCCAGCTCGTTATCGGCGGTCTAAAGGCCAAGACAAGGACCTCGGGAATAGCCCGCGCTGCGCTTGCGGCGCCCGCCATGCCCGTCACTAACGGGGTGGACGGTGAGCCGTGTGGGGATCGGAAGGATGGCGGCTTGGCGGGCACCGAAATTAAAAAGGGGGATGGCTGATGCCGGAAGAGTCAACGCCGCTGCCGCTTTCCGATGAGATACTGAATGAGATCGAAGCCGCGGACCTGCTTAAAATTGCGAGCGCGACGCTAACGAATTGGCGTCTCGCGGGACGCGGACCGCCTTTTTCCAGACTCTCAGGGCATACGGTGCGGTACTCGAAACGGCGGCTCTTGGACTGGTTGGAATCGAGGACTGTAGAAGGCGCTGAAATCAAAAAGGCGGAGCAATGAAACTCGTAAAGCCGCGAGATTCCAGGAGTAAAGAGATCGCGCGCATCATCCGAAAGGCGATGAAGGAGGCCGAGGCAGATTCGCGCGCGGCAATGTTCGATCCGCTCGCGGCTCTAGCGATACTGGCCCCGCTGGATGCCGAGCGGTTGAAGATGATCGCCCAAGTGTTTACCGCGATGCGTCCGTTTGCTCGATGCGACGCGACAGGCGGACCGCCAAAGTCCGAGGCTCCGCGCCGCCGACGCAAGGCCAAGACCAAGCTCAAGCTGGTGCCGAAACCGTGATCGAAATGAGAACGCCGCCCGCAAAAATTCGCCACCAGTTGCTCGCCAAGCTGCACATCGCCTTTAAGCAAATCGGAATCGACGAGGACACACACCGAGCAATGCTCGAAAGAATAACGGGCGGGCGATCCGATTCCGCGGCCGACATGACGATCGCCGAACTGGAAGCGGCCGTTGAGGAGCTGACGCGCAAAGGATTCAGGCCGGCGCCCCCTGCCGCGCGACAAGGTGACTGGGTCAAGATCAATCCGAACAGTCCCGACGCGAAGCACAAAAGAAAGTTGCTCGCCCAGGCCTATGAGATGGAACGCATCGGCGCCGTGAAGGCGGATTCGACGAGCCGATGGCTTCGGAAATTTATAAAACGCCAGACGGGACGCGATGCGCTTCAATGGCTGGACGCGACGGACTGCAACAAGGTTATCGAGGGACTAAAGTTCTGGCGGCAAAGATTCCTGCTCAAACATCCGCTCGCGGAGAATCGTCCGGCCGCCGCCGCGATCCCGGCCAATGCGATCGTGAAGGCCGGCGTTTTCGACGCGATGCGCCTGGTCGGTGAAGCGAGAGGACCAATCGACGGGATTCGCAACGTCTTGGTGCTGCTCGATTCGCAAAACTTCAGCGATGCGAAGATCGCCGCCCAGGTCGCCGAGCTGATCAGAGAATTTGGCGAGCGCGCGCGGCAAGCGTTGCTGCGATGGGATTACCGCAAGGTGCGGAGCGAGCTGCTTTGGCTCGTCGGGCGCGTGGCGGACTTGGATTTGAAAATTGCCGAGGGCATGCGCGCCGCGCTGAAGGCCGAGGCCGGCGAGACTGAAACTGCGATCGCCTCCGCGCGTTCGCGAAATAAAAATACGAGAGGTGATTCGCTATGAAGGCGCAAGAGGACAACCAGGCTCCGGAGAACATAGTAATCAAAGCGGCCGCGGCGGAATGCGATGCGAAAACGGCCGCGCTGCGGCAATCGCTCGATCCGACAGAGATTGCTTGCGCGACCCGCGCTCGCATCGCGCAGATGCCTTTTTCGACTCCCGACCGGGAGCGGCAAGCCGCGCGCGAGGTTTCATCGCGATCGAAATCAATCGACGATCTGATCCGAAGCGGCGCCGATCTACATACCATCCGGCGCGCGGTCGCTGAACTGGAGGAAAACTGCCGGCGACTCGCTATTCCCGAAAAGACGCCCAGCTTCGAAGAGGAGATAGCGCGAACGGAACCCGTGCTGCGTAACGCGAGCTGGATGCCCGAAGAGATCGATGCGCTCGGACGGCTCTGGGGCTCCGGCGGCCGGATCAGCGCCGTGAGCATCACGTCGGTGAAGGTGGGTGACCGCGAGATCCTGCGATCTGAGGTTCGGAAAAACCTTATGGCCAGCGCAGCGGAGGAGTCCAGGCAGCGGGAACGCGAGGCCCTTGAGCTGGAGGCCGAGAACAAGGAGCGCAAGGCGCGCGGCGAGCCGACGCGCCATCGCGAGTGGTAAGAGGCCGCGGAGAGCAAGTCGGGTGAGCCGAGCCGATGAAATTTACTGGGAGACAGCTTTTGACGCGATCTATCTCCCGCTTTTTCCGGGCCGTCCCGAAGCGGGAACCGCGCGAGCGGCTAAGAAGGAGGACTTTAGGATGAGCACCCTTTCTGATGAGGAAAAGAAGGTCGCAGCGGCCGCCGGCATGTCGGCGGATGAGTTTGCGACGAAAAAGGCCCGGCTGTCGCAATCCAAAAATACGCATGGTCTGACGCGCGACCAGCTAGCAGTGGCGGCGGCCGCTGGCATGAGCTCGCGTGCATTTGCGCGCGAGCTGAGCGTCCGCACGCGCAGCAAGACAGCGATCGCGGCGGGCGATCAGGACCGCCAGGACAAACCCGGATTGGTTCGCGCGCACCAGGAAGTCGATCGCGCGCACAAAGCCGCCTACGACGCGGTTGGCTACCATTCGTCGGCCGAAAACACTTCGGATCGCGAGCTGCTCGACGCGGCGCTCGCGGCGCTGGAAGCCTACGATCCGACCAAGGACGATGACGAGGCATACGACCTATTGCTCAACGGTTCGGTGTACGTGATGCGCCTGCTCAATCGAGTCGCGCCCGCCTACGCGGACATAAAAAAGTGAATTGAGCGTCTCAGAAAAAAACCGCTCGAATTATCGGGCCGAAAAAGAGGATGAGGGGATGAGGATGAGGAAAGGATTTTTCGCGGCAGTAGCGATGACGCTGCTGCTCTCGGCAGCTCAGGTGTTTGCTTTCACGAATCCGGCCGCGTTGACGACCGGCGTCTACACGCCGATCGCCGCAAGCTCGATGGCGGTCTCAGTCAATTCGTCGCTTTCGCAGCCGCGATTCGTGGAGCACCTGGAAATTCAAAACCAGTGCGCGAGCGCCGTGACGATCCAATTCCAGGGCGCGACTGCGGTCTTCGGGCAAGGCTATTTGTTGGCAGCCGGCGCGACGAAGACGTTTGACGTTCACGATTCGATCGTTCCGAACGGTCCGTACAGCTTCATCACGGCGAGCGCGACCTGCACGCCGGACACGCAAACCGGCCTCGTCATCCTGGAACTGCCGTAAGGGAGCAAGAGCTTGCCGGCGGGAAGCGGGGAACGAGGGTCTGAACTACCCTCGCCGCGCACAGCGCGCGCGGTGCAATGCTTGCCCGCGCTGCGCGCATCTTCGTTCCCGGCCGGCATCCGTGTCGCGCGTCGAAATGTCGCCGTTGCCAGCCAGCTCGGTCCGACGTTCCGGAGATTCTCCGGCGGCGCGCGCGTTTTTTCTCATTGGTCTCGCTGGCGGCGTGCGGTTAAGGGATTGGCCGCATTGCCTCGGGCGGCCGGAAAACCCCTCGGGAATCGCGGCCCGAGCTTTCCGGTGCCGCCAGCATTTTTTTTCGATGGGAGAGCGCGCCTGCGATGGCCCGCGCGGGCGGCTGGGAGGCGTTAGGTGCCGTTGGCAACGCTACGGATGGGGGATGGTGTGGAGTGGATGGGAAACCAAGGGAATGCGCGAAATGTGGCAAGGCGATCAGCCGGCCGCGATCGAATCAGAAATTTTGTCCGGGCGGCGCGTGTCGAAACGCCGCGTGGCAGGATGAGCATCCGCGCCGCAAGCGCGCGCGGCGCTCGCGCGCGCCGCGATGGTCGTTTGAAGATCGCGCTTTCTTTGAAAGTTACATCGGACTCTAGGTGAACGTCTATGAAGTGGGGAAAAAAGAAAAATCACGGCGCGGTCGCCGAGTTCATGGATGAGATGGCCGCACAGGTGAACCGCGGGATTCGCCGGCCGATGAACATGTATTTTGCCACGATCGAGCAGATCCGAAGGATGAGATTTACGCCGGAAGACGACGCGAACATCGCCAAGAAGCTCCGCGATGGACTACTAGAGCGGCCTTTTTTGCAGGGCGTATGCGGCGATGCGCAAGTCGAAGAGCTGGGGCGCCAGCTTGAGGAAATGCGGAAAAGTTTCGCCAAGACGGCGATCCGGTAGGAGTCGAGCAGATGGCTAACGACCTGAAATACGCCGTTGTTTTTTCTGCCGTCGATCAGTTGAGCGACAAGCTCAGCTCGTTCGGCGGCGGATTCTCTAACCTGGGCAACCAGGTGGAGGCGTTCAGCGGCAAGATGTTTGAGGCCGGCGAGGGCCTGACCAAATTCGGCGAGCGGCTCTCACTCGACGCGATGCTGATGAAGGATGGCGCCGATCATCTGCGCGAGCTGAGCGACGCGATCTCCGAGCCGGCGTTCGCGATGCAAAAATCGCTCGCGACCACGGCCGCGATGACGGGCCTCGCCGATAGTGAACTCGCAAAGCTCAAGGAAACCGCGATCGACTTTTCCAACCACCATCCGGGCACGACGGCCGAGCAGTACGTCTCCGGTTTCACGCGGATGCGCGAGATCTTTCAGGATACGAACAAAGCGATGAAGGCCGAGGACACCGCGGCGATGCTCACGCGGTTTGGATTCGAGGGCGAGGCCGCAACCAACCTGTTCGGCGCGGCGTACGCGAACCTGGGCGTGGACGCGGCCACGACCGGCGATCAGCTTATTCGGACTGTCCAATCGTTTGGGGTGTTGCCCGAGCGCGCGCAGCAATTCGCGATGGCGATCGGCCGATTGGGCGGCACGGCCGCGCAGACCAACACGCCGCTTGCTGAATTGCTCTCGCTGACCGGCGCGGCGTCTCAGCAGCTCGGCGGAAGCGGACGCGGCGCGACGATGTTCGCCAGCACGATCCGCGAGATGGTCAAGGCTTCCGACGAGGGCAAGAGTTCGATCGTGTGGTCGCGCGGGCTCGCTGATGGCCTCAACCAAGTTCGCAGGTCAATCGCAGGGTTGCCGACCTCCGAGAAAATGGAGGCGCTCGGGAAAATAGGTGTCAGCGATTCCGGCATGATGCTTAAGTACCTGGACAACCTTGATCAGACGATGGCCAAGGAGCGTGGGGTTGCAAGCGGAGCCGCCACGGTCGGTAGTGCATTCGCGACGGCGACGGCGAACGCATCCGATCAGATCGCGGGGCTTCATCAGAATATAGACTCGCTTTTCGACGCGCTGGCGACGCCGGCGCTGCCGATGTACTCCAGCGCGGTCGGATGGCTCACAAAAGAAGTTCAGGGCGCCACTTCGGCCAGCGGAAAATTTTCGAGCGTTACCGGCCCGATGGTGTTTGGCATGTCGGCGGCTGGAAACGTTGGCTACTATGCCGCGACGGCACTCTCAACTCTCGGGATGGCGACGATCGGGGTCGGCAATTCAATGAAAGCTCTGAGCTACGTGCCGACGATTCTCGGCGCGCTGGTGAGCCCGATCGGGCTGGTTGTGATCGGCGCCGGCGCGCTGGCCTTTGCCGCGTACGAGATCTACGAGCACTGGAGCGGTATCAAATCGTTCTTTTCCGGCGTCTGGTCGGGCGTGACGGGGATCTTCACGAGCGTCGGCAACTGGACTATCGGATGGGCGAAGTCGATCGGCAAGGCGATTCTGATCGGAATCGCGGGGCCGTTCGGACTTATCGCGTACGAAATTTATTCGCATTGGGACTCGATCAAGGCCGCGTGCGAGAAAATCGGCTCGGGCATCAAAGATTTCTTTGTTGGGCATTCGCCGCCGCCGGTCGGCCCGCTGCATGAGCTGGGCCGAATCACGATCGCGGAAACAATTGCGGAGCGGATTCGGCCGGCGCCGGTGCTCGCCGCGATTCGCCGCACGGCAGCGGCCGCGGCGATCGCGAGCACGGCGATCGTTGCTGGCGCGTCCGGACCGGCGCTCGCCGGCGGCGGAACTGCCGGCGCTGGTGGCGGAATCGTCATCAACGCCCCGATCACGATCAACGTCGGTCCCGGCACCGATATCGCGGCGTTTGAAAAAGTGGTTGTGAAGGCCGTCGATCATCAGAGTTACGAAATCGAGCGCATCCTTGAGCGCGAGCGCCAGCGCAAGGAACGCAGCGTGCTGAGCTAAAAGAGAGACGAGGCAATCAATGGGGCGCTTACGACGGCAATTACTTTATCCAGTCGGCGCGCCATCAGCTCTCACGCTCGGCCGGCTTCATCACGGAGATCGAAGCGCGTAGTCTGACCTTTAGTTCCGACGCGCCCGCGGCGGGCGGATAAAAGTTTCGAGCAGAAAAGCGATCCTCGCGGTGGGGTTCAAGATTGGCGGGAAGGCGGGGCGGTAGTCGCGGTTGGGTCTCGCGCGAAGCGTTGATCAGAACGCTCGGTCAAGCGGACGCCGCGCGCGTCGTCGAGGTACTCGGCGGCAAGAGACTTGATGTTCCGGCGGCCGCGGATCCGGCGTTTTCACGGCTGGCCACGAGGCTCGGCGAAGAGATCGCGCGCAAGGTCTGCGCGGCGTTTGGAGGCCAGGTCACCTTCCCGCGGCGATTAGTGCCGCTAGACGAAGAGATCGGAAGGCTCCGGCGCGAGATGCTCACGCCCACCGAAATCGCACGACATTTGCACTGCACTGAGAGATACGTTTACCTGGTACTCTCCCGCCAGTAGAGGGTCCGATCCAGGGCTTGTTTCGCGGTCTGGCGTTAAATTGATCGTAGGTGATCGTAAGCGAGGCTAATAGCATCAGCGGCGATTTAGCGGCGGTTTCAGACGATCACGAGCCCGGGGGCTGGCCAAACCATCCCGGCCGGCTGGCCAAACCATCCCGGCCGCCACACTGCGATGAGATAAACTGACTATTTGATCGAATAGTTAGTAATCGAAGGAAAAGCGAAAGTAGGTCATGCAATTGCTATTCGGCGGGCAGCCCAGGTTATTGGCGCATCCGAGCAGTCGGGCGGTCTGCGCGTTCCCTGAAAAAAGCTCAGCTTGACAGGGACGCCATTGATTGGCGAAACTCGCGCCGACTCCATAGTCGATCCATCAAATTAAGAATTAAGGACCCTAAAGCTCATCAGGGCAGAGAGAGGATAGATGAAGACGGGAAATTCTTGGCTGCGAACGGCCGCAGTCGTCGCAGCAGGCATAGTAGTGACGGTGCTGGTCGTCAGCCCCGCCGCTCATTCAAAGCAAAAAAAGAAACAGGGTCCGACACCGACCGTTACCGTGACCCCGACCGCCACGCCGACTCCTGAAGTTCACGTGTGGAATTTTGATCAGGACAAAGCCGGCGCCGTGCCGTCGGGATGGAAACCGCTTGAAGGCGATTGGCAGGTGATTGCCGATCCGAGCGCGCCGAGCAAGCCCAATACATTCGGCTTGCCCCCCGGCCGCCTGCTCAAGTCGCTGACCAGCGCGCTCGAGTATTACCCAATGGCAATTCAAACCGATCCGACTGAGTATTCCGACTTTACTCTCGAAACTCAGTTCAAATCTGCCGGCGGACGCTTCGATTGCTCCGGCGGTCTCATCTTCCGCTTCGTCGACGACAAAAACTTCTACCTGCTTTCCGCGGGATGCCCCAGCGATTACTTCGCTCTGTCGCGGATGACCAACGGGCAGATCGTCCCCCTCAAACAGAACGTCGTGCCCACCGACAAAGACACCTGGTACCGGCTCAAGGTCACGGTCCAGGGCGGGCACTTCATGTGTTACGACGATGACAAGATGATCTTCGATTTCGACGACAGCAAAATAGCCAAAGGAAAAATCGGACTCTGGGCGCGCGACGATTCGCAGGCGCAATTCGACGACGTGAAGATCACGCTGCTCAGCCCGGCCGGTGGCGATAGCGGAACGCCCGCCGCGTCCGCCGCGTCGCCGTCACCGTAGTCGATTCGTTCTCGAGGTCCGCCGACTCGATAACAGTTTCGCCAGGCGCCCGCGCGATGGTTGCATCCGGGCGCCTGGCAACTTACTCTGAGCCCTGATGGAAACCGCCGAAGATAAAGCCCGCGTCGAGGTTCAAATCCAGCCGCTGCGCGGTGCCCGTCTGGCCGGAGAAGTCGCTGGCGGAGTTGGCCGCGCGTTGGGTCTGACCCTGCTGTGGGGACTGGAAATCGTCCGCGATTCCTACTTCCGCCTGCTCGATCGTCTCAACCTTCGCCCGCGCCCCAAACGCGCGAGCGCGTTTCCTCCCGGCCAGCCGAAAAAACGCAAGGCCCCCGCTCGCTAGCCGAACTCTCGCGCGCTCGTTTTTTTCCGTTATCCCGAGCGAAGTCTGCGCAGCCGGGGAACCCCCGGACCGGCAGTCTCATTCTCGTCGAGCACCTGCGCCAGGTATCGCGCGAGCTTTTCGTCGAGCACCCGCACCAGCGCGTCGGTCTGCGCGGCTTGCGTGATCTTCAGAAATCCTTCGAGGCGATGCTCGCGGTCGTGAATGCGAATCAGCCGCGCGATCATGCTTTGCGAGAGCGCTGCCAGTTTGATCTCGAGCGCGCGACGAATCCCCTCCATCGCTTCTTCGAGTTCCGCCTGTGGCGACGCCGCGCCCAGTTGAAACCCGCAACTCGAACATCGCGGCGTCGTCTCGGGCGCGATTGCGTCCTTCAGCTCGCATCGCACCACGCGCGCGCCTAGCTCCGCCACCTGCGCCCCCAGATGCTCGCCTTCGGGGGGACCCAGCGCGGCGATCGCGTTGAGCCGCGTGAGCGCGTCGAAGTAGCGCCGCGCGTCGCCGGCCACCAGCGCCAGCCGCTCCATCTTCACGCGCCATCGCGCATGCGCGCTCAGGTAACACTGCACGTATGTCCATTTGAATTTTTGAAACCGCGCTTCCAGCGCGTCCAGACTGCGCGGCGGACCCGTCAGGATTCGCGGCCCAAGTTCCACCCGGAGCAGTTCGCACTCAGTCTCCAATGAAGTGACCGCCGATTCGCGCGCGGCACTTTCCAATAAGCCGGCCTCGCCCGGCGCCGCGCGCAGCCCTGTCGCATTGAGAAACTCGCGCATCGAGCGCATCCGCGGGATCGATTCGCAAGCGGCCGCGATAGCCTCGTACGCGACGGCAATCCGGATTGCCGAGGCGAGATATGCTCGATCGGCCGCCGCCTCGAGCATCGCCGCCGCGCCCGATTCCGCAAGCCGGATATATTCCGCGATCGCCGTGCGATTAGCCGCGGGCATCTCGAGGTTCGCTTCCGCAAGCGCCGACGCCAGCACGATGCGCGTGCGGATTGACGCCTCGACGGCGTCGGCCATCGCGGCTTCGAGTCGTTTCAGCCGTGCATCCAGCCCCCCGCGGTCGCGCGCGATCGTAAGCTGCGGATCGAATCGCCGCGCCAGCTCGAGCACCGCGTTAAACGCCGCGAGTTCCGGCGCGCCGGCGGCCTCCGGGTCGAACCGGGCCGCGTCGGTCTCGAAACGGATCACGCCGCCGGTGGACACCTCCAGGCGGCGCAACAACTCGCGCACCGCCGCAAGCGCCCGCTCATCGGCCGTACCGCCGCGCGCGACCATCGGCACTCGCGACTTCAGTTCTTCAATCGCCAGCGCCGCGGTGCCGCCGCACACGTTCTCCATGATCAGCGAGTCGATTATTTCGCGCGCGAGATCCTTCTCGTACCCATCCAGATCGGCGATCCGGTCGCGCGCAATCTTCCACGCGGCGCGCCCGGCTTCAGCCAGGATCGCCTTGACCTGGTTTGAAATTACCGCGTTCATCGTCAGGTCGGGTGGATAGATCAGCCGCGCCGGCGATTCGCCGTCGTTGCCGCCGGCGCCGACGAAAATTGGCGAGGACAACGCTTCGCGCGCCAGCCGCGACAGCGATACGATCGTAGCGGCATCGGAATTCTCGCCGGATGGCTTGGGACCGGTGGCGATCGCTCGAAGCGCGCTCAGGGCCACCGGATGGAACGGGAAAATCGCGGCGGGCGCCATTCCCGCCGTGTCTATGCCGGCGTACGCGACGCCGGCGTCGAGCTCGGCGTCCTCGACCAGCCGCCGCGCGCGCCGCACCGCGATAATCGTTTCCTCGGCCGCGTCGCGCGGCGCCACCGCAAGCGGACGCGTCGCTTCCGGAGCCATCGCGCGCCCGGCTGCAATCACGGTGAACTTCACCTGGCTGAACGACGCGGCAACTTGCGCCAGCATCTTGAAGAAGTCCGCCGCCGACTCGCATTGCGACGTTCCGAAATCCATCGCGACCGTTATCGCCCTGATTCCCGTCCGCCGCGCGGTCTCCAGCCCCACGTTCAAGGCGGCCGCGCCGCGCATCTGCCGGAAAAGATCGCCCGACGAGCGCGGGTCGCCGCCAATTTGCTCGGCCAGGACGCTCAGCAGGAGCAGCTCGACTTCCGCCGCACTCACCCGCCCGGTCAGCTCGAGCCCGCACACCAGGCGCCGAATGTTTTGCGCGTCGAGAGCGCCCGCCTGCCTCTGCAGCGCGATTACGTAGTCAAGGAAATGCGTCTTGCCGCATCCCGCCGGTCCGCCAATCCAGAACACCGCCCCTTGCGGCTCCGCGAGATGCTGATTGAGGACTTGCCACGAGCGTTCAGCCGCGTGCGTGAGCACGTAGCTCGCGACGGTCGAGACGCCAGGCGAGGTCTCCAGTCGCAATCGTTCGGGCGCAGGCGGCTCGAGTTCGAACCAGCGCCGCGCGGTCGCGCGCCGCCTTCCGCCGTCGTGCGATTCCATCGGATGAGACTATCGCGATCGCAGTAGTCAGCATCAAAATGTCACGTTATCCAGACCAAAATGTGTGTTTTTTGTCACCCGAAGAACCAGCTTCACATCGACGAGGGATAATTCACTTAATTGAATGTGAAACCCGCCGTGGGTTTCACACTTCCTTGGGCAGGGGTAACCCCTGCACCCGGTATTAAGAAGACGCGAAAATCTGCGCAGCGCATCTTTTCGCGACTACGCAATAGAAGAGTCCGCGCGGCAGGAGTGACCCTGGTCGCGGCGGCGACGGCGCAGGGTAAATCGCGAAATCCCGAGGACGGGCTTTCGCTCTCAGCCTTGAGAGAAAAGGACGCTTCGGCGGACTTTTCGATTAACATTGGGTGCAGGGCTCAGCCCTGCCGCCCACCGCGCAGGTGATNNTTCCTTCATGCCGCGCGCGACAACGGAGCGCGGCCTTAACACTGGGTGCAGGGGTCACCCCTGCTTGCACTCGTTCCATGTCTGCGACGGCGCGTTGTTGTAGTTGAATCTCACGCACGCGACTGCCGCACATGCGCCAGTCAAATTTGCAGTCGGCGGCACGTTCGCATTCTTCATCAGCCACAGATTCAGTTCATTGACCATCTGCGGACCAAGCCCGTTCAGTTCCGGGACGACCACGATGAAGAGCGCATCCTCCTGGCGCCGCGCCGTTGCCCACGAGCCCCGCCGCGCAATCGACGGAAACGCCTGCATCCTGCGATGCGTGGTTGGACCCTCGACGACCTTCCAGTTGTTCGCAATCTCAACCGCCAGATGGCGCGGGAAGTCGTTGGTCAGATAGCTGACATCCGCGTCGCCGGGCCGTTCCACGCCGGCCGCGCAGGAGCTGACTTCGCTCCAGTAACGATCGATCGCCAGGGCCGCGGCGTTGCGCACGGCCTCGGTCTTATACTGGCCATTGGTCTTGACGCGAATTCCGTCAGGCGTGATCAGGTCGGCCGCAAATTCCGATGGCGACAGCTCGAGCGGCCGTTTCCCGACCTGAGCCGGGGCGCCAACGTTGTCCGGCGAATAGTCAGTTGATTGCGTAGGCTCGCACGCGACCAGCGCATTGGAGATCGCAAGCGCCAACACGATCGTCGATGCGCGCCGGATCGCCGCGCGGACACGCCCGCGCCCCGCTTCACGCCCCTCCCCCACCAACTGCACAACCCGCATCCGACTCAGACTACCCCATCGCGCTTGCCGGACATCATCGCGCACCGCTGGTGAGCGTCGGATCCATCACAACGCCGGCAAAGAGCAGCGCGCCGGATTGCTGCTCGGTAATCGCGAAAAAGAACGGATGATCCACGATCATCACAAACGCGGGCAGGGATTCGACTTTTACAGCTGCGATACCCATGCCGATAGAGGTAGCAGCCGCGGCTTCGGTTCCCTCCTCATCGACTTTCACCCACGTCTTATGTTCAACGTCGCTGATGTACAGCACTGCCCCTGGAGTTGGGTTGAGAGGAATTCGCGAAAAATTGGCTGCTGTGCTGTCAAACGCCGACCTCATTCCAAGATCCTGCAGAGTACCATTGAGCTGCTTGCTATAGGTCGTTTCGAACTTTGGTAGAACTATCTCGCCGCTGTCCTGACGAAACTGACCTGCCCATTGCTTCCAATGCGCCTCGTCGAGTGAGCGGATAAAGTCGGGCAATCCCGCCGTCTTGCGCGGCAGAAACACGTACATCGCATAGCTCTGGTTGCCGTAGGGGATGCGAATAGCCTGGAAGTCCTGACTCTCCAGGTAGGAGTATCTTCCCGATTGATCCATCATCGCGGTCTGGTGCGAATCGCCGCTCATAAGATGAAACGGCCGCGGCCGCGTTTGTTCTTTTTTGAACTTCGAGGACCAGATGCCTTTGAAGTAGACCGCGTCGGTCAGCATCAGCCGGGTACCACGGTCAACCTCTTTGACTATGGCCGGAATCCGGTGATGGGTGTTTTTATCGACCCACGCGTTGATTTCCGCAGCAGCGCCTGTCGGATCGCCGATGAAATCCAGGCTTGTAGCGCTGGCATCGTAGAAAGACTCGCATACGGTGCGATAATCCGGATTGATTGGAAAGTCTTTCTGTACCCACAGCGCATTGGCGATTTCGGTCTGCACCCTGGGATCCGCTTGCGCGAGCGTATGCATCAAGTAGTGATTGGCGCGATTGATGTCGTCGTCGCTAAGCGATCCGAGCGCCAGGGTCTTAGCCATCTCCGTTTTCGTAGCGCCGGCCGCGCCGTTGTATGCCATGGCGAACGCCGTCGCGATACCAAGCGGGGATATGATGGTGTTTTGGGTCGGGTCTTTGGCCAGCGCCTTCAGCAGCCGAAAGCCCAAGTCATCCGTCGCTGAAGAAACGCGGCTCGTGACCGATGGGTCGGGAGCGGGGATGTTCGCGGCTGCGATGCTTTCGCCTTTCATCAGAGCGCAAGACGTCGCGATCGACGCGAGCACCAGCACAGCCCCAATCAACCCGCGAATGTTAGCCGGGATTTCCATTTTTTAACTCCGATTCAAGCCTCCACGCATACACCACACGGCGCGCCTTTGCACGGCTCCAGCCCGGTTTTTGGGCCGGGGTGTTCGCTCAAGAAATGTCCCTCACCCGCGCAGGAAGCGCGGCCTTAACGGTGGGTGCACGGCTCACCCCTGCCATCGCGTAGTCGCGAAAAGATGCGCCGCGCAGATTTTCGCGTCTTCTCACTGCGGGTGCAGGGGCTGGCCCCTGCCCAAGGAGGTGCGGAACCCACGGTGGGTTCCGCATTCAATGCGCACTGCTCAGATGACTCCGGCGCGCTTGAGGCGTTCGAGTTCGTCGGCGCCAATTCCGATCGACGCGAGCACTTCGGCGTTATGCTCGCCTAGCTCGGGCGGCCTCCTCATCGGCCGGTCCTCTTCGGGCGCGTCGGACATCTTAATCGGAGTGCCGGCGACGCGGATCGGACCGCGAGTCGGAAAGTCGCTGTCTATAAGCATCCGGCGCTGAGCGATTTCAGGATCGGCGATCACTTCCTCGATGGTGCGCACCGGCGCGCACGGGATTCCCGCCTCGATCAGTCCCTCGACCATCGCGTCGCGCGGCTGCGCTCGTGTCCAATCGGAGACAATCGCGTCGAGTTCGTCGGCAATCTTCAGGCGTGCGCCATGATTTTTGTATCGCGGATCGGCGATCAGATCTTCGCGGCCCATCAATTTCGCCAGCGTGCACCAATGCGCTTCGGTCAGGCAGAAGATCAATATCTCGCCGTCGCGCGCGGGATAAAGGTTGGTCGGGCACGCGCCCCAATGACGATTTCCCATCCGCTTGAACTTCATCCCTTGCAGCGCGGGCGCAACCGCGCTGGTCAGTCCGGCGATCGCCACGTCGAGCATCGCGACCTCGACATGCTGTCCGCGGCCGGTGCGTCCGCGATGTATCAGCGCGGCCAGGATTCCGCTCACCAGATGGCTCCCGGTTCCCATGTCGATAAGAGTGGCGGAGGTCTTCACCGGATGGTCGGGGAATCCGGTGACACTGATGAATCCCGACGACGCCTGGATCGTATTGTCCATCGAGCCAAGCTTCGCGTACCTGCTGTTGGAGCCGTAGCCCTTGCCCGACGCGTAAATCAGCCGCGGAAACCGCGCGGCGATCTGCTCGTAGCCCAGTCCGAACGACTCCATCACGCCATCAAGATAATTTTCGACGAGCACGTCGGCGTCCTCGAGCAGCTTGAGCAGGATTTCACAGCCGCGCCGATCTTTCAGATTGATCGTGACCGAGCGCTTGTTCGCGTTGAGCATCAGGAACGAGTAAGCGGCGCCGCCCGGCGGGATTTTCGGCTGCCGCAGCACTTCGCCGGTCACGGGAGGCTCGATCTTGATGACATCGGCGCCCATCGCCGCGAGTTGCAGCGTGCAGTACGGCACCGCGTAAACCTGGCCCAGGTCGATCACGCGGACTCCATCAAGCGGCAACCCCGGCGGACTCATCGCGGCGCTCCTTGTTTCGGTCTTCATCGCAACAGCGAGCGCGCGATCACCATCCGATGCACTTCGCTGGGGCCTTCGCCGATCCGGCGGATTCGCGCCTCGCGGTACCATCGCTCGATGGGAAACTCCTTGCTGACGCCGTAGCCGCCATGAATCTGCACGGCGCGATCGACCACGCGGCCGAGCACTTCGCTCGAATAGAGTTTTGCGATCGACGCCTCGGTGCGGAAATCCTCGCCGCGATCGGCTTTCCACGCTCCTTCCCACGTCAGCCACCGCGCCGCGCGCAGCTCGACCTCCGAATCCGCGAGCATCCACTGGATAGCCTGCCGCTTGGCGAGCAGTTCGCCGAAGGTGCTGCGCTGCTTGGCATGATCGATCGCCATCCTGAGCGCAGCCACTCCCACCCCGACGTTGCACGCCGAGTACGGAAAGCGCAGGCGAGTCAGCAGATCGAGGCATAGATTCAGGCCCTCGCCCTCGGGCCCGAGGCGCTGTTCGATCGGCACGACGCAATCTTCGAACTGAACCTCGTTGGGTACCGCCGAGGTGCGCAGCGTGCGAATCGGGCGCGGCGTGAATCCCGGCGTGCCTTTCTTGATTATGAAGCAGGTGATTCCCTTGCGGCCGGCCTTGGCGTCGGTGCGGGTGAAGACGACGCCCCACTCGGCCTCGTGCGCATGCGAAATGAAAATCTTGGTGCCGTTGAGGACGTAGGTATCGCCCTGGCGAACCGCTTTGCACTGGATCGCGCCGGCCGGATCGGAACCACCCGACGGTTCCGTGATCGCGAAGAAGGTGTGCCAGGCATTCTTGATCGTGCCGCCGGCGTAGGTGCGCTTCTGTTCCTCGCTGCCCGCATAGATCACCGGCGGGGGAGTGCGCCCGAAGACCCCGCATCCGGGGTTGTAGAGTCCCATGCGATGCTGCGCCATTTCCTCGGTCAGCACGCACATGTCGAAAGTGCCCAGGCCACCGCCGCCATACTCGCGCGGCGCACCCATGCACCACATCCCGGCGGCTTGCACCTTGCGCGCGATCGGCCAGTATTCATCGGCGGGAATCTCGGGCGCGTCGGGATCGATTCGCGCTTCGATCGGGATAATTTCCTCGCGGATTATCTTTCCCACCTGGTCGCGAAGCGCGCTGAGTTCCGGCGACAGTACGAATCCATTGTCAGCGTCCATCAGAACAGTTCCTCCGGCGGTTTTCCGTCTTCATCGAGCCGGCGCGCAAGCCGGCTTAGCCATAGCTCGCGGATCCATTCGAGATCGTACGCGCCCCAGGTCCCCTTGATTTCGAGATCGATCTCGCGGATGCGCTCGATGGCGCCCGTAACTTTCGCGATGGCGGCTTTGCCACGTATCCGGCGATCGGCGCCCGCCTCTCCGAGCGCCCCCAGATAGTCAGACAGTCCCGCAAGCACGTCGCTGCTGTAGCGCCAGAGATCCTTCTCGGCGTCCACGAGGGGGGTATCCATGCTCAGCGCAATCTGGTCGGCCGCGGCAATCGCCTCGTTGAACGTCAAGGCGGCTTCTCGCAGTTCGTTGCGCTTACGCACGGCCCTTTCGGGCGGCATCACCGGATGCATCACGTCGGCATAGTCGAGGCAGAGCTTCGACGCGCGCTCGACCGCGCGATAGGCAGCAGCCATCTCGGGGGCGCATCGCGGATGCCGACCGGTGGATATGTCAACTAAAGTGGCGTCAGGCTCGAAATCGGGATCTCGCGATCCGCGAACGAATGCCTCGAGGTTCACAGGATAGGCCATCGCGCTGTACGCGCCAAAAGTCAGGCACGAAACGCTCGCAATACCCAACCGCCGATAGGCGCGGAGATCGCGCGCCACTACCGCGGGCGTCGCGAAGCCCAAACCGCCGAACAGGATCGCGTCGGCGTAATACTCGAAGACGTGGCCGCGGCCGTTGAAGATTTCGATGTAGCGTTTGAGCGATTCGAGGTAGCGCGGATTGATCTCGCAGGCCGGGTCGTCGATCGCATGGCTGTAGCATCGCTCGCGCGGCGCCCATTCGAACCATACGTTGTCGAGCGGCTTCAGGCCGGGATGCGGATCGATGGTGTCGTGATAGGCGAGATAGGCGATTGGCGGAGCTTCGGAGTCCTCGGCGAGTGCATCGGCAATTGCATTGACGACATCCATGTATTGGATCTGCGGCGGGAGCTCGCGGCATCGGCCGCATCGGCACCACGCGCCCCGCGATACGTCCGCGCCCCAGATGTGCAGCAACCTGTTCTCGGGATGCTCGTGAACGTAGGCGAGCGCGCCCGCGCGGACGATAGCAACAGCGTCGGGGTTGGAGACGCAGAGATTGCCGCGCGCGATTCGAGCGCCGTCGTCGCCGGCCGGGAAATACTCCGGGTGCTCCGCGAAGCTATCGCGCGGCAGCAGAAGTTGCAGGACGTGGCCGCCGTATTCGACGTCGATTCCACGCTCGCGCAGAAGCGGCGCTACCTCGTCGATCTTGAGGCGCGTGTCGTGCGGGTGGCGAATGTACGAGAATGCGTTGATTCCCCGGCGCGCCATCCATGGAATGAATTCGCGGTCGTGGCGAAGATGCAAATCGAGGCGATCGGCGAAGTTGTAGTTCCAGGTCATGATGTCGGACACGAATGCGCGGCGCTTGAAGGCGGGAGTGACGCGCCAGGGATGCAGCGCGGCAAGGCGCGCACTCTCCATGCGCGGATACGATGGCGCCACGCCCGGCGGGAACTGTGCGCCGAGCTTTTCGAGCAGATTCGATGCCGCATGGATTAGTCCGCGCTCCGTCCCGGCACGAATCACTATCGATCCAGCGCCGCCGCCTTCGCGTGAGACGTCGAAGCTGTCGCCTTCGAGTGCGATAGACGCTGCGTGCGCGGAAGCCGGCGAATCGCCGAGGTCGATTCTCATTTCGGCTCGCGGTAGCGACGCGTCCGCGGACGATCCGACCCAAGAGGCGAGCATCGCCGCGAGTCCGCTCGACAGATCGCGAGCAGCGAGCGCCGCGACTTCCCCGCCCGCGCCGTTGAAGCGGACCCGGGGACAGAAGGGGACGGCGCCGCCTGCTTTGCTCACTTCCTATAGAACTCCCGATGCGTTCGACCCGTCGTTTTTCCGGGGGTCCCGGAATGATAACATGAGCGCCACGCTTTGATAGCGTGACCGTATCCTAATCGAAACCATCGACAGGTCCGATCCGCACAATGCCGAGTCCAAATGAAATTCTGGCCGAACTCAAGAAGATAAAATACCCGGGCTTCACCCGCGACATCGTGTCGTTCGGGATCATCAAGGATATCGAAGTCGCGTACGCAGGCGTGACCGTCTCGATCACGATGGCGTCGGCCAAACCCGAAGTCGTCGAGAAAATCGTCGCCGACGTGAAGGCGACGGTTGCGGCGATGGCGGGCGTGCCGGCCGTCAACGTCAAGATCGAGCAGGCTGCGCAAAGCGCGCCGAGGGTTGCGGCCGGGATAGCGCAGCCGCGGACAATCGCGGGCGTGAAGCACATCGTCGCGGTAGCCAGCGGCAAGGGCGGAGTCGGCAAATCGACGGTCGCGGTAAACCTCGCGCTCGCGATGCATGCGCTGGGATGGCGCATCGGCCTGATGGATGCCGACGTGTACGGGCCGAGCGTGGCGATGATGGTCGGGGTCGAGAAGGCGGTGACGCTCACGCCCGAGCGGCGCATCATTCCGCTGGAGCGGTACGGAATCCGCTACATCTCGATGGCGCTGTTCATCAACGACGAGACCGCGGTCATCTGGCGCGGGCCGATGGTCACCAAGCTCGAAACGGAATTTCTGTTCAACGTCGAGTGGGGCGAGCTGGATTGCCTGGTGCTCGACCTGCCGCCCGGCACGGGCGACGCGCAACTGACGATCACACAGCGCGTGGCGCTTGACGGCGGCGTGATCGTGACGACGCCGCAGGAGCTCGCGCTGCTCGACGTCAAGCGCGGCGTGGCGATGTTCGAGGAAGTGCACGTGCCGGTGCTCGGCGTGGTCGAGAACATGAGCTATTACGTTTGCCGCAAGTGCAACCATCGCCACGAGATTTTCGGACACGGCGGCGGCGCCGCGCTGGCGCGTTCGCTCAACGTGCCGTTCCTGGGCGAGCTGCCGCTGGTTCGCGAACTGCGCGAGGGGGGAGACCAGGCCAGCCCGATCGTCGCGGCCATCCCGGCGCATCCGGTGAGCGCGGCGTTCAAGTCGATTGCGTCGCAAGTGATCGAAAGACTCGACCGATCGGAAGCGCAGCACGCATCTTAGCCGATGTCAGAACGGCCAAAGATTTCCCTAATCACGATTACCCGCGATGAAGAGGCGCTGATCGGCCAGTGCCTGAAGAGCGCGTGGTTCTGCGACGAGAAAATCATCATCGATTCGTTTTCGACCGACAAAACCGTCGAGATCGCGCGCAGCCTTGGCGCCAACGTCGTGCAGCATGAGTTCACGAACTACGTGAAGCAGAAGCAGATGGCGCTCGATCTCGCGACGGGAGACTGGGTGCTGCTGATGGATGCCGACGAGCAGGCGACTCACGACCTCGGCGAGGAAATTATCCGCACGATATCATCGCCGGCCGCCGCCGACGGCTACCGCATTCGGCGCATCCTGTACCACCTGGGGCATTACTACTCACACGCGATTTATCCGGACACGCCGGTGCGTCTGTTCCGGCGCGAGCGCGGGCATATAGGCGGCCGCGATCCGCACGACAAGGTCGTAGTCGAGGGACGGGTCGAGCGGCTGGACGGGCAGATTTTGCATTTCAGCTACCGCGATATCGCGGATCACGTGGCGACGATCAACCGGTTCAGCACGCGGGCGGCGATGGAGCAGGAGCCCAACGCGTTCACGCCATTCAAAATGATATTGAATCCAGCGTGGCGGTTTTTCAATTTTTATATTCTCCGCGGCGGGTTTCGCGACGGCGGACGCGGGTTGTACGCGGCGATGACGGCCGCATTCTATGTATTCCTGAAATACGCGAAGCTCTACGAGCGCCGGCTGAAGCAGGGGCACGGCTGAGCCCTGCACCCAGTATTAAGGCCGCCCGCCGTTGGCGGGCGGCAGGGGTGACCCCTGCACCCGGTATTAACGCCGCGCTCCGTTGTCGCGCGGTAGGGGTGACCCCAGCACTCAATGATAAGAGCAGGGGTGCCACTTCTATCGCGCCGCAGACCTGATAATTTAACCGACAGCCAATGAAACGACTGTTTTCTTACGCGCGACGCTACCGGTTGCGTTACGCATTCGGGATCCTTTGCACGTTCGCGAACGCCACGCTCGCGATGATCATTCCCTTGTTCATCCGCGGCGCGATAAACGCGACCGATAAGCATCGATTCGACCTGGTCGCGCACTACGCGGAGTTGATGATCGTTTTCGCGCTGATGCTGGGGACAGTCCGCTGGTTCTCGCGGTTCGTTATCTTCAATGTCGGCCGCGATATCGAATACGACTTGCGCAACGATCTGTTCCAGCATCTGACCACGCTCGGCGCCGACTTCTACCAGAAGTTCAAAACCGGCGACCTGATGTCGCGGATGATCAACGACCTGACCGCGGTTCGAATGATGGCGGGAATGTTCGTGCTGTCGGTCTCAAACACTCCGCTGATGTACGGGCTCGCGCTGGCTTTCATGAGCTCGCTCAACCCGCGCCTGACGTTGTTCGCGATCATTCCCTACCTTGTTCTGTTCGTCGCGATCCGCTGGCTGATGCGCAGTATGATGATGCGCAGTCTGAAAGTGCAGGAGGGACTCGCGGCGATCGGCTCGAAGGTGCAGGAGAGCCTGGCGGGGATCCCGGTGGTGAAGGCGTACACGCTCGAGGAGCACGAGGCCGGGCTGTTCCGCAAAATCAACGACGCTTACAACGAGCAGGGTCTCGCGCTAGCCCGCACGCGCGGCGCGATGATGCCGATGATTCGCGGCGCAGCGGCGACCTCGACGATGGTCGTGCTGATTTACGGCGGGTCGCTGGTGATGAACGGACGGATGTCGCTCGGGTCGCTGGTGGCGTTCCTGAGCTACCTGGGTCAGCTCGCGTGGCCGACCATCTCGCTTGGCTGGATGCTGTCGATTTATCAGCGCGGCAAGGCCTCGATGAAGCGTCTCGACGAGATTTTCAACGCGCGCGGGGCCGACAGCGTCGAGGGCGAGGATCTCAAGCTCGAGATAAATGGGGCGGTCGAATGGAAAGGGGTTTCATTCAGCTACCTGGCGAATAATGGCGACGGAGCCAGCGGAGAGATTCCGTACGCGCTCAAGAATATCAACGTCAAAGTGGGCGCGGGAGAAAAGCTCGCAATCGTCGGCCGCACCGGCTCGGGAAAATCAACCATGGTCAAGCTGCTGGCCCGGCTGCTGCAACCGACCAAGGGACAAATACTGCTCGACGGCCGCGACGTAGAGGAGATGGCGCTGGGCGCGCTGCGGCGAACTGTGGGAATGGTCCCGCAGGAGCCGACACTGTTCACGGACACGCTCGCGCGCAACATCGCATTCGGGAAAACCGATGCGTCGGCGGCTGAAATCCGGAACGCTGCGCGCATCGCGGGACTCGAGCCGGACATCGCGGTGTTGCCCGATGGACTCGACACGATAGTCGGCGAACGTGGCATGGCGCTGTCGGGCGGGCAGAAGCAACGCGTCACGATAGCCAGGCTGCTCGCCTACAATCCTGCGATCGTCGTGCTGGACGACGCGCTGTCGAGCGTCGATACCGAAACGGAAAAGGCGGTGCTCGAGAGTCTCGAGAAGAGCGTGCAGGGCCGTACTACCGTCGTGGTTTCGCATCGCGCGTCCACGGTGCGCGACTCCGATCAGATCGTGGTGCTCGAGGACGGGGAGATTGCCGAACGCGGCACGCACGAGGAACTGATGGGCCGCCGCGGAATTTACGCAGAGCTGTTCCGTCGCCAATTACTCGAAGAGGAATTGAGCCGCTACTGAGATGCAGGTCGCCGAGGAAAAGCCGCTCGTCAGCATCTACGATGCCGCGCTGGTGCGCTGGGTGTGGGGGTTCATCCGTCCATACCAGGGGCTGTTCTGGCTGGCGACGCTTATGATGCCGCTCGACACGGCGTTTTTGCTCGCACAGCCATACGTCATCAAGCTCACGGTTGACGAATTTCTGTCGGGCTCGCACGGCGCACGGCCTCCCGCATGGCTGGCGATGCTGTTTCGGGCGTCGGGTGGACACGGCCTGTTCGTGATGGGCGTTTTGTATCTGCTGCTGGTGATCGGCGAGTTCGCTGCGTTCTACGCGCAGTTTTACCTGATGATGATGGTCGCGCAGTTCAGCCTTTCCGACCTTCGGATGGCGCTGTTTCGCAAGGTCGAGCGTCTGCCGATGTCGTTTTTCGATCGCACGCCGGTCGGCAGGCTGGTCAGTCGAATGACGACCGATATCGATGCGATCAACGATATGTTCGCGGCGGGCTCGCTGACGATATTCATCGACGCGATGACGCTGGTGGGCATCGTGACGATCATGTTCTCCTTAAGTCCGCGGCTGGCGTTGGCGGCGCTGTGCGCGATTCCGCCGCTGACGCTGGTAATTTATTTTCTGAGTTCGAGATCGCGCATCGTGTACGGCCAGATACGCGACCGTCTCGCCGCGTTGAACGCCTACCTGTCCGAATCGCTGGCGGGCATGACGGTAGTGCAGATCTTCACGCGCGAACGCGAAAGCCGCCGCGAGTTCGATGCGCTCAACCGGCGTTCGCGCGACGTACAGATGATGGCCAACGTTTACGAGGCCGCCCAATTCTCATCGGTGGAGGCGCTCAGTTCCATCACGGTCGCGGTTATTCTGTGGATCGGCGGCGGCAGCGTGATTCGGCACCTGGTGACGTTGGGCACGCTGATCGCGTTCATCCAGTACGCTCAGCAGTTTTTCATGCCGTTGCGCGAGATCTCGACCAAGTACAGCGCGCTCCAATCGGCGCTCGCCGCAGTCGAGAAAATCCACGCCTTGATGGAAGGCGAGAAGATGCTTCCAGTTCCTGCTCATCCGAAGCAGCCGGCGGTCTCGCGCGGGGCAATCGTGTTCGACCACGTCACGTTCGAATACCGTCCGAACGAACCGATACTGAAGGACCTTAGCTTCACCGTCGAGGCCGGACAGAAGATCGCGATCGTTGGGCCGACCGGCGCGGGCAAAACCACGATCATCAAGCTGCTGAATCGTTCGTACGACGTGACCGGCGGGCGAATCCTGGTTGACGGCGTCGACGTGCGCGAGTGGGACCTTGGCGCTCTTCGCCGCGAAATCGGATACGTGCAACAAGACGTGTTCCTGTTCGCGGGCGACGTGCTGGAAAACGTCCGGCTGTCGCGAACCGACTTGAGCGAATCCGAGGTGCGCGATGCGCTGCGGCGGGCGCAGGCTTTGCGATTCGTCGAGCGATTGCCGGGCAGATTGGGCGAGCAGATTCGCGAACGCGGCGCGAACCTCTCGGGGGGGCAGCGCCAACTGCTGTCGTTCGCGCGCGCGCTGGCGTACAACCCGCGAATCCTGGTGATGGATGAAGCGACCTCGAGCGTGGACAGCGAGACCGAGCGCCTGATCCAAGTGGCGCTGGGCGAGTTGCTGGCCGAGCGCACTGCGGTCGTAATCGCGCATCGGCTATCCACCATCGAGCGCGCCGATCGGATCATGGTGCTGGGCGGAGGCGTGCTGCGCGAAAGCGGCACGCATGACGAACTGCTCGCACAGCGCGGACTCTACTACCGGCTATTCGAATTGCAGTACGCCGCAATGGCAAACAGCGACCGCCTTGTGGCGGGCTGACGCCGGCCTGGTGGACGGAGAAGTGGCTGGCACAACGCGGCGCGCGGCGCGGGCGCGACTTCAGGCGGCATATCTGCTGCGCCTGGCAGCATTGCTCTTCGCGCCGATTGTGCTCGGCGGATGCTACGCGGGTTACCTCGCACGCGCCGCGTACGAAGAAGGCCGAATTCTGTGGAACCGCAAGCCGATTGACGATGCGCTCGCGCGGGGAGATCTTCCGGCGGACATTCGCGCGAAACTGGAGACCGTGCTCGCGGTGCGCAAGTTCGCCGCCGAGAATCTCGGCCTCAATGTCGGCGGTGCGTATCAAAGCATCGCGCCCGTGGATCAGAGCGCGGTCGTGCACGTCTTGATGGCGGCGCCGCGCGACTCGCTGGAGCCGTACACATGGTGGTTCCCGATAGTAGGCCGCGTACCGTATCGCGGCTATTTCGACGAGAGCGATGCGACGGCCGAGGCGGCGACGCTCGAAGCGCAGGCGTTCGACACGATGGTGCGGCCGGCGGTTGCGTTCTCGAGCCTGGGATTTTTCGACGATCCGCTGCTGTCGAATCTGCTCAAGCTGGACCGCGTCGAGCTGGCCGGCGTGATCATCCACGAACTGTTCCATCGCACGTATTATCTGGCGGGCAATGCGATGTTCGACGAATCGGCCGCCAACTATACCGGCGGCGCGGGCGCGGTGGCTTTTTTCGCGGCGACTGACGGTGAGTCGGCGCGCGCCACAATCGCGGCGCGCGGCATCCTGGAGAGCGATTTCAAGTTCGCGCGCTTTCTGCTCCAGGAGCAGGCGCGCCTGCTCGACATCTATATGACGAAGCCGTCGAAGGACGAGCTCGACAAGCGCCGCGAAGCGGGCTTCGCAGCGATCAAGGCCGACTACGCTGCGCTGGCGCCGTCGCTATCGGGACTCGAGCGCTTCGACCTAGACAAGCAGCCGCTGAACAACGCCGTGCTGGTGAACTATCTGATCTACTTTCACGATCTCGACAACTTCGCCGCGCTCGATCGGATGAATCACGGTGACTTGCGCGCGACGATCGCGCAGATCATTTCGATCGCGAAGGCGCATCCCGACGATCCTTTCTACGCCATCTGGGAGAAGACCCGCGCCGCTCCCGCGCCTTCCGGCGGTAGCTAGGTTGCGAGCGCGGCAGCGATTGCGCGCGACAGTTCCACTTCGTGGCCGCCGAAGAAATGATCGGCGCCGGCGATGATCTCGAGTCGCGCCGAGTCGCCGATTTGCGATCTAAGCGTTTTCAGCCCTGCGACGGGCGAGTACGAATCGCGATCGCCGGAAACCAGCAGCACGGGCTTCGATGCGCCATCCGGAATGCGCGCATCGGCCATCGCAAGCGGCAGCGCGACGGCGACTATGCGCGCGATCTCCGCGCGTGCGTATCCTGCGCTCACCGCGACCATTGCGCCAAACGAATATCCTGCCATCACGGCGCCCGCTTTGCGCACGCCGGGCTGCGCGAGCACAAACGCCATCGCCGCAACGGCGTCATCAACTTCGCCGGGACCGCCGTCATGCTCGCCGTCGCTGGCGCCGACACCGCGAAAGTTGAAGCGCAAGGTCGCGTATCCTGCTTGCCACATCGCCGCGAGGATCGCATCGACAACATTGTTGAACATCGAGCCGCCATAAGCGGGATGCGGATGACAGACCACCGCCACGGGCGCATTTGCGCCTGGATTGGCGAGCAGGCCTTCCAACCTCAACTCGCCGGATCGAAACGACACCTGAATTTCCTGCACCGCGCGCCTCTCAACACTTAAACTGTCACTTTATATTTTCCCGGGCTATGGTCTCGTCGATCGCTGATATAATACAGCCCATCGCGATGGATGAAACTCCCCGACTTGCGGCCGACAGGATGCTGATGCGATTGGCGCGATGGCTGCGGCTGCTCGGCGCCGACGTTATTACGGACGCGTCGCTGACCGGCGCTGAGCTCCTGAAGATCGCTCGCGCAGACAATAGAATCCTGGTGACCCGCGATAAACGCCTTCGAACCGCGGCCGGCGTTTTTTTCGTCGAGGACAACGCCATCAGAGGACAGCTGCGCGAAGCTGTCAGACGCTTCCGGCTCGATCCGCGAGTGATTGCGCTGACGAGATGCTCACGATGCAACCATGTGCTGACCCCGGTTGCACGTGAACTCGTGTCGCGGCGAGTTCCGCCCTACGTTTTTGCCGGCCACGATCGATTTGCCGAGTGCGAGCAGTGCGGCCGAATCTACTGGTCCGAGACGCACCCGGAGCGAATCCAGGCGATGCTGGATTCAATCGCGTTCTGAGGTCCTGACCCGCCGCAGGCTGGCTTTTCCCTTGCATTGCATTAGGGGAGCTTCGGCGACTATAAGAATTTCGGGGATCTCAGATTCGAGTTACTGATTAGGAGCCGGGGAAAAAATGTTTAATTTCAGGGCTTTCTCATCTGCGCTCGTGATTCTGCTCCTGACTCCACTGAGCGCGCACGCCGTTTCGCTGACCCTTAGCGGAAGCAGCGCCGAGTTGCAGATGGACAACACGCAGGCAGTCTATGCCAGCGACAGCAACGGCGTCCCGGTGCTGATCACCGAAATCGGAATGCCGGCGCCCGGCGGCGGCGTCATCACCGAAGTCGGCGTGCCGTCGATGATGCCCGATGGACGCGTGATCTTTGGCGCCGAGACGCAGCCCAAGGACACCAAGATCAAGGCCCGGTGGAATATCTTCATCGGCAATGCCGATGCCATACCGAGCCATAAGATAATCATGGCGCTCAATCCCAAGGCGTTGGCCGGTGATTGCAGTCCCGCATTCAAGGGTGACCCTTATCCCATCGCAGACATGGACGAAAATATCGCGTTCATGTCGATAGTGCCGCACGGCCGCGATGGGCTGTTCTTTTATTCGCACGGCAAACTCACTTGCATGGCGAAGGCGGGTGACAAAACCAATGAAGGGCACGAGATCGCGGTGCTGAGCTTCGGCAGCCCGCAAATAGGCGACGACGGACAGGTCGTGTTCACCGGGTTTCTCGGCGAGAGCGCGAAGCCTGCTGGACACCGTCAGGCGCTCCTGCTTGCTTCAGTTGCAGGTGGCGTTACGGAGCTTGCGGTCGAAGGCGAATACGGACCCAATCACACGCTCTATCAGCGCCCGTTCGGATTGCCGGCTGCGCTGCCCACCCCGCTTGGAATAATGGTTGCGTTCACCGCCAAGTCGCCCAGCGGCGCGGCGCTGTTCCTATACAGCGGTGGTTCAATGGCGAGGATCCTGCCGACCGGCACTCTAACTTCGGTCGGTCCGGTTTCATATCTGTCGGCGGGGCGCCCAGGTTTGATGGCTGACGGAACGACCGCGGTGCTCGCAGGATGCGCGCGCATACCGGCAATTTTTCGGCTGACCCGGCAACGCCTCGATTTGCGCATTCAGCGCGGACAGCTAACTCCCTTCGGCACCGAACTCGAGTCGCTGGGCGACCCGGTGATGACGGCTTCTGGCGCTATGTTCATCGGGGCCACCGATTCTGACGATCACGAAAAGCTCTACGTGCTGTCGCCTGACGACGCATTTTTCGAGGTCGGCGAATCTGAACTGATCTACCGAATCGCGATGGGCGCGCAAAAGCATCATTCGATCTTCACGGGCACGTTGACGGTGAATCAGCACGGCGACTTCGCGTATCTCGGCGGCCGGTAAGAAGTCAGCATGGCCGGACCCTCGAAATTTATCGCGCTCACTCCCAAACTCTATGACTACCTGGTTGCGCATGGGCACAACGGCGATCCGATCCGCGCCGAATTGGCGGCTGAGACCGCACAATTGGGGTCGATTAGCACAATGCAGATTGCCGCCGAGCAAGGCACTCTCATGGCAATCCTCGCCGGCGCGATCGGCGCGCGCTCCGCGGTCGAGGTCGGGACGTTCACCGGCTACAGCGCACTGTGCGTAGCTCGCGCGTTGCCCGCCGACGGCCGGCTTCTGTGCTGCGACGTGAACGAGCAATGGACCGGCATCGGGCGTCGCTATTGGGAACGGGCGGGCGTCGCGAACAAGATAACACTCAAGCTGGGGCCCGCGGCCGATACGCTGAAGGCGATCCCGGTTTCGCATACCTTCGACTTCGCATTTATCGACGCCGACAAGTCGAGCTACGGGATCTATTACGAAGAGATTCTGAAGCGGCTGCGTCCGGCCGGACTCATCCTGATCGACAACGTGCTATGGAACGGCGCGATCATCGAAGAAACGATAAAGGACACGGACACGCTGGCTCTTCGCGCGCTCAACGATTTCATCGCGAACGACACGCGCGTCGAGGCCGTGATGCTGGGCGTCGCCGACGGCCTCACCATCGTTCGCAAAAAGTAACCGCGCCAGCCGCAGCACCCTGACTCGGGCGCGCTGATCTCTTCTCTAACCCCTTCCCTCTCGCCTCAGCGCCCCATCTGATCCAGCAAATGCAGGATCACGCCGATCCCCGGGATATTCACTTCGAGTTCCTCGCCGAGCGTGCGAATCACGCGGACCCGTCGCAACGCTTCGCGATCGTAGAGCGCCTCCGGCCGTCCGCGCAGTCGCTCCACTCGAACCGGCGCGATCAAATCCTCGCGCTCCCACGACGCCAACTCGCCTTCGCTGATTCCGCCTATCGAGCAGAACACGCTCCTGCTCATCAGCACCACTTTGCCGCGATCGGCGCGTCGATGCGTCGGAGTTGAGATGGTTGTAGAAGATCGCCGCGCCATTGTGTTCAGTTCCGCGTCACTTCGACGCCATCAGTTCCGCCCGCGGATCGGCAATCCCGCGCGCCTTGAGACTGTCGGCCAAATCCTGCATGAGCGCGCGCTCCTTGGCGTTCAAGTCGGTCGGCGCAAGCACCTTCAGTTCGTAGAGCAGGTCCCCCGCAGGCTCCTTGCCGCGCGCCGGCAGTCCCCGCCCGCGCAGCCGCATCACCCTGCCCGCCTGACTTCCGGGAAGAATCTTGAGCGACACGCGCCCGTCAACCGTCGGCGCAGTGATTTCGGCGCCGAGCGCCGCTTCGTAATCCCATACCGGCAAATTAACGCGGAGGTCGCGGCCCGCAAGCGCAAACACCGGGTTCGGTTCGATTCTGACCGTCAGGAAGAGATCGCCATTCTGATCGGGACGCGGTGCACGACCGCCCTGCCCCTTCAAGCGCAACTGCGTACCGTCCGCCACGCCCGCCGGGATTGTGACTTCGAGCGTGCGCCGCGCCTGCACCACGCCAACCCCGCCGCAGGTCGGACAAGGCTCGGCGGAGCGAATCACGCGCGCCTTGCCCTGCTTTTCCTCGCGCGCGATCATCCCGCTGCCGCGGCAGGTGGCGCATTCGTCCTCGGCGACGAGATCGAGCCGCCGCTTCGCGCCCTTGACGGCATCGACGAGCGGGATTCTGACTTCGGCGCGGAGATCGGGCGCGCGCGCCGGCTCGGCGCCCGCGCCGCTGGCGTCGAAATCGAAACCGGAAAATCCCCGTGATGAACCGGCGCGGCTGCGCCCGCCGGCGCCGCGTCCGAAACCGCTTGGTCCGGCGCCACCGAAGAATTGCGAAAAGAAATCGCTGAAATCGCCGCCGCCGAAGTCTGCGCCCGCGCCCGCGCCGGCCGCCGATTGCTGCCGCGCGTATCGGCGCATCATCTCTTCCTGCGATACGCCGTGCTCCCAATCGGCGCCGAGTTCGTCGTACTTCTTGCGCTTGTCGGCGTCGCCGATGACCTGGTAGGCCTCGTTCAGTTGCTTGAATTTGGCCTCGGCATCCTTGTTGTTGGGATTTACGTCGGGATGGAATTTGCGGGCGAGCTTGCGGTAGGCGCTTTTGATTTCCGCCTCGCTGGCTTTTCGATCGACTCCGAGAGTTTTGTAGTAGTCGCGAAATTCCATCCTAAATACTCAGTCGGAAACATTCGCAGCCTCAGTCACTATACTCACCGGCTATGCTCGGTTAGCAAATCAAGCCCCGGATCGCGGCTCCGACGGCCTACCGGCCGCCGAGTGCTCCGTCAGCGCCGCCATCCGCGCCTCCAGCGTGCGAAGTTCCGCGTCAAGCGCCGCCTGGCGGCGCCAAATGAGCATCACGTACAGGAAAATCACAATGAAGATGATGCTATACGCGGCGAACAGGTATCCAAAATGTGCTCCCATCAACTCAACTCCATTACTTCGGGTCGGATGCCACCGCGGTCGCCAGCGCGATCCTGCCGGCCAGCCAGGCCATCCTGCTTCGCGTCCGCAACTGCGTGAATCGCAGCATCAGGAACCACGCCCACAACAACGTAAATGCCGTCAGCGACACCAGCAGCGTCCAGACCATCCGTGGATCCTCCAACCCATGGGTGCCCTGCTTGGTAACCAGCACCGCGGGATGTATCGTGCGCCACATTCGCACCGACACGATAACGATCGGCACGTCCATCGCGGCGACGATTCCGATCACCGCGCCGAAGCGGGCTACCTGCGGCGTGTCATCGGCGCTGGCGCGCAGCATCAGGTAGCCGCCGTACATCAGCCACAGGATAAAAGTCATCGTCAGCCGCGAGTCCCACGTCCACCAGGTGCCCCAAATCGGCTTGGCCCAAATCGAACCCGTGACAATCACCAGCGTGCAGAAGACCATCCCGGTTTCGGCGGCGGCGTAGCCGAGGTCGTCCCAGAGCTGATCGCCGAGCCACAGGTAGAATATCCCCGCTATCGCGACCAGCCCGAACGACGCGAACGCGACCCAGGCGAGCGGGACGTGAAAATAAAAGATCAACTGGGCGATTCCCATCTCGGCATCGGGGGGAACGTAGTCGAAGACCATGAACAGCGACACCAGCATCAGGGCCAGCGTCGAGAATCCGAGCCAGTTGCGAATCGTGGGGTTGTTCATGAGGGCACCGGTCTTTACCTTTCGTCAGTCCCCACCTACCACATGCTCGAACAGCAGGTAACCGGCGGTGACGAACAGCACGTCGAACGCGATCATGATCTTCAGCCAGTCGCCCATCGACTCAAACGGCGCGCCCGAAAGCGCGGCTGCACTCGCCTTGACGCCCGCAATCAGGGCCGGCACGAAAATCGGCACAACGAGAATCGGCAACAGCATATCGCCGCCGCGAGTGCGTCCGGTGATTGCGGATAGCAGCGTCGCCAATGCGGAAAATCCGATCGCGCCCAGCACCAGAATCGGAGCCAGCCGCGCCATCGATGCGTCGAAGTCGAGATTGAAGAACAACACCATCAGGATGACCGCGCCAACCTCGGCCACCGCCATGAAGATGAACGCGGCGCAGAGTTTCGCGGCGTAGAGCGTGGAGGGATCGAGCGGGCTGAGCAGCAGGCCGCGAATCGCGCCGTTGTCGCGCTCCGCGAGCAGCGCGCGATTGGCGCCCAGCATCCCCGCGAACACCATCGCGACCCACAGCGCGCCCGCGGCCGCGTCGACGCTGCGCACGCGCGCCGCGCCGAGCGCGAAGACCAGCACCACCAGCACCAGCATCGAAAGCGCGAGCAGCGCCAGCGTGCTCTCGCCGCTGCGGAGCTCGAGGCGCAGGTCCTTGCGCAAAACGGCGGCAAATCCCGACACGGCTTCTATCTGCCCAGCAGCGAGCGAATTCGCCCGCCGCGCCGGCCCTCCTCCTTATGCGCATGCTGCATCAGGCGCCCGCGCGAGATTTCGAAGACCGCGAGCTCGACGCCATCTATTTCGGGGATTCCATGAGTGGTTGCCAGCACGCAGGCGCCGCGTTCGACAGCGCCGCGAATCAGCGCCGCGACGATTTCGGCGCCGTCATGGTCGAGCGACGCAAACGGCTCATCGAGCAGCAGCAGCGCCGGCTCGGCAAGCATCGCACGCGCCGCCGAGAGGCGCTGCTCCATCCCGCGCGAGAACGCACGCACGCGGGTATCGGCAACCTCGGCCAGTCCGACCCGGCCGAGCCATTGATGGGCGCACTCGCGCGGGTCGGCAAGCGAATACAGTTCAGCGTAGAATTCGAGATTCTCCCGCGCGGTCAGATTCGGATAGAGGAAACTCTGATGCGCCATCAGGCCGATTCGGCGCCGATAGCGCGCCGCGAGTCTGCGCGTGTCCTGCCCGAAGACCAGGGCGTGACCGCCGCTCGGTGCTTCGAGTCCGGCCAGGATTCGCAGCAGGGTGGATTTCCCGGCGCCGTTGCCGCCAATTATAAATGCACCCGCACCCGCCAGCAGCCGCAATTGTACTTCGCGCAGGACGAACGCCAGACCGTAAGTCTTTTCCAGATTGCGAATCTCGACGACGGGCGCCGACATCACTCAGTCCAGGCGGCCGCGCCGGCTGTCGGCTTGATCGCGAGGCCGCATTGCGCGCAGAACTTCGAGTCGGCCGCGGCAGGCTCTCCGCATTGCGAACAGAAGCGAATCTTGCGCGCCGGCGACGGCGAGGATTGCGGCGGCCGGGGCGGTTCCGCATGCGCGACAGGCGTCGGCATGGCGCCGGTGCGGCGCGTCGGCGCTGCGGGTCGGCGCGGCGCCTGCGTCAAAGGTGCGGAGGAAAGCTTCTTCGGCCTTGCGGCCTTGTCGGTCTGGAGGTGAAAATTCTCGACCGCGGCCATCGCGGTCAGCGCCCGATCCTCGAGCGCCTTGTGCATCGATTCGTAGTCCTCGTCAGACAGCTTGCCCATCTCGCGATCGAACTCGAGCTCGCGAAGACCCTGCACCGCCAGCGCGCGATCATGCTCGTCGCGCTCCACTTGAATCTCGCCCGACGACTTGGCGCGTGCTCCGATTAGCCCGATGCCCAGTGGAGCCGCCACGAACAGCGCGACTCCGGCGACAATTAGCGCGGCGGCAAGAATGAACACCGGTTATCTGCGCTCCTTGAGTTCGTTTTCAAGTCTGCGCCTGAGCTCGGGATCGAATGGCGACGGCTCCCCGGCCGGTTTCGAGCCGGACGGCGCAGACGGCGAAGGCGAATTGGAGCGCCATCGCCCGACCACGAGCACCATCAAGCCGCCGCCGAGCACGAGCGCAATAAAAGGCATCGTCCAGGCGAGCAGGTTGAAGCCCTCAGCGGTCGGCGCGGACAAAATTTTCTCGCCGTACTTGTGGCGATAGAAGGCGATTATCTGGGCACGGCTCTTCCCTTTGCGGATCATGGCATCTATCTCGGCCCGCAGCGGCACCGAAAAGCCGCAGGTCGGCATATTGCAGTTGGCGACGGTTAGACCGCATCCGCATTGGCAGGTCAATCCTTCGGCAACCTCCGCGGTGGTTGTGGTTTCCGCTGCGAATGTTTCACGTGAAACGTTTTTCAGTTCAGGAGAAAGAAAAACGAAGAGCGCGACGACGGTGACCGCGAGCCTCGGCGACGATCCCAATGCGAATGCGAATCGCGAACGCACAGATTCAATGACCCCCGGGACCGACCAGGTCGGCGAGTTCGTTGGGGTCGCTGGACGAGCGGCTCAGCACGGTCGCGATTGCGGCTCGCTCGCGCACGTTGGGCCACATCACAATCACGGTGCCGAGCGCCATCAGCACGCCGCCAGCCCATAGCCAGAAGACCAGGGGCGTCAGAAACACTTCGAGGGTCGCGGTCTTACCGCTGTCGTCGATTCCGGCCAGTACAACATAGAGGTCGCTTACCGGTGTGGAGCGGATTGCGACCAGGGTCGCGGGCTGCTGCGCCCGTACGTAAAAAAGCTTGGCCGGCGTCATCACGGTGATTTCGCGGCCGTCACGGCCCAGCACCTCGATGCGTGCGGTCGCGCTCGCGAGATGAGGCGTGTCGACCTCCGAGAAACCCAGGAAGCGCAGCGTGTACGAACCAATCGTAAAGCTGTCGCCGGCGTGCACGCTCTTTTTCACTTCGGTACGGAAGAACGACGAGCCGACGATTCCGATGAACGCGACGATTACGCCGACGTGGATCACGTAGCCGCCGTAGCGGCGGTTGTTCTTGGCCACGAGATTGACCAGCGCTTTGGCGCGCGGCTCGTTCATCATGTGGCGGCGCGCGTTCATCCCGCGGCGAAACTCGACCAGTACGGTGCCGATCACGAACGCGCCCAATGAGAAGGCAGTCAGCACGTACCATTGGCGCAACCCGGCAACGGCGCCGAGGATCCCGGTGGCGACGCCAATCGCGACAGGCGCGGCGAAACTGCGCACCAGATTGTCAGGCGTCGTGCGCCGCCACGCGATCAGCGGACCGATGCCCGTCAGGAACACCAGCCCGAGCGCCAGCGGTGCGTTGACGCGATTGAAGAACGGCGGTCCGACGGTAATCTTCACGCCGCGCACCGCCTCCGACAGCACCGGGAAGATGGTGCCCCAGAAAACGGCGAAGGTGATCCCGACCAGGATGAGGTTGTTGAACAAAAACGCGGCCTCGCGCGACAGATACGACTCGAACTCGGCGGGACTGCGCAATTGCTTCGAGCGGAAGATCAAAAGTCCGGTGTAGGCGAGCGTCACCGCTATCAGGAAGCTTAGGAAGTATGGACCGAGGCCGGATTGGGTGAACGAATGCACCGACGAGATGACGCCGCTGCGCGTGATGAAAGTGCCGAACAGTGTGAGTCCGAATGCGAGCCCAATCAGCGACAGGTTCCAGACCTTCAGCATGTCCTTGCGTTCCTGGATCATCACCGAATGCAGGTACGCGGTCATCACGAGCCATGGCATGAAGGCCGCATTCTCGACCGGGTCCCAGGCCCAGTAACCGCCCCAGCCGAGAACTTCGTAGGCCCAGCGGGCGCCGAATATGTTGCCTAGAGTCAGAAAGAACCAGGAAAAAATCGCCCAGCGGCGCGTCGAGCGAATCCATCCGTCGTCGAGCTTGCCGGTGATAAGCGCGGCGGCGCCGAATGCGAACGGAACAGATGCGCTGACGTAGCCGGTGTAGAGCGACGGCGGATGTATCGCCATCCAATAGTTCTGCAACAGTGGATTGAGGTCGGTGCCTTCGGCGGGAATCACCGCGAGCAGATCGAACGGACGGGTGACGAAATTCAGCATCCACAGAAAGAAAATTGCGACGCCGGCCAGCACGGCCAGCGCGTAGGGCGCGGTGTCGGGATTGCGGCGGCGATTCTGGAACGCGGCTACCGACGTGAAGATCGCCAGCAACCAGGCCCAGAGCAGCAGCGAGCCCTGCTGCCCGGCCCACAGCGCAGTGAATTTGTAAGCGGTCGGAAGCGTTGTGCTGGAATATGAAGCGACGTACTCGAGCGAGAAGTCGCTGCGCAGCAAGGCCACCCACAGCACGACGACCGCAATCGTGATCATCGCGCACATCGACCAAATCGCGTGACGCGCGCTGACGATGAAGTCGGGCGCATTGCGGCGCGCGCCGTAGATATTCGCGCCGATGGAATAGACGGCGAGAATCAGCGCGATCGCGAGCGCGAGGTTACCAAGTTCTGGCATCAGTAAAATCCGCCGCTATTGTGCTTGCTTGGGCTTGTATTTGGAAGCGCAACTGGTCATCACCTGCGTTGCGGTGATAACGCCGCCCGCGCCGAGTTTGCCCTCGACGATAACGTCCCGGCCGGGCGCGAACATGTCGGGTTTGGGCTCGCCGGCGGCGACGACGCTGAACGAGATTGGCTCGGTCGAGACGGGCTCGGTCGCTACGACAGGTTTAATGGGCGCGGTGCCGGTATCGAGCTCGGGAATCGGCACGATTTCAAATTTCAGGGTCAGCGTGTTCGGGTCCCAGTTGACCGTGCCGGGCTTGACGCGGCCTGCAACACGCAGCGCCTCTCCGCCAAGCTCGCTTTGGCGCGCGGCCACTTCATTGACGGTCAGGTAGTACTCCGAGGTGGTGCGCATCGCATTGCCGATAAGGTAGCCGATCGCCAGGATGATCAGTCCCGCTCCAATGAAAAATCGCGGACGTATGTTCATTTTCTAATTACCCAGTTTTGCCATGATTGTTTCAGGGGTCGGACGCGTAAGCAACCGCGGCGAATCGGAGACAGCAGGTGGTGCGGTTCGCTACATCCGTGCCCATTTAGGGAGGAAGAGTGCAAAACCCGTACCGGGTTTCGTCTTCGTTGCTTCCTGTGCGATTAAGACGGGAGGTCTGAAGCACGCCTAAGGTTTCCGTCCGGCGAGGGATTTAGGCGTCGGAATCGTCGGCGGCCTGGGAGTCGAGGGGCCCGAAGGCGACACCGCGCTTCGAGGCGCGAATAAAATCCACCATCTCGATTACTTCGGGCGCAAGATCGCCGGATTTCTCGATTCTCTCGATTGCGAGTTTGAGATTCTGGCGCGTGCCGAAGAGCGCTGTGAAGGCATGCCGGAGCGCATGAATCGACTGCGACGAAACTCCCGCACGCTTGAGTCCGACGACATTGATCCCGCGCAGGGTATGGGTGCCGTCCATCATGCAGAACGGCGGCACGTCGCGGCTGGTTCGCGACAGACCGCGCATCATCGCGAGCCGCCCGATGCGAGTGTACTGATGCACGACGCAGTTGCCCGAGACCAGCGCGCGGTCGCCGAGCTCGACCCAGCCGGCGAGCAGCGCACCGCCGGCAATGATGGTCGAGTTACCGATTCGGCAATCGTGCGCAACGTGCGCATTCTGCATCATGAAGTTGTCGTCGCCCATGATGGTGACGTCGCCGCGCTCGCTGCCGCGATGGACCGTGGAATATTCGCGGAAGATGTTTCGATCGCCGATTTTCACTGAGCGTGCGACACCGGTGTACGTCAAATCCTGCGGCTCGTCGCCGATTACCGCGCCCGGATGAAGCACGTTGTCGGCGCCGAGTTCCGTGATGCCGAGAATCGTGACGTGACCGATTAGGCGGGTGCGCGCACCGAGACGAATTTTTCCGTCGAGGAGGCACAACGGACCAACCTCGACGCCGGCGGCCAGCTCGACCTCGGCGCCTACCACCGAAGTCGGATGAACCCGCGGCGGCGCGTCATGCGTCAATTGAGGAGCCTGCGCTTTTTCAGATCGTCGTGATGCTCGTTGTCGGCGGCCTTCGAGCCCTCCACCTTGTAATCGCCCGCAGCCCACGTGCCCAGATCGATCATCTGGCATCGCTCGGAACAGAACGGACGAAAGCGATTTCGGGGCGACAGGTCGGCGGGCTTTTTGCAAATGGGACACGTCATCGTGAGCTACCGAGGCCTTAAGAAAATTGTCAGATGAACGCGCGCTGCGCAACGAGGGGCGGCAAGGCAAATCGCGAACAGCCCGGCTGCGCTACGGGACGGAGAACCAGATCACCGCAAGCGGCGGCATTTGGATCGCGATCGAATGCGAAAATCCGCGCCACGGAATCGCGGCGGCCTCGACGCCACCCATGTTACCGATGTTGGACCCGCCATACGCAGCCGAGTCGGTGTTGAGAATCTCGCGATAGAATCCGGGGCCGGGCACGCCGACGCGATAGCGGCTGCGCGGCAGCGGCGAGAAATTGCATACGCATACGATGCGCCGCCCGGTACTCGGCGCCACCCGCATGAAGGCAATCATGTTGCGGTTGGCGTCGTCCGCGTCGAGCCATCGAAAGCCCGCCGGATCGGTGTCGGCCTCCCACAGTGCAGCCTCGTCGCGGTAGATGCGATTGAGGTCGCGCACCAGGACCTGCAGTTCGCGATGGTCGGGATAGTCAAGCAGGTTCCAGTCGAGGCTCGAGTCGTGGTCCCATTCGCGCCACTGGCCGATTTCCTGGCCCATGAAGATGAGCTTCTTGCCCGAGCGCGCCCACATGTACGCGAACAGCGCGCGCTGATTGGCGAATTGGCGCCAGCGGTCGCCGGGCATCTTGGCAAGCAGCGCGCGCTTGCCGTGCACGACCTCATCGTGCGAGAGCGGCAGCACGAAATTTTCGCTCCACGCGTAGAGTAGCCCGAAGGTCAGATCGCGCTGATGGTAGCGGCGATAGATGGGATCGAGCGTGAAGTACTCCAGCGTGTCATGCATCCAGCCCATGTCCCACTTGAAGCCGAAGCCGAGTCCGCCCATGAAGACCGGGCGGCTGACCCCCGGCCACGCGGTGGATTCCTCGGCGATCATCATGACGCCGGGGTTGAGGCGGTACACGTCCTCGTTGAGCTTCTTGATGAATGAGATCGCGTCGAGGTTCTCGCGCCCCCCGAACGCGTTGGGAATCCATTCACCTTCGCGCCGCGCGTAGTCGAGGTAGATCATCGACGCGACCGCGTCAACGCGCAGGCCGTCGGCGTGGAACTCGCCCAGCCAGTAGAGCGCGCTGGCGGTCAGGAAGTTGCGCACCTCGGCGCGCCCGTAATTGAAAATGTAAGTGCCCCATTCGGGATGATCGCCCTGGCGCGGATCGGCGTGCTCGAACAGCGCGGTGCCATCGAAGCGGCCGAGGCTGAATTCGTCCTTGGGAAAATGCGCGGGCACCCAGTCGAGGATCACGCCGATGCCGCGGCGATGCAGTTCGTCGATCAGGTAGCGCAAGTCGTCGGGGCTGCCGTAGCGCGAGGTCGGCGCGAAATAACCGCTGACCTGGTAGCCCCACGAGCCGGTGAACGGATGCTCCATCACGGGCAGCAGTTCGACGTGGGTGAATCCCATGCCGGTCACGTAGTCGCCGAGAATCGGCGCCATCTCGCGATAAGTGAGCGAACGATTTTCCTCCTCGAGCACGCGCCGCCAGGAGCCGAGATGGACTTCGTAGATCGAGACGGGGCTTTTAATCCATTCGCGCCGCGCCCGCTCCGCAAGCCAGTCTGCGTCGTGGAATTCGTAGCTCGATTCGTAAACGACCGAGGCCGTCGCGGGCGGCGCTTCCATCCGCTGCGCGAAGGGATCGCTCTTGAGGAGCAAGCCGCCGTCGCGCGTGCGAATTTCGTACTTGTATTTGAATCCCGCGCCCACCCCGGGAATGAACAGCTCCCACACGCCCGAGCTGCCCAGCGTACGCATCATGTGGACCCGCCCGTCCCAGCGGTTGAAATCGCCGACCACGCTGACGCCGGCCGCATTGGGCGCCCACACCGCGAACGACACGCCGCGGACGCCTGCCGCCTCGCGGACGTGCGCGCCGAGCTTGTTGTAGGCGCGATCGTCCTTCTGCTCGCCCCACAGATAAAGATCGAGCTCGCCGAGCGTCGGCATGAACGAGTACGGATCGTGAATCGTGATCGATTCGCCGTCGGGGTAGTGAATCTCGAGCTGGTACGGAAAAATCGAGATGCGGCCCTCGACGACGGCCTCGAACAGTCCGGTTGAACCGCGCATGCGCATCGGCCGCGGCGCGTCGCCCGCAACCAGCAGGTCGATCCGCGTGGCCCCGGGGCGAAACGCGCGCACCACGATGCGCTTGCCGTCAAGATGCGCGCCGAGGATCGAATGGGGATCGTGATGCTGCAATGCCAGCAGGCGTTCCAGTTCCTCTTGTCGCGCGCTCGACTCGATGACTTCAGTCTTCATTTCCAAGTGCGAAGTTTAAACGATAGATTCGTCGTAAGCGACCCGCATCCGCAGGAGACCGACCATGAGTTCCACGCCCAACTCCAGGCAATCGAACAACCTTCCCGGCTTCGACCCGCTGATGGGACAGCTCGAAGTACTCGAGCGGGGAATCGCAATGTTCCACGGCTTCGCCAACGTTGCGTTCGCATACGGGCGTGGCGAGATGATCGTCGTCGATACCAGTTCGCAACTGATGGGCGCAATGGCGGTGCGCGCGATTCGCGAGGTCAGCGAGGAGCCGTTCGCGTTTCTCATCTATACGCATGGGCATGGCGATCACGCGTTCGGCACCGAGGCGTTCATTACCGACGCGCTCAAGCGCGGACATGCGCGGCCGAAAATCTGGGCCCAAGAGGACGTCGCCGCCCGCTTCAAACGCTACGCGATGACCCGCGGATGGCAGCGGCATATCAATCGCCTCCAGTTCGGCGGCGCGTTCGCCGCAGACGGACTCTTCGGCCCCAACTCGTTCAGCTACCCCGACCTGGTTTATCGCGATGAACAATTTCTCGACCTGGTGGGCGAGCCGGTCGAGCTGCATCACGCGATGGGCGAGACGGACGACGCGACCTGGGTCTGGATGCCGACGCGGCGGCTGGCGATGGTCGGCGATTTGATCGTCTCGTCGATGCCGAACACGGGCAATCCCAACAAGGTGCAGCGCTACACGCTTGAATGGGCGCAGACGCTCGAGGCGATCGCGAAGCTCGGGCCGCGATACATTCTGCCCGGACACGGACCCGCCTATCGCGGCGAGCAACTATGCGGCGAAGTGCTGCGCGAGACGGCGCGGGCAGTCCGGTTCATCCATGATGAAGTCGTGCGGCGGCTCAACGCCGGTGAATGGCCGGTGGATATAATCGAGGCTGACATTTCAATTCCGGCCGATCTCGCGGCGAAGCCGTACCTGCGGCCGATTTACGGATGCACCGCGTTCGTGGTGCGCGACGTTATCCGGCGCTACGCGGGATGGTGGTCGGGCGAGCCGTCGCAAATGTTCCCGGCGACGCGCAAGGAACGCGGCGACGACATCGTCGCGATCTGCGGCCGCGACGCGATCGTCGCAAAGGCGCGCGCACTCAAGGATGCGGGCCAACTCAAGCGCGCGCTGGCATTGGCCGAGATCGCGTTGAATTCGAATCCGTTTGACAATGAAGCGATCGGCTTGAACGCGGAGATACTGGAGGCGATGGCGGCCGGCGAACGATCGTTTATCGCGCGCAATTTTTTCGCTGGCGCCGCCCGCCAACTCCGCGACCGCGCAAGATAGCGGTTGCGTTTTTTCTAGGCAACATCCGTCATCTCGAGCGCTCCTGCACCCGGCGTTCCACACGCGGTTTACTGCGTTTACACAAGGTGATATCCCATTGCCGATGCTTGGCTACCGCGAAAAACTTGTCTCGTCACTTTGGCAAACAACAGCTCGGAACCGCGGAACTGCGATTCGCTCGATATTCCTCGCTGCCGCCGCGATATTGGCCTTCTCGATACAAATCGCGGCGGCCAAGCCCGCAAAAAAAGAAAAACCGCAGGGATTGTGGGTAGGAGGATACAGGTACTTCTCGGAATTCCAAGGGAAAGCGCTCAAAGAGAGCGGTGACCCACGCGCTAACCTCGCCTTCGGGAGCAGCCTTTACGACGGCCCGATATCGATCACTTTCGATCCGCACAACAACTTATGGATCACCTTCGACACAAGTGACAGCGTCCCTATTCCCGTCATCGAGGTCACTCGTGATGATTTAGCTTCGCTCAAGAGCGGCGCGCGCGTGAAGCCCAAAGCTATCACCCCAGTTACAATTCCTGATTACCTCGCTTTCGACGCCTCTGGCGATCTCTGGATTACCGCCGAGCTCCCGGTTAACGAAATCATAGAACTCCTGCCCAGGCAGATAAAAAAGAGCGGTGCACCATCGCCGACCATTTCCATCACTGCACCCGATTTTGTTCCCCAAGCGATACGCTTCGACGCCTCCGACAATCTCTGGGTAGTTCAGTTCCAGGAACCGTACGAGCCCTCCAACTCGATCCAGATGGGCAGATACGCACCAGGGGATCGTGCCGTGAGCGGACCGGCAACTCCCGGCCTGATTGTGAACTTGCCAGATTTGGTCTTCCTCGTGGACTTCGCCTTCGACAGCTCCGGAAACTTGTGGCTGGCGGGATCGAACTCTCTCTTCGGAAATGACCAGCTCGAAATGATCTCGGCCGGCGACCTCACCGGCACAGGAGTAGTCTCTCCAATGGCTGCGGTGACGATCACTTCTTCCGCATTCGGCGTCCTCGACGGCTCCGGTTCCTGCCTGGGCGGCATTGATTTCGACCAATCGGGGGATCTCTGGGTATCAGTCGGAGCAAACAACGCCGACTGCCAAGCGGATACGCAAGTCGTCGAGTTCACTCCCAGCCAGTTGAGCACCGGTGGAAATCTCGCACCATCGGTGACGATCAGCCAAAACGCCGAGAAGACAAACTTGTTCTTTCCCGGCCCACTGAGGTTCGGCCCAACGGTCCAGTAACTGCGCTGCCCCAGCGCCAGTTCGCGTCCCTTCTAATACTGGGTGCAGGGGTCACCCCTGCTACTTCGGATTGTCGGGGATCAGCTTCAGCTTGCCTTGTTTGACAGGACGGCTGGGGCGCGTGGCGCCCGCGGCGGCGCCCGTTGCCGCGCCCGCACCGCGCCGCCCTCGAGTCTTCACCGGGATGCCCTTTTCGCTGACGTCCTTTATCTTGTGGCCCTCGTGCCTGCCCCGCGCCGCATCGCTGGCGTGTTGATGCGCCGAGCCGGGCGGGGCGGACGGCTGCTCGGGATGGCGCGGCTGATCCATCCCGAAGGCGTGCCGCTCGAGCTTCTTTATCTGATCGCGCAGCTCGGCGGCCCGCTCGTAGTCGAGATTTTCCGCCGCGTCCATCATTTGCCGCCGAAGCGCGGTGATCCGATCGGGCAACTCGTGCGCCGGGATGAACTCTTCATCCGCCGCCGTGTCGTCGCCGATTTCGGGCACCACCGCCCACTCAGGCGAGTACATCTCGACCAGCGACGCGTCGATCGCCTTGGTGATCGAGGTGGGCGTGATGCCGTGCTGCTCGTTGTATGCTACCTGCTTGGCGCGCCGGCGGTAGGTCTCGTCGATCGCCTGGCGCATCGATTTCGTGACTACGTCCGCATACATGAGCACGCGGCCGTTGATGTGGCGTGCGGCGCGCCCGGTGGTCTGAACCAGCGACCGCGCCGAACGCAGGAAGCCTTCCTTGTCGGCGTCGAGAATCGCGACCAGCGACACCTCGGGCAAGTCGAGGCCTTCGCGCAGCAGGTTGATTCCGACCAGCACGTCGAATTCGCCCTTGCGCAGGCTGCGGATGATCTCGACGCGCTCGATGGTCTCGATGTCCGAGTGCAGATAGCGCACGCGGATGCCGAGGTCATGGTAGTAGTCGGTCAAATCCTCGGCCATCTTCTTGGTCAGGCAGGTCACCAGCACCCGCTCGTTGACCGCGACGCGTTTGTGGATTTCCTCGAGCAGGTCATCGACCTGCGTGCCGGCCTTGCGCACCTCGATTTCGGGATCGATGAGTCCGGTCGGGCGAATCAGCTGCTCGACGACGAGCCCCGATGATTTCTCCAGCTCGTAATCGCCGGGCGTTGCCGAAACATAAACCGCCTGCACGATGTGCGATTCCCATTCCTCGAAATTCAGCGGGCGATTGTCGAGCGCGGAAGGCAGCCGGAAGCCGAAATCGACCAGCACTTGCTTGCGCGAGCGATCGCCGCGATACATCCCGCCGATCTGCGGAATCGTTACGTGACTCTCGTCGATGAAGAACAGCGAATTGTTCGGGAAGTAGTCGAGCAGCGTCGGCGGCGCCTGTCCGGGCAGGCGTCCCGTGAGATGGCGCGAATAGTTCTCGATTCCCGGGCAGAAGCCCATCTCGGCCAGCAGCTCGAGGTCATACATCGTGCGTTGCTCGAGGCGCTGGGCTTCGAGCAGCCGATTCTCGGTGCGGTAGAACTCGAGGCGCTCCTTCAGTTCGGCGCGGATATCCTGCACCGCGATTTCCATCCGGTCCGAAGTCGTCACGTAATGCGACGCGGGGTATATTGCGACGCTCTGCAGCTTGCGAATCACCTTGCCGCGCAGCGCATCGATTTCGTACAGCGCCTCGACCTGGTCGCCGAAGAATTCGACTCGCACCGCGCGCTGCTCTTCGTAGGCGGGAAAAATCTCGACCGTGTCGCCGCGCACCCGAAACGTCCCGCGATGAAAATCGTAGTCGTTGCGCTGATACTGGATATCGACCAGCTTGCGCAGCATCTTGTCGCGGTCGATGGTCTGCCCCTCTTCGAGGAACACCAGCATCTCGAAGTACACCTCGGGTTCCCCCAGGCCGTAGATGCACGAGACCGACGCGACGATCAGCACATCGTTGCGCTCGAGCAGCGCCTTGGTGGCGGAATGGCGCAGCTTGTCGATCTCGTCGTTGATGCTCGCGTCTTTTTCGATAAACGTGTCGGTCGAGGGAACGTACGCTTCGGGCTGATAATAGTCGTAATACGAGACGAAGTAGCGGACTGCATTTTCCGGGAATAAGCTCTTGAACTCGTTGTAGAGCTGCGCGGCGAGCGTCTTGTTCGGGGCCATCACGAGCGTGGGCCGGTTCACGCGCGCGATCACGTTGGCCATCGTGAACGTCTTGCCCGAGCCGGTGACGCCGAGCAGGACCTGATGCGCGACGTGGTCGCCCAGATTGCGGACGATCGATTCGATGGCGGCCGGCTGGTCGCCCGCGGGCTTGTAACCCGAGACCAGCTTGAAGTTTCCCTCTTTGCCACGCGCCAGTGAGAGCATGATGAGCGAGGGAGTCTAGCAGGGTTTCCGCTTTTTGCGGAATTCGCGGCCAAGTCGGGCGGCTTTCAGGCAACCCGGGCAAACAATCTCGCCTTTTTACACCCCCTGTCACATGTTGCATTCTTGTTACAAATATAACTATATTTCCGGGTCAATTGGGTGGAATAGTTCCCGTTTGGGCATGATTGCGGCTCAGGGCAAGTGAGGGGGTTCGCTTCGCGCATAGACGCACTTGGGTGAGGAGGAGTTCATGAGACTGAAATCAAGGCTTTTAAATGCGGTCGCTGGCATCGCGTGTGCGGCGCTAATCGCGTCCAGTTTGGGCGGTTGCGCAAATTTGCAGAAGCCCCGCTCGTGGGGAACCTGCGCGATCGTCGGAGGACTGCTTGGCGCAGGCGTCGGCGCAGCCTCAGGCATTGTCATCGCTGACAATACCGCGGGACGTCACCACAGCGACCAGGATACCAGGGTTTACGCCGGTGTGGGTGGCGCAGTCGTCGGCGCGGGACTCGGCGCGTTGGCAGGCCACTACCTCTGCGATCCGCTGATTCCGCCGCCGCCACCTCCTCCGCCGCCACCTCCTCCTTCGCCGCCGCCACCGCCACCGCCGCCTCCGCCTCCGGTCAAGGAGAAGCTGGTGCTCCGCGGTGTGCATTTCGACTTCAACAAGTCGGTGATCCGCCCGGGTGATGCCGCCGTTCTGGATGAAGCCGCATCAACTCTTAAGGCCAATCCGAACGTGACGATCAACGTCAACGGCTACTGCGACGCGATCGGCAGCGACGAATACAACTTGAAGCTGTCCGATCGACGTTCAGACGCCGTGGTGGATTACCTCGTGAAAGCCGGAATCCCGTCGAGCCAGTTGGTTCCGCACGGGTACGGCAAGACCGACTTCGTTGCCACCAACGACACGGATGAGGGTCGCGCTCAGAACCGCCGCGTCGAACTGGTGCCCAATCAATAAGTCGGGCCGAGACTGAATCGTCCGCAAGCGGCCGTAGTCCCGTCGGGGGCTGCGGCCGCTTCTTTATGTGACCAATATGTAACCAATGTAACGAATTCTCATTTATGAAGCCCGCGGAGTGCCAAAGATTAGCCTTTTCAATAGATTTGGCCTCCACAAAATGACACAATTCGCGGTGTTTAAACCCGGAATTACTTGAAACCCAGGGAGGGGTACTCATGTTTAGATGGAAAAATTGGATTGGCGCCGCGGCGACCGTCGCTCTTTTGACGGTCTCGTCGTGCGCGTCGTGGACGCCTGAGCAAAAGGAGTACACCGAGTACGGGGCAGCCGGCGGCGCACTTCTCGGCGGAGCACTGGGGTGCGGAGTTGCTGCGGCCGCAAGCGGTTCCCCAAAGGGCTATGAGATCGGATGTCCCACGGGTGTTGTTGGGGGCGCTTTGATTGGCGGCACGATCGGCTACTTCCTGGCGCCGAAACCGGTGCCAGCGCCTCCACCGCCTCCTCCACCGCCGCCTCCTCCGCCACCGCCACCGCCGCCTCCGCCTCCACTCAGGCAAAAGCTGGTGCTCCGCGGTGTGCATTTCGACTTCAACAAGTCGAAGATCCGACCGGGTGATGCCGCCGTTCTGGATGAAGCCGCATCCACTCTTAAGGCCAATCCGAACGTGACGATCAACGTCAACGGCTACTGCGACGCAATCGGCGGCGAGGAATACAATTTGAAGCTGTCCGATCGACGTTCGGACGCCGTGGTGGATTACCTCGTGAAAGCCGGAATCCCGTCGAGCCAGTTGGTTCCGCACGGGTACGGCAAGACCGACTTCGTTGCCACCAACGACACGGCTGAGGGTCGCGCTCAGAACCGTCGCGTCGAACTGGTGCCCAATCAATAAGTCGGGCCGAGACTGAATCGTCCGCAAGCGGCCGCAGTCCCGTCGGGGGCTGCGGCCGTTTCATTATGTAACCAATGTAACGAATTCTCCTCATTACCACGCCCGGAGAGTGCGAAAAATTCGCCAGTTCAATAGATTTGGCTTCCCGAAAATGACAAAATTCGCGGTGTTTAAACCCGGAATTACTTGCAGCCCAGGGAGGGTACTCATGTTTAGATGGAAAAATTGGATTGGCGCCGCGGCGACCGTCGCTCTTTTGACGGTCTCGTCGTGTGCGTCGTGGACACCCGAACAGAAAGAGTACACCGCGTATGGAGCGGCCGGCGGCGCGCTCATCGGCGGAGGGCTGGGGTGCGGAATTGCTGCGGGGGCAAGTGGTTCCGCAGAGAGTTATGAGATCGGATGCCCCGTGGGTGTTGTTGCGGGCGCTCTGATCGGCGGCGTGAACGGCTACTTGTTGGCGCCGAAACTGGTGCCAGCGCCTCCGCCACCGCCTCCACCGCCGCCTCCTCCTCCACCGCCACCGCCGCCTCCGCCTCCAGTCAGGCAAAAGCTGGTGCTCCGCGGTGTGCATTTCGACTTCAACAAGTCGAAGATCCGACCGGGTGATGCCGCCGTTCTGGATGAAGCCGCATCCACTCTTAAGGCCAATCCGAACGTGACGATCAACGTCAACGGCTACTGCGACGCAATCGGCGGCGAGGAATACAACTTGAAGCTGTCCGATCGACGTTCGGACGCCGTGGTGGATTACTTGGTGAAGGCCGGAATCCCATCGAGCCAGTTGGTTCCGCACGGATACGGCAAGACCGACTTCGTTGCCACCAACGACACGGCTGAGGGCCGCGCTCAGAACCGCCGCGTTGAACTGGTGCCCAATCAATAAGTCGGGCCGAAACTGAAACGTCCGCAAGCGGCCGCAGTCCCGTCGGGGGCTGTGGCCGCTTTTTTCTCTCCCGCGCCCATTCTCATGTGCTGACGGTGGTGCGTATTTTTGCTATAGAAATCATCGTTATGGTGTTTATAGGAACGCTGGAAATAAGAGCCGCCGTCGCCACGCTCGCAATCACGGCGCTGTTCGCGGCGTCGCCGGCGCGGGCCCAATCGCAGGCGGCTGCACAGGCATCGCCTGCCTCGGCATCGCAAAGCGCAGCCGTTCCGGGGGCGTCCGCTTCACCAACGGCGAAGAAGAAGACGCTGAGGCAAGAGGTCAGAGCGCTGGTTACGAAATATGAGCCCGAGCGACTCAAGCGCGATCTCGAATTCAAGAAGGCCTCCGCGCTGTTCCCGGGTTTTTGCCATCATTGGGAGCAGGATTTGCACGAGCGCGAGACGAACAATCTGTCGAAATTGAAATTCAATTTGAAAGATGGTTTCAAGACCGCGACTTACACTGCTTATGGCAAGGTCGCCGCCTGCGAATCGCATCAATCCAAGGACGGCTACTCGATCGGAAAGCTCACCTACGAGGAATTCATCTACTACCTGGTCGGCAAGTCCGAGGACGAAGCCAGGCACGCGTCGCCAAAGGCCATCAGCGATACTCGCACCACGGAAATTTTCCGCTGGGATAACGACAAGTGGTTCTACTAGTAGCCAGGAAATAAATACTGAATAAAGAAAGCGCCGCCGGACGATCCCAGCGGCGCTCGCATTTTCAATCCGCGCGATCCTAGTTCAATTCCTTGCTGCTGTAGTTCAGGATTCGACGCGCGATAATTATCATGTTGATCTGCTGCGTGCCTTCGAAGATGTCGTTGATCTTGGCGTCGCGCATCCATTTCTCGACCAGGATTTTGCGCGAGTAGCCCAACGGCCCCAGCAGCTCGACCGCCTTCTGCGTGATCAGCGTGACCGCCAGCCCCGCCTTCGCCTTTGCCATCGAGGCCTCCAGGCTGTTGCGCTTGCCGGTATCGAGCATCCAGGCCGCCCGCCACGTGAGCAAACGCGCCGCCTGCAGTTGCGCTTCCATCTCCATGAAGTCGCGTTCGACGGCGGTCAGGCGCCGCTGCGATATCCCGTAGCGGATCGGCACGTTCTCTTGCTTGAGAAAGTCGCGCACGAAGTCCAGCGCCGCGCGTCCCACTCCGAGCGCCATGGCCGCAACGATCGGCCGAGTCGCATCGAAGGTCGCCATCACGTCCTTGAAGCCGCCTTCTTTGCGAACTTCAGCGCTGCCCAGAATAGAGTCGAGCGGAATCCGGCAGTTGTCAAAAGTGATCGCGGCGGTGTCAGAGGCGCGAATGCCGAGTTTGTTCTCGACCCTGGTCACCGTCATGCCGGGGGTGTTGTGCTCGACGACAAACGGCTTGATGCCGGCGCGTCCGGCGCTCTTGTCGACGGTGGCCCAGACCACCACAAAGCCTTCGGATTTCTCGGCCGACATCTGGCCGGCGGTGACGAAGATTTTGTTGCCGTCGAGCACCCAATTGTCGCCGTCGCGGGTAGCGGTGGTCGCGACCGCCGACGAATCGGAACCGAAGCTGGGCTCGGTAATCGCCATCGCTCCCCACTTGGGCTTGCCTTCCTTGAACCGCTTAAGAAAGTGCTCCTTCTGCTCGGGGGTTCCCGCCGCCATCACCGCCGCACCGCCGAGTCCCGGATTGGGGGTCGACAGGTAAAGCCCGGCGTCGCCCCAGCATAGTTCCTCGGTGCTGAGCACGGTGAGCACAGTGGCGCGGCGAGGCGCCGAGGCTTTCGGTGCCTCGGTACTTTTGCTCTTGTCGTGGCCGATCTGGATGTTGGAGGCGGCAGCCGATGCCGCCCACATCGAGTCGTAAAATTGGGTCGGCTTTTGATGCTCGTGCTCGTCGCATTCGCGTGAGATCGGACGCATCATCTGCTCCGAAACCATGTGATACATCTTCAGCTGGTTCAATACTTGTGGTTCGAGTTCAAAATCGATCATGATTTTTTCTCCGTGGCGGCCTAGACCGTTGCGATCCCATCGATTGCAGAAAATCCACGCGCATTGCGCAGCCACATCTCGACCGGGTGCTCGCGGATGTAACCGTGGCCGCCGAGCACCTGGACGCCGTTGTCCGTCACTTTGAGCGCACTCTGCGCGACATAATTCTTCGCCAGGTAGCTTTCCTTCAACCCATCGCCGCCCTTGTCCAGTTTGAAAGCCGCTTCCCACACCAGCAGGCGCGCCGCGTCGATTTCAATTGCCATGTCGGCCAGGATAAACGCGATCGCCTGCTTGGTCGCGATTGGAACGCCGAACGCCTTGCGCTCCTTGGCGTAGTCCCGCGCGTATTCGAACGCGGCATTCATCACCCCGACGCCCAGCGCGCCCAACGCGACCCGCGACTGGCTCATCAGGCGCGAAAAGTCGATGCCCTTGTCGCCGCCCACCCGCGCATCGGCGCCGACGCGGCAATCTTTGAGCGTCACTTCGTAGGTCGCGAGCGCTTTGAGGCCCATGTTTTTTTCGCGCTCCGAAATCGTCACGCCCGCCGCGCCGCGCGGAACGATGAAGCCGTCCACGCCTGCAAAACCCTTGGCCGCGTCGGTCGCCGCATAGACCAGCATCCACTCGGACTCGGCCGCCAGCGGCACGTAACACTTGCCGCCGTTGAGGACGAATCCGCCGCCGTCGCGCTTTGCCGAGACTTGCAGCGCCGACAGATCGTAATCGAAGCGCGGCTCCATGACGGCCGCGGTCGCGGCGGCGAAGTCGGCGCCGGCGAATCGCTTCAAATATTTGGCGCGCTGATCGTCGGTGCCCATCTCGACGATCGGAAATGCGAACAGCCGCGGCGCAAGCACATGGATCGCGATCGAAAGATCGCCGAAGCCGAGTTCTTCCGCGATGATCGCGCCGGTCACCGCCGAGCGGGCGTCGCCGCCGCCACCGAATTTCTCCGGGATAGCGCCGCTGACAAATCCGAATTGCCACGCCTTGGCCACCAGTGGAGCGGGAATCGCGCCGCTTTCGTCGGCGGGCCGCGCGGCGGGGCGAATCTCGTCGCGCGCGAACGCACCAACGCTGTCGCGGATCATCTGTTGTTCTTCGCTGAGTTCAAAGTCGATCATAAATTGGATCCTACCCTCGGTTAAAGTAACACTTTAAGTTTTGATTGGCACCGCGGCCCGCGCGCGAGCCGACTCATATGCCGCTTCCACCATCCGCTGCGCTGCCAGCCCGGCCGCAAATTCGGGGTCCGGCTCGCACGCGCCCTTGAGCGCGGCCACGAAGGCCGCATCTTCGGTGGCGTACGGAACCGCCAGCCAGTCCTGGATCGGCGCCAGGTAGGGCCGCTCGCGCAGAATTGTTTCGGTGAACTCGGCCATCACTTCGCTCTCGCTGACGGTCTCCTCTTTGGCGCCGGACCCGCGCTGAAACAGGATTGGCCCGCGCTCGTCGGCGTCGGACGCAGCAAACAAGTTCTCGGCGAAAACTTCAAGCCTTCGATTGCTCGGGCGCCCGATCATCCGATGCCATACCGAAGTGAGCTGGCCGTGAAAGCCGCCCGCAAATTCCATCGCGGTCGCGCCGAAGTCTTCAACTCCATCCGCCCCGTTCAGGTTGCGGGTGCGGCAGTAGAGGCTCGTGACCGGCCCGAACATCCACGTCAGCAGATCGAAGTCATGAACGCTGTGCTCGATTAGCGTGCCGCCGGCGGTCAGCGACGGATCGTTGCGCCACGCGCTCGCGTGCACGCCGCGAGTCGGAAAATCCTGATCGTCGCGCATTGTGACGCTGAGCAATCGACCCGCATCCGGCTCCTTGAACATCGCCTTGATCACGTTGTAAACGGGCGAAAACCGCATCACCAGGCCCACCTGGCTCATCACGCCGGAAGCTTTGATGGCAGCGGCCATCTCGGATGCTTCCGCCGCGGTCATCGCCAGCGGCTTCTCGCAGAAAATATGCTTGCCGGCGCGCGCGGCGGCAATACAGGCCTGTCGATGCATCGCGGTCGGCGTGCAAATCCATACCGCGTCGATCGATGAATCCGCGATTATCTCTTCGGCCGACTCCAGCGCCCGCGCACCATCCCATCTGGCCGCGAGTCGCTCGGCCGCCGGATGCGACAGGTCGGCGACGGAGACCACGCGGACGCTTTGCTCGGTGCGATCGGCGACCTGGCGGAGCATCATCGAATGCGTCTGGCCGATGAGGCCGGCGCCGATGATTCCGACTCGAATCTGTCCGCTGACGGGAGTTGACATCACGAATTCCCGGACTTTTGCTCGCGGCGAAGTTTTTCCAGCTCGCGCTCGCGCTTGTATTTGGTCGGGTCTTCGATGGTTTGCGACGGCGGCGCCATCGGCTTGCGGATTTTCGCGATCAATCCGCCTGCGCGATGCTTCTTTGGCTTGCGTTGCGGCATATGGCTACTCGGTGAAGCCGACAAAGCTCATCTGCAGGCCGGTAGTGTTCCCGCCGGCCGCGCGTCGCGAGAAAAAACGCTCGGATGCGCAGCGAGTGCACGGACCAACGCTCGCGATGTTCGCGGCGGCCAGTCCCGCGCGTTCGAGCTGGTCCCGCACGACAGCGCGCAAGTCGATAAAGGCTTTGCCGGGACGCCCGGCGCTCGTGTGATTGCGCGCGCCCGCAATCTCACGACCAAAGCGATCGCCAACCTCGGCGTCAACCTCGAAACAACACTGGCCGATCGACGGTCCCATCGCGGCGCGAATGGCCGATGCGCGAGCGCCCATCTTGACCATCGCGCGGACGCCGGCGCCGGCAATATCCGCAATAACGCCACGCCATCCGGCGTGGAGTGCGCCGGCTATTTTCAGTTTCGAATCGACCATCAGTATCGGCACGCAGTCGGCCGTGTATATTCCCAAAATGACGCCGGGTTCCGCCGTGACGATCCCGTCACCCGGCGGACGAAGCGCCACGGTGTCGCGAGTCGCGGCGTGAACGACGTTGCCATGCACCTGGTTCAGGCTCGCCACCAGCTTCAGCTCCGGCACCTCGCGACGGATGCGCTCCCAGTTAACATCGACGGCATGGTAGTCGTCGCCGACCCAATAAGAAAGATTCATCGAGGCAAACGCGCCCGTGCTGACGCCGCCCGTGCGGCCGATAAATCCGTGGCAAATCGCGGCATCGGGAAAGGCGCGAAGAATTTCGACGGGCTTCAAGTCGGGCGATGATTCAGTGTGGGACTGCATGTCAAGGCGCTCGGCGGCTAGGCTCCGGGTTGTTCGCTGGTCGAAGGATAACCTATAATTCTGATCTTTGGAATTTGAGGTTTTGGAGCGCCTATGAACGGATACGAATACCTGGTGGCGCGAAATCGCCTGATGCAACGGCTCAGCGAGGAACTGGCGCGGCTCGCACAGCTGCCGGTTGCCGAACGCGACGGCGAAACCCGGCGCATCGAGGCGAAGTTCGACGTCCAGCTTGCCGAGTTGTACGCAAAAGTCGCCGGCGAATTTCCGGGCGAGCGCAAAAGAAAGGCGCGGCCGATCGTTGACCCTCGGTAAGTAGTTTTTTTGGGAACAAGCTTGGATCGCTCAATCAGTATCCGAGGCGCGCGCACTCACAACCTGGCTGATATTTCGCTCGAAATTCCCCACAACCGGCTGACGGTAGTGACGGGCGTGTCGGGGTCGGGCAAATCGAGCCTGGTTTTCGACACCGTGTATGCCGAGGGTCAGCGCCGCTACGTGCAGAGCCTTTCGACCTACGCGCGGCTGTTCCTGGAGCGGATGGAGCGGCCGGACGTCGATTCTATTTCGGAGATTCCGCCGGCGCTCGCGCTGCGCCAGAAGAACACCATCAAGAATGCGCGCTCGACGGTCGGTACCGTCACCGAAATCAGCGACTATCTCCGCATCCTGTTCGCGACCGTCGGCCACACGATTTGTCCACGATGCGGCGGCGAAGTGAGCCGCGATACCGTCGAGAGCGCCGGCGCGCGAATCCTCGACGAGCCGGGGCTCTACGTCGTGCTGGCGCCGTTCGAGGCGGGCTCGCGCTCGATTGCCGACGCGGCGGGCTACCTGATTGCGAACGGTTACCATCGCCTGTACGCCAACGACGCGATCACCGAGACCACGGAGTTCGCCGCTCGCGCCAGCGCCGCCGAAGCGCAACTCGACGGCGCAGCGGCCGAGCCGAACAGTCCGATGATGGTCGTCGTCGATCGCATCTCGGTAAGCGGCGAAGGCGAAAGCGAACGCGTGCGCGAGGCGCTGGGAAAAGCCTTCTACCTGGGCGCGGGACGCGCGCGGGCGGTGCGCGTCGAGCGCGATAATGGCAATACGCACAGCGTCGGCGCGATCGATTTCGACCGGCGTTTCAACTGCTCGCGCTGCGCGACCGCGTTTGCCGAGCCGACCACGGCGCTGTTTTCATCGAACAGTCCAATCGGCGCGTGTCCCGAATGCGAAGGCTTTGGCCGCACGGTCGAACTCGATCTCGACAAGGTGATTCCGAATCCGAATCTGTCGATGCGCAATGGACTGGTCGCGCCGTGGCGAACGCCGGCGTATCGGGAGATGAACGAGTGGATGCTGAAGCTGGCGCGGCGCAGAAAAATCCGCACCTCGGCGCCCTTTGGCGAGATGACCGACGAGGAGCGCGCCTGGCTGCTCGACGGTGACGAGGGTCCGCGCGCGAAATGGGATGAAGACAAATGGCCGGGGGTGCGCGGCTTCTTCAAGTGGCTCGAAGGCCGCCGCTACAAGACTCACGTCCGAATCCTGCTGGCGAAGTATCGCCGCTTCGTTACCTGCCCCGCATGCGGCGGCGCCAAGCTCAAGCGCGATGCGCTAAACGTGCTGGTCGATGGCCTGTCGATCGCCAGCGTCGGGCGGCTCTCGATCCGCGACCTCGTCGTGTGGCTCGGCAAGATCGGATCGATCCCCGAAGTCGCCACGCGCGCGGCGGTGGTGATCCGCGAGCTGCGCAACCGCGTCGGCTACCTGGTCGAGGTGGGCCTGGGCTACCTGACGATCGAGCGGCAGGCGCGCACGCTGTCGGGCGGCGAGGCGCAGCGGATTCATCTCGCCAGCGCGCTCGGCAGCGTGCTGGTCGGGACGCTGTATGCGCTCGACGAGCCGACCGTCGGCCTGCACGCGGCAGACGCAAGGCGGCTGCTCGCGGTGTTGTACAGCCTGCGCGACTTCGGCAACACGGTGATCGTCGTCGAGCATGACCCCGCGATGATCGCGGGCGCCGATCACGTCGTCGAGCTAGGCCCGGGCGGCGGCAGCGAGGGTGGCGAACTCACGTACTCGGGTCCGCCGGCGAAGGCTAAGCTTGACAGCATGGCGTCCTCGCCGGGACGCGTGCTGCTGATGCGCGCGATTGCCAAGCGGCGCAAATTCACCGCGCGCGATCCCGCGATTCGGATCGCCGGCGCGCGCGAACACAATCTCGCGGGGGTCGACGCGGCAATCCCGGCCGGGCGGATGGTTTGCGTCACCGGAGTTTCAGGATCGGGAAAATCGACGCTGGTCGAGGACGTTCTCTACAACAATTATCTGCGCCGCTCGGGCAACACCTCGGTGGAGGCCGGCGCATGCGATCGCATCGACGGCTTCGAGCTGATCGGCGACATGGTGCACATGGGACAGGAATTGCCGGCGCGCTCGATGCGCTCGAACCCGGCGACCTATCTGAAAATCTACGACGAAATCCGCAAGCTGTTCGCCGCCAGTCCTGAAGCGCGCCGCCTGGGCGTGCAGGCGCGGAATTTTTCGTTCAACGTCACGGGCGGAAGATGCGAGAAGTGCACCGGCACGGGCACCGTCACGATCGAGATGCATTTCATGGCGGACCTCGAGATAAAATGCGAGGCGTGCGACGGCCGCCGCTTCCAGAGCCATATTCTCGCGATCAGACTGCGCGACTTGAACATCACGCAGGTGCTCGATCTCACCGTGGAGGACGCGCGCGCATTTTTCATCCATCATCCCGCCATCGTCAAGCGGCTCGACGCGCTGATCGCGGTCGGCCTCGGCTACGTCCGGCTCGGGCAGACCACCTCGACGCTGTCGGGCGGCGAGGCGCAGCGCCTCAAGCTCGCGCGATTTCTGCTGGCCGATCTCGAACCCGCGCCGGCGCGCGAAGACGGCGCGCATCTGCCGCGGATGTTCATCCTCGACGAGCCGACCACCGGGCTTAGCTCGACCGACATCAAGCGCTTGATCAAAGTGCTCAACCGGCTGGTCACCGAAGGCAACACGCTGGTCGTGATCGAGCACAACCTCGAGTTCATCGCGAACGCCGACTATGTCATCGATCTCGGACCCGGTGGCGGCGACGAGGGCGGGCGGATCGTGGCGGCTGGTTCTCCCCTCGATATCGCGGGATGCGACAAGTCAGAGACCGGGCGCGAGCTCCGGCGCCTCTTCGGATTGCCCGAACGGGGCAGGCAGGCGCGCTCGGCTTTGCGCGCTGCCGCGGGAGCATAGCCGGGAGTATAGTTTGGTGAACGGGCAAGGAGGAAATATGCGGGAATTCAATCGCCTGACGCGGGGCGCAACCCAACTCGGCTTCGTCGATATACTCACCGCGGTAATTCTGCTTGGGATTCTGCTTTACGCCGCGACCGTTCAATTTTCCGTGTACAACCGGCCGCCGGCCATCACGACTACAACCGGCACTGCCGCGGGCGGCTAGCTCCTTGCCGGACGCAATACCCTTGCCGGACGCGATAAGCGAACGCCTCGATCATTACCTCGTGCGCACCGGCCTGGCGCCATCGCGGCGCGTTGCGCAGGAACTGGTCGAGCGCGGGATGGTGCGAATCAACGGGCGGCGCTCGAGGAAAAGCGAAATCGTCGGTGCCGAGGATCGGGTTGAAGTTGCCGCCGCGGATCGCCATGCGGCAATCGAGCCGAATGCCGGCCTCGCGCTCGAAGTTATCCACCAGGATGCGGCCGTGATCGTCGTGAATAAACCCGGCGGCGTCCCCTGTCATCCGATCCAGGCGGGAGAGCGCGACACTGTCATGAACGCGGTCGTCGCGCGATTCCCGGATACCGCTACTGCCGGAGACAAGCCGCTCGAAGGCGGACTGGTGCATCGGCTGGACAACGGCACTTCGGGGGCGCTGCTGATCGCACGCAATCGCGGCGCGTTCGAGAAACTGCGCGACGCGATCCGCGCGGGGCGAATCGCCCGGCGCTATGAGGCGCTGGTGGCCGGATCGCTCGAGGGCAAGATTCAGGTCGACACGCCGATCGCGCATCACGCCAAAAACGCGCGCAAGATGGTCGTCGGCGATCCCTCCAGCGCGAATCCGAAACGGGCCGGGCGCCCCGCGACTACGCTCGCCGAGCCGATCCGGCGCGTTGGCGAGTTCACGCTGTTGTCAGTCGCGCCGAAGACCGGCAGCCGCCATCAGATTCGCGTGCATCTGGCGAGCCTCGGCCATCCTATAGTTGGCGATACTCTTTATGGCGGCCCCGCGATCGCGACGCTCGCGCACGGGCGCTTCTGGCTGCATCTATGCGAGGTAGCGTTCGACTCGCCGGCGGTCGGTCACGTCAAAGTGACCGCGCCGGTCCCGCCGGATTTGAAGAAGCTTATCGATTAGCCCGCGAGCAGCACGGTCCGGCAACGTCTCAGTTGCAGGCGCATTGCGTGCACACGCAATTTGAAATGCATCCGACCGTCGTTGTCTGCCCTTCCGCCAGCGCTTCTGCCTGCAAGCGTTGCTGGAGCAGCCCCCCGGTTGACGCCTGCGCGCGCTGCGTGAAGGCAGTGCCGTTGTAGATCGGTGGCTGTGCCGATGAGGATCCCTCCGGCGGCATGTACGCCGACTGCGTCTTCTCGTTCAACAAGTAGCTGAAGCACTGCCCGCGCGCAGACTGGCTCGCAAGAAAATAGCTGGACGACGAGACAACGCCCGCCCATTCGGTTCCGCTTCCCGGCGCCGAACAGGTGCATCGAAATGCGCGCGGCGACGCCGCCGCGGACGCAACTGCCGCAGGCGTAGTTCCCGGCGCCGGCGCCAATCCCGGCAGCGCTCCGATCGTCGCGAAGGGCTGCGGCTGACCGGGAGCCGCGGGTGCAGTCAGTGGCACGGGTCCTGGCGCCGCGGTAACTTGCGCGAATGGCTGCCGCGCATATCTTGACTCGCTAAGCGCCAGCATAAGGATCGGTGAAACTATGAGTACTGCGATTACCAGCCTGACAGCGCGCATACCATCTCCAGGTGCGACTCGCGAAAAAGTCCGGCCGCCTTCGATTCCGGAAGACAAGGCGGCCCGCCTTGGCTATAATCGCGACCTGATTGGCGCCGCGCAAGCGCTTCGCTTCGGTTCGGCGCCGGCAAATCGATCCCAAACTGTTGAATCAAGTTGTGTAATCGGCGTGCGCGGAAGTGGCGGGCCATCGTCGGCGATGGCAACAGTACCAAGGAGGTTCGTTAGAATGTCGAGAAGTAAATGGGTTTCTTTTGCGATGCTGACTATCGCCGTGCTGATGCTCGGAACCTCGATCGGATTCGCCCAGGATCAGCTCAACGTGACCGGCTCTCTCCCCACCACGCCGTTGCCGCCGCCGAATCTGACCGGACCGATTCAGATGCAGTCCGTGCCCGTCGGGCCGCAGACGCCGCCGCCGGCCAGCGTGCCGCCGAGCGCCTCCAACCAGTTCGAGCATCACGATGATTTGCTGAATCTGCCGCGCATCTTCGCGCATCAGTGGTCGCCGACCAGGGAAATCGCGCCCGACACCGTGGTCAGCCAGCGCTACATGCGCTCCGAAACTCCCAACGCGCGCGGCCTCACGCTCAAGGAAGCCATCTACATCGCGATGCGAAACAACCCGTCGCTGAAGGCCGCCGAACTCGACCCGGTGGCCTCGATGGAGACCGTCAGGGAGGCCAACGGAACCTTCGATCCGGACCTTACCTCGCAGGGTGATATCGAGAAGAGCGTCGTGCCTGTCACCTCCCCCTTCCAGACCGGTGCACCCGGCGGGTACGAGCAGAAATTTTATGATTGGGACTTCGGCCTCAACAAAGTCTCCTCGATCACCAATGGAACCTGGGGCGTGACTTTCAACAACAATCGCACGCTGTCGAATTCGCTGTACGCCGGCGTCAATCCTGCCTATACCCCCAGCCTCGCACTCTCGCTCTCACAGCCATTGCTGCAGAGCTTCGGCTGGGAGTTCGCAACCATCAACGTGCGGATCGCAGAGTCGGGTCAAAAGCAGGCGCAATGGACTTACGGCCAGGCGATCCAGGATTTCGTGCAGAAAATCGGCGGCGATTACTGGAACGTGGTGCTCGCCGAGGAAAATCTCGAGGTCGCACGCGCCGCGCTGACCTTCAATCTCGACCTGGTCCGCCAAAACGCCATCAGCGTCAAGGTCGGCACGCTTGCTCCTATCAATCTGCAGGAAGCGCAATCGGCGGCCGCCACTGCAGAGGCCAACGTGTACACCGCCGAAGCCAACCTGAAAAATTCCCGCGTCCAGCTCCGCCAGGACGTGATGCTCAATCCGTACAACACCTTCATCCCCGAGGAAATCCAGCCGCTCACGCGGCCCAATCCCAAGGAGCAGGTGGTCGTCGATGAGGAGCGGGCGCTCGAGCTCGCCGTGCAGTACGTGCCGTCGCTGGGCAGCATGCGCGAGGCGATTCGCGACGCTTTGCTGCAGGTGAAGTACTCGGAGAACCAGGTCCTGCCGCAGCTGAACCTGGGCGCGCAATTCGGCCTGACTGCGGTCTCCGGATATACGCCTTGCGTGAAGACTCTCAGCACGTCGACTGGCTGCGAAAAGGCACCGTTTGGCGGAATCTACGGCGACGCGCTCGATCGCCTGTGGGGTTTCAGCTACTACAACTACGCCGCGGTGCTGTCGTTCCAGATGCCGCTGGACAACGCCATTCCGCGCGCGGCTCTGGCGCAGGCTCGCGTACTATACGAACAGCAGCGGGTGCAGTATCGAGCGTCGCTGTCGCAAGCGGTGGTCAACGTGCAGAGCGCGATCGCTAATCTGTATGCCGACTACAAGCGCGCGGCCGCGACGGCCTCGGCGACTTACTACGCTCGCGAGGCGCTCCACGATGAGGAAGTGATGTTCCGGGTAGGAATGGCGACCACGCACGACCTGCTGCAATTCCAGGAAGAGGAAGTGAGCGCCGAGGGCAACCAGGTGCAGGCGGAAGTCGATCTCGAAAACGCCAAGCTCGCGCTGGCCCACTCCGACGGCACGATTCTGCAGGCGTTCAATATCAATTGGGAAGTGCAAAGTCCGCACGAAGTGCCGTGGTACGCGGCCTTCTAGCAGGATAATCAGCGACACGAAAGTACGGCGTCGGATCGCGATGCGATCCGGCGCCGCACTATTTTACGCGGGCTAAAGAATCTCAGTGATGCCCGAGGACCCTCGCGCGACGGCTCAACGACCACCGTGGCCGCCGCCACCACCGTGGCCGCCACCACCGCCGCCGTGGCCGCCGCCACCGCCGCCACCGTGATAGAACTCCGTATGATGGCCGCCGCCACCATAATGTCCTTCCCACGGATGGTGGACGGCGAAGCCCGGACGATAGCCCCAGCCACCCCAACCCCAGTATGGCGCATAGCCATATGAGGGGTAACCGCCGCCGTAGCCATAGCCGTCGTAGTAAGGTCCGCATCCGCTCGCGGCGCAGGCGAGCATGCCAAGCAGAATGAGTGCTCCGATCGAGCGGACCGGGACGAAGGATCGTTGCTTTGAGCGCATTTTAGGGAGCTCCCCACGCCGGCGTGCCGTCGTCCTTATAGAACGCCAAACCGGGTGTCTTGGCCGCTGGAACATCCAGGCTGGTTCGCAGATGGCCATTGGGGCCGTAGAGACCGAGTCCGGGTTGGCCGGCATCCCCGAGCGCCATGGTCGCGCGCCTCTTGCCATCCTGATCGAAGAGGTCCAGACCTGGCGTGCCATTGGCAGCGAGGTCAACGGTCACGCGGGTACGGCCGTTGGAGTCAGAAAGATTAAGCCCCACCGCGCCGTCGGAGGTCACGCCCATCGCGCCACGCACCTTGCCGGCGCTGTCGCGCAGCAGGAATTGTTGCGCTTGCAGCGTTTCAGGCACCGCCGAGCTGGTCTGCGCCATCGTGATCACCGCACCGCATAGCAGCAGCAGCGCGCCAGTCATCAGCCGCAGGTGCTTGTTGCTGCGCTGGAGTTTGACCTGTTGCAGTTCCAGCCGTGAAAGCCGCCCGATCAGATCACCTGTCGATTGCTCCATAATTGAACCTCAACCTGCCATTGAACGAGAGCTGGAAAGGCCGTTTTTCTGTTGTATCAGGGCTCTTAAGACATCTTATCAATCCACCGGAAAAATAGAAATCCGGGTTTCACGCGCGGGCTAAAGAATCTCAGTGATGCCCGAGGATCGTCAGTTGACGGCTGGCGAAGCGCCATCCCGCGGGCGTCTTGCGCAGCTTGTCGGTGAAATACCCAACCGTCGATTGCTGCACCCGCCCGTCCTTGCAGTGGTAAAAGACCAAGTAGGCGGTGCCGGCGCCGATTGCGCCGTCGAGTTCGAAGGCAGGATTGGCGACCACGTGGAGCACCTGGGCGCCGCCGACCGATTCCTTGTACAGCGCCGCGAATCGCTCGAGGCCGTCGCGTCCGCTGTGCTTGCCGAAGCGCGGGCTCTCGAAGACGCCGTCCTCCGTGAAGCAATCGATCCATTCGTCGTAGCGGCCACCGTCGATCGTCAGGCAATAGCGCGCATGCAGCGAGCGAACTTCCTCGCGATCTTCGAGTGTTCCTGTAATCGCCATCGCATCAACTCCTCGTTTCGCCGTCACTTTCGTGAGCGGCGCTCAAATCACTTTCCCTATATTACATCCGGCAAATTGACTTCGCACTCAAACGGCCGCGCAACCGCCAACCCCGCGGGCTTGAGTTTGGGCGCCGCCGGACGCATCAATCATATATGGCCGCGCTCGCCCAGCTTCTCGACTTTCTGTATCCACCGCGATGCTCGGCATGCGGAACATCGCTCGCATCCGAAGCCGGACAACGAAAGCGCGTTTGCGCTCGATGCGTGGCGCGAGTCGAGCGGATGCCCGAGCCGCGCTGCGAAGTGTGCGGCGGACCGCTCGAGTCCGCCGTCAGCGGCGCGACGCGATGCGCCCGATGCCTCGCGCATCCGCCACGCTATCGAATCGCACGCACTGTCGCGCGCTATCGCACCACCGCCGAGGACGAACCCGGCAGCCTGCCCGCGCTGATTCGCCGTCACAAGTACGGCCTCGATCAATCCGCCGGTCGCGCGCTGGCGCAATACCTGGGCGACGAGCTGCCGGTGTCGGCTGACGATTACGATGTGGTCATCCCGGTGCCGCTGCATTGGCGGCGCTTGTGGTGGCGGGGATTCAACCAAGCCGCGCTGCTCGCCGGCGAAGTCGCACGGCGGCTCGATCTTCCGCTGGATACCACCGCGATATCGCGCAGGCGCTTCACCACGCCGCAGACCTCGCGTCACCACGACGAACGCGTCAAGAACGTGCGCCGCGCGTTCGCGGTCACCAATCCCGAACACGTCCGGAATCGCCGCGTGCTGATCGTGGACGACGTGATGACCACGGGCGCCACGGTCGATGAATGCGCGCGCGTGCTGCTCGCGGCGGGCGCGGCTTGCGTGGACGTATTCACGCTCGCGCGCGTGCTATGAGCGAAACACAACCCGCCGATTGGGATGAACGCCATCGCGGCCAGCCACCCGGCGAAGCCGAGCCGTTCCTGGCCGCAATGCTCGCGCGAATCCCGCGCGGCGTCGCACTAGACGTCGCCGCAGGACGCGGGCGCAACGCGCTCGCGCTTGCACGGGCGGCCATGCGGGTGCTCGCGGTCGATCGCTCCGCGGAAGCGATGCGCATCGTCGCCGCGGCGGCGCGGGCCGCGCGGCTGGCCATCTGGCCCGTGGTCGCAAACTTGGATAGCTTTCATCTCAAGGACGAATCCTTCGATGCCATCGTGAATATAAATTTCCTCGACCGCGCGCTGTTCCCGAAATTTGTCCGGGCGCTCAGACCCGGCGGCATTTTGATCGCCGATACGTTCCTGGTTGACCAGGCTGCGATCGGTCAGCCACGCGATCCGCGCTTTCTGCTCGGTCACGGAGAGCTTCGCGCGCTCGCGGGCGGACTCGAGATCGAGGAATACCGCGAAGGCTTGACTGTTTCTGCGGGCGGCCAGCGCGCCTTTCGTGCGTCGATGGTGGCGCGGCGGAGGAAATCGAACTGATGGCGCGCGGGATGACCTACAAAGCGGCCGGCGTCGATATCGCGCTGAAGCAGCGCCTGATTCCGCTCTTCGGTTCGATCGCCAGAACCACGGCCGGCGCGCACGTGATCGGCGGAGTCGGCGGATTTGGCGCGCTGGTCGGACTCAACGCGGCGCGCAAGATGCGCGCGCCGGTGCTGGTCGCAGGCACCGACAGCGTCGGGACCAAGCTCATGATCGCGTTCGCAACCGGACGTCACGACACCGTCGGAATCGACTGCGTCGCGATGTGCGTCAACGACATCATCTGCCACGGGGCGCGTCCGTTGTTCTTTCTCGATTACATCGGCTCCGGCAAGCTCGAAAAAAAGATCGCGCTCGATATCGTCAAGGGCATCGCTCGCGGATGCGCCCAGGCCGCCATGAGCCTGGTCGGCGGCGAGACGGCGCAGCTCAGCGGATTGTACCAGCCCGGCGAGTACGATTTGGCCGGCTTCGCGGTGGGAATAGTCGAACGCGCGCGAATTCCCAAGCCGTCCAATGTGCGCGCCGGCGACGTGCTGATCGCAGTCGCATCCAGCGGACTTCACTCTAACGGCTTCTCTCTGGTGCGCCGCGCTCTGCTCGAACACGCCAAACTCAAGCTCAACTCGAACATCGCCGAACTGGGATGCACGCTGGGCGAGGAACTCCTGCGTCCCACGCTCATCTACGCGCGCGTCGTCGTCGAGCTATTCGAGCGCTTCAAAATAAACGGCCTTGCCAATATCACCGGCGGCGGCGTGCTCGAGAACCTGCCGCGCGTGATGCCTGAAAACGCCCGCGCAATCCTCGAACGTGGCAGTTGGCCGACGCCGCCGATTTTCGACCTCATTCAGCGCCTTGGCAAAATCCGCCGCGCCGAGATGGATCGCACCTTCAACAACGGCCTCGGAATGGTCGCGATCGTGCCCGCGCGCGAGGCCGATCGCGTCGTCGCTCATTTGCGCCGCCGCGAATATGGGGCATATGTTGTCGGCGAAGTAAGGCGCGGCAAGCGCGGAGTGTCAATTCGCTGAGCCGCGGCTAATTCGATGGCGGAAAATCCGACGGTCAAACTCGGCGTTCTGATTTCCGGCACCGGCACCAATCTGCAAGCGATAATCGACGCGATTGTGCGCGGCGATCTCAAGGCCGAAATCCGTCTCGTCATATCGAATCGGGCCGACGCGCAGGGGCTCGAGCGCGCCCGCCGCCACGGTATCGAGACCATGGTCATCGACCATCGCAAGTTTGCACCGCGCGAGGACTTCGACCGCGCGATCCTCGCCGCGCTGCTCGATCGCTCGGTCGAACTGGTCGCGCTGGCGGGCTTCATGCGCCTGCTCTCGCCCGTGATGCTCGAGGCGTTCCCCGGCCGCATCATGAATATCCACAACAGCCTGCTGCCGTCGTTTCCCGGCATTCACGGGCCCAAGGACGCGATCGAATACGGCGTCAAGATTGCAGGATGCACCGTTTTCTTCGTCACTGCGGGTGTCGATATCGGCCCGGTGATCGTGCAAGCCGGGGTGCCGGTGCTGCCCGGCGACGACGAACAACGGCTGGCGGCGCGAATCCTGCTCCAAGAGCATCGCATTTTTCCGCACGCGATTGCGCTCTATCAACAGGGACGTCTCGAGATCCAGGGGCGTCGGGTTATCATCAAGGGCGATTCGCCCACGCCGAACTCCTCGCCGTTGGTGAATCCTCCGGTGGATTGATTCGGAAATTGAAGACGCTTTCGGCAGTCGTGCCGATGCTCAATGAAGCGGCCATCATCGCGAGCACGCTGGGCGCGCTTCGCCGCGGCGCTCCCGACGCGGAAATCGTCGTCGTTGACGGCGGCAGCATCGACTTAAGCGTCGCCATCGCGCAACCATTGTGCGACACGGTGATTGGCGCATCGCGTGGCCGGGCGCACCAGATGAACGCGGGCGCGCGCGCATCGCACGGCGACGCATTGGTTTTCGTCCACGCAGATACGATCGTGCCATCGAGCTTTGCGGCTGACATCGCGTCGGCATTGTCCGATCCCGCGGTGGTCGGCGGACGATTCGACGTGAAACTCGACGCGAGCGCCCTTCCCTACCGGATTATTGGCGCGATGATCAGCCTCCGCTCGCGAATCAGCCGCACCGGCACCGGCGATCAGGCGATCTTCGTGCGGCGCGAGGTCTTCGATCGCCTCGGCGGCTTCCCCGATCTCGAGCTATGCGAAGATCTCGAATTCACGCGGCGGCTGAAACGCGCAGGACGCGTCGCATGTCTGCGCGCCCGCGTGACCACGTCTGCCCGAAGATGGAATCGCGACGGAGTGGTGCGTACCATTGTCAGGATGTGGCTGATCCGCGCGATGTACCTGATGGGTGTGGCGCCTGCTCGTCTCAAACGCATGTACTCCGACACCCGCCAGCCGTGAAAAGATTGACCCGATACTGGACAGGCTTTTTTCGCGCGGATAACAATGGTTCAAGCGAGGTACGACGTGCCGAAAGTCGAACTGTACACAACTACCTACTGCCCGTTCTGCGCGCGGGCCAAGAATTTGCTCAAGAGCAAGGGCGTGGCTTTCGACGAGATCGACGTGACCGACGACGCCGAGTTGCGCGCGAAGCTGATCGAGATGTCCGGGGGGCGCCGCACGGTGCCCGAAATTTTCATCAACGGCAAGATTATCGGCGGCTTCGAGGAATTGAAGGCGCTCGACGACTCCGGAAAGCTCGACAATCTATTGGCCGAGCCGGCGCCAGCCTGACCCGCCACGACTCGCCCTCACCGACCGGAAATAGCGACGGGCGCATCGCGGCATGGTTGCCGCTACGCGCCCGCCTTCGATCGCACTTTATCGCGAACCGCTAGTTGCTCGACGGCGACGCCACCATCCCCTCGTTCATGTGATGCAAGGCTTCGCGGTCAACCGACGAGTCGTATTTAATCGCCTTGGCCGTGACCGTGATCTGCGAGCCGTCGGCCGAGATCGACTGATTCTCGTTCACGATCGCGTCGATAGTGTCAGGCCATTTGTCGAAGCCCATCTTCTTCAGCTTGTCGCTGATCTTCGACTCCTCGATCGCATCGGGAGAAAACGGCTCCGTATAACTGAGATCGCCAAGCTCCGTGTATGGCTTGCCGGCCGGCGGCGCTTCCGTGGTGACCCAGATATGCGCCATGTCAACGCGATGCACGAAGACCTGCTGTTTTTGTTCCTCCTGCTGACGAGCAGCTTGCATGGCGCCGCATGCGGAAACACCCAGCGCCAGTCCAATCACCAACAATTTTAGAATTTTCGATGAACGCATATCCTTCCCTATTGATCCCTGTCGATCTGAGTTCAATTATAGCCGCGCCACCGCATATGTCTAATCGTAGTCTGTCGGGCGCTCGGCACACATTTTATTTCACCGAATGGCCGGCTAGGGCAAGCGATACGGTGCGGCTGCGAACGCCCCTGCATCTCTGTCAGGGGTTCGCCGCGATCGGTAGTATTCCGGCGTGACCAGATTCGCCGCCTGCTTCATCCTCGTCTTCGGAGAACTCGCCTGGGGCGGGCTCTTCGCACTTGCGATTCCGCCTTTCTTCAACGTCGAGCGAGGCTTTTACAAATCGAGCGCTTCGGTGTTCCTGGCCGCGTCGCTGACGACCGCGATCGGCCTGGGGTTGCTGGCGTTGCGCGCCGGCGCCGCCGGCGGACCGGGCGCCGGCTCATTGTGGATGGCGGCCGGGCTGTGGACGCTGTCGAGCGCCGCCGTCGCCGTCTATCTCTACACACTTTGGACTGAAAACGGCCTCCTCCGCGCGCGCTCGTACGCGCTTGGCCTGGGCCTCGGCCTGGTCGCCCTCGTCGCCAACGTGATGCTTCTGATGCCCCGCGGCTTCGGCGCGGTCGCGGCTGTCGCCTACGGACTTACTGCAATCACCTCGGCGCTGGTCCTGGGATTGGTGAGCGGCGCGATGCTGTTTGGACATTGGTACCTCATCGACCTCGAGATGCCGGTCGATTACCTGCGCACCTTCGTCCGGCTGCTGGGAATTGCGCTGGTCGCGGACCTCATCGCGCTCGGACTCGCGATCGGAATGCCCGCAGTGCTCGGCAGCGCCGGCGCGGCGGCGGCCGTTCATGAGCTATTCGCCACGCACCTCGGACTGCTGGGATTTCGGCTGCTGCTCGGTCCGGTCGCCACCATCGTGCTGGTCTGGATGTGCTGGCAGACGCTGAAAATTCCCGAGACGCGGGCGGCGACGGGTCTGCTCTACATCGCGGTGATGGCGGTGCTGGTTGGCGAGATGCTCGGCCGATTCATTCTATTCCGCACTGGAATTCCGCTCTGACGCAGGGGGCTGGCCCCTGCGTGGTGCGCCCGGAGGGATTCGAACCCCCAACCCTCAGATCCGAAGTCTGATGCTCTATCCAGTTGAGCTACGGGCGCTTGCCTTGACGGACGCTCGAACTTGACGAGTCTAGGCATGCATCCCCGCACGCGCAACCAACGTGGCCGCGTTACTTCAGGACTGTTGACTCGCATCTTCGCGCATTCATATATATGACTGACTGGTCAGTGCATGAACAGAACAGCCACAAATTCCGCGGTAATTCCCAATGGACGGCCGATTCGCGTTCACGACGAGCAAGCCGCCAAGCGCGCACGTATTCTGGCTGCCGCGCTCAAGCTTTTCGCACACGAACCGTACCAGTCGGTCACGATGGATCGGGTAGCGGAGGCCGCCGGGGTCGCCAAGGGAACGCTCTATCTCTACTTTTCGTCCAAGGACGCGCTCTACCTCGGCGTTTTGAGCGACGGACTCGACACCGCGTATCGCACCTATCAAAACAGCGCCGATCCAAGGATGCCGGTGGTCGAGAGGCTGCGCCGTTCGATCGAGGTGATGGTGGAGTTTTACGATCAGCGGCGCGATTTTCTTCAGTTCTTCGCAACCGAGGAACCGCGGCTGGCCGAGGCGCGCAATCGGATTATCGAGGCATCGCGCGAGCGCGGGTTCCTGTTTTTCGCGTCGCTAATCGAAGAAGGAATCCGCACCGGCGTGTTCACCCGGATCGATCCGCGCCTGGCGACGTTTACCATCCAGGGCGCGATTCGATCGCTGCTGCTGTATTACGGCGCCGGCCGGCCGGTCTCCGAGCTCAGCCGCGAGCTCGGCAACCTGATGCTCAGATCGCTCGGCGCAGACCCATCACAAAACTTCAAGCCGGTGTATCCACAATGATTCGAACGATCGTTCGCCGGGCCATTCAACTGACAATCCTGACCGGTGTTGTTTTCGGATTCTTTTTGTTCGGTCGCACGTACTTGTGGCCGGCCGAGGATCATTCGGCGATCCAGACCGTCGGGATGATCGAGGCGCCTGAAGTAAATGTCACCAGCCGAATCGCCGGCCGTATCAAGCAACTCGATCTGATCGAGGGCGACCGCGTCAAGAAGGGACAGGTCGTATGCCTGATCGAGGATATCGATCTCAGAAATCAGCTCGCCAAGTCGAAGGCTGATCTCGCGCATGCGCAGGCCAACCTGGCGCAGGCGCGACGCGACCTGGTGCGCGACGAAGCACTCTCAAAGGAAAACGTGATTGCAGTCAAGACTCGCGATGACGCCATCACCAGCGTCCAGCAGGACGAGGCCGACGTGCTCAGCGCGCAGGCCAACGCGAAGCTCTACGCCGATCAATTGGTCGACACCGAGATAAAATCGCCGGTCGATGGCGTCGTGGTCAGCAAGGCGCTCGAAGTCGGTGAATGGGTCACGCCGGGCGTACCGATTCTGACCGTCGATGACCTCTCGACGATCTGGGCGCGCGTCGATGTCGAAGAGACCGACCTGGGTCCGCTGTACATCGGCAAGACGGCGCAGGTCGAGTTGCCGACGAGACCGCCGCTGGTTTTCACCGGTCGAATCATGGCGATCGGTCAGGAAGGACAGTTCGCAACCGAGCGCGACGTGCGGCGCGGACGTCAGGATATTCGCACCTTCTACGTCAAGGTCCAGGTGTTGCAGGCCGAAGGCGAACTCAAACCCGGAATGACCGCGGAAGTCAGCTTTCCGAGAACCGATGGAACCAGAGTCACCAGCAATACAGACCAAAGACCTGACTAAGCGCTTCGGCGCTTTCACCGCGGTCGACAAGGTCAGCTTCGAGGTCCGCCGCGGCGAGGTGTTCGGACTGCTCGGGCCCAACGGCGCCGGCAAGACGACGGTGGTGCGGATGCTGACCACTCTGCTGGCGCCAAGCGGCGGGCGTGCGACCGTGGCGGGTTTCGACGTCGCGCGGTATCCGCGCCAGGTGCGCGAAAATATCGGCGTCATTCCGCAGGCGCTCACCTCGGATCTCGATCTCACCGGATGGGAGAACGTCGATATCTACGGCGAGTTCTTCGGTCTGTCGCGCCGCGAGCGCCGTGAGCGCGGGCATCGGCTGCTCCATCTGGTAGGGCTCAACGAGCGCGCTAACGATCTGGTCGCGACCTACTCGGGCGGGATGCGCCGGCGGCTCGAGATCGCGCGCGGGCTGATTCATTCGCCCGACGTGCTGTTCCTCGACGAGCCGACCATCGGGCTTGACCCGCAAAGCCGGCGCGCGGTGTGGGACCTGCTCGAGACGCTGCGCAAGGAAAGCGAGATTACCATCTCGCTTACGACGCACTACATGGACGAAGCCGAGTCGCTGTGCGATCGGATCGCAATCGTCGATGCCGGCAAGATAATCGCGCTCGACACGCCGATCGGACTCAAATCGATGGTACCGGGTGCGGACCGGATCGACCTGGTGGTCGAAAAAAATCCCGCCGCTATCGCCGAGATGCTTGCGCAGATGCCGTATCTGCGCGGGGTGAATCGCGATGGCGGCAACCGCCTGCAGCTTTCGACCAACGACGGCGCGCACGCGATTCCGAAAGTTATCGAGGCGGTCGATGGCGCCGGCGGCCGGGTAACTTCGATCACCGTGCAGAAGCTCTCGCTCGAAGACGTCTTCATCCACTTCACCGGACGCACGCTCCGCGATGAGCCGGCCAAGAAGGTCAGCTTGTTAGTGGGAGCCGGAATGCCGCAGCACCGCTGAGGGGGACGGCGATGTTCGGGCTGAAGTTTCTCGCAGTCATGCGGCGCGACCTCAAGAAGCTGATGCGCAATCCGGTCACGCTGCTATCGGTCATCCTGATGCCGATCCTCTATCTCGTGATAATCGGCAATTCATTTCAGGGCCAACTCAAGCATCTGCCGATTGTCGTCGTCGAACAGGATCACGGCCTCTACGCGCGCCGAATCGTCGAACAGTTGCTCGCGCTGCAGGCGGGACCGAAGACCGTGGACATCACCTTCGAGAACGACCCGGGCTATGCGATGGGCCAGGTCCGCGACGGGCTCTTCAAAGGCGTGGTGGTGATCCCGCCCGACTTCAGCCATGCGGTCGCGGAAGGCCGCATCGCGCAGATCGGACTGTTCACCGACAACGTCGACGAGATCAGCTCCGAGACGCTCGAATCCGCGCTCGACCAGGCGGCCGCAACCGTGAAGGTCACCTTTGTCACCGCCCGCGAACCCAAACTCAACGACATCTCACTGCGGCCCAACTGGTTGTTCCCGTACGTGGATTACGATAGATCGCTCATCCCGGGCGTCATCGTAATGGCCATCTTCATGGGATCGCTGATGTCCGGTGTGTTCAACTGGGTGATGGATCAATTTCTCGGCGTGACGGAGGGCTATCTGGTGACTCCCCTTTCACGCTGGGACATCGCCGGCGGCATCCTCGCCAGCGGCGTGACCGTAACCAGCACCGCCGGTGTGCTGGTGTTGTTTTTGGGCCTGTTGATCACGCGCGGGCGAATCCTCGGCGGACCCACAGCGCTGGCGATGCTGGTGGGAATAATCGTCGTCAGCGCGACGGGACTGCTGGCGATGACATTTGCGCTACTGGGACGCGCGGGCCATCCGCGGCTGGTCGGGACGTTCGCGGGATTCCTGAACGTGATTCTGTTTTTTCCGAGCGGCGCGATCTATCCGGTTGAGAGTTTTCCGCCCTGGCTGCGAGCCTTCTCGCGCGTCAATCCCGAGACCCATTCGGTGAGCGCGATCAAACAGATTCTCTTCAAGGGCGCGGACTTCGCCGCGGTCAGCGGCGACATCGCGTACCTGCTGGTGTTCATGGTCCTGATGCTGGTGGTCGCCAGCTTCTCCTTCAAACGCACCCTGTAATTTCGCCGGCGGCTCTTCAGCGCGGGAGCGCTTCGCCGATCACGCGCCGAAGCTCGCCTATCGAAACGGGTTTCAGCAGCGAGATGTTCGCGCCGGCCTCCAGCGCCGCTTCGTGGAGTCCGGACGTGTTGTGTCCCGACATCACGATGATCGGCGCGACCGGTAACTTCGCCCGCACGCGGCGGATGATATCGATGCCGCTGCTATCGGGCAGGCTCAAGTCCGTGATCACCAGGTCGGGCGCTTCGGCGTCGATCATCTGGAGTGCCTGGTTCGCGTCGAATGCGCCGACGCATCGATAGCCCGAGCGCTCGAGCAGCCGGACGTATGCGTCCACCAAGTCGCGTTCGTCGTCCACGATCAGAATTTTTGCTTGTGCAGCCATCGTCGTGTGAAAAAAATCGGTTAGCGGCCCGGCCGATTGCTTCGCGCCGCCGGGAGTTGCGGCGACGGTTCATCCTGCGCGGAAAGCGTCACGTCCCCGGCTGACAATTCGCCAATCGTCGGCAGCGTTATCCTGAAGGTGGTGCCTTTGCCCGCCACCGATTCAACCGCGATACTGCCGCCGTGATCCTGCACGATCCGCTGGCTCAACCACAGACCCAGGCCGGTCCCCTTGGGTTTGGTCGTGAAGAACGGCCGAAACAGTTTCCCGAGCAGGTCGCTCTTGATTCCCGAGCCGTCGTCCGAGACTGACACGCAAAGATGACCGGCGCGCCCCGGAGCCGGCCCGGTCTCGATGCGTATCAGGCGCGCGCCCGCGTCGCGTGCATTCAGTATAAGGTTGATCAGCACCTGCTCCAGACTCGTCGGCTCGGCCATCACCTCCGGCAGCGAGCGATCGAGGTTCGTTTCATATCGCGGCATGCCGCCCTTGGCTTCTGCCCCAACTATCAGCATCGCCTCTTCGACCGCCACGTTCATGTCCATCGCATAACGCACGCCGGGGCGCTGACGCGCGACCGAAAGCATGCTGTGTGAGATGCGGCTGGCGCGTTCGATGTTTTTTTGCAGGACCAGCATGTCCTCGCGCGTCTCGGCGCTGAGATCCTCGTCCGACGCCAGCATCAGTTCGATGCGCGCCGCCATCACGGCCAACGGGTTGTTCAATTCGTGCGCGACTCCTGCCGCCACTGCCGCCAATGCGTCCACTGTTTCATTGCGGCGCGCCTCGCGCTCCATCCCAAGGCGCTCGCTGATGTCCGCGACGAACGCGATTATCAGCTTGCCGCGGCGCATCTGAACCACGTTGAGACTGATCTCGGCGGAAAATTCGCTGCCGTCTTTTCGGCGTACCGCAACCTCCATCCCGCGGCCCATCATGCGGGATTTTGGCGCCTTGAAAAATCCGTCGCGATGCGCCTGGTGGCGATAGAGGAAGCGTTGCGGCACCAGGATTTCTATCGGCTGACCGACGAGTTCCTCTTCGCGGTAACCAAATAGCTCCTGCCCGCGCGGATTGAGCTGACGAATCATCCCGGCCTCATCCACCGAAACGATTCCCTCAACCGCCGATTCGAAGTACCCGCGCGCACGCACCAGCGCTTCCTCTTGCGCCGCATCCAAGATCCGAATCCTCTTGGTGTAGTGGGATACCACTAGGTAGACCAGCAGCGTGTTCACGCATACGTTGAGCCCCCACGCATGCGGCGGTAACAGCGATAGCACCCGAACGCAGATCGCCAGCCAGACGAAACAGCCGAGCACGTAGAAAAGCGCGATCCCTACCGGGTGGCCCCGGTCAATCGACAGACGGTTCAATGCGCATTCTCCGCCGGACTGTTCGAGCCGCCATTGCGAGCCATCAGGATGGTTACTGTAGTCTTCCGGCGGGCGTCAAGGTAGCGCCAAGGCAGAACGTAGCTGCTCCTCCTATGTCATTTATTCACCTCCGAACCGAAACTACCCATATCCGCGCCGTCTCCATCCAACGATCAAATCGCCAAAAATCTCCCGCGCACGACCGTCGGCGCCAGGGTCAGGTGCTCGCTGCGACCTGGGGCAGGCGGGACCGATTCGGTCCCGCCTGCCGGTCCTCCTGCCGCGCGATGGAGCCGGATGCCTCGCTAATCGGCTTGCCAATAGGAGTGGTGATATACGCCACGTGGGATACCGCGCCGTCAACGTCACGAATCGGGAGGATCGTCATCGCGACCGCGATTTCGACGCCGTCGCTGCGGACCTGAAGGGTTGAAAATCGGGGCACGACTTCTCCGCCTAACGCCCGCTCATAAAGCCGCCGGATTTCGTCGCGCCGCGCTGCCGGCAGCAGAATCTCGTTGGTGCGGCCGACAATCTCGGTGTCTTCATACCCATATATCTGACGCGCTGCCGCGTTAGTCGACGCGATTATCCCGGCGGCGTCCACACTGTGAATTCCGTCAGGAAGCGAGTTGACGATCATCGCCATCAGTTCCTGGAACTCTTCCCGTCGCTTGCTCTCCATCGCCGATACGGCCGCAGCCACAAGCTCATCAAAGCCGTCGGGCTTGAGCAGATAGCGATACAAACCGTACTTGAACGCGCTCGCCACCACCTCTTCGCCGCCGTTGCCGGTCAGCATGATTACCCGGCTCCGCGGCCATCGCTCACGCACCCGCTGAAGGACCGACAACCCGTCAATCCAACCCAGCCAATAGTCCGTGATCACGACATCGCAGCCGTCGCGCTTGAGATGCTCATTGAACTGGAGCGGACCGTCGGCGGCCAAAATCTGCGCGCCCGGGAATGCCCGCCGGAGCCGGGCCTGGATAACCATCCGATCCGTTGGGTTGTCTTCTACGACCAACACGTCCATTCGAAAAAATCCTCGCGCATGACATCGCGCTGTTCCATGCCATAGCAGAGCAATCACTATGCCGACCCGAACGGATTTCGTGACCGTTGAGAATACGCAGGAGATCGATGGAAATTGGGATCGAGGGCCACAGGAAGTGCCCCGTCGTCAATCAATCGTTCTGCAAGTGACGCAGATGCGTCCCGCGATGAGACACCTTCGTGCCTCTCCCCCTTACCCCTTCTAGCAGGCCGTCAGGCCGCATCTTTGTTTTAACATTGGGTGCAGGGCTCACCCCTGCCGCGCGACAACGGCGGGCGGCCTTAACGGTGGGTGCAGGGCTCAGCCCTGCCAGGGGCCACCCCTGCACCGCTCAGCTTGCGCTCGAGGATTGCAGCTGGATGTAGTTCTCGATTCCGATCTGCTTGATGAGGTCGAATTGCATCTCGATGAAATCGACGCTCTCCTCTTCCTCGTCCATGATTTCCTCGAGCATCTCCCGCGTGACGTAATCTTTCACCGATTCACAGTGCGCGACTGCGGCGCGAAGATCACCAAGCGCCTTGAGCTCCAGCTTGAGATCGCACTCGAGCGCTTCCTTGACGTTCTCGCCGATCAGCAACCGATCCAAATCCTGAAGATTGGGCAGACCCTCGAGAAACAGAATGCGCTCGATCATCCGGTCGGCGTGTTTCATCTCGGTCATCGACTCGTCGCGCTCGTGCTTGGCGAGCTTGGCGACACCCCAATGCGCGAGCTGTTTTCCGTGCAGGAAATACTGATTGATCGCAGTCAGCTCGTTGCGGAGCACGACGTTCAGAAACTGGAGTACCTGGGGGTCACCCTTCATGGAACCTTCTCCCGCAAGACGCGGCTGTGAATGATTTTAGTATAGGGGCAAATCGGTCCCGGTAAAAAGTAGAAAGTGAAAAGCGAAATCGACTAGCCTTCGACGCCGCAGCTATCCTGGCGAGCTTCGCCCGAGACGGCCTTGGCGTCGAGCATCTCGCGAATGCCCCGCACGCATTTGCCGCACTTGGGCTTGACGCCGAGCGCGCGGTAGAAAGCCGAAACTGAGCATCCCGCGGCGCCGCCTGAGGCCGCGCGATGCGAGCGCGCCTGTCGGTCGGTGATAGCGTTGCAGATGCATAAGTACATTCGCGGTCATCCTCTCGATAATGAGAATGATTATCAATTTCTCGCGACCCCTGCAAGCCCTCCCCGACATCTATCCAAATCGTCCCCGAATTTACTGGATTTTCTCGCGCCCCCCGGAGATTACGTCCCCGAGCCGGGATCAAGACTCCCGCGCAACCTCACGCGCTTCTATCCAAGATAGGTTTGCTTGAGAAAATCCAAAGTCTTGTGGAACCGCTCGTGCCCGCCTGCTCCGATCTGCTCGATTTCCAGCCGCTCGAAGTCCTCCAGCAGCCGCTGCTGTCTGTCGGCCGACAGGTGCGCCTCGACCATCGGAAAGAGGACATTGTTTTCCTTGGAGATGTGGGCAGTCATAAACACGGTGTAGTCTCGGGCGCTCCTAATCACCGCGCCCGCGGCCGCGGGATCGCCCGCGCGGTGTTTTTGCCACGCAGCGACCAGTTGCCGGAGGAGGATGCGGGAGCGCTCATGCTCGTGCATCACGTCGAGCATCCGGTCGGCGTGGGGGATGCCGGCTGCTTCGAGGACGGGAAACAGAAATTCCTCCTCCTTGCCATGGTGGCATTGGTCGCCGAAGACCTGGATGAACTCCAGCACTTGGCCGAAATGCTCCGGATTGACCTCCTCCTTGAAGACAAGCCGCTGGCATAATTTATCGAGAATCGCGAGGATCAGTGTTATCGCTTCGTGCTCGTGGCGCAGTTGCTCGGTCGCGGTCATGTGCGTTCCCTCTGTCTGGGCGATGCAGCTGGAAGTCGTCTCAACCGGATATTTCCATTTTGAATCCTGATTCAGACTCCCACTAACGCCAAGCGGCTTGCAAACGCGCCGCGCCTCCGGCGCATAACTGGCCCGTTGCGATACCCTGCAAAGCCTTTGAACTCAAACCCCGGCTCAAACTTCGCATTTGCAGCCCGCATGTCTTGATACCAGTCTGCCTCGGTGTCCAAAGTGTAATCTCAGATTGAAGGGGTTGCTAACAAACTTTTTGGAGAGAAACATGGGGAAAAAATTATTCGCAGAAGTCGCTGGACACTTCCGCGTGGTCGGTCTCAGTGTCGCCATTGCGCTTTGCGGCCCTTCCTCCCTCGCCCTGGCCAATGGAACGCCACCCCCTGAAAGCGTTGCGACCGATCAGACCAGTGCCCAGGAGGTTGTCGCATACCCTCAGCCGCCTGCGGACTTGAGTCCGCTTTCGGCATCGGACGCGGACCTCGGGCAATACGGATTTCCGCCCCGCCCCGATGCTCAGAGCGCGCCTGACGAGTACGCCCATTGGAAAAAGCTGGTCTCGGTGCCGCGCGTCGCAAATCCGAAGTTACAGCAAACGACAATCTACAACGGTCCCGTTCAAGGTCTGTCGGTCGGCCAAACCCTTCATAATGGCGCCGCTTCCGCGCTCAGCTATAACTGGAGCGGCTATGCCGTGACCGCAGGTAAGGGCACGTTCAAGAAAAATCTGAGCGCCATTTATGCTGAATGGGTTGTGCCAGTCGCCCAGCAAGCCTTTGGCGTTTGCAATGGCATTACGGATTACTCTTCGCAATGGATCGGTTTCGACGGCTTTAATTCCGGCGATGTCCTACAGGCCGGCACCGAGGTGGACGCGTACTGCTCCGGTGGTACACCAAGCACCTATTACTCAGCCTGGATCGAATGGTTCCCAAACGACGAGACCAGGGTAAGCGCTCCAGCCGTCGAACCCGGCGACCTGATGGGCGAGAAGGTTTGGTACACCACCGCGTCGCCTAACGGAAACGCCTACATCGCCAACTTCACACTTAATCAATCCGATTCGTACGCGTTTAGCCTACCGACGGGCGCCACCTACGTCGGCAATTCCGCGGAGTGGGTGGTGGAACGGCCGAGTATAGGTGGCCCAGGCTTCACGGATTTGACCAACTATGCGGCCGACCCGTTCAATGTTGACTATGCTACCAGTGCAAAAAGTAAGTTCTATCCCGGCAAGAGCCCCGGTGGCACAAAAAGGTATGCCATAACCATGGTATGCGATGACACCACGGCAGGGAGCTGGACACCGGGTTCGGAGTGCTTGTCGACAACGGCAATATCCATTCCTGAGCTCTACGGCGTGGGCACTCCGTGGTTTTATGATGCGGGACCGGCTTACGGCTCCGGCTTATAGCAGCGCTTTTTCAGAACCGTCACGCTGAATAACACCAGGGCCGGGTTCAACCGGCGAAAGCGCCGACGCTGCGGCTGATTATGGGCGGGAAGAAGGGCAAGCCGTGATGCGAGAAGGTCACCAGCGAGCTTGTTCAACTAGAGTGTCCATTTTCTCTTACGGACCATTGTCATCTTGTTCGGCTTCCTCTGCCTTAACGTACGTAAGAGCCCTCTCCAATCGTCGATTCAACGTGGTTATAGCCAATCGGAACGGCTCGGAATGGCGCCGACGAATTGGAATCTGCAAGGCCGTAAATTCTTCTTGGTCGCGATACCGCTTCTGTGTTTTTAGCGCGATGAGTTCTTGCCAAAAACTATTCCACACTCTCACAAGTTCACGGTAGGCAGCGAGCACGCTGCCCATCTCGGTTTCCAGACTAATTAGTATTTCGTCCGGTACCGCCCAGCCGCTAGATTCCGCTCGCGGAACACGGTGAAACGTCGGCAACGCACTATTGTTAACTGCCCTCACGTATCGCGACTGAATCCAGGTCCAAATCGAAATCAGGGCACACGCGCCGACCGCTCCCGCGCAAAGTAGAACAATTTCTTGCTTGTGCTTGGCGTCAGACCCATAGGCGATTGCGCCACCCACAAGCGCAAGTACGGCAGTCACGACCGCCTTCCCACGCGCGGTCCACAAGAATGCACCCGCTTTTGTGTATAGAGTTTGCAAAACCCAGTCCTTAAAACTGTCCCATGCAGTCCAGCCGTCGTCCGACATGAAAGCCCCCTGACGGCGAGATTTCCTCTCCGCCGTAAAGGGACAGGGTAATGCGCTTGACGGCAACCCGCCAACGCCGGAAACTGGCCAAGATTCGTAATGCTTTCAGCGAGTGGCTGGTTTTGGCGCGTAGAGTGGCCGGAACCGGCCAGCGCCCGGCAGCGCAGAATTAAGCCGCTGGCAGGGGTCGCGGCCTTAATACTGGGTGCAGGGCTCAGCCCTGCGGTGCAGGGGTCACCCCTGGCCGTGGCGACGGCAGCGCAGTATTAAGCCGTCGGCAGTGGCCGCGCGCGACAACGGAGCGCGGCCTTAACGGTGGGTGCAGGGGTCACCCCCTGCGGGTGCAGGGGTCACCCCTGCGGCCACCCCTGCTCAGGCCGGCTGGTTCTCGAGCTGATCGCCCAGAATTTCCGACAGCCGCTCGGCCGGAAGACGGCGCAAATCGGGAAGCGCGAAGCCCGACGCCGCGACATGACCGCCGCCGCCATAGTGTTGCGCGAGGATTGACAAATCAACCTCGCAGTCGGAGCTGCGCCGCAGGCTGACGCCCTGGCTTCGCAGATCGAACAGCGCAATGACTGTGCGAGTCTGTCCCTTGTAGAGATGTGCCGCGACTTCGCTACTGTAGCCGAAGCAGCACGCCGTCCGCACCGTGATTCCGTTGTCGAGCTTGCGATCGACCATCGTCGCGTGCGCCAATTCGACGCTGCGGCGCATCGCATCCTGACCCGACTCGAACGCGGCGCGCAGCTTGCGGCTCATCCGCGGCTCGCGCAGTTTCAGGATTTCGCGATACGACGAAGCTCCGCCGAGCGTCTGCACGGCGAGCGCCCAGTCCGAAGACTCGGGAATCTTGTGGATCCAGCGATCGTGATCGTCGGCTATCATCACAAAGGGCTGGAAAGCCTCGAACTCGGCGCGCTGACGATCGGGAAGGTCGCGCCCCATTCGTTTGAGAAAATTGAACGTCAGGCGCGCCGCCGAATATTGTTCGCTGAGAACTTTGCCGGCGAACGCCACCTTGAACTCGGGGGCATCGGCGCGGGAGACTGCGGTGCGATGATGATCGATCCAGTAAACCTTGGCCCCCCGTTCACTCAACTCCGCCAGATGCGCGCCGGTCGCCACTGAGTTCCAGGACAGATCGGTGATCCAGATTTCGTCTTCGTTGCCGGCGTCGTCGGACTTGAGCGTCAGATCGTGGATAACGCGGTCGGCGTCGTTGTTGCCGGCAAGCGTCGTGAAGACTTTATGGCCATCGTAAAAGCGCGCCACCGCGGCCGCCGCCATCACACCGTCGAGGCATGACGGACCGTGGCTGACGACCTGAATCGTGCGGGAAGTTTTTCCGGGCATAAGGAAACGATTGTAGAGTATTCGGCGCTCGCGAGCGAAACGGTGAAAAGGTGAAACATCGCCGCGGCGGCGATGCCGCGATTCTCGCGCAGATACCCAACGGCCTGAGCGCGCTGCGGTTCGCGCTGGCCGCAATCTGGATCGAGCTGGCCGCCCGTGGGCATCAGGGGCGGCTGGCTTTTGCGATAGTCGCGATAGTTGCCGCGGGCAGCGATTTCATCGACGGGCGAATCGCGCGGCGCCTCGGCGTCGTGAGCGGCAGCGGGCGATGGCTCGACGCAATTGCCGATGTGACGTTCGTGCTGGCGGCGCTTTTATCCGAGGCGGCGGCCGGCGCGATTCCTTTTTACATTCCGATCCTCATCGCGCTTTCGTTCAGCCAGTACGCGATCGATTCGGTCGTGCTCGGAGGGCGCGCGGCGCGTCCGGTAGGGAGCCGGCTCGGTCATTGGGGCGGGATCATCAACTACGCGCTCGTGATCGCGCTTGCGATTGCGCCGCCGCCGGCGCTTGCCGGTGCTGTCGTGCGCGGCCTCGCGCCGCTCGTCGGACTGTTCTACGTCGCCGCTATCTCAGAGCGCGCGTGGCTCTTCTACCGCGCCCGCTGACGCTGTAAGATTTCTTATGTAGCGCAGATTGGCGTAAAAGCGGAACTTATCGCAGGTACAGTTCTTGCTGGATCCCAAGGGGGATAAGCCATGAAACTTCAAGCGCACTTACCCATAGTCAGTATCGGACCGCGGGATTGGCACGCGGCGATGATAGCATTGGTTTCGCTTCTCGGAGCGGTAGTGCTCTTGGCGGCGTTACAATCGGGCGTCTTATCCAACAATCTGTTGTTTTCGCCGCTGCAAATGTCGCCGATAATTAGCGTTCCACATCGCGTTTCGCTCGATCTTCACTTATCGAACCCTCCGATCGGCCCGTGGGAACGGTTTTCAGTTGCATACCCGCTACCGGCAAACGTCGCTTCATCGCAACGATTCTCAATTGCCATGGACTCTCGGGCCGTATTCGAGGTCTTCGGTGAAGCGGCGCTCCGCAACATGTTGGCCGAAAAGGGACCAGTACCCCAGCTCAAACCGCGCAGCGATCGTCTGATCCTGATGCTGATGTTGCTCGGGCTTAATACGCGCCGCAGCTAAGTCTACTTTTGATTGGCGGGGAATTTGGGGAGTAGGCCACTGCTCTACCCGGGTTGCCTTCATGCCTCTTCGGTAACGCTATCTTTTGTGTCCTATCGCATCATGTGTGTGCCCAATGGAACCATGCGCCGAGCTCGATGCCTGGTTTACCGAAGGCTTCGATAGCGCCGACCTGAAAGACGCCAAGCCGCTGCTCAACAGCGCGGGCGCTCAATGCTTGCCGTAGTCGAGCGCGACGCCTTTGCGCTGCGCGAGGATGTACGCTTCGAGCGCGCGCAGTCTCGTATCGTTGGGATCGAGCGCCTTGCCCTTCAGTGGATTCTCGATGCACCAATCGATCATGTCGCGCAGCAGCGCCACCCGCTGTAGCTGGACCTGGTATTTCGGATAAGTCTCAGGATGCGTATTCGCCGCGTTCGGATGGCACATGTCGCAGCTCACGCCAATCGTGCCGCCCAGCGCAGCGCCATCGTGGAAGAGCTGGTTCCCTTGCTCGACGAAGTTGTCGGTTTCGCTCTTCCAAACCTTGTAATCGCGATCGGTGAAGCTCGCGTAGGTGTCGCCCTGCTGCGTTCCCTTCGATTGCGGCTTGACGGCTGTTGCCCTGGAGGCAGACGGAGCCGGCCGCGGCTGAGACGACTGCTCTGTCTGATGCTCTTGCTGCGCCATCTCCCATTTCTCGTTCGGATGCTCGCGCCGCCATTGCCCCATCAACTGGCGTGCGACCTCGACCGCCTGCGCATGAGGCATCGACTCGCCCGGCTTGAGGCCTTTCACTTCCACGCCGGTCTTGCCGTCGCAGAGCATCACGACCGTGCCGCCGCTTTTCGAATCCGGCACCTGATGGACAGGCAGTGGCGGCTCTTGTTGCGCGCGAAGCCGCGGCGCGTACGCCACGGCCGCAAATATCGCGGCGCATCCGGCGGCGGTTGCCAATGCGATCGATCGTCGGGTCATATTCGCCTCGAGGAAGCTTTTTCCCCCACCCTCAGTAGCTCGCGAACTGTGGCGCGGGCGGCCGCGCGATCTTGCCGTGCGAAACCAGGTAATCGGCCTTCACCGTGACCGGGTTGCGATCCCACAGGCTGTAAATCTTGTCCGCCAGTCCGTCGGCGCGCACATTTATCCGGCCGTCGCCCAGTCCGTCGAACTGATCGAACGGATCCGTCCGGCTCATCTGAATAGTCAACGGCGGCAGCCCGGTCGGAGCGTACGGCCACGGCCACGCCGTCGAGAGCAGCCCGTAAAAACTGATGTTCCCGATCTGGTTGTAGAGCATCTGATGGGTATGGCCATGGATCACCGTCACGTGATCGTACGGCTTCAGAATCGCCTGCACCTGCTCGGCGTCATCGGTCCAGAAATTCCAGTTGCGGTAGTATTTGTAGAGCGGCGAATGCGAGAAGACCAGCAACGCAGTGGTGTGCGGCACTTTGGCGAGGTCGGCGGCGAGCCACTTGCGCTCGTCGTCGCCGACTTCGAAGCGTGACTGTACCCCGTTGTCGAGTCCCGCGACTGTGTGCATCCGCTGCTCCGGCGTCATTTTGCGCGCCGTCCAGAAATCCTTCTCGTGCACGCTCATCAGCACCACGACGTGCACGCCCTTCCAGTCAAATGAATAGTTGGGCGGTCCGAACATCCCCTGCCACGCGTCGCCCAGGTCGTAGAACCAGTCGTGCTCGCCGACCATCATTTTCACCGGCGCCTTCAGCTCGGCGAGAATCTGCCTGCCGAGTTCGAGCTCCTCGTGCCGCCCGAGCTGAGCCAGGTCCCCGCCGAACAGCACGAAGTCGGGCTGCGGATCGAGCGCGTTCACGTCATCGACCGCTTTGACTGCCGCGCGCACGAAACGCTGGTTGAGCGTGCGCTGATAGAGATGCGTGTCCGAGACGTAGGCGAAGGTGAACGGCGGCTTGCCCGCCATCCCGGCGGCGCTGGCGGTCTTGTCGGGCGCGGCGTTGGCGACTTCGATGAGCTGGAACGAATGCGGCGGCATCAGGCTCTTCGCCATCACCGCCCCGGTCGTCGCGGCCAGCACTTTCAGAAATGTCCGCCGGTCCAGACCGCGCAATCCGCGCAGCGCCGCCTCGCGATCTTCCATGTATTTGGTTTCGACGCTTTTATGCCGAGCCGCCATCGCGCGCCTGCCTCTGATTTTTCGTCAGGTTAATTCTTTCATCAGGTTAATCGCCGCCGAGCAGCGCCGGATTCTCTTCGTTCTGCGCCGGTCCGATATCGCCAAACGGTCCCGCCAATCCCGGCCCGTGCCCCTTGTCGCCGTCGGCGGCGGCGCTGTCGCGCTGCGGCCTGTCGGTGCGCGATCGTTTGAACTGGAGGTCGTACTCCTCCTTGGCGGCCTGCGTGTATTCGGGACTGGTCAGGCTGGCCAGAAACGCGACCAGGTCGTCCTCTTCGGCTTCGCTGAGGCCCAGCGGAACGATCCCGCCGTCGAGGTACGGGTTCTGCACGCCGCCCTTGTTGTAATGATCGATCGTGTCCCACAGCGTGATCTGCGAGCCGTCGTGGAAGTACGGCTGCGTGACCAGCAGGTTGCGCAAGCTCATGGTGCGGAACGCGCCGATATCATGCGGCTCCTTGGTCACCAGGAAACGCCCCAGGCCGCTCATGTCGGTGCCGATTGCCAGCTTGTCGATCTCCTGCTCGCCACCGCCGCTACTGGCGAGCGTGTTGAGCGCCTTGCGCGCGAGCGGTACGAAGTTGGCGTTATGCGCCGACACGCCGATGTTGTGGAACTTTTGATCGGTAAACAGCGGCTGCGTCGGATTCCATGCGTGACACGACATGCAGCGGCCGTTGCCGTTGAAAATCGACCATCCTCGCTTGGCCGAATCGCTGATTGCGCTCGGGTCGCCGGCGATAAACTTGTCGAACGGCGAGTCGAATGCGAGTTGCGTGCGCTCGTATGCGGCGATCGCGCACTCGATATCGGCGAACGTGACCTCGTGCCCGAACACATCCTGAAATTGCTTCTGATACTCGGGGATCGCCTTGATCTTCGCGACCGCGTCGTCGGTCGATTTCATGCCCATCTCGACCGGATTGGTTACCGGGCCCTGGACTTGCGCCTCCAGCGTTGGCGCGCGTCCGTCCCAGAACTGCGTCACGTTGAACGCCGCGTTGAGGATCGTCGGCGCGTTGCGCTGTCCGAACTGCGCGCGGATACCCATCGAGGTCGGAAGCTGATCGGTGAAACCCTTGGCGGGAGCGTGACAGTGATCGCACGATATTTTGTCGTCGGCGGACAAGCGATCGTCAAAAAACAGCGCCTTGCCGAGCGCTATCTTTGCCGGCGTCTGCGGATTGTCAGGTGGAATCACCCACGAATAGAGATCGGCCGGGAAACCCGCCTGCTTCTCGGACCTGGGATCGGCAAGCGGTCCGGGTCCTTGCGCACCGACCAGACTGAATGAGGCCAAGACCGCCATCGCGGCGAGAAGGGGGAAGAGAAGCGTGCGTGCGGGCTTCATCCTGGCGTTCTCCGCTGGCCCGATCGCGGCGCGGTATGCGCCGCGCGCTGTCAAATTCCAGATAGATCACGCGCGGTGACTTTGTCAACCGCCGCCGGCCGGGAATCGGGGACACGGACGCGATCGCATCCGCGTCCCCATCGTGAAGCGGAATCGTCAGCTCATCTTGGTGAGCAAATCCGACATGTCGTTGGCGTGCTCTTCTTCCACCTTGTTGATCTGCTCGATCAGTATCTTGGTGGTCGGGTCGCCATCGCCCAGCCATCGAATGATTTCCTGATACGTTTGGATTGCGATCCGCTCGGCGACCAGGTCTTCCTTGATCATATCGACCAGCGTCTTGCCCTCGACGTACTCCGAGTGCGAGCGGTCCGCGAGTCCCTTGGGGTTGAAGTCCGGCTCTCCGCCAAGCTGCGTAATTCGCTCCGCAATCCAATCCGCGTGCTGCTGCTCTTCGGTGGCGTGCTGCAGGAATTCCGCCTTGACCGAATCGGAGCTGATCCCCTGCGCCATGTAGAAATGGCGCTTGTAGCGAAGCACGCAGACTATCTCCGTCGCCAGCGCCTCGTTGAGCACTTTCAGCACCTGCTGGCGATCCGCCTTGTAGCCCTCGGTTACGGCGCCCTCGTCCATATGGTTGCGTGCGTTTTCGCGAATCTTTTTAAGGTCGATTAGAAACTTTTCCATGTAGCGGTCTCCTTTGCTATCCGTGTAGCGTAACTCTTTTCGCACTTCATGGGCAGGATGCGTGCGTCGCCAAGCGTGCCTTAGGGAACGATGAAGCGTGCGCGCCATCGTGCTAGCTTTGGAGCGAATTCGGGCAAACGGAATTGGAACCTCGCATACTTGAGCGCGCCGAGCATCCCATCTCGCGCCGCGATATCGACGCCAACGTCCTCAAGGTCCTATATCGCCTCAACGGCGCCGGCTACGACGCATACCTGGTCGGCGGCGGCGTGCGCGACCTGATGCTCTCGCGCAAGCCCAAGGACTTCGACGTCGCCACTTCGGCCCATCCGCAGCAGGTCCGCGAGCTGTTCCGCAACTCGCGCCTGATTGGCAGGCGCTTTCGCCTGGTCCACGTTTTCTTCGGCCGCCAGAATGTCGAGGTCGCCACCTTCCGCCGCCAGGCCGAGGCGGTCGCCGACGCCGACGATCCGTTGATTCGTCTCGACAATACTTTCGGCACGCCGGAGGAAGACGCGTTTCGCCGCGACTTCACCGTCAACGCGCTGTTCTACAGCCCGCAAACTTTTCACGTGGTCGATTTTCCCGGCGGAGTCGACGACCTCAGGGCTCGATTGATCCGCACGATCGGCGACCCCGAGCTGCGGATGCGCGAGGATCCCGTCCGCATGATGCGCGCGGTGCGATTCGCCGCCAAGCTTGGCTTCGAAATCGAGCCCGCCACGCGCGTCGCCATCGAGCGTCATCGCGCCGATCTCGCCAAGGCCTCCATGCCGCGCCTGGTCGAGGAAACTTACAAGACGCTCGGCCAGCCCGAGGCCGCTCACGCTTTCGTCCTGATGGAAGAGATGGGATTGCTCGAGTACGTAATCCCGATTCTTTCCGCTCATCTGAAATCGAGCGGCGCGATGCTTGCCGAGCAGCCCATCGTCCGCAGCATGGCCGCGCTCGGCCGCGCGATCGCAAGCGGATTTGCCCCCGATCATTCGATCGTGCTGGCCACGCTGATGCTCGACCTGTATCGCGACGAGCACCGCCGCACCGCCGACCGCCGCGTCGATCTGCTCGGCGAGCTTCGCGCGCGTGGCTTTGCGCGCGGCGACACGGAGCAGATGCGCCTGATTCTGGAGGCCTTCGAGAATCTCGCGGCGCCCACTGGCCGCACGCGGCGCCTGATGCGCCGGCCGTACTTTCCCGACGCGCGGATGTTCTTCGAGATGACCGCGCCGACTTACTCGATCGATCCCACCCGCATGTTCCGATTCCTTGCCGACCCCGACAGCCTTAGCCCCGGCCACGCCGCGCTCGACCGTGGCGGCGCCGCCCGCGACGGCGCCGACGCCGCGCATCCGCCCGGCGGCGAACGCCGCCGCCGCAGGCGTCGCCGCCGCCGCCCGCGCCACGGCGGCGCCGCGCCGTCGGGCAGTATGAATCCGCCTCCATCGCCCGATCCCACTCGCCGCGACTAGCCACCAGCGCCGGTGGCGACGCGACGCTGTCGATCGCTTCGCCGGGCGCGATACCGCGCGGGACACCCATCGACTAACTTCGGCCCATCGATTACTTTTGACTCCACTATGGCCGCGAACAATCTGCGCTCCGATCGAATCTGGATGGACGGCGCGATGGTCCCGTACGACGAGGCCACCGTTCACGTCCTCACCCACAGCCTGCACTACGGCCTGGCGGTGTTCGAAGGGATGCGATGCTACAAGGGCGACGACGGCCGCTCCGCAATTTTCCGCGCCCGCGAGCACATCCGCCGCCTCATCGACTCCGGCCACATCGTCGAGATGCCCGTCCCCTACAGCCAGGAGGAGCTGCTCAAGGCATGCGCCGACGTCGTGCGCATCAACAAGTTTGCCGAATGCTATATCCGGCCGCTGGTGTTTTTTGGCGAAGGTGAGATGGGACTTTCGGCGCGCGGCAACAAAATTCGCGTCGCGATCGCCGCGTGGCCATGGGGCGCCTATCTCGGCCAGGACAGCATCGCCAAGGGCGTGCGGCTCAAGACCTCATCGTTCGTGCGATTCCATCACAACTCGATGATGCCCGCCGCTAAGGCCACCGGCCACTACGTCAACTCGATCCTCGCCGGCTATGAGGCCCGCCGCAGCGGCTACGATGAAGCGCTGCTGCTCAACACCGAGGGCTTTGTGGCCGAGGGCAGCGGCGAGAACGTCTTCGTGATTCGTGACGGCGTCGTGCGCACGCCGCCGCTCACGTCGGTGCTGGCGGGAATCACGCGCGACGCCGTCATCAGGATTCTCCACGATTCCGGCATCGAGGTGCGCGAGGAGAATTTCGCCCGCGACGCCTTCTACATCGCCGATGAGGCCTTCATGACCGGCACCGCCGCCGAAGTTACTCCGGTCGTCGAGCTCGACGACCGCAAGATTGGCCCCGGGATGCCCGGCCCGATCACGGCCAGGGTGCAGCAGGTGTTCCAGGCCGCTTTGCACGGACGCGACCCGCGTTACCGCGACTGGCTATACTACATCTGATACCTCGCCCGACTCAGGCTGTAACTTTCCAGCCGCGCGCTCGCAATTGAGCCCGAAAGGATGAAGACTCGCATGAAAATGTTCACCGTCGCACTAATCGCAATCGTTGTGCTCGTCGTCGCCGTCGCGCTACGCCCGCGGATCGCGCGCGCCGATTTGCTCAAGGAAGGACAGATCGCGCCGCCGTTCACCACCCAGATGGTTACCGGCGAAACTGAAGCGCCGGTCTCGCTCGCCGATTTCCACGGCAAAAAAGTCATCCTCTATTTCTATCCCAAGGACGAAACCTCGGGATGCACCAAAGAGGCGTGCGCATTCCGCGACGGCTACGCGCGCTACACCAACGCCGGCCTGGTCGTGCTCGGATGCAGCATCGACTCGGCCGAAGCGCACAAGGATTTCATCCGCAAAAACGGTCTGCCCTTCCCGCTCTTGCTCGATCCCGGCAAGAAGATTGCGACCGCCTACGGCGCCGCAAACGGCATTCCGATCCTCGGCCTCGATCGGCGAATTACCTACGTCATCGACGAGAACGGCAAGATCCTGAAAGTCTATCCGAGCGTCGATCCGTCCACCCACGCGATCGAAATCCTGAACGACCTGGGCGTTGCCGCCGCTGCTCCTCCCGCGCAAGCCAAGCCCGCGCCTCCGGCCTCGAACTGACCTTACTGATACCCCGTCGCCTCGCCCGGCGAATACCCGATGCTCACCGCGAGCATCACCGCCGCCGCCGCGAGCAACTCTGCATTCGACTCGCCCCGAATCATCTCCGCAAGCCGTTCGAGATGCGCCGCGATCGTTTCTGCATCACCGCCGCCGCCGCATCCGGTTCCGCCCGCATCGAACATCGCGTCGATCAGCGGATTCGCGTCGTAGCCCGATTCGGCCAGCGCTTCGCGAACGGTGCGCCGCCAGAACTCGCGTGGCTCGACTCGATCGAAATCGGCCGTCGCCGCGATTCGCTCGCGAAAGACCGCCATCAACGACGCGTAGCCGGCGTTCGCTTCGAGATACTTTGCGACGCCCTGTGCATCGAGGAAGTCATTCACCGCGCCGTCGTCGCCATACACGCCAAGCGAGCCTGCCGCGGATTCGAGCGTCACAAACCGTTCCTGGTCTTCAGCATGTTCGATTCCGAGCGGATAGAGCCGGCATGCGAGCGGGCGTCCGCGATGGACCCCGCAGCGCGCGCCTTTCAGCGCGGCGCACGCGCCGTCGCCGGTGAACTTCAGGATCGATCCGCGCCGAATCGTGTAACGAGCGATCGCCTCGCGCGTCGTGATACCTGCGGCGCGCGCGAGCCTCAGCACGTCATACGGCGACAGCGTGATTACCTTGTCATGGCAACATCGCCCGCACGCATTGCAGACGTACGAAAATGGGCTCTTACGATTCATCTAACTTGTGGATACCCCGGCGCCTCTTCCCACTTACCTGTTCTAACAGGGCCCTTCGAGTACTCAAGACAAACTCCGCCCGCATCCCGCGGCAGTGGCCGCGCGCGACAACGGAGCGCGGCGTTAATGTTGGGTGCAGGGGTCAGCCCCTGCGGGTGCATGGGTCACCCCTGCAAACCCACGGTGGGTTTCACTACAATTAAATTCCTCATGGCCGCATCAACCGTCCCTTCCTGCGATACCATCGTCGTGCTCGCGCCGCACACGCGCGCCGGCGCCACCATCCTGGCCAAAAACTCCGACCGCCCGCCGCACGAATGCCAGCCGCTGTTTCACTCGACGCGCCGCGTCCATCCCCAGGGCGCGACCCTCCAATCCCAGTACCTCGAAATCCCGCAAGTCCGCGAGACCGCCGCCGTGATCGGCTCACGCCCCTTCTGGCTGTGGGGTTTCGAACACGGCCTCAACGAGTACGGGGTCGCGATCGGCAACGAAGCCGTGCTCACGCGCGAGATGCTCCCGGCGACGGGCTTGCTCGGGATGGATCTCGTCCGCCTCGGGCTGGAGCGCTCGAAGACCGCGCGTGAAGCGACCGAAATTATCGGCGCGTTGATCGAACGCTACGGGCAGGGCGGTTCCGCCATGTACGACGTTGATTTCCGCTACAGCGGCGGATTCATCATCGCCGACCACGCCGACGCCTACGTGCTCGAAAGCTCCGGCCGCCAATGGATCGCGCGCCGCGTCGCCGATCGCGCGTGCATCTCGAATCGATTGACGATCGACACGGCCGGCTTCGGCTCGCCTGACGTGGAAAGCTATGCGCGCGCTCGGGGATGGTGCGATGGGGAATCATCGTTCGACTTCGCCGCCGCATATTCGAACAAGGACGTCGACGATCCGCTGACGGCCCGCGGACGCCTGGCGCGCAGCCGCGAACTGGTCTCGCGAGACGGCCGCCGCACGCTGCGCGAGATGCTCGCGATAATCCGCGATCACGGCGCGCACGGCGAAACTCCCCCCGCCGGCGACCCCGCCGCGCGCGACGCTTCTCCGACGCTATGCATGCACGGCGGGGTCGCCGGCACTACTGCCGGCATGGTCGCCGAACTCCCCGCGCCCGGCGCGGACACAATCCCCGTGCTATGGGCGTCGCTCGCCGCGCCATGCACCGCGATCGCGTTTCCGCTGTTCGTGGATGGGACGCTCCCGCCCGTTCTGGCTGCTGGCGGTGAAAGAGCCTCGTCCGACTCGCCATGGTGGCGCTTTAAGAAGATTCAGGATCTCGTCGCGAGCGCCCCTGAGCGCCTGGCGCCGATCGCATGGAAGCATTTCCGGCCGCTCGAGGCCGCGATGCTCGAGCGCGGCGCCGAGGTCAGCCGCCAGGCGCGCAAGCTCGACTCCGCCGCGCGCGAGAAACTGCTCTCCAGCTTCATGGCGCAGAATATCGTCCGCGTCCTCAACGCGCAGTCCGCCGCCGAATCCGAGCTCACCCGCGCCGCCGCTCATTAGTACACGCCCCCGTTGTTTGACAGCGACGGCATTCGCGTATGCTATCCGACATACGCTACGAATGACGCTTGGAGGTACGAGATGAAGATCGAATATGCTCTGCTCGCCGATGCGGCCCAAGCGGTCGGCGGCAAAATCTATGTACTGGGCGGCGGATGGAACGTGTTCCGAGCGGCAAACTACCCGGCGCCAGTTCATCTTTCCATCGCGGTGGGCCTTGGTTTCACGTCCAATGAAGTCGGTATCAAATACCCGCTGAACGTTGCAGTTACCGACGAGGCCGGAGTTGCAATAATCCCGGAAATGAAGGGCCAGGTGGAAACCGGCCAGGTCGCTCCGGATTTCCCCAAAGGCGCGTCAGTGAAGATTCCCGTCGCAATCACCATCAACATGCCTCTTCCCCACCCGGGCACCTACGGAATCGTCGTGACTGCCGGTTCCTCAAAGACTCAACTGTCGTTTGAGGCAATCTTTGCAGGTCAGAAGGTGCAGTTCGCGCCCGAGGGTTCTCTGCCGGAGCGTGGCAACTGAGTAATATCTGTAATGAAGTATCCTCGAATGTGTGCGCTCCGAAGTCGGCCACCCGTTGAACTTCACCGTCCGAGCGCTTCGCGGATTTCAGCGCCGGCCGCCCCGCAACTCGTGTCAATTGTTGGCGAGACTCCGAGCCGTTTGATTCCGGCGATACCGGCGAGCAGCAATACCAGGTTGATCACGTTGACCATCCAGAACACGATGATCGCGACCCAGTAACTCACCGCCAATCTGTCCCCCACCAGCATTGCCGCGAGATAAGCGCCGAGCGGCGAGCCGATTGCGCCCGACAAATGCAGCGCGATTCGCGCCCACCGCGGCTGCGCAAGGTAGCTGCCGTACTCCATCTTGAAGCGCGGTTCGCCATGCGCCAGATATGCGTAATCATAACCCACGCCCAAAATGGTTCCTGTCATTACTTTGACCAACGGTTGAAGAGCCGTCACCCATAGCGCCATGCCGGCGATCGCCGCGACGTTCGAAGACTCGTAAACTCCAAGCGCCAGGAGAAAATCGCCGAGCCCGACCCCCGCTATCTCGATTATCACTCCAATCTGCGGCCTGATCGTATTTCGTGCGCGGCGCAGATGGAGCTTGCGGCTGACACTGCTGACGTTGGCCGAGATCGCGCTGCGATCCGCCGGCGACGCGGCGCGCGCCCGGGTCAACAGCCGCGCCCACGGACCGGGGCGATACGCACCGGCGTCGATCGCGCGCTCGATCTCGGCAATTTCGGCGCGCAGCTCTGCCGCGTTCGCGACGGCCTGACTGGCTTCCGTGCTTGCTTTCGTCATTGGCGCGATCGTCCTCACCACCCAAAGAGCGCGGCAAGGCCTCCTGCCTAGATCAGCACCTTCGCTTCCTTGAGCCGCGCGATTTCCTCGGCACTGAACCCGAGCAGCTCGGTCAGCACTTCATCGGTATGCTCGCCGATCATCGGCGCGCCGCGATATTCGAGATCGATCGCGCCGAAATCCACCGGAAGTCCCGGCACGACGCGCTCGCCGACTTCGGAATGCTTCAGCTTCACGAGCATGCTCGAGCGCGAGAAGACGGGATCCTCCATCAATTCGGGAGTGCTATAGACCGGTCCCGCGGCCAGACCGCGCGTGCGAAGTTTCGCGACCAGTTCATCGCGCGGATGGACGCGCGTACGCGCCGCGATTTCGCGCTCGAGCTCCTCGACGTTCGCCAGCCGGCCGAAGAGTCGGCCGAACTTCGGATCGGTCGCCATCGAAGGCGCTCCGAGCGCCTCGCACAGCTTGGTGAACTCGTCGTCGCTGGCGATCGCAATCGCGATCCATTGGTCGTCGCCTGCCGCCGGGAACACGCCATGCGGCGCCATCGACTCGTCGCGATTCCCCATCGCGGCCTGGTCGCGCCCGTTCATCAGAAAATTCATCATCGCTTCGGGCATCATGCTCGTAACCATCTCGGCCATCGACAGGTCGAGGTACTGCCCTTCGCCGGTCCGATCGCGATAGTGCAGCGCGGCGAGCAGAAAGAACACCATGCCGGTGCCCACCGCGAAGTCCGGCCACGTCCCGCCGATCCCGCACGGAAACGAATCGGGATAACCCGTGATATGGCACAGCCCGGCGAAGGCCTGCGTGGTCGGCCCAAAGCCGACACTGCCCGCCAGCGGACCGTCCTGGCCCAGTGGAGTGCCGCTCAGCATGATTATGTCGGGTTTGGTTTTCACGAGATCGTCGTAGGCGAGATGGTATTTCGCCATGTTGCCCACGGTGAAATTTTCGGTGACGAAATCACTCTGCCGGATAATCTTGCGCGCGATTTCCTGCGCTTCGGGCATCGCGAGATTCAGCGCGATGCTGCGCCGGGAGGTATTGATCGCGTGGAAAATTCCGCTGCGGTTGGCGCCGATCGATCCGTCGGTGCCGGTCAGAAATCGCACCAGGTCCGGCGCGGTCGACGTTTCGATCCTGATTACGTCGGCGCCCAGCGCGCCCAGCCACGCGGTCGCGTGCGGCACCGAGTAGATCCACCCGAAATCCGCTACCCGGATTCCTTCCAGCGGCCGGGTTCCCATCAGATGATCCCCGCCGCTGCGAGTTCTGCGAGCGCCGCATCAGACCGCCCGATTCTCTCGCCAAGAATCTTTTGATTGTGCTCGCCCAGCATCGGCGCCCCGCGCACGATTCGCCACGGCGTGCGCGTGAACTTGCACGGCGCACCGGGCATCCGCACTTCGCGGGCGGCGGGATGCTCGAGATCGATGAAAAATTTCCGTGCCTTGTATTGCTCGTTGCCCGCGGCTTCGGCCGGGGAATACACCGGGAAGCACGGCACGTGTTCCGCCTGCGCCTTTTCGAACACCTCGGCGCGAGTCCGCGTAGATAGCCAGTCGATTGCACCGGCTTCGATCGCGTCGATATGCGCGGCGCGGCCTAGGTTGGTGTCGAACAGCTCGCTATCCATCCACTCGGGATTACCCATCGCCTTCTTGGCGCCGCGCCAGAAGCGATCGGTGCCGGCGCTGAAGCTCACCCACCCATCCTTGCACGGATAAACCCACTGCGCGGCCATTTTGCGGCGGGTCGAGAGCCGCTGGAACGATGGCGAATCGGGCGTCTCATGAGAGTAAAACCCGATGTTGGGGCGAATCATGCTGATCATCGAGAGCCACTGGCCGACATCGACGTGCTGCCCCGCGCCATTAGTCATTCGGCTGTATAGTGCGCACATCGCGGCGGCCGCCGCTGTATAGCCAGTCAAATAGTCAGACTGCCTGCCGCCCGGCTTCAGCGGCGGTTGATTCGATGGGTCGGTTACCTGATGCCACGGGGTCTCGCAACCGACCCCGCTCATGTGCGTGGCGACCAGGTCGCCGCCGCGTAGATTCCGGTAGGGCGACTCGGCGCCGAAGAAGGTTATCGATACGACGATCAGCTTCGGGAATCGGGCTGTGATCGTGCGCCAGTCAATCCCGAGCTTCTCGTTCAGCTCCGGACGATTCGGATTGAAAACAATGTCCACCGGCGCGAGCAGATCGAGCGCAAGATCGCGCCCGCGCCGGTTTTCCAGGTCGATCGTCACGCCGAGCTTGTTGGTGTTGAGGTAGAGATGCAGCCCGCCGGTTTCGGGGTCGGGCATCTCATCGCGAAACGGTCCCAGCACCCGTTCCATCGATCCCGTTCGCGGCGGCTCGACCTTGACGACCTCGGCGCCGAAATCGGCGAACGACTTCGCGGCCATCGATGCGGCCAGAAAGGGCATCGTGTCGAGGCACGGCAACTCGACGACCTTGAGGCCTTCGAGCGCGCGCGGCGGCTCCCGGAAGGGCTCCAAACGCGCCATCGCTACTCGGCCATTTCCGCTGTCAGATTGTCGAGGAGGTCGATCAGTTCCGCCATCGAGCTGATCACGTAGTCGGGTTTGAAATACGGATGGGTCTGCAGGTACTTGAACGACGCCGTGCCGGTGGAGACCGCGACCGCCGCGCCGTAACCCGCGCCGAGCGCGGCCATGGTATCGCGCGGCTCGTCGCCAACGTACATGCAGGCGCGGGGAAGTATCGCCGCCTTGAGCGCGGTCTGCTTGAGGCTCTCTGTCTTGTCCAGCGCACGCAGCGAGCTCGTGTTCTGCGTGACGACCTGGTCCAGGTACGAGGCGAGCCCGACCATCGCGAGCTTCTCGACCAGCCGCTGCGAATCGCCCGGGCGGCTGGTGATCACCCCGGTCGCGTAGCCGCGCCGCTTCAGTTCGGCCAGCGTATCCTGCACGTGCGGCAGCACCTCGAGACGCTCGGTCTTGTCGACCTCGGCCAGGAAGTATGCGTACGCGAGCTTCACGTACTCAGGCCTGAGATGCTCCGGCACGCCGAGCCATACGTCATCGCTGGAAAGCGCTTCGCGAAAGCGCTCATGGGTGAGCGGCGGCTCGTGGCCGAGTTCGTCGAGCGCGCTTTTCGCGGCGATATACAGCGGGCCATGTATATCGACCAGCGTGCCGTCGAGATCGAAAAAGACCGCCTTGAATTTGCGCGATGCCAATAAAATTCCTCGAGCTTCCCTACCGGAGTGTGTAGAGATGCCGAGCGGACTGTCAAGCGGGGCCGCTAGGGGCTGCGCTGATACAGCAGCAGATACTCGCGCCGCCCTCCGATCACTTTCTTTACGTACTCGCGCGTCTCCTTGTATGCGATATTCTCGACCCACTCGTCATCGGCGCCGGAAAAATCGGCCACCCACTTCGAAACCGCGTGCTCGCCCGCGTTATACGCCGCGACCGCATGAAACGCGTTGCCGCCGAACATCTCGAGCAGGTTTTTCAAATACGCCGTCCCCAGCTCGACGTTAACCGAGGGATCGTAGAGACGGATCGCCTCGCTATCCATGCCATGCTCGGACGCCATCTTCTTCGCCGTCGACGGAATCAACTGCATCAGGCCGCGCGCGTTCGAACCCGACGTGGCATTGGGGTTGAACAAGCTCTCCTGCCGCGCCAACGCGAGCACCAGGTAAGGGTCCAGCGCGAGCCGGGTGGACGCGGACGCAAAGAGATCCCAGTACGCGCGCGGATAGCGAACCCGCTCGGCGACGGCGTGGCTCATCTGGCCGTTTTTTTCCATGTGCGTCGCAGCCACGATCGCGTCATACCACGCATCGGCACTCGCCAGTCCGGCCAGCACGAAACGCCGCATCTCGATGGTGCCGCCGGCATGTTCATCGAGCGCCTTCAACTCGCCGGGCTCAAGCTCCTTGAGTCCCATCGCGCGGATCGTCTGAAGCCGCGCCATGTGATACTCGGCGACGCCGGTGACGGCGGGCGCAGCGCCGTATTGCGGATCCGGCGCCGACGCGGCCGGAAGATCGGGTCTGGCGCCCGCGACCCGCCGGCTGGCGAGCTCGGGATAATAGTTGGTGTCGGTGCTATCGGCGAGTTTTGCGAAAATCGCGCGAGCATCGGTGGAATCGCCCGCATTTTCCAGCGCACGCGCACGCCAGTACTCGCACATGTCGAGATTGGCCGCATCTTTCGCGCGGGCGCCGGCAAGCTTGAATCCAGCCGCCGCGCTGCGGTAATTGCGCGCCAGATACAACGTCCACGGTATGCGAAACCGCGCGTCCTCGGCCCAATCGCTGCTTGGATAGCGCGCGGCCAGGCGTCGATATTGCGCACGGGCGGAATCGAGCCGGTGCTGTTCTTCGAAGATTCTACCGATACGGAGCATCGCACCGGGCGCGAGCGCGCTGGCCGGGAAATTCGCGACGAGTCTGTTCAGCGTCGCACGTGCGAGGTCGTCTTGATCGTCGTGCCAGTAGATTAGCGCCAGAGCTTCAAGGGCCGCCGGCGCGTCCGGTCCGCGGGGCGCGATTTGCAGATACGCGAGGATCGCGCGCCCGGCGCGGTCGGGTTCCGCCTTGAGCGCTCGCGCGGCCACCCACAGCAGTTCCGCGCGAACCGACGGCTCCGGCTCCATCGCAAGCCCCGCGCGTACCTGCTCGTTGGCCGCGGACAAATCGCCCTCGCGCAGCAGCAACTCGGATTCGTCGCGATGATAAGCGAGTGAAGCCGTGTCGGCGAGCTCGGGGTTAGACGCGAGGAGCGAACGAACAATCATGCGCGCTTCGGCGTCCGAGTCGGAGCGCGGATACTTGTCTCGCAGTTCCATCGCATCCGCATAGGCCGACTTTGGATTCCCGAGCGCGATGAGCGCGCTGGCTTCTGCGATGCGCGCGCGCTGCTCGATAGACGCTTCGGGCGTCCGCGCAATCAGCCGCGACGCGACGGGATATGCGTCGGCGTTGCGGCCGAGTTTCAGCAGATTTTCCGCAAGCAGCAACTCGCCGCGATCGATCATCACGCTATCCGGATACGAGCTGACGAGGCGATCGAGGGTGTCCGCCGAGGCATTCAGATCGCCCTGGTCGTGCTGAGCGAGCGCAAGGTAGAAGAGCGCATAGTCGCCGAGCGCGGAAAAATTGTCGGCCGCGAACGTGAGACGATCTATCGCGCGCGTATTGTCGTGGTTCTGGTAGGCGCGATAACCGTCGAGGAACGCCGCCTGTGCGTCGGACGGCTGCTGGTTGGGCGCAGCTACAGGAGCGGCAAGTGACGGCGACAGCGTGGTTTCGGCCGCTGGCGCAACTTGCGAGGACGCGGCCGCTGAATCGGCACGCGCGGGCGCCGACGCGCATCCGGCGAGCAGCGTCGCGGATAGAATCATCAGCGCGCCATCGCGCCACCACTTCGGTATCATCTAGTCTTGGTTAGCGCATGCTGGAAGCGTCTTCAATTGGAAGGTAGTTCTCCGGCGCGACATCGGAGCGCTGTCAGGCAACTGAAAGAACGTCAGGTAGCTGAAAAAATGTCCGACAACTGAAAAAATGGGTGATTCAAGCAAAGTGATTCTTGCCTCGACGTCACCGCGGCGCCGTCAATTATTGGGGGCGGCGGGAATCGAGTTCGAGGTGATCGAAAGCATGGTGCCGGAGCGGCACGAACCGGGCGAGCCGGCGCGCGACTACGCACTCAGGATGGCGCGGGAAAAGGCCGGCGCGGTTTCATCGCGGTTCCCGGAAGCGATTGTGATCGGCGCCGACACCATCGTGTTGTGCGAGAGTCAAATTCTGGAAAAGCCCGCCCATCCCGACGACGCGCGCCGGATGCTCGGGATGCTCTCCGGGCGCACTCACACGGTGGTGACTGCGTTTGCATTGGCGCGGGGCGCAAGCATCCTGGAGAGTTCGCCGGTCGAGAGCCGGGTCACTTTTCGTAAACTGGCTGAGGCCGAAATCGACGATTACATCGCCACCGAGGAACCATTCGACAAGGCCGGGGCGTATGGAATTCAGGGCGTTGGCGGTGGATTTATTTCCCACGTCGAAGGATCGCGCGACAACGTGATGGGCTTGCCGACAGAGCGCGTCGTCGCGGCGCTCGCGCGATGGGGCGTGAAGCGCGCTTAGGCAAGGTCGCGGGAATGTCGATTGGCAATGAAATTGAGCGGCGGCTGGAGATCGTGCGAGCGCGGATCGCCGCGGCTGCCCGCCACGCCGGCCGCAATCCTTCCTCGATTCGGCTCGTGCTCGCGAGCAAGACGCAGCCAAGCGAGGCGATTCGCGCCGCATCGCAGGCAGGCGCGCGCGATTTCGGCGAGAACTACGTCCAGGAGGCAATTGCGAAGCGCGCTGAGTTGGCGGACTTGACCGAAATTCGATGGCATCTGATCGGCCATCTGCAAACCAACAAGGCAAGGGCGGCGGCAAGCGCATTCGCGCTCATCCACAGCGTTGATTCTGTCCGGCTGGCCGAGGCGCTGGGCCGCGCGCAACCGTCGCCGCGCGTCCGCGCGCTCATCGAAGTGAATCTCGGCGCTGAGGCGAGCAAGAGCGGAGTCGCGCCGGACGGAGTCGCCGCGCTCCTGGACGCGGTTCGCGACAAGATTGAAATCGAGGGCCTGATGACGATTCCGCCGCCAGCCGCCGGCGCCGGGACGACGCGTCCCTACTTCGCGCGGCTGCGCGAGATGCGCGATCGCCTTGCAGTGCAATCGGGGCTTGCGCTAAGCGAACTCTCGATGGGCATGACCGACGACTTCGAAATCGCCATTGAGGAAGGCGCGACGATCGTGCGGATCGGACGCGCAGTCTTCGGCGAACGCACAGCGTGAAAAAGTGAAAAAGTGAAAACGTGAAAGAATGAAAAAACTCGGATTCATCGGCGGCGGTAACATGGCCGAGGCGCTCGCGCACGGCCTTATCGCGCACAAGGTTTTCAAGCCGGGCGAAATTATCGTGTCCGACGTTGCGCCGGAGCGCCGGCGCAGACTCGCGCGTGCGCTCAAGGTCGCGACGACCGACGACAATGCCGAGGTCGTCCGCGAGGCCGGGGCGGTCCTGCTGGCAGTCAAGCCGCAGACGATCGACGCGGTGATGGCGGAACTCGGGGCAGAATTGGCGAAAGCGAGCGGAAAGGCGGCCGGCAGGGGCAAGCTGTTCATTTCGATTGCCGCCGGCGTGACGATCGCGCGACTGACCCGCGGGCTGGGCAAGCGCGCGCGAGTGATCCGCGTGATGCCGAACGCGCCCGCGATGGTGGGTCATGGGATGGCGGCGATGGTGCGTGGGCGTGGAGCGTCGGCGGGAGACGAGGCGTTCGCGCTGCGCATCTTCAGGGCGGTGGGCGACGCCGTCGCGCTCAAGGACGAAAAGCTCCTGGACGTGGTCACGGCGCTTTCGGGCAGCGGCCCCGCTTACGTTTACCTGTTCGCCAAGGCGATGGCGGATGCGGCGGTGAGCGAAGGACTCCCGCGCGAACTGGCAATCCGGATGGCGCTGAAGACGATTCGTGGCGCCGAACACCTGATGCGCGAGTCCAGGCGCGAGGTTGCCGATTTGATTGCGGCGGTCGCTTCGCCGGGCGGCACAACCGAGGCCGCGCTGCGCCGGTTCGCCGAGCATGGTTTTTCTGATATCGTGGCCGCCGCATTGCACGCCGCCAGCGATCGCTCACGCGAACTTGGCCGCGGAATCAACTAGCGAGAGCGCTATCGCGTGTACGCCTGGACCAACCTGATTATCTTCATCGCGCAGACGCTCGACGGTTTGCTGACGCTCTATTTGTACGTCGTGATCATTTCCGCGTTGATGACGTGGATCGAGCCGAATCCGTACAACCCGATCGTCCGCTTCATATATTCGATCACGGAGCCGGTCTTCGATTGGTTCCGCGAACATGTCCCGGTGGTGTTCGGCGGAATCGATTTTTCACCGCTGATCGTGATCATCGCCATCCAGCTCATCCAGCGCGTCCTCATTCCGAGCGTGGTGCACGCGCTGATTCCCGTCTACGCGTGAACCCGGACGGCAATCCTCCGGCAGCAGACACGCCTTGGATGCGAGTGGCCGACGGCGAGCTAACGATCGAGGTAACGGCTCGGCCGGGCGCCTCGCGCCGAGGAGTTACTGGCGTGAGTGGAGAGCGCCTCGTCATCGGCGTCCATTCAGGGCCACAAAAAGGCAAAGCGAACGACGAACTGATCGACTATCTTGCCGGCGAGCTGCGCGTACCGCGATCGTCGCTGCTGATCGTTCGCGGGGCAACCTCGCGTCGCAAGACGATCCGAATCGTGACGCATGACCCGGCCAAGGCGGCATCGCGACTGCGGCAGATTGGCAGAGCAAAGTAGCGTCTGCCGGCGAGACCGAAGCGAATTGAAAGCGAAAGGCTGGCGTTTCGGTTGACTGCGCTGCTTTTCGTGGTTACTTAAGGGGGTGGACGGTGAGACTTTTCGATTAGCAGTCCCGGTTTTGCGATGCCAATTTACGAATACAAGTGCAACAAGTGTGGCGTGTTCGAGGCGATGCAGGGGATCAAAGAACCCCCGCTGAAGAAATGTCCTACCTGCAACAGCAAGGTGGAGCGGCAGATGTCGCGCGGCTCATTCATCCTGAAGGGCAGTGGATGGTACGCGACGGACTACGCCAAGAAGAGCACACCGAGCAGCACGGACTCGGATTCAACCGCGGCGTCGGCCACGCCCGCGACCAACGGTAGTACGGCGTCGTCGAGCGATTCGTCGGCGAAGGCGGCTGGCGAGTCGAAGGCGGCGTCGGAGTCCAAATCGGCGTCATCGGAATCGAAGCCGTCCTCGCGCTCGAAATCCTCGTCCGAAAAGTCCGTGTCGGCCAAATCCGCCGGCTGATTTTTCTTAGCGACTCTTTTCTTTGCGTCATCCCGATCGATTATCGCATCCTGGTCAGGCTAATATCCGCCCCGGTTCTTTGCCCACTAGCCCATTCTAAGGGGGCGAAGCCCGCATCTTTCTTCTTCCTCACTAAGGTGCACGGGGCACCTTTGCCATCGCATAGTCGCGAAAAGATGCGCTGCGCAGATTTTCGCGTCTTCTCACTGCGCGTGCAGGGGCCGCAGCCCCTGCCGCCCACCGCGCAGGTGATTTTTCCTTCATGCCGCCGCCAACGGCGGGCGGCCTTAATACTGGGTGCAGGGGTCACCCCCTGCAAACCCACGGTGAGTTTCACTAGAATCGTGCGCTATGCGCGCGCTGGTATTCGATCGCAATCTGGAATTTCGCGGCGACTATCCCGATCCCGTTGCATCGCCGGGTGAGAGTATCGTTGCGGTCGGAGTCGCAGGCATCTGCGGAACCGACCTGGAGATCGCCCGCGGCTACATGCAATATCGCGGAGTGCCGGGTCATGAATTCGCCGGGCGGGTGGCCGAATCGCAAAACCCCGCGTTGCGGGGCAAGCGCGTGGTTGGCGAGATCAACGCGGGATGCGGGCGATGCGCGATGTGCGCGAGCGGTCTCGCGCGGCATTGTCCCAATCGCACAGTGCTGGGAATTCTCGGGCGCGACGGCGCCTTTGCAGAATTCCTTCGTCTTCCCGACGCCAACCTGAATCCGATTCCCGATTCGATGCCCGACGACGTCGCGGTGTTCGTGGAACCGGTCGCGGCCGCGTACGAGATCTTTGAGCAGGTTCATCTATCGCGCAATCAGACGATTGCGGTGATTGGCGACGGCAGGCTCGGCGCGATCGTCGCGTTGGCGCTCAAGGCCGAGAAGTACCAGCCAAAGGTCACGGGCCATCATCGGGAGAAACTCGCGCGGCTGGCTGAACTCGGACTCGAGACCGCCGAGGAATTTTCTGTGCGGGACAAATTCGAGGTTGTAATCGATTGCAGTGGAAGTGGATCCGGTTTTCGGCGCGCAGTCGAGCTGGCGCGGCCGCGCGGAAAGATCATACTGAAGAGCACCGCGGCCGCGGCGGCTGAAATTAACCTGGCGCCAATCGTAGTGAATGAAATCACCGTGGTCGGTTCGCGATGCGGCCGCTTTGAGCCTGCGCTCGACGCGCTGGCGGCCGGAAAAATCGATCCTCGCCCGCTGATCGATGGCATCTTCGCGCTCGACGACGGCCTGGCAGGCTTCGAAGCCGCGAAGAATCCGCTCAATTTCAAAATACTGCTGAGAGCGCCGTGAAGCGGCGGAGCCCCCGGCCGTTGAGCGCCGGCCCAATAGTGGTCGGCATCGATACGGGCGGCACGTTCACCGATCTGGTCGCGATCGCCGGCGGTGAAATCCGCGTGCACAAAGTGCTCTCGACGCCGGCGGACCCTGCCGACGCTGTCATCCGCGGTCTGCGCGAGATGCTCGCGGGCATGGCGCCGGAGTCCGTCACCTACAGTTCCACCGTCGCGACCAACGCGCTGCTCGAAAAAAAAGGCGCGCGCGTCGCGCTGTTTACCAACGCGGGGTTCGAAGACCTTATCGAGATCGGCCGGCAGAACCGCGACGACCTGTACGCGCTGGCGCCTTCGCGACCCGAGCCGCTGGTCGGCCGCGCGATGCGCTTCGGCGTAGCCGAGCGCACGCTGTTCGACGGAAGCATCATCAGGTTGCTTAGCCGCGCGGAGCTCGCGCGAATTCGGCGACTCGCGGCACGCAGCGGCGCCGACGCATTCGCGATCTGCCTGCTTCATTCGTACGCCAATCCGAAAGGCGAGGAGTCGATCGCCCGCGCGCTGGCGCCGCTTGGACGGCCGCTTTCGGTCTCGCATCGGATTCTCGCCGAGTATCGCGAATATGAGCGCTTCTCGACGGCGGTCGTGAATGCGTACGTCGCGCCGCGGATGTCGTCGCATCTGAAAAACCTGGAGACCCGGCTCGAAGGGGCGCGGCTGCGAGTCATGCAATCCAACGGCAGCGCGATCGGCCCGGAGCTGGCGCGGGCAGAGCCGGTGCGAACGATTCTCTCCGGTCCCGCGGCAGGCGTGATTGGAGCGGCAAGCCTGGCGCGCGCATTCGGCGTCGATCGTTTCATCACGTTCGACATGGGCGGGACCTCGACGGACGTATCGCTGTTCGATCGCCGCGTGCGAATCCGCACGCTTAGTCATCCCGACGGATACGCGGTGCGCACGCCGGTTATTGACATTCACACCGTCGGCGCAGGCGGCGGATCCATCGCGCGGATTGACGCAGGCGGTTCGCTCCGGGTCGGGCCGGATAGCGCGGGCGCCGATCCCGGACCCGCATGCTATGGACGCGGAGAGTCGTGCACCGTGACCGACGCCGACCTGGTGGCAGGCAGACTGGTCGCAGGGAATTTCCTGGGCGGCCAGATGAAGCTTTATCCGGAGCGCGCCGAGCACGCATTGTCGCGGCTCGCGCGAGAGATGAAGACGAATCCGATTGCGGCGGCGCGCGGGATTATTCGCGTCGTCAACGCGAACATGGAGCGTGCGATTCGCGTGATCACAGTCGAGCGCGGCTACGATCCGCGCGACTTCGCGATCCTGGCGTTCGGCGGCGCCGGCCCGATGCATGCGTGCGAACTGGCGCTCGATTTGGGTATCCGGCGAATCGTGATGCCGCGAAATCCCGGCCTGCTGTGTGCGTGGGGCGCGTCGAGCGCTCCTTTGGGCCGCGAGTATTCGCTCACGGTGCGCGAGACGAATCCGAACTATCGAGGCCTGCTCGCGCGCGCCGCGGGACTGGTCCGCCGCGCACACGCCGAGCTCGGCGCTGAAGGAGCGGCCGCGATCCGTCACGAACTGTGGGCCGACATGCGCTATCGGGGGCAGTCGTACGAACTCGAAATCGCACTCACGCCCCGATTCGTTGCCGACTTTCATTCGACGCATCGCAGAACTTTCGGACATTGCGCCCCGAGTGCCGCCGTCGAGGTGGTGAATATCCGTATCCGCGCGGTCGCGGGAATGCCGGTCGCCAGGCCGAAGCGAATCGCGCGTCAGGTCGGGAAGCCAACGCCGGTCTCAAGCGGACGCGTGCTGGTTGGCGGCCGCGAACGTACGGTGCCGATCTACGAGCGAGGCTCATTTGGCGCAGGCGCGCGCGTGCGCGGCCCGATCGTCGTCGTCGAGCTGAGTTCCACCGCGTACGTCGCGCCGGAATTCACTTTGCGCGTGGACGACTTCGGCAATCTGCAGCTGGAGGCTACGCGATGAAGCTCGATTCGATCCGGCTAGCCGTGATGAACAGCCGCCTCGCGGCGATTGCCGACGAGATGGGCGTTGTGCTCGGGCAGACGGCGTTCTCGCCCAACATCAAGGAGCGGCACGATTTTTCGTGTGCGATTTTCGACGCGCGCGGCGAGCTGGTCGCTCAGGCCGCGCACATTCCGGTGCATCTCGGCTCGACGCCGCTTTCGGTGCGCGCGGCAATTGAGAGCCTCGAGCTCGGCCGCGGCGACGTTGCCGCGCTCAACGATCCCTTCGCCGGCGGGACGCATCTGCCCGATTTGACGCTGGTCGCACCGGTGTTTATCGGGGCCGAGCGCCGCCCGTTCGCGTACGCCGCCAACCGGGCGCATCACGCGGATATGGGCGGGATCGCGCCGGGCTCAATGGCGCTGGCGACGGAGATTTACCAGGAAGGTTTTCGATTGCCACCGGTGAAAATTGTCAGCGGCGGCGAGATCGCTCGCGACGTGATGACGCTGTTTCTCGCCAACACCAGAGTCCGCGAGGAGCGCGAGGGCGACCTGCGCGCGCAGATTGCCGCGTTGTGGGTCGGCGCCGAGCGGTTGCTCGCGATCGTAAAAACGTCGGGACGAAAGACGGTCGAAGCTGCGATGGACGGGCTCAAGGATTACGCCGAGCGCCTGATGATCGCGGCGCTTGCCGAGCTGCGGCCGGGAACCTATCGGGCGGAGGATTTTCTCGACGACGACGGATTCGGCACGGGTCCGATTCCAATTCGCGCCGCAATCAAAATAGGCGGCGGCAAGGCGCTCGTCGATTTCACCGGCTCCTCGCCGCAGGTGCGCGGTTCGGTCAACGCAAATTTCGCGATCACCCTGTCGGCGACTTTCTATGTCATGAAATGCCTCGCGGCAGAGGCCGTGCCTGCCAACGAGGGCCTGATGCGCCCGATCAGGCTCGTCGCGCCGCCGGGCTCGATCGTCAACGCGTTGGCTCCAGCGGCGGTCGCGGGCGGAAACGTCGAGACCTCGCAGCGAATTGTCGACGTTCTGTTTCGTGCGCTCGCCAAGGCGGCGCCCAGTCGCATCCCGGCGGCGAGTTCGGGCTCGATGTCGAATCTCACGGTCGGCGGCTTCGACCGATTTCGCGACCGCCATTTTTCTTACTACGAAACGATCGCCGGCGGCGCGGGCGCCGCAAGCGGCCGGCCCGGCGCGTCCGGCATCCACACTCACATGACCAACACGCTCAACACACCGATCGAGGCGCTCGAGGCCTACTACCCGATGCGCATCACCGAGTATCGAATCCGCCGCGGCTCTGGCGGCCGTGGCCGCGCGCGTGGCGGCGACGGACTGATTCGTGAACTCGAGTGCCTCGTCGATTCGAACGCAAGCTTGCTCACCGAACGGCGGACAATCGCGCCATACGGACTTGCCGGCGGCGGACCGGGCGCGACGGGGATGAACATTCTGCTACGCGGCACGCGACGAACCAGGCTACCCGGCAAAACGAATATCGACCTCAAAGCCGGCGAGCGCATTCGAATCGAGACACCCGGCGGCGGCGCCTGGGGCCGTCGCTAAACGCGGAAGTGGCGCATCGGCGAGCGGCCCGCTAGCTTGAGCAAGATGGCGGAGCAGCAATTCTATGTGGGCATCCACGGCGTTATCGCCAGTCGCGGGCGAATACTCGTGCTCAAGCGCGCGCCGGTAATGCCGTATCGGCCCGGAAGCTGGGATCTTCCCGGCGGCCATCTTGCGCTCGGCGAGAGTTTCGAGGATTGCCTGTTGCGCGAGGTCAAGGAGGAAACCGGGCTTGATGTCGCGATCGATCGCCTGCTCGGCTTGCACAGCATGATTTCAGAGCCGTATCTGCAGGCGCTCTACTCGTGCCGGCTGACGGTTTTTCAGAAAGTGCAGCTGCGGCCTGACGAACACGTCGAGCATCGATGGGTCATGCCGGCCGAGCTCGCGAGCCTCGAGATGATTCCTTATCTCGCGGCAATTCTGAAGCGCGGTATGCTGAGTTATGTGAAGTGATCGAGGCGATGCGGCGCTATCTTGCGATCAGGCGGCCGCGCCAGTAGCCGAAAAAGTTGGCGCATTCGAGTTCGTGATAAATCGCCCGCTCCGGATCGCCGCGCATCGCGGCAGCTGCCATTCGCACGCCGTTGCGGATCAGCTTGTCGAGGTGATTGTGGTTTTGCAGTCCCGCGAATGCGGTGCCCATGCCGAAGGCGAAGCTCTTGCGCCGCAGGTACGCGCGCGTCATCCGCTCGGGCGGAATCAGATGATGCACGATCGCACGCGGTGCAAAACCCATCGCGCCGCCGCGCGCCAATATCCGCGCGAACAGTTCGGTGTCCTCGCCTGAGATAGGATTGCCGCCGACCACGCCGAGGTCCTCGCGAAATTTCCCGAAACGCGCGAATGCAGAGCGCTTGAATCCGACATTGGCGCTGAAATAATTATCCAACCGCTCGGCAGACGACGTTGGCGCCGACTCGATCTTGCGCCGGTCGTGAACTGCGAGCTTGACCCACAGGCTCGGCCCGAGCCATTTGGGCGGTTGCGACGACCATTGCGGGATAACCATGCCGCACGCGGCGTCCAGATCGCGCCGGCGCATGTCATCGAGCAGTTCGGCGGCCCAATCGCGCTCGGCCAGTGCGTCGTCGTCTATGAAGAAGATGAAGTCCGACGCGGTTTCGTCCACCGCACGATTCCGCGCAAAGCTCGAACCCAGGCGCGGTTCGAACACGCGCCGCATCGCAAGCGCCGCGCCACGCGCGCAGTCGTCGATTACCGCGGCGGTGTCGTCAGTCGATCCATTGTCGATGACGAGGCAGTCGGCCTCGACGCCCGCCGGTATCGCGAGCGACGCGATGCTTGCCAACGTTTCGCGCACCAGGGCCGCGCGATTATGCGTGGGAATCGCAATTGTGAGTTTGACTGTCAATGCGGTCGTGCGCGCGCTGAGCGAATCCGTCGCCGCTTGATGCCGCGTCACGTCTCCATAATAGCCCAACCGCGCCTCGCACCGGATAACCCGGCGCCGCCGCGGCGGGCCCCGCGTCAGTTCTTCGCCGGCGATGGCGCCGCGGCAGGCGCGGAAGCTGCTGAAGCAGCCGCCGCGGGTGAAGCTCCCGGCGATGGCGATGGCGCCGCGGGCTTAGGCAGCAAAGCTCCCGATTGCGTGAACACGATCGACGTGACCGTCAAATCGGGCGTCGCCTTTTGCTGGATGTCGGTCGGGGCCGTGAGGCGGAAACCGAAGTTGCGCGTCTCGCCCGGCACGAATGGCAGCACGGGACGCCCGAAGTTGTTGAACTCGAGCGGCGTCGCGATCGGAACGTGAACCTCGCTGAAGACTTCCTTTTTGGTTTTCCCTTTGCCCTCGGTGTACGTGACCGTGAACTGAACCTCGTCGATAGCCTTGTCGCCGCTGTTCGTCATCTTGCCGAAAATTCCCGGCACTCGCGACGCTGACATCTTCATGTCCACATCGCTCAACACGATTTTCGGTATGTATGCCTGGGCGTCGGCGAGCTGCTTCTGCGAGTTTTGTATATCCGCCAACTCGCGCCCGTACTGGAACTTGAGGCCTGCGTTGCCGGTCGCCTGTTCTTTGTCCAGTTCGTCGAGGATTTTCTGATAGGCGGCGATCGCCTTGTCGTAGTCGTGCTTGTGGTAAAGATCGACGGCGTCCTTGTGTTCCTTGATGATATTTTCTTTGAACGGGAAATCGACGAACAGCCGCCATTCGCCACCCTGATTCACCATCACCACATCGTCGTCGTAGCTGACCTTCGGGTACGTATTTTCGGTCAAGTTCTTTTGCGCGATCGAGTCGGGGGTCTGATTTCCGCTAAGTGAAGCATCGACCGTCCGCTCCCAGAGCGCGAGATCGGGGCGCGTCACGCTGACCGTGACTATTGCCTTGTCGCCGTCGGTCTTCGAGTCGCCAACCTTGTAATCATAAGTGCGCAGCACGCCCTTGAACCAGTCCTTGCTCACCTCGGGGGCCATCGGGATTTCTCCGAGGAACTGATCCATCGTGCGATCGACCTGGTCCTGATGCGACAGCGCCTGGTAGCAGGCCGGGTAATTGTAAAGTTTCAGGTTGCCCAGATAGGCTTCCGCCGCGCCCTGGGGCGTATGCCCTTGGCATCCCGCCACCAGAAACGCACCAACTACGGCAGCCGCAAGCATCGCACCCTTGGCCTGAATTCTGCTCATTATCATCGTCGGATTCCCTCTTCACGCGAGCCGCAAACGATTCGATTCTAATGTCGCTTCCACCAAAAAAGAAGGCCGGCTCATGGGCAGTTTCCATCCGTCGGCCGCCTCTTGGGAGCAACAGTCTTGCTTATCAGAAAAAAGGCGCGCTATGCGAACGCCCGCGGATCCGGGATTCCCGCCGCGGTTGGCCTCTGCTTGAGTTCAACGAGGTTGCCCTTGGCGCGATTCTGATCGCGGGCATCGCAGAACAACGAAAAACGTGATCGAGTTCCGCGGCCTTGAGCGGAATTCCCATATCGGCTCTCCCGGACTATACCGCGCGGATTGCGCTGGCGATCAATACTGCGGTTCTGGCGCTCTGGCCGCAGCCACTTGCGCGGCCCGCGGCGGAAACCAAAAACGCTCGACTTCGGTGCTGCGGACCGCATCGTCGATCATCCGCGGGATATCGAATCGCGATTCCGCCGCCTCGACTTCCTCGATTCGCGCCCGCGTCTCGGGATGCGCCGGCATGAACAGCGTGCAGCAGTCCTGGTCGGGCAATATCGATGTCTCGAAGCTGCGCAGCCGGCGCGCCTGATCGATAATCTCGTTTTTGTCCATCCCCACCAGCGGCCGCATGACCGGGAACGCCGCCGCCTTCTCGATCACCGCCATGTTTTCCAGCGTCTGCGAGGCAACCTGCCCCAGGCTCTCGCCCGTTACCAGCACCGTCGCGCCTGATCGCTCTGCAAGGGCGCTGGCGATTCGCAGCATGAAGCGCCGGTACAGCACCACGCGCAGCGGGCGCAGAGTGTTCGCCACGATCTCGCGCTGCAGGTTTCCAAACGGCACCAGCATCAACGTCGATCGCGCTTGCCATCGCGTCAGATGAGCCGCAAGCTCCGCCGCCTTCTCCCGGCTCGCCGCCGAAACGATCGGATACGCATGAAAATGCACGAAGTCCAGCCTGAGCCCGCGCCTCATCATTCGATGCGCTGCGACCGGCGAATCGATCCCGCCCGACAGCAGCGCCAATCCGCGCCCCGTCACCCCTACCGGAAGTCCGCCCGCACCCGGCATCTTGCCCGCCGACACGTACGCGGCGTCGTTCATTATCTCGATCGATATTGTGAGCTCGGGAGCGCGCAGATCCACTTCGAAGCCGAGCGCCTCCTGCACTTCACCGCCAACCGCTCGATCTATTTCCACCGAATTCATCGCGAACCGTTTGTCCTCGCGCTTGGTCCGCACCGCAAATGTCCGCGCCTTGCTTCCGCTGGCGCGCTTGATCGCTTCGCGCGCGATCGATTCGATATCGCGAGCGGTTGCATGGCTTATCGAGAAGTTCTGCAGCCCGAAAATCAACGCCGCGCGCTCGGCTGCGGTTTCGTCGCTAAGCTCCTCGGGGATTTGCACCATCAGGCGCGGCCCGACGCTGCGCACCTTGCCCAGCCGGTAGTCGGCGAATATATCGCGCAGATTCTGCTTGACCTGGTCCACGAATCGCCACTGATTGCGCCCTTTGAGCGCGATCTCGTGGTATCTGCCAATCAAATATCGCATGTTATGAAGTCGCTCGCCTGCCGTCGCCGGACTTGAGGTTAGCCCACGCACGGGCAGCATTGAAAACCGGCCGCGCGCTTGCAAGATGGGCGCTGCGCGAGATTATCTGTAGTGATGAGCGATGCCAAACCCACGCCCGATCCCACCGCGGCGAACGACACTGCCCCTGAAAAGACATTCGCCCGCCACGTCGAGCTCATCCGACGCAAGCTCTCCACCGTCACTCCCACCCCGCGCGCGGCGCTGGCGAACAATTCGAACGCCGCCGCGGTGCTGATGCCGCTGTTCGAGCGCGCCGGCGGCCTTCACGTCGTCTATATCCGCCGCTCTGACCATGTAGCCAGCCATCGCGGCCAGGTCGCGTTTCCCGGCGGACGCGTCGATCCCGTGGATGCGACCCTGCTCGACGCCGCTCTGCGCGAGGCGCACGAAGAAGTCGGCATCCATCCATCGACCGTAGAGGTGATCGGCGCTTTCCCCACCATGCAAACGACGACCAGCGGAATTGTCGTCGCGCCATTCGTCGGCGTGATTCCGTCCGACGCCCCGCTCAAGCCTCAAATCTCCGAAGTCGCCGAAATCTTCGACGTGCCGCTTACCGCGCTCCGCGATCCGAAGTTCCGCGGCGACTATGAATGGAAGAGCGACGCGCCGGCCGGTCGTTCCTCGAAATTTCCGGCGATTCTCTACGGCGGCCAGGTAATCTGGGGCCTCACCCTGCGCATCACGCTCAACCTCCTCGAGCTTCTCGATTCGGCCCCCGCTTCTTCCAATTTGTAATTGCACTGTTAATGTAATAAGTTTCACGCCTGATGCCGCAACTTGCTCGTCTCGACGGACGCCTTGCCCGCTCGGCTCGCACCCGCCGCGCCGTGCTCGACGCCCTGCTCGATCTCCTCGGCGAGGGCGACCTGAGGCCCACCGCGGCGCGAATCGCGCAGCGCGCGGGCGTCTCGCTGCGGCTCGTGTTCCATCATTTCGACGACCTCGAAGAGATCTACAGCGAGCTCGCCGACCGCCAGGCCGAGCGCGTCAAGCCGCTCACCGTGCCGATTTCAGCCTCGATTCCGCTGGCGCGCCGCATCGAGGAATTCTCCGCGCAGCGCGGCCGCCTGCTCGAGACGTTGTCGCCCGTGCGCCGCGCCGCTGTCTTGATGGAACCGTTTCGCCCTGCCCTGGCCAGGCGCCTCAAGCATGCCCGCGATTTAACGCGAGCCGCCACGCTTGCCGCGTTCGCGCCCGAACTGTCGAAACTCGCCGCCGATGAACAGCGTGCGACGATCGCCGCGCTCGACGTTGCTACTTGCTGGATCGCGTGGGAGCAGATGCGCCGGCATCAGGGACTTTCCCAAACCGGGGCGCGAGCCGTGATGGCGACGACCATCCGCGCGCTGCTGAAAACGAAAAAGTGAAATCTCCAGACAGGAGTCAAAGCCAATGGGACGCAATATCCTTTTCATCACCACCGATCAGCAGCGCTACGACGCGCTGGGATGCAACGGCGGTACGATCGCGAAGACGCCGGTCGCCGACCGGCTCGCCAACCGCGGAATAAACTATCGGCGTGCGCACAATCAAAATGTCGTCTGCATGCCGGCCCGCTCCACCATGATTACCGGCCAATACGTGCGCACCCACGGCGTCGTCGCCAACGGCGTTGCCCTTCCGCCCGATTCGCCGAGCGTCGCGGCTTATCTTCACGAGCAGGCCGGTTACCACACCGCGCTGCTGGGCAAGGCGCATTTCGAGCCCGCTTTCGATTTGCAGGGGCGATGGTTCGAGAACCGGATGGCGCGCCAGAATTCAACCGGCCCGTATCGCGGCTTCGATCGGATGGAACTGGCGATGCATTCGCCGATCGGCGGATGGCATTATTCGCTGTGGTTGCAGAAAAATTACCCCGACGAGATCGGCGGCTTCGCGCCGCTTCTGACCGCGCTAGCCGGCGGCGACACCGGCGCGCCCGAAGTGAAGTACAATCCGATTCCGCGCGAGCATTACCACACCGACTGGGTGGCCGCGCGCACGATCGCCTACCTCGATTCGCTCGATCCCGGCGACAACTGGTTCGTGTGGATGAGTTTTCCCGACCCCCATCATCCATGGGATCCGCCGCAGGACGAAGCGCGGCGAATCAATTGGCGTGATCTCGATCTGCCCGCCGGCTATCCCGGCTCGCGCGAGAAAATTGAGAAAATACTGGCCGGCAAGCCGCGCCATTGGCTCGATTGGTACCAGGGCCGTTTCGGCAACTTCGAGGGCGGCCCCGCCAGCTTCGTCCCGTGCCGGCTCACCGAGGATCAGATTCGCGAAGTTAACGCGATGATCCACGTCGAAAACGAATTGATCGACCAGGCTTGCGGCCGCGTCCTTGCCCGAATCGCCGAGCGGGGATGGGAACCGCGCACCGACGTATTCTTCACCACCGACCACGGCGAGCTGCAAGGCGACTTCGGCTTGCTCTACAAGGGGCCGTATCACGTTGACGCGTTGATGCGGCTGCCGATGATCTGGTGTCCCGCGCCGTCAGCCAAAATCACGCACAATGAAATCGCGGAGCCGGTCGGGCAACTCGATCTCGCGCCGACCTTCTGCCAAATCGCCGGCGTCCCGGTTCCCGACTGGATGCAGGGCAAGCCGCTGCCCATCGCGCCCGGCTCGGGCCGCCAGCGCGTGATCACCGAATGGGACAGCCAGTTCGCCGCGATCGGGATGCATCTGCGCAGCATCTATCGCGACGGCTACACGCTCACCGTTTACGAGAAATCGACTCGCGACTATGGATTCGACATCGCCAACATTCCCGCGTTTCTGGCGCCGCGCGGTCCGATTGCCGATATCCGCTACGACGGCACCGAGGGCGAGTTCTACAACCTGCGCGAGGATCCGATGCAATGGCGCAATCTGTGGAACGATCCGGCCTACGCGAAGCTCAAGTCCGATCTGCGCGCCGACCTGTACGACAATCTTCCTCCCGAGCGCAAGCCCAAGCTTCCCATAGACGCCCCCGCTTGACGCGCACGGCATCGACATGGACTCGGCGCTGGAATCCACCGGCGCCAACACCATCTTCAGCGCTTCCGTTTGAGCGCTGCTCCCGCACCCGCTATACAAGCTGACGGGTCAAACGCGCCGCGGGGAATTTCGTGACGCTCGAATCGAAATCGCTCGAAGCACCAAATCGCGCGGCGCGCACAGTCACCTGGACGATCCTCGGCGTCAATGCCCTACTGCTGATTATCTCCATCCCCGACTACCGGGTGAGCATCGACTCCGGCTACCACATCTCGCTCGCGCGATGGTACGCGGCGCACGGCACCGCATGGTGGGACCATATCAATTACGGCCCCGGCGGACGGCCGAACCTGCAGGGGCCTGCGCTCCACGTCGCGATCGCAATACTCGGACTAATCCTCGGCGGCAGACCCGATTCATTCATTCTCGCCAACGCGATCCTCGCCGTCGCGCAATGGGGCGCGGCGATGCTCACCGTGCTGTATTTCGCGCGCCGGCTCGGCGGCGATGTAGCCGCGATGTTCGCGGTCGCGTTGCTCGCGGGCAGCGCTTTTGCCGCAGGCTCGTTTTACGTCGGGATCCCTTCGGGATGGCTCTTCATATCGATACCGTGGGCGATTTATTTCTTTCTCGAAGATCGGCTCGTAGTCGCGACGCTAATCACATCCGCCGCCTGTTACATTCACCTTGGTGGATTCCTCACGGCGCCACTCGGCATTCTGGTTGCCGCGATTTTGGAACGACGCTGGCGTGCGCTGATCATCGTCGGCGTCGCCACCGCGATACTCACCTCGCCCTACTCGATTCACTTTCTGACCAATCTCGCGTGGTATCGCGGCCGCCATGGCCACGAAGCGGCGCAGCTCGATCCGCTGACCGACATCCTGGCGATTGTGGGCGCGATCTGGCTTTTCCGCCATCCGGCGCGCCACAAATTTCTGCTCGCATGGGCCGCCGCGCCTATTTCGTGGCTGCTTCAGGATCCCAACCGCTTCGTCGCGCAATCTGCGCTCGCCGGTTCCGTGATCGCCGGCTTGTTCCTTGCCGCGATGATGGATCGTATCGCCGTCCGCGCCGTCCGTGTTGCCCTCGCCACGGTTCTCGTCGTGCTGGCGACGATCCCTAGTCTCATCGCCGAGGCGTCATGGGACGCGGGACTTCATTTTCCTTTGCTCGAGGATTGGGACCAGGCGCGCGAATTGGCTCGCGTGATCGATGACCATCACCTCAATAATCGGCTGCTCGCGATGTATTCGTCGTCGGCCGGGCCGGGAATCGCCGTATTCACTCCGGTCGTGCTGCGCAAGGGACATTGGGTCGAGGTGCAACCGCGCCACGATCCCGGCGACGATCTCTCCGCGGGCGCTCAGACCTACGTTGTGCCGCTCGCGCCTGACGATTCCGTGCTGTCGTCGATGTCACAAGCCGGTCTCGTTCAGATTTACGGCGGCACTTCGGATTGCGCCGTGATCGATCTGCTGAAGCGTGCGGATCCCAAAACGATTGTGCCTGTCGTTTCGCAAATTCTCGGCGATAACGCGGATTGGCTCGGCGACAATGCGATCAACAACAAGATGCCGCCGCTCGCCGATTTCGTAAAGCTGCGGTCGAAAAAAGGGCTTGACGCACGCCGGGTCAGGATGGACCAGCAACGATTTCGCGCGGGCAGAATGGAAATAGCGTGCCTCGTCTACGCCTACGCAGTCGAGGACCAGTCGCCGAGACTTGCCCATCAACTTCGCGACGTCGCGCGCGGATTCGGCGAGATGGCGAGTTTCATCAGCGATGGCGACCCGGTCGGCTTCATGAGCGACGCGCGGTTCGAGCTGTTCAAGCGCAACATGCTCGTGTTCGCCACCGCCGTTAAGGCGGCTGGATCAGATCCGTTCGAAGCGCCGCCGGTGTACGGCGCAACCGGCAAATTATTCGACGACTTCTTCGGACCCGAGGCGTAGCCGGCCGGCTAGGGCTTCGCGGGGAGCTCGAAGTAGGACACATCGATCAGGTCGGCCTGCGTGACTGCGAGCGCTTTCAGGATTTCATCTACCGCGCCGCGGCTCCGCTCGGGATCGTCGCCGTCTGCGAGCGCCGCCTCGATCTCGCCGAACTCTCCAAGCTTCGCGACCCGATCGAGATGCAGGCGCACGTTGTCGCGCGTCATCAGGGTGCGCACTTTTTCGACCACCGCGATCGCGCCGAGCGCATCTTCCAGAATTCGCAGCATCCGCGCCGGGTCGGCAACCGGCACGATCTCGTAGTCGCTCAGCGTCAGCAGGCGGCTTTCGGCGCGCCGGTAGAAGATCAGAGCGGCGCTGCCGTTTTCCTCGCGCAGCTTCAGCTTGCCGCTTGCGACGCGAAAAAAAGTGTCGCGCTGATTCAGTATCGCGCGCCGCACGTATCCAAGCGCGGCCGCGCGCGCCTCGGCCTCAGCATGATTGAGGAGCCGGAACTTCGCTTCGAGGTTCTTCATTCTTTTATTTTTTCGTTTTTCGTTGATCGCGACCGCCTTGGCGTGAAAAACTTGACACTTCGGGAAGTGCGCGCATAGGCTCCCACGACTTCGCACGGGATTCATTTGAGTATTCTACGGGAAACCAATCCTGACGATGCGAAACTGATCGAGGCAGGCTTCGACCCGGCCCTCGCGCCCGCCGACGCGATCGCGAAAATCCGCGAGCTCAAGGGCAAGCCCGGCATCGCGGATGTCGCAATCGCGCGCGCACTTGGCAAGATCGCAGACGCTGGCGCCGCCGCGATGCTCACCGGGATGGAAGCCGGCGCGGCCGGCGAGCTTCGGCGCGAAGTCCGCCGCGCGCTGTACAAGCTGAGGCAGCACGGCATCGACACGCCCGTGGCCGCTGCTCCAGCGGCCGGCACCATCCACGACAACGACGGTGAAAAAACCGCGATGCTCTCGCCGATCGACAGCGAAGGCGCGCGTATCGTCTGGATCGTCAAGCCGCGCGTGCAGGGCGGCGTGATCCGAATGTGGGCGCTGATCTCCGAGCGCGAGGGCCTGGTCGGCGCGCAGAACACTGCCCTGTCGCGGCGTGAGCTGAAATCCGAACGCGAGGCGCTCGAACGGCGCGCGCAGGTCAAGCTGGTTGACGCCGACTGGCGCGTCGCGGACTTCATCGCGTGCGAGGCCTGGCGCAACACGCCCGAGTCGCGCCGCGGTCACGTCGGAAACTTTCTCACGCTGCGCGCTGAGTTGATCGCGTCGCCGCCGCCAACTGAACTGCTGCATCCTGTCTATGCCGAGCTTGCCACCGAGGCGGCAGGTGAGCCGTCGCTCGAGCTGCTCAAGGAGCCGGAACTGCTCGAATGGCGGATCCCCGACGCGATCCTCAAACCCTACGTCGAGGAGATTGCCCGCGCCGGCGAAAGCGTGATCGTCCTGAATCCACTGCACAAGCAGGAGCGCGTGAATGCCGTGATCGATCGCGCGACTGCGGAACTGCTGACGGGCGACAGCGGGCGCGCAGTCCGGCGGCGGCTCGAGGATATCGCGTACTACATGGCGCGGGCCGGACGCCGCACGCAGGCCCGATGGGCCGCGGCGGCCTCAGCGCGGCTGCGCGACGGTATCGACGTGACGAAGGTGCCTTTCTTTCAGGCCTTCATCCGCACCCAACTTGGCACGGTCGCGGCGGCCGAGCAGCAGAAGGCCGAGAATGAGACGCGGCTGATCATGACTCCGGCCGAGGCGATGCGTGCGCGCGAAGCCCGCGAAGCACGGACCCGCCGCCGCTAGCCGCGCTTCGATCCCGATCCGCGCCGCCAAAATCGAGTTACGATCCCTTCGATGCGCGTGGATACCGGTGCGCGCCGGCGAGAGTCAGAATAGTGGGCGTTGGACGGCGGCGGCGACTGGCCCGAACGAGCGCCGATGAATCGGCGAGGGGCCGAGCCTGGCGAGCGACTGCATATGCTCGTTGGTGCAATAGCCCTTGTGTTGCGCGAAGCCGTAGCCGGGGTAGATCGCGTCGAGTTCGACCATCATGCGATCGCGGGTGACTTTGGCGACGATGGAGGCGGCCGCGATGCAGAAACTTTTGCGATCGCCGCCTACGATTCGGGTCTGCGGAAGTTCGAGATCCGGAATCAGGCGGCCATCGACGAGCACGTGGCCGGGCGCCAGCTTCAATGCGGACAGCGCGCGGCGGCTCGCGGACATCGTGGCCCAGTAGATATTGAGGCGATCGATTTCGTCGACCTCGGCGATGCCGACGCCGACCGCGATGGCGCGGTCGCGGATCGGCGTGAACAATTCTTCGCGCTGTTCGTGGCTCAACTGTTTGGAATCGTGCACGCCGCTGATGAATGTCTCGGGCGCGAAGACCACGGCGGCTGCGACGACGGGACCGGCCATCGGACCGACGCCGGCTTCGTCAACACCGGCGACGGCGTCGATGCCGAGTTTCCACAGGCGCCGTTCGTAGCGCAGGTCGGGCCGCTTGCTCATCGTGATCGTCGAGGCTCGTGAGTCACCGGTTGTGCGTCGTGGTTTACGCCATCCGTTTCAAACGGGCCTTGCGAATCGTCTCGGCGGTTTCATCGGGAGCGCCGATGTCGTTGAGCCGGATCGCATAGTCGGCGCTGGCGGCGGACGCGATCGTGACGTCGCCAAGTCCGATCATCCGTTGAGCGACGCGCTTGCTGACCTCGACCGAGCGGATGTCGGCCAGTTCCATCTCGCGACGGCGTGACGCGAGCAGCCCGCGCTTTTCGATCAAGCGATCGGAAGTGAGACTCCAGCTGATGGTCCTGGAGCGAATCATGGTGACGATGAAGGTCAGCGCGCCGACGCCGATTACCGCGAAGCCGGCCTGAATCGGTTCCCGCTTCACGTGCAGCTCGTACAGCAAAATGGCGCCGATCGCGATCAGCACTGCACCGAAGAGCAAGCCCTTGGCGTAGTACCATAGCGAGGGACGGAATTGGGCCAGCGCGTACTCGCGCACCGCGGCGGGCTTGGGCGCGTACATCCGCGCACCGCATCGCGAACAAAAGGCGGCGCCTTGCTGGGTGTCGTTACCGCACTGGGGACATCTCATCGCGCCGCCTCAAGCCACCGCATCGGGAACAGTGTCAGTCGCTGCGATTATGATGATGCGTGGCGCGTCGCGTCAATTGAAACCGCGCCGACGCCGGGCCATCGGGAACCTGCGGACTGCGCATCTTAGTCGGCCCAGCGGTGGCCCCAGTCGCGGGCGCAACTGAGGATGTCGATCGGGGTTCCGTCCTGCACCGCGCGGTACTTGTCCCAGAAGCTGGAATCGATTTGTTTGAGCGCAGGCGGCTCCCGCCGCCGACGCCATCGATTGCACGCGCCCGGACCGCCGTTGTAGGCCGCGTAGGCCGATCTGGCCAGATGGCCGGCGACCGGCACCGGATCAAACTTCGGCTGAGCGGACGCATAGCGCATCATGCGCGCGAGAATCTCGCAGCCCGCGCCGGCATTGTAGAGAACGTCCCACTTAAGCCGATCGATATCGTAAAAGCCGCGCCAGACGTGCTTATTCACCTGCATCAGCCCGATGTCGCCGGTCGCGGATTCAAGCCATCGGATGCCCGCCCCGGCCATTACGAACTGTCGCCAGCAGCTTTCCTGCCAGGCCGCGCTGCGCACCAGCGTGACATAGGTGGGCGAGTCGCCGGGGTCAATGGCGCTTTCGCCGAGTTGGTGTTCGGCGCTGAGATCGAGCAGCAGCCCCATGTCGCGGCGATAAGCCTGCGCGTTGTCTTCGGTGACTACCAGACGGTAGAGGCGATTGGCGACTTCCTGGAGGCGGGGGAGCATCGCGGGCTCGTCGTCCTTGTCCTTCTCGGCGGCTGCCGCCTCTCGTGGCGACAGGACGGAGAGCATTCGCAGCAGCAGAGGATCAAGCCGGGCGATTTGGCGCGACGCTTGACGGTTGGCGCCTGGTCCGGGCGACGCGGGAGGAATGGATCTGCCCGGCGACGCATCCGCCGCAGGGGTGCTCGCACTGCGTGAGCTCGGCAATGCGCCGGGGGCGGAAGGCGGCACGTCCTCTTCTTCGATTGGGTGATGGCTGACGGGCGGCTCGGGGACGGCGAAAAGTTTTTTCAGGTCACGATCTTCGTGGTAGTTGAATTGAAGCGGATCGCCGGACGCATTGGGCGCCATGATATGCGCGAGGCGGCGAAGGTCGGCGGCCGAAATGCGCATCCCCAGCGCGGGCGCCGCCTGATCGAGCGCAAACAACGCGTCTCCCGACGAGATGAACGACATGAATTCGAGCGCGTGCGCCCCCAGCATCCCGCGCCGGGCGGCGGCGCGCACCGCGTCGTGCAACTGACGCCATTCGTCTAGGAACAGAATGCGCACCGGGTCGGGCCCGGCGGCGGCAGTCGGATTATTCAGCGCCTGGACCAGCCGGTAGCGGCTGTCGAGCAGGATTTGCAGCAACTGGTCGCGGAACGGTTGGTCGCCGACCGCGTCACCGAGCTGCTTGATCGAAAAAACCAGAAACGCGTCCCACTGATCGAGCGTGTCCTGAAAGGCTTTGAGCTCGGCGGTCGTTGGCGCGGGCGCGGGCGGGGCCGCTGCACCGGGAATTGAGGTTGGAGTGGGGACGTCGGGAATCGTCATCACGAGCGTGACTCGGATGCCGTCGTCGAGTGCGACGATGTTCGGCTCGGCGGTGAGCGATGCGATTGCGGCGTGGACGCGGTCGGCGGCCTCGGACGTGATCGAATCTGAGACCATCGCGCCGAGCTGCTGAACGGCGGGTTTGAGATCGTAAGAAAATTCGTCGAGCTGCGGAATGAGGTAGCTCTTGATCAGGTCGAAGCCCCGACTGGCGAGCTGCGTTTTCTGATGAGCAGAGTCGTAGAGATTCAAATCCGTGAAATGAAATTTAAGCTCGAGGCCGGGCGCGATGTATGGGACGCCGAGCGCCTCGACGATGCCGCTCCATTGGACAGCGTTCAGGCATTGAGAACCCATCGAGACGCCCAAGCCGAGGCTGTCGGCGGTTTCGAGCTTCACGGTGGCCAGCCCGCTGGCGGTGGCGCGTGAGAACTCGGGATTTTCAGCGTAAAGAAACTGGCAATCGTCGCTGCCGTTCCAAAGCTGAGCGCGTCCGCCGGGCGCCGTAAAAAGATTGCGCTTGAGCGCTTCGCGCAGTGTGATGTAGTCGATGGTGAGCGGAATCCTGACCTGGGTGGCGCGGGCGGGATCGGGCCGGGCGAGGAAGATTGCGATGGCGGCCGCGGCGGCCATCCATAACCTGACCCCTGGCCCCTTCCCTCGATGGAAGCGGAACAATCGCGGAGGCAAAGGGCGCGGCGACTGAGATCGATCGAGTGTGGTCATGAATTACCGGTCTTGGCGATCATTGCGATTTTGCCGCGCGCGCATCGTCACCGCACGCGGGTCATGTGTCAACCATTATGGCAAGTCCCGTCGTCCTTGAAAGCCGCCGTGTCGCTATTGATAATCAAGCTGGAAGCATCACCGGAAATTGCGGGTAAGCCCGATGAGTACTGAACGTCAGCCGGACTTTTACGAAGCGGAACTGCCGCAGGCGTCGCTCGAACTGGCCAAGCTGCGCGCCTCCAGCGACTACGTAGCGCCGTTCGTGATCGTGCGGCGGCGCGTGATCGACGATGTCAACGAAGGCAGGATGACCGTCGATGCGACGGTCGTAATCCGAATCGGCAACGTAGAGGAAACCGAAGCGGCCTCGGGCGTAGGCGTGGTGCACGCGCTCGACGTGGCGCTGCGCAAGGCGCTGCTGAAATATTTTCCATACCTCGAGCCGGTGCGCGTGATCGAAACCTACCAGCATGCGACCGGCGAATCGACCGAGGCGGACGTCGTATCGGTGAAGAAATTTTCCGACGGCCAACTGCTGTGGACGACCCTGGCCAAGTCGTCGAACACGGTCGAAGCGGGATGGGTGTCGCTGCTCGACGGCTACGAATGGCGAATCATCAACGAGAACACCAGGCTGCGCCGGATGAATGCGAATCCGAGCTGGTCGAGGCGCTGACCCCAACCTCCAACGGGGCGAGGCGATCGCGATGAGCGCGGGCGAGCGGGCAGTTGGTAGCGGCAAGGCGTCGCCGGGCAAACTGGCGATTCTGTACGACGGCTCGTGCGAGCTGTGCCGCGCGAGCGTCGACGGAGTCATGCAATTCGACAACTCGGGAGCGATCGAGCCGCTCGATCTTCATCGCGAAGAAGTGCGCGCGCAGTTTCCCGGGCTGACGCGCGAAAATCTGCTCGAGCAATTGCACGCGGTGGACGAGCGCGGGCGCGTGTACCGCGGCGCGCGGGCGATCAACGAAATACTGCGCTGCCAGCGCGGGCTGCGGGGCTACCTCGCGTACCTGTGGTACATCCCGCCGTATGCGTGGCTCGCGGATTGGCAGTACAAGCGCATCGCGGCGTCGCGATACGCACGCGATCCGCGCGGCAAGTTGAAGGGGAAAGCGGCCCCGCAGCGCTAGCGGGGCGCAGCTTGTTCGAGATCGCGAGCGCACGATAAGCTGAGCGCTTGCACTCGTGAAACCATTTTACATTTTCAATTCGCTGAACCGCGCGGTCGAGGAATTCCAGGCGCTGAGACCGCCCGAGGTTACCCTGTATTCATGCGGGCCGACGGTCTATTTGCCGCAGCATCTTGGGAATCTGCGCGCGTACGTGTTCGTGGACAGTCTGCGCAGGGCGCTGGAGTTCAACGGCTACCGGGTGCGCCACGTGATGAACGTGACGGACGTCGGTCACATGACCGGGGACGCGGACGAAGGCGAGGACAAAGTCGAGAAAACCGCACGGGCGCAAAGGAAATCGCCACTGGAAGTCGCGAACTATTATTTCGAGCAGTTCCGCCGCGATTGCGCCGCGCTCAATCTCGAGCCCCCGCAGGTGTGGTCGCGCGCGACCGATCATATCGGCGACATGATCGCCCTTAGCGCGAGAATTATCGACGCGGGTTTCGCGTACGTCACGAAAAGCGGTGTGTACTTCGACCTCGAGAAGTATCGCGGGAGCAACCGCGCCGGGCGGCTCTCGCGCCAGAGCCTCGACGAGCAGAGCGCCACCCAGCGCCTGGAGCATTCGGCCGACAAGCGTAGCCCGCACGATTTCGCGCTGTGGGTGCTCGACCAGCCGGACCATCTGATGCAATGGGAGAGTCCGTGGGGACGCGGCTATCCGGGCTGGCATATCGAGTGCTCGGCGATGGCGATGAAATACCTGGGCGAGACTATCGACATCCACACCGGCGGTATCGATCACATCCCGGTGCATCACGAGAACGAGATCGCGCAATCTGAAAGTGCGACCCACCAGCCGTTCGCGCGGTACTTCGTGCACAACGCGTTCCTGGTCGGCAAAGAGGGGACCAAGATCAGCAAGAGCGCGGGCAAGTTCCCGCTGCTGAGCGATCTTGGGGCCGCGGGGATCGATCCGCAGGCGTTTCGGATTTTCTGTTACGGCGCGAAGTACCGTTCCGAAATTGCATTCAACGACGAAGCGATCCGTGCGGCGGATGGCAGTCTCGATTATTTTCGCGAGTTCGCACGCAACGTGCCCGATGACGCGGCGGCGGACGGGGTCGAGGCGGCGGGATGGGCGGCGGAGTACTACGAGCGCTTCCACGGCGCAATTAACAACGACCTGAACACGCCGCAGGCTCTGGCGGTGGCTCTGGAACTGATCGCGGAGTCATACCGGCGCAAGGATTTCCGGGCGTGGCCGACATTGCGAGCGCTCGACGCGGTGCTGGGACTCGGCCTGGAAAAGCATCGCGAGTCGGCGCGCGCGGGCTCCATCGAAGCCGACGTGCAGCAATTGATCGACAATCGAACGGCGGCTCGCAAGGCGAAAGACTTTCAGCTCGCCGATGAACTGCGCAAGGAAATCGAGCGGCGCGGCTACGAGGTCAAGGATAATCGCGACGCCACGGCGACCTATCAGCGCCGCCAGGGCTGAGCAGGGGGATTTCGGCCCTCAGCTTTGCCTTGAATGGTTGCGCATAAGTCTCTTAGAATCCCGCCTTGACGAGTCAAATCGTCCGCCCAGAAGGAAGCGATGGGGATTGAGTTAAAGAAATTCGACACCAGGCTGCAAGCCGAAGGACCCGAGGTACGTCATCTCGATCCGGCTGCGGCGCCGTTTTACCTCCCGATTGGCGACGAAGTGGAAATCTTCACCGCCGCGTACAAAGCCCGCCTGCCTGTCCTGCTCAAAGGTCCAACCGGGTGCGGCAAGACCCGCTTCGTCGAGCACATGGCGCATCAGCTGTCCTCGCTGCCCGACGGACCCAATGAGCTGATAACGGTTGCATGTCACGAGGATCTGACCGGCAGCGACCTGGTCGGCCGCTTCCTGATCCAGGCCGACGAGACGGTGTGGGTTGACGGTCCGCTGACGCAAGCGGTGCGGCGCGGCGCGATTTGTTACCTGGATGAAGTGGTGGAAGCGCGCAAGGACACCACGGTGCTGATTCATCCGCTGTCGGATCACCGCCGGATTCTGCCGATCGAAAAGCGCGGCGAGACGATCGAGGCGCACAACGGATTTCTGCTGGTGATTTCGTACAATCCCGGCTACCAGAGCATCCAGAAAAACCTGAAGCATTCGACCCGCCAGCGCTTCGTGACGATCGAGTTCACGTATCCGCCGGCGGACAAGGAAGTCGAGATTATCGCGCACGAGGCGGGAGTCGAGCAGGATATCGCGCTGCAGCTCGCGGTGCTGGGCGAGAAGGTGCGTCATCTGAAGGCGTCGGGATTGGAGGAGGGCGTTTCCACCCGCCTGTTGATCTACGCCGGGGAGCTGATCCAGCAGGGAATTGCGCCACGGCGCGCCGCGACGGTCGCGGTCACCTGGTCGCTGACCGACGAAGCCGACAGCAAACGCGCGATCGACGAAGTGGTAAAGGCGATCTTCCCATAAGTTGCGGCAAGATTCCGGAATCGACGCGAATGACGCCAACAAATTCAGCGAGGTCGCGCAAATGACAGTCTCCGCAAAGTTCAAGATGATGCTGGTTTCGGTTTCAGCCGCGATGCTGGTCGCCGGCGCATCCGCCATGGCGCAAGATCTGCAAGGGCTCCAGTCACAGACAGGGCCGCGACTGGATTTCCCGGCCGGGCTGGCGACCGACGGCCGCGCGGTTTTCGTTTCCAACAGCCGCAACAATACGATCGAGGCGATCGATGCGACGTCGAAATCGCTCCGAATCGTCGCCGGCAAACTTTTCCAGCAAGGCAGCAACGACGGCACTGGCGATTCGGCGCGCTTCAACAGCCCCGACGGGATGGCGATCTCCGGGCAGGATCTCTATCTTTGCGACACCGACAATTCCGACCTCCGCAAGATTAATATCGGCAGCGGGACGGTCACCACGATTGCGGGCACGGCGAATATCGCGGGCACTGAAGACGGCACCGGCTCGGCGGCGCACTTCAACCTGCCCACGCAGATCGCGACCGACGGCAGTTCGCTGTACGTAACCGACAGCGGCAACAATACGATCCGGCGCATCACGCTTCCCGACATGAAGGTCAAGACGATCGCGGGACAGCCGGGCACGGCGGGCAAGACCGAGGGTGGTCCGGACAAATCACAGTTCAGCGGACCGCGTGGAATCGCGGTGGACAAAAAAGCCATCTACGTCGCGGATACCGGCAATGACGTGATCCGCAAGATCGATATCTCGACGCTGCAGACCAGCACGATTGCGGGCACCGGCGCGGAAGGGGACAAAGACGGTCCCGCGCTGGAAGCGCAGTTCAACAATCCCGGCGCGATATGCACCGACGGAACGATGCTCTACGTGCTGGACGCCGACAATCATTCGATTCGCAAAATCGATCTCACCGCCAACACCGTAACCAAACTGACGCTGGTCAACGGCCATATCGGTTCGGGCTGCGCGCTCACCAGCGACGGCAAGCAGCTGTATTTCTCCGACACCACGGAAAACGCCGTGGAGGTCGTCGATACGACCAGCGGCAACTTCACCACGCTCTATCCTCCGGGGCAGTAGGGCACCGCGCGACGGGCATCGCGTCTTGATCGATCTGCGCAGCGACACGGTTACGTTGCCGACGCCCGAGATGCGCGAGGCGATCGCGCGCGCCGAGCTGGGTGACGACGTTTACGGCGAAGACCCGAGCGTGAACCGGCTCGAAGCGATGGCGGCGTCGACGATGGGGAAAGACGCGGCGATGCTCGTGCCGAGCGGCACGATGGGCAATCTGGCCGCGATGCTGACGCATTGCGCGCGCGGCACCAAGGCGATAGTTGGCTCGCAGTCGCACACCAATCTTTACGAGGCGGGCGGCGCGTCGGCTCTGGGAGGCATCGTGCTAACCGCGATTGCCAACACCGAAGACGGCGAACTCGACGCGGACGAGCTGGCGCACGAGCTTGGGATGCCGGTAGACGAGCATTTCGCGCAGCCGTCGCTGGTCGTCATCGAGAACACTCACAACCGATGCGGCGGCGCGCCGATCAAGCTATCGCACATGGCGGAAGTTTCCGACGCGGCGCATCGCCGAAAAATCCGGCTGCATCTTGACGGCGCGCGAATCTTCAACGCGGCGCTGGCGCTGGAAACGACGCCGAGGGAAATCGCCAGCGGCGCGGATACGGTATCGTTTTGCCTGTCGAAGGGGCTTGGATGTCCGGTGGGCTCGATTTTGTGCGGGAGCGGCGAATTTATCGCCGGTGCGCGCCGGACCCGCAAAGTGCTCGGTGGAGGAATGCGGCAAGCGGGAATAATCGCGGCGGCGGGAATCGTCGCGCTGACCACGATGGTCGATCGGCTGGCCGAGGATCACCAGAATGCGCGCGCGCTGGCGCAGGGATTTGCGCTGGTCGCGGGACTGAACGTCCGTCCGGTTAAGAATCGGACCAACATGGTGGTATTCGACGTGGACGGCGACGCGGACGCATCGCGGCGTTTCGCGGCGGCGATGCAACAGCGAGGGGTGCTGATATCGCCGCGCGCGGCGACGTCTTTCCGCGCCGTGACACATCATGGGATTTCGCGCGCCGATGTCGATCGAGCGGTCGCAGCGGCGGCACAAGCCGCCGGCGAAGTCTTCGGCGACTGAACGCTTCGATCGCGCGCATGGGGAATCACGAGATGGATTCGCTCGATTCACTGTTTTCTCTGCGCGGGCGTCGCGGACTGGTAACCGGCGCGTCGTCCGGGTTGGGAGTGGAATGCGCAAGGGCGCTGGCGATTGCGGGCGCCGACGTTGCACTGGTCGCGCGGCGCAAAGACCGCGTCACACAAATTGCGGCCGAGCTGGCGAAGACGCACGGCGTCAAAGCGATCGGAATCGGCGCCGACGTGACGCGCGAGGACGACCTCGATCGCGTGATGGCCGAGACATCGGCCGCGCTTGGCGACGTGGACATCCTGGTGAACAACGCGGGCGTGTCGCCGACCGGCCGCGCCGAGAACTTCAAGCGTGAAGCATGGGACGAAGCGATCGCCGTGAATCTGACCGCACCGATGATGCTTGCACAGCGCGTCGCGCGCCGGCTCATCGAGACCGGACAGCCGGGCCGAATCATCAACATGGTTTCGATCTACGCGTCGGTGGCGAGTTCGGTGTACCGGCTGTCGGCATACGCGGCGACCAAGGCGGCGTTGGCGAATTTGACGCGTCAACTGGCGGTCGAATGGGCCGGCTATGGAATTCTGGTCAATGCGATCGCGCCGGGATGGATTCCCACCGAGGCCACCGAAGGCGGAATCGCGAAGCCCAGGAACAAGGAACGGATGGAGGCGTTTACGCCGATGAAGCGGCTGGGGCTGCCGCATGAGATTCGCGGCGCGGTGATCTTCCTTGCCAGCGCGGCTTCTAGCTACGTTACGGGGTCGGTAATTTCGGTGGATGGTGGATACCAGGCGTGGTGAAAGCGGCGCGGGTCCGATCGCAAAGCTTGCAAGCCGCGCCGCCGCAAACTCCGGGCAATCGTTAGACTGGGAGTGGGGATGAACGACACCGGGCTTCGGGCGCAACTTTTCCGGCGCAAGCCGGCGGCGGCTTTGATGGCGGAAGCCGAGTCGCACTCAGGCGGCCTCAAACGGGCTCTGGGAGCTCTTGATCTCACGCTGCTCGGTATCGGCGCGATCGTCGGTGCGGGAATTTTCGTGCTGACCGGCGTCGCCGCGGCAAGATACGCCGGGCCCGCAATCGTGCTCTCGTTCGTGGTGTCGGGATTCGCGTGTGCGATGGCGGCGCTGTGCTACGCGGAGTTCGCAGCGATGATCCCGGTGGCGGGCAGCGCGTATTCATATTCGTACGCGACGATGGGCGAGCTGGTCGGCTGGATCATCGGATGGGACCTGGTGCTCGAGTACGCGGTCGCCGCGGCGGCGGTTGCGGTGGGATGGTCGGGGTACCTTACCGTCATCCTGCACGGCGTCGGGATTTATTTGCCGGTAGCAATAACCAATGCGCCCGGGTCGGTTCCCGGCGCGATCATCAACCTGCCCGCGCTGCTGGTCGTGATGCTGATCACCTGGGTGCTGTACATCGGGATATCGGAAAGCGCGCGGATCAATTCGATCATCGTGGCGGTGAAACTGATCGTGGTTGGCGCCGTGATAGTCGTGGGCGTGTTCTTCGTGAGGCCGGAGAACTGGAGCCCCTTCGCGCCGATGGGATGGACGGGAGTGATGAAAGGCGCGGCGGTGATCTTCTTCGCGTACATCGGGTTCGACGCGGTCTCGACGGCCGCGGAGGAAGTCATCGATCCGAAGCGCGACCTGCCGCTCGGCATCCTCGGTTCGCTGTTGGTCTGCACCGTGCTTTATATCCTGGTCGCGGGCGTGTTGACCGGGATGGTGCCGGCGCACCTGATCGACGTGAACGCGCCGCTGGCGTCGGCGTTCGCGCTGCGCGGGATGCATGCGTTGTCGGGAATTATCTCGCTGGGCGCGGTTGCGGGGCTGTCCTCGGTGCTGCTGGTGATGATGCTCGGGCAGTCGCGGGTGTTTTTCGCCGTGTCGCGCGACGGCCTGCTGCCGCCGGCCTTCAGCCGGATTCATCCGAAGTATCGCACGCCGTACATACCGACCACGCTGACCGGAATCGGAGTCGGAATCACGGCGGCGCTGCTGCCGATCCAGGAGATCGCGGAGCTGACGAATATCGGGACGCTGTTCGCGTTCGTGCTGGTATGTTTCGGCGTGTGGATACTGCGCCACGTCGAGCCGGACTTGAAGCGCCCGTTCCGCACGCCGCTGGTGCCGCTGGTGCCGATCTTAGGCGTCATCTTCTGCCTTTACCTGATGGCGAGTCTGCCGCTGGTTACGTGGATTCGCTTTTTCGTGTGGATGGGGATCGGGCTGGTTATCTACTTCAGCTACGGCCGCTTCCACAGCCGGGTGCAGAACAACGCGGTCGAGCGCGCCCGTGGGCACGGGTAGCCAGTGTTAAGACCCGTTGGCACGGGAGCCAGTATTAAGAAAGGAAAACAGTGCGCGCTGTCCAGGGACCCTCACTGACAGGGAGAGGCGCTCACCGGGCGAGGGACCGCAACGGCGCTATTGGCCGGAGCGATCTGCCGCCTTCTGCGCGGCTGCCGCGGCGGCGGAGGCCGCGGCGCGGGTCTGGGTGGCCTTTTCCATCGCGGCCTTGCGCTGCTCGCCGTGAGCGAGGTTCTGGTTCATTTGCCTGGCGCCTGCGACGCCGAGGTCCTGCGATTCCCACTTGGGCTTCGCGATGGAGACCCATTGTTTTCCGTCAAGCTCGTAGGTGAAGACCAGATACTTGAGCTTGCCGGTGGCGAGGCCCTTGGCGGTTCCCTTCTTTGTTGGGTCGTACTCGACGCCGCCAAGCTTGCAGCTCACGACCAGATGATTATGCGGGCCGTAGGTCGGCAGGTATTCGAACTTTTGCTGCAGGTCTAAGTACACCTGACCCTTGGCCTTTTTTTCATCCTGCTCGGCAAAGTAAGGCTCGGCGACATCGGAAAGTTTATCCTGGAGCGATTGCTCGAGCGCCGGCGAGAGGTCTTTTTGCGCGCGCGCGTGCTGCAAGTCCATCGCATGTGCACGCGGGGCATCCAGCGAAAACGAAAGCGCGGCCGCAAGGGCGACCGCGCTGAGTATCTTGAGATTTTTCATGGCATCCCGGCCACCATCATAGTGGACGATCGACCGGGCGAAATATTTACGGGCTGGGAGTGTTAAGCCCGCGGCCGAAGGACGCGACCTGCGACTGCCATTGCTCGCCGAAGGCCAGGATCAGCACCTGCTGATTGATGTGCGCGTCCTTGGTCAGCGATTTCATCGAGCCGCCACCCGCGGTAGCCAGCACTTTGTACGCCGCCTGCGTCTGCCGGTAGAACTCCGGCAACGGCGAGATTTTCGGCGGCTCTTCCCGATGCACCTTGAGCCAGAACTCGCGCTCGAAGCGCTCGTGCTCCTCAGCCGCCACGTCCACCGTGTTGAAGGTGCCGTTGTTGGATTTGAACTGCCGGATCAACGTGAGCAGCGGTCCGAAGTCTTCCTTGTGCGGGGGAGAATCGCCGACCAGCACTACCACCTTCTTGGCGTACGGTTTCCAGTCCATCTTGGTCATCGCCGTCTCGCAGGCGCCAAACGTATCCTCTTCCCACTCGCCGCCACCCATCGCCTGGATGCCATTGAGGAAGTCGCTGAGCTTTTGCGGGGACAGCGTCAGCGGCTGGATATTCATCTTCTCGCCCTTGCCGCCGAACACGATTATTCCGATTCGGGCGATCGGCACCAGCCGGTGAATCGACTGCACCAACTGCTGCATCTTGGCTTTGACATCGTCGATGATCAGTTTCATCGAGCCGGTCCCGTCAATCACCAGCACCACGTCCAGTCCCTTGCGCCGCAACTCGCCGATGAACCCGCCGAAGCCCGAGCCGATGCCGTGACCGTAGCCCGAGCCCATGCCGCCGCCACGGCCGATGCCGATGCCGCCGCCGCCGGCTGCGCGCACGTAGTCATTGGCCAGTCCAACCGCCTGCGAGGTGTCCACCGCGGTCGGCGCTTCCATCTGCTGCGGCGCCGTGTCGGGCATCGGCACTTCGGGCATGTCGAGATCCTGCATCTCGTTGCCGCCACCGCCGCCGCCGCCCGCTTCCAGGTTCACCATGATCAACTCGCGCCCGCGCTGCTCGTGCACCGTGATGATCAGGAACAGCAGGGCGAGTACGTGAAGGGCGACTGAGAGCGGGAACGGGCCGATCATCAGACCGAGCGCATCTTTTATCTTCTGAAGACGGGTCGCGTCAGCTTCGTCTTCTTCGCGGCGCGCCTCGGCCTCAAGCTCTCGCTTGCCGATAACGCGGTAGAAGATGAAAGCGACGACGAACGTCGAGAGGACAAGCAAAATAACTATTGCTGCGATCATATAAAAACGTGCTCCCCGCTTGGGCTACGCTTGGCGCGGCCGAGGCCGAGATCCTCATTCACTAGACTTAAAGCCGCGCGATCGTCGCGGCGACGCGTGAGCCGTCCGAAAATCAAATTCTTACGCTCCGCCTCCCGGCGCTCCGCCAGGGACGCCCCCAGGAGGGAGAGAAGACACGGCGATAGCGATAGCCTCCGCGCCGGCCGACTTGGCCATATCCAGAATACGAACCATATCACCAAGTATAACCTTTGGGTCGCCCTGGAAAATCACAATTTTGTCGGTCGAATTCGCAAGCGCGTCATGAAGCTGGGGCACCAACTCGGGCTCGGTGACCTGCTTGTCGCCCAAATAGATCAGATGCTCGGCGGTGTACGTGACGATGATGCCCTTGGGCTTTTCGGTTGGGCTGGCCGCAGCCTCAGCTTTGGGCAAATCGACGTGGGCCGCTGATTCGATCGTCACCGCCGTCGTCACCATGAAGATGATCAGCAGGACGAGAAAGATATCGGTCAGCGGGGTGATGTTGATATCGGCGAACACCCCGCCGCCTTTGTTACTACTCATTGCCATGGGCAAATACCTCTGCGTGTATCGATGCTCAGGTCAGCAACGGGAGCCGGCCCGATCAACCTCCACCACCTGAGGAGTTGGCTAGTTGCGCACCGGTAACCCGCTTGGCCGCGATTGCAATTTGTTCGGCGCCGGCGGCCTTGGCGATATTCAGGATTCGCACCATGTCGCCGAGCAGCACTTTGCGGTCGCCTTGGAACACGACGATCTTCTGGTCCACTTTGCTCAGCGCCTCGCCCAGGGCCGAGCGGAGTTCGCGCTCGGGAACGTCCTTCGAGTTCACGAACAGCTCGTGCTGGGCGGTATACGTCACTATGACGCCCTTGTTCTCCGGCGCGGTATTGGTCGCGTTGGGCAGATCGACGTGGGCGGCAGATTCGATCGTGACAGAGGTCGTCACCATGAAGATGATGAGCAGGACCAGAAAGATATCGGTCAGCGGCGTGATATTGATGTCGGCGAAAACGCCGCCACCAGCGCCACCATGGGGTCCGCTAATTGCCACGCGCCTGTCTCCCCTGGAGTGTAGCGTCGATCAGACGGTCGTCGTTGATGTGCTGGATGGCGCTGATGTTCTCAATCTTGACCGAGAAATAGTTGTAGAAGATAACCGCGATGATCGCGACGGCGAGTCCAAGCGCGGTTGAAATCAGGGCTTCCGAAATACCGGCTGCGACGACCGAGAAACCGCCGGTGCCCATGATTGCCATCGATTGGAACGCCACGAGGATACCAACGACCGTGCCGAACAGCCCGATGAACGGAGCCGATGCGCCCGCGGTCGCGAGCACCCAGATGTAGCGTTTGAACTCGAGGCCTTCCTGGTAACGGCGCTCGTCGTCGAGCTCGAGCAGATGATCCCTGTCCATCGTCTGCGAACCGGCGATGAGGGTGTGATAGATGCGCTCGGCGGCCGTGGCGCGGGCCTGCGTGGCCTGCAACGCTTCGTTGAACTTGCCCTGCCGCAGCTGCGGAATGAGCGAGTCGGCCAGCTTCGCCGTCTTCGGACCGACGCCCCACAGCACCCATACACGTTCGAAAATTATCGCCAGGCAGACGACCGAAATGAAAAGCAGGGGGTACGTTGCATAGTAGCCCTGCTGAATCATCGACAAAATCCCAAAGTTGCTTTGCATCTCTTATCCTCTCGAGTTCTAAATAAATTTGAGCGGCGAAATTTTGGCCCCGCCCGAACCGTTACGTAACTACCCCAAACTGCCCCTGCGGATTCTCCCTTGAACCGATCGCTAGCCCTAATTTCACAGATTGGGCTCCCACCCGCCGGTCAAAGTCATCTGTGATAGCGCGGAAAGTCTGAATGCAACAATAGAAAGTATTTGTCAAGAGCCGCCGCAGACGTATAAGTATTGACCGATTCGCCCACGATTGCAAATGAAGAAAATCTCACGCTGCGCAACGCTCGCATCATGCTCGATCATCGAATCGGCGCGGCGCTTACTGTACGCCGTTGGCCATGCTGGCGACTAGCGAAAACGGTCGCTCGCGGCACCGCGAAGTATCCTCTCGCCTTGACTTCTTGGCCCCTCACGTCTATCCAGAAGCTTGCCAGAACACGCCGCAAATTGACCGCGCTGCGGTCATTGTTTTTTCGGTCGATTGACGCCTTTGAGAAATCCAAATCCACCATTAATTAGGACGGTGCAGCGGCCCGTTTTGTTCAGTCGGGCTGCGCTGGCCGCCGCGTGCATGTTCGGACTGGCGGCTTGCAAAACCGCGCCGGTAGCCGCTCCCGTCGCGCCGGCTGCCGTGCAGACCTCGATGACCACGCCCGACGAGCCCAGCAAGGCGTTGCCGCCGGACCTGTACAAGACGATGCCGATATATCCGGGCGCCAGGATCGAACACGTCCGCAAACCCAAAGGTGCGATGCGCGAAATTCTGTTCAGCGTGGACGCGCAGATGCCCCGGATGGTTGCTTTCTACAAGGACGAACTGAAGAAGAACGACTTTCACATCGCCTCGTCGCTGATCATGCCGTTGCGCAAAACCTGGTCGTGCGATTTCCACTACAACGGACGTCCCGGCAGCATCATGCTGTACCCGAGCGACCAGGATAAATCGAAGATGACCATCGACCTCATCTACGAGCTGCCCGCGAATCTGGACGAATCCCTGATAGAACCCAAAGAAGACTTCGACGTAGAAGGACCGGGCGAAATCGCCCAACAAACTCCAAATCCCAGCGAGAAAGAGAAGAGGAATTAGCAAGATGGCACTACTAACAGGCAAAGTTGCAGTTATTACCGGTGCCGGCCGCGGCATCGGACGCGAAGAGGCGTTGTTGCTGGCCAAGCACGGAGCCAAGGTCGTCGTCAACGACCTCGGCGGCCACTTCGACGGAACCGGGCAGTCGCGTTCCCCGGCCGAGGACGTGGTCAAGGAAATCCGCTCCGCCGGCGGCGAGGCAGTCGCCAACTTCGAGAGCGTGACCGACTTCAAGGCCGCCAAGCGGATCATCGAGTGCGCAATCGACAACTTCGGCAAGCTCAACATCCTCGTCAACAACGCGGGCATCCTGCGCGACCGCATGATGTTCAACATGAGCGAGGAAGACTGGGACGCGGTCATTTCAGTCCACCTGAAAGGCTCGTTCAACCTCGCCCGCCACGCGACCGCCTACTGGCGCGAGCAGCACAAGGCCGGCAACGTGCTCAATGGCCGGCTCATCAACACCAGCTCCGACTCGGGCATCCTGGGCAACGCGGGACAGAGCAACTACGGATCGGCAAAGGCGGCGGTCGCCGCGATGGCGATAATCGTGGATCGCGAGATGAGCCGTTACGGCGTCACCGCAAATGCGATCGCGCCGATAGCGCGCTCGCGGCTTACCGTCGACGCGACTCCGCAGACCGCCGCCGGCATGGCGCAGCGGCCGGGAGAATGGGATGCGTTCACGCCCGCGCACGTGGCGCCGCTGGTGGTGTGGCTGGCCAGCGACGACGCCAAAGACGTTCACGGCGAAGTGTTCCGCGTCGGCATGGGCAACGTGTGGCTGATGCGCGGATGGCATACCGGCTCCAAGGTCTCGAAGAAGGGCTCGATGTGGGAGCCGGCGGAACTGGGCACCAAGCTCAAGGAAGAGCTGGCCAAGGGCGTGACCAAGAAAGAGAGCATGGGCGAGGTGATGGGCGGGGGCGCGTAGATTTTTGACGGCTAAGACGAAACCGAAATGCGCGGCTCGCCGTGAGCCGCGCTTTCGTTGCATCCTGTTCATTTGCGCCGCCAACACCGCGCGTAGCGTGATGGCCGAGCATATCCTGCGGCGCGAACTCGACGCGCTCGGCTTCGACCATCGGATCACGATCACATCGGCGGGAATCGCGCCATACGCCCGCGACGGGGCGTTGGTTTCGCTCGATACGCGGATGGCGCTGCGCGAGGTCGGCATCGATATCGGCGACCAGGCGACTTCAACCGACCTCAAACGGCATCCCGAGATGCTCGAGCAGACCGATCTCATCATCGCGATGACCGAGCAGCAGGCGCGCGAGCTGGTCGAGCGATTTCCCGGCGCAGCGGGGCGGCCGGTGTTCACGCTGCGTTCGTTCGCAGGCGAGGCAGGCGATATCGACGACCCCTACGAAAAGGGCGACCTGGTATTCGCCGAATGCCGCGAGGAGATTCATCGGCTCGTCCCGACGATCATCGAACGCCTGTTTCATCGCTAGCGCCCGGCGGCGTCGCGCGCGATCATATGACCATGGAATTCATCAATCCGCCCGACGCCGAGCTTCGCGCGATTTTGGCGCGTCCATCCACGGTCGCAGTCGTGGGATGCTCCGACAATCCGGCGCGCGACTCGCTGCGAATTGCAAAATTGCTAAAAGGCCGGGGCTTCAAGGTAATTCCGGTCAATCCGCAGCTCGACGCCGACGCGCTCCAGAGCGCTCTGGGAGAGAAGTGCTATCCCAACCTGGCGTCGATTCCCGAGCCGATTGAGATGGTGGACGTGTTTCGGCGATCGGAGTTCGTGCCGGAAATCGTCGAAGACGCGATCGCCAAAGGTGCGCGCGTGCTGTGGTGTCAGCTCGGCGTAATCAACCTCGACGCGGCGCGCCGCGCGCAGCAAGCCGGGATGACGGTGGTGATGGATCGATGCCCGGCGATCGAATATGCGCGATTGTTCTAAGCCACGGCGGCGGCGGCGGAGTTTTTTGATGAAGCCGCGCAAGTGGAAGACGCTCAAGAGTGACATCGCCTACCGGACGCCGATTTTCGATCTCCATCGACGCCGCTCGACGCATCCGCGGCGCGGCGAACGCGACTTCTTCATTCTCGACGCGCCCAACTGGGTGAATATCATTCCGATCGCGACCAATGGCGAGGTCGTGATGATTCGCCAATGGCGTCACGGGATCTCCGAGTTCACGCTCGAGGTGCCCGGCGGGATGGTCGATCCCGAGGATCCGTCGCCGATGCATGCGGCCCGGCGCGAGATGATCGAGGAGACGGGATTCGATTCGGACATGATCGTGGAACTTGGCAAGGTGTATCCGAATCCCGCAATCCAGGGCAACATCTGTTTCTCGTTTCTTGCAGACCGGGTGCGCCAGGTCGAAAGGGTGGTATCGATCGGCGACGCAGAGACCGAGGTCGTGCTGGTGCCGATGCGCGAAATACGCGGCCTGATCGCATCGGGCAAGGTCATGCATGCGTTGACGATCGCCGCATTTTCGTTCCTGCACGTGTACAACCCGCCGCCGAAGCGCAGCCGCAGGAAGTAGCCGTGCGGCCGCATTGACAGCCGCCGCAGCGTGCCCTAGCCTTGACGGTTTGCTAGACTACAGAAACGAACCGACTGGGCCGGAGCCGCTTACCTCGACCTGCTGCAACCGGGTTTTTACCCATGTTTGATACGCTCAGCGACCGCCTCGAAGGGGTCTTCAGAAAACTCAAGGGCACCGGGCGCATCACCGAGCGCAATATTGAAGAGGCGCTGCGTGAAGTCCGGCTCGCGCTGCTCGAAGCCGACGTCAATATCAAGGTCGTGCGCGATTTTATCGAGCACGTCAAGATCAAGGCGCTCGGCGAGGAAGTACTCCGCTCGCTCACGCCCGAGCAGCATCTAATCAAGTTCGTCGCGACCGAGCTGCAAAACGCGATGGGCGGCTCGGCGCGCGAGCTCGATTTGAAGGTCAAACCGCCCGTCAAAATCATGCTGGTGGGCCTGCAGGGCTCGGGCAAGACGACTTCGATTGCGAAGCTCGCGCTATGGCTCAAATCGGAGCGCAAGCGCCATCCGATTCTGGCGTCCACCGACGTTTATCGCCCGGCCGCGATGGAGCAATTGCGCGTGCTTGGCGCGCAGGCGCAAATTCCAGTCGTAGACAGCCGCGAGGATCAGAATCCGATCGAGATCGCGTCGCGCGCGCTGGCCCGGGCCGAGACCGGCGGGCATGACGCGGTGCTTATAGACACCGCCGGCCGCCTGCAGATCGACGAAGAGATGATGGACGAGCTGGCGCGCCTGAAGGCTGCGCTGAACCCGCATCACATCATATTCGTCGCCGACGCGATGACCGGGCAGGAAGCGGCCAACGTGGCGGCGGGATTTCACGAGCGGCTGGGAATTTCGGGCGTGATTCTGACCAAGCTCGACTCCGACGCCCGCGGCGGCGCGGCGCTTTCGGTGCGGACTATAACCGGGGCGCCGATTCTGTTTGCGGCCACGGGCGAGAAACTCGACGCGTTCGAGATTTTCTATCCGGACCGGCTGACGTCGCGCATCCTGGGGATGGGCGATGTGCTGACGCTGATCGAAAAAGCGCAGCAGAACTACGATCAGACCAAGGCCAAGGAGCTCGAGCGCAAGTTCAAGAAGAACGAATTCACAATCACGGACTTCGCCGAACAGATCAAAGCGATCAAGAAGATGGGATCGCTTGGCGATCTGATGGGAATGATCCCCGGGCTCAAAAAAGTGGCGGGCGCGGCGGATTCCGAAGAGGCCAAACGCGAGCTGGGCCGCATCCAGTCGATTATCGACTCGATGACGCTGCAGGAGCGCGGCAACCATCTGATTATCAATGGGCGCCGGCGTGCGCGAATCGCCACCGGCAGCGGCACGTCGGTGCAGGACGTGAATCGTTTTCTCAAACAGTTCGAGCAGACGCGCAAAATGATGAAGAAAATCACCCGCATGGGCGCGGGAAAGATGATGATGCGCGGACTGGGGCTCGGCAGCTAGAATAAGTAACAGGAGAATCGCATGGCACTTGTAATCCGGTTGCGCCGCCACGGCGGGCGCAAGAAACCCTTCTACCGCATCGTGGTGGCCGACTCGCGCTCGCCGCGTGACGGACGCTTCGTCGATCAGGTCGGCACTTACGACCCGGCCTTCGATCCGCCCCGCGTGACGATCAAAAAGGACGTGGCCGACCGCTGGCTCAAGGCTGGCGCTAAGCCGAGCGACACGGTAAGAAAGTTAATTAAACGGGCCGAAACAGCAACGGTCTCCGCCTGATGCGACCCGCTGCAACGGAGCCATCCCATGAAGGAGCTCGTTCAGTTCCTCGCACAACAACTGGTGAACAATCCTGACGCGGTGGACGTGAAGGAGACGCAGGGCGATACCGCCTCGATAATTGAACTGCGGGTGGCGAAGGAAGATTTGGGCCGCGTGATCGGCAAGCAGGGGCGGACCGCGAAGTCGATCCGCACGATTCTGAACGCGGTCGCCTCCCGCACCAACCGCAAGGTTGTTCTCGAAATCGTCGAGGACAAATGATCGGACCAATCGATCGACACTTTTCGTGAGCCGGCCAGCGCCTGCCCGGTGACACGAATCAAGTTGCAGCATCGATGCTCCGCGTCGGCCGCATAACCGGCGCCCACGGCCTCAAGGGCGCGCTGCGATTGCGGCCCGACAATCCCGACTCGGACACATTGGAACAGGTCGCGCGCGTGTTCCTGGAGAGCGCGGGACAAGCACGCGAGTTTCGGCTGACCGCAATGACGCGGCTGAACGCGACGACGCGGCGAATCACGCTCGAGGGTGTCGCCGACGTAAACGCGGCCGAGGCGCTCAAAGGCGCGGTCGTGATGCTCGCGCCGGAGGACGTTCCGGCGGCCAAGCCGGGCGAGTTCTACTATTACGAGGCGATCGGATGTGAAGTGTTTCTGACCGACGGCAGCCGTATCGGCACGATCGAAGAAATCTTCTCGACCGGCGCGCACGACATCTGGGTGGTGCGAGACAGCAAGCGCGAAGTCCTGGTTCCGGTAATCGAGGACGTCGTCAAGGCGATGGACTTCGCCGCCCGGCGTGTCACGATCGAGCCGATCCCCGGCCTGCTCGACTGAAATCGGCCGGTGCCGTCTGGCCCGAAGCGGCGCACCCGGATAGATTTGGATTCACGACGCATCCGCACTTCGGTTCGCCGCGATGGAATTTCACGTAATCACATTGTTCCCCGAGATGTTCGAATCGCCGTTTCGCGCCGGCATAATTGGACGCGCCATCGAGCAGGGATTGATCGCGATCAAGGCGCATCCGCTGCGCGAGCACGGTCTGGGTAATTACCGGCAAGTCGATGATGCGCCGTACGGGGGAGGCAGTGGGATGGTGATGCGGCCGGAGCCGATCGCGGCGGCGATCGACGCGGTCAATGCGCAACGCCCGGGATTGTGGCGCATCCTGATGACGCCGCAGGGCGAAGTGTTCGACAACTCGATGGCGCGTGACCTCGCCAAGCGCGCACCCGGCCTGATGATCGTCGCGGGACGCTACGAAGGAATCGATGAGCGCGTGCGCTCGCTGGTGGACCAGGAAATTTCGATCGGCGACTACGTGCTGAGCGGCGGCGAAATTGCGGCGATGGCGGTGATCGAGGCGGTGGGCAGGTTGATACCGGGCGTGCTGGGCAATCCCGAGTCGCTCGACGAGGAATCGTTCGCTGCCGGGATGCTGGAGTACCCGCAATACACGCGGCCCGAGGAGTTCCGCGGGATGAAGGTGCCGGAAATCCTGCTCAGCGGCGACCACGGCAAGATTCGCGCGTGGCGCGAGGCTGAAGCAAAACGGCGAACCGCGCGGCGTCGCCCCGACCTGCTCGAACGCCGCAAGTTCTGAGCGTGTCCGATCTTTTCGTAGCGCTGATTCATCATCCGGTCGTCGACCGCAACGCAAAGATCGTCACCTCGGCAATAACCAGCCTCGACATTCACGATATCGCGCGCGCGTCGCGAACCTACGACCTGCGCGGCGTGTTCATCGTCCATCCGATTCCCGAGCAGCGGAAATTCGCGGCGAGCGTGATCGATCATTGGCGTTTCGACTTCGGCCGGACCCACGATTCGCGCCGGCGCGAGGCCCTCGAGCGCGTGCAAATCGTCGCGGAACTCGACGACGCGATCGCCGCGGCAACGCGAATCTCCGGCGCACGCCCGCTCGTCGTGCACACCTCCGCGCGCACCGAGGGCGGCACCAGCTACGCCGATTTACGCAAGCGGCTGGAGGCTCCGGATGCGCCGCCGATGATTATCCTGCTCGGGACCGGATTTGGAATGTCGCCCGAGGTGGCCGAACGCGCCGACGTCGTGCTTGCGCCAATCGCCGGTCCCGGCGATTACAACCATCTGTCGGTGCGCTCCGCCGCGGGAATCATTCTCGACCGCCTTCGCGGCAAGTGACGCGGGTACCCCGCACCCATTGAGTGGCCGCGCGCATTTCGGTAGGTTTAGGAGCTCGACTCGAGGTCTTTCTTCCCATGAATACTGTTATCCAGAAGCTCGAAGAGCGGGGCCTGCGCAAGGACCTGCCTGAATTCCGCGTAGGCGACACGGTTCGCGTTCACGTCAAAGTCGTCGAAGGCGAAAAAGAGCGCATTCAATCCTTCGAAGGCATCGTGATCAAAATGAACCGGGGCGCCAACCGCGCGACCTTCACCGTCCGCAAAGTTTCATACGGGGTCGGGGTCGAGCGAATATTCCCGATGCATTCGCCGCGGATCGACAAGCTGCAGGTGCTGACCCGAAGCCGCGTGCGGCGTGCGCGCCTGTACTATCTGCGCAATCTGTCGGGCAAAGCGGCGCGACTCGACGTCGCGACCTGAGCGCCGGTCCTCGATCATATGTCGATGGAGACGGCGGTCTTTTCGACGCAAGCCCGCGTCATTCGAACGTTGCCATCCAGGTAGGCGCCTTCGGATATCGTCAAGTTGCGCGTCTCGATATTGCCGAAGACCTTGGCGCGTGGCCCCAGCACCATGCGGTCGCATCCGACAACGTCTCCGCGCAACTCACCCATTATGAGCAGTCGCGGCGCGAAGACCTTGCCTTCGATCATTCCTTCTTCGCCGACCACCACCAACTCGACCGAGCGAACCTCGCCACGGAAGCGGCCCTCGATTCTGACCGGTTCATGAAAGATCAGCTTGCCCGCGACGTTGACGTTGCGGCCCACCGCGACGCGCGTGCGCTCCTCGGCCCACGCCACGCCTGCATCCTGCGGTATCTGTGTTGAATCCATTCACTACGGAGCCGGGAATACGTGACATGCCACCGCGTGCCCGCCGCGCCCGGTTTCCAATTTCGGTTCGACGTTGCTGCAAACATCTTTCGCATATGGGCATCTTGGATGGAAGGCGCAGCCGGCGGGAGGGTTCATCGGACTCGGCATTTCGCCGGGCAGTTTGATTCGCTCCGGCTTGTGCGCGGTGTCGATAGTCGGAATCGCCGAGAGCAGCGCGCGCGTGTAGGGATGCCGCGGGTTCAGGTAAATCTCGTCGCGCGATGCGATTTCGACCAGCTTGCCGAGGTACATGATCGCGACGCGATTGCTGATGTGCTCGACCACGCGCAAATCGTGCGCGATGAACAGGTAGGTGAGTTTCAGCTTCTCCTGCAGGTCCTGCAGCAGGTTGATTATTTGCGCCTGGATCGACACGTCGAGCGCCGAGACCGGCTCGTCGAGCACCAGGAAGCGCGGATTCACCGCCAGCGCCCTCGCGATCCCGATTCGCTGGCGCTGCCCGCCCGAGAACTCATGGGGCAAACGATCCATTGCGTCGGCGCTCATCCCGACCATCGCGAGCAGCTCGGCGATTCGCCGCTCCTTTTCCGCCCCGCGCGCGAGTTTGTGAATCTCGATTCCTTCGCCGACGATCGATCTCACCCGCATCCGCGGATTCAACGACGAGTACGGATCCTGAAAGACCAGCTGCATCTGGCGGCGCAGAGCACGAAGTTCCGCGCGGCCAAGCGTCGAGAGATCGCGGCCGTCGAAATAGACGGCGCCTTCGGTCGGCTCCAGGAGTTTCAGAATCAGCCGTCCCAGCGTCGATTTGCCCGAGCCCGACTCTCCGACCAATCCCAGTGTTTCGCCCGGCGCAATCTCCAGATGGACGCCGGCCACCGCTTTTATCGAAAGTTTTTTCCCGCCGATAATCCCCGTCGAGCCCGCCGGGAACTCCTTGCTGAGATGCTCGGCGCGAACCAGCGGCGCGCCGGACGCGGTTGCGCCTGTGTTGCCGACGGGCGATCCGGGATTAGGCGCGGATGCAGGCGACATAATGGTCTGGGCCCTTGTTTTCCAGCGGCGGCTCAGCCGCGGAGCATTGAGGAATTACCCGCGGGCATCGCGGATGAAACCTGCAGCCCGCCGGTGGATTCAGCGCGCTCGGAATCGAGCCGGGAATCGCCTGCAAGCGGCGGTGCCGGCTGCCGTCCATGCCGGGAATCGATTCGAGCAATCCGCGCGTGTACGGGTTGAGCGGATTTCGAAACAGCTCCGCGCTCGGCGCCTGCTCCATCACGCGCGCCGCGTAAAGAATCGTCACGTCGTCGGCATACTCGGACACGATTCCAAGATCGTGCGTGACCAGTATCACGGCCAGCCCGAGCCGCACCTGCAACTCGCGGATCAGATCGAGAATCTGCGCCTGTATCGTCACGTCGAGCGCGGTGGTCGGCTCGTCGGCGATCAGCAGCCGCGGATTGCACGACAGCGCCATCGCGATCATCACGCGCTGGCGCATCCCGCCGGACAACTGATGCGGATAGTCGTCGATGCGACGCTCGGGGTCGGCAATCCCGACCATCCTGAGCGCCTCGATGGTGCGATTGCGCGTCTCGGCGCGAGCGGTGTGCTGATGCAGCCGGACGGCCTCGCCAATCTGGCTGCCGATGGTGAAGACGGGATTGAGCGAGGTCATCGGCTCCTGAAAGATCATCGCGATCCGCGCGCCGCGGACATGGCGCATCTCAGGTTCGCTGAGCTTCAGCAGATCCTGATCCTCGAAGATTATTTCGCCGCCGACGATTCGCGCCGACTCCGGCAGCAGCCGCATGATCGAGAGCACGCTCGCGGTCTTGCCCGATCCCGACTCGCCGACCAGGCCCATCAGCTTTCCCGGCGCGACGGAAAAACTCACGCCGTCCACCGCGCGCACTTCTCCCGCCTCGGTGAAGAACGAGGTGCGGATCGATTTGACTTCGAGCAGCGGTTTCACGTGACGTTCAGCGTATCATCGCCCCGCCGCCACCATCCAGCCGGTCGCGGCAGCGGACAAAAGGCGGCCCGGCACGATACTGAGCTTTCTGGCGTTTCTGAAGTTTCTGACCTTCCAGGGGCATGTGTGCTGTTGCAAGAGCGCATCTCGGTGTGCGACGGCAGGGGGCGAAATGCGGGAGCGCTGCCACCATCTCGGGATGCCCTGCCACCCCCACCGTCTCTGGTCAGATTGGTCAGTTTTCTCGGTAGAGAGAGGCGCGGAGTCCCGCAGTTAGTACCGATCCATTCCAGGCCGTCTCCAGTCCCTCTATTGTAGCTGCTGATGAGGCGCTGAATCTGCTCGATCGAAATCTTCCCGCGAGATGCCGGTGGATAAAACTGCGCTTCGATGGCGATGAGCCTGCCCAGCTCTCTCACAGCCGAGACTGCGGCTGAAAAGATTAATCCTTTACTTTCCGCCGTATCGGCCTATCTCTCGGCCCTTCTCGACAGTTTCAACAGCGAAGATAGGACTCTTACTGATTTGCATCGTATTGCTCTATGAGCGTATTGCAGGTGGTTCGTTGGGTCTCGTAATCCGCCATCTCCTGCTTGGTTTGAGCGAGAAGAGAGTTATAAGGATCGACCAGACGGTTGTACGCTCTGATCTGCCTCTTCTTCTGATATTGCGTCATTCGCGCATCCATATCGTCCAAACTGCTTTTATCCTTGTTCACCTTGTCAGCGAGAGCGTCTAACGTCGACTTGCAACTATCGATCTGCGTTTGTAGCTCCGAGGTCATAACGTGATGCTGATCTCCCTGCTGATCTCCCTGAACCACCGCAATAATGATAAAGGCGGCAATGATCGCTGCAGGAACATATTTGAGACTAGTGACAAACCAGTACTTTCTGTTTAATTGTCTTATGTACTCTGTTGTAGCTTTGCCGCGAAGGAGTGGATTGTGTGGCAAAAACCTCCTTGAACTCGGATTCAAATATCCAATTACATCGGTCGCGCCCAAGCCTCTTTCTCTGAGATAGGTGCGCACATGCCGACCGTACTCTTTGGGTTGAAAGTATCCGAAGGATGACTGGTCAGTTCTTCGATAGTAAATGCGGACCAAAAGCAGAATGATCGTGAGCCACCAATAGCTCTGATAGTACATCCCATTTAAAATAAGAACAGGGAGGCCCGTTTTGATCGTCGCCAGATCAGTCAGTAATTCATTCTCCCTTGTGTCTTCTAGCCTAAGTCCGAGTCTAAATAGATAGAGATGCATCATCTCATGGGCCAAAATTGCGCCTACAGCCAACGAATTCTGCCGATGCCTTGAGTTTAGGTAAATCAACTCTCTCTCATAGCCATGTTTGTCTTCGAACCTAGTGTAAAATCCAGCGGTATCTCCGGAATGCTTGGGGAAATCCTTCTCTTCATAGAAGTCTATAACGCTGCCCATCGGGTCTATTTTCAGCCAGCCAAACAAAGCTTGTGCCATAAGATGTAGGCCGGCAGTTTTATCAACGCTCTGATCGTATTGAGCATAAAAGGTAGCATCCGGAAGAAAAATCTCCCGCTGCACAGTTGTCGGCAGCTTTGCTTGCAGTAAACTGTTTGCGTCACTGACCCAGGACGATGGAATAGGCTCGGGCTTCATGGATACGAAGACTCTAGCTACTCAGTGTTCTGAATGGGAGCCAATCTCATTGAGTGAAGACAATTGGCAGCAGCGCCAGATGATGGTCGAGGACGCGCCCACACTGGCGAGCGTCGCAGTTGTGGTGTTCGTCGTGGCCTGCACCCCTAAAACCCACCCGCGCTACGAGCGCGCCCTCTCCCGACGGGGCGAGGCAAGGAAGGAACCGGGATTCTTCCCCGTTCGGCTGCGCTCAGGGCTTCGGCTGGTGGAAGCGGAGTTGTCCAGAAGCGCTCCAGAATGACACAAAAAAAGTTCTAACAGGGCGAAGCCCGGCGGTTGGCACGGCTGGCCAATGTGAATCGGAAAATATGCGCGACGCATCTTTCCCTCTCGACCCTGAGAGCGAAAGACCGTCCTCGGGATTTCGCGATGGACACTGGGTGCAGGGGTCAGCCCCTGCCGCCCACCGCGCAGGTGATTCTTCCTTCGTTCGCGGATGAACTAGTTCAGCCTGCCCGCGCCGACCCTTGCGTGCTATTCGATCCGCTATGGTCAATGGCCTGCTCCCCAATTTCCC